>NZ_JALPZO010000110.1 GCF_023507745.1 Vreelandella olivaria | reverse complement strand
CGCCAGCTGACCGGCATCGTGGTGTTGATCGAAAACGCCTTGAACGTCGTAAAGCGGTTTATGAAAGCGCTAAGCGTCGATATCCGAAACGCTGGTCGGGAAGCACCCGAAACTGGGAGGTCACTGGCTCAGTGTCGCTTAACCCAGGGAAAGTGCAGGAAATCGAGCGTAATAAAAAGGCTGCTTAAGAGCAGTCATTTGGACAACTGGGTTGAAAATCACCGCTATACCGCGCCATGGATATGACGCGCTCAGGTTTGGATAAGCTAATGCGGCGCGTCCGCCAATCCAGGCAGGTGGTAATTTCGGGCCGGAAGGGTTTGCCTATCCGTGGGTCAATGACTTCGGCATCAAACTTATGGCCATCGGCCACCCATACATCGTTGGGTAGCCGGTGGTCACTGGTCAGGCGGTTAAAGGACTTGAGTGCTTTAAGCTCTTGAGGGCTGCGGCGCCCACGTTCCCGCGCTTCTAGCCACAGGCACACCTGGTGTATAGAAGGGTGTGGCGTTCATTAGCGCTAATAAGAAATATAGTGAGGTGCTGGTGCCCCAGGCGCAACTGCACGAGCTGGAGATTATCGGGCGCGCTGTATGGGCGGCGGGGTGGTTGTGAAGCAGTGCCAATTCATGCGCAAAAAACGCCGTTTCTGATAGGAAACTGCGTTTTTCTATTTGTGGGGTCTTTGGCACAGTTAGCGCCTGATTTTCCGGCGAGCTATACTAGGCTGGTTCGCGTAACTAGCTGAGTTTGTTTCCCTTAATCCCGCCGTTTCATCCCAGGTTATTGGGTTTCATTGGATTTCTTCCCACATGGGGCCGCTGTGCCATATATCCTGCTAACTCACACCTAATCAAGTGAGTATCGACCTTAACCTATTTAGCGCACTTTTATGGTGGTGGATTGCTTGCGGTGAACTGAAAAACAGCTTGCAATTCAGCTATGAAAACGTAGAATACGCATCCGTTGCACAGTAGGACCATAGCTCAGTTGGTTAGAGCGCCACGTTGACATCGTGGAGGTCGGCGGTTCAAATCCGCCTGGTCCTACCATATTTATGCAGCTTTTTTTAGGACCATAGCTCAGTTGGTTAGAGCGCCACGTTGACATCGTGGAGGTCGGCGGTTCAAATCCGCCTGGTCCTACCAGGAATTCCCAATAAGCGCTCCGTGCAATGCACGGAGCGCTTGTGTTTATGAAGCATGAAAAAGGTTACTTGTGAAGTGACAGGGTTAGAACAGTAGTAAATCAGTTTGGCGAATAAAGGTGGCTACCAGGGTTTCAATACCCGCCTGATCTTCTTGGCTGAAACGGGTGTGGGCGGGGCTATCCAGGTCGAGCACTCCCCATAAATAGCTGTCTACTACAATAGGCACCACAAGCTCGGAGCGCGAGTGAGCATCGCAGGCAATGTGGTCGGCAACAGCGTGGACGTCATCAATACGCTGTGTGGCCTGTTGCCGTGCGGCGGCACCACATATCCCTTTGCTAAAAGGAATGGGGTGGCAAGCAGGTTTGCCTTGAAAGGGGCCCAGGCTCAGGATATTGGGTTGGCGCTGAAGGTAGAAGCCTACCCAGTTTAGCTCATCAAGAGCATGCTGAATGAATGCACAAGTTTGAGCGCTATTGGTAAGCCAATCCCGGGTGTCCAATAGGGCTTCAAGTTGACGGTTAAGCAGCGCGTAGTCCACCGTAGCTGGCATACTCATTCCTTGTTGGTCCAAAAGATCAGGCCAGCCTAATGGCTGGCCTGAGGCTGTTTTAGGCGCGCAACGCGGAGGTGGTTACTCAACCCAGCCCGGTACTGCAGCACCTTTGAACAACTCTTCTGCTTTTTCAATCACTTCATCGCGCTGGTAGGCATCTACCAGTTGACGGATCTCCTCGCGATCTTCATCGCCGCCACGTACTGCAATCAGGTTAACGTAGGGAGATTCAGGGCCCTCTTTAATTAGAGCGTCGTCCAGGCTTAAGCCAGCTGGCTGGGCAAAGGTGTTATTAATGAACGCCATATCGACATCGGGGAGTACGCGTGGCAACTGGGCGGCTTCAATTTCACGGAAACGGAAATTACGCGGGTTGTCAGCAATATCGATAGGGGTTGCTTCCAGGTTACTGGGATCATTCAGTGTGATCAGCCCCTGGTTGTGCATGAGAATCAGCGCGCGACCTTCATTGGAAGGGTCATTGGGCAGCGCAATCTGTGCGCCATCGGGCAAGTCGTCAATACTGTCGTACTTTTCTGAGTAAGCTCCGATCGGGTAAACGAAAGTATATCCTGCAATGGCAAGATCGTAGCCACGATCATTTACCATTGCCTGTAGGTAGGGCTCATGCTGGTAGGCATTGGCATCCAGGCTGCCATCGGCCAGCGCTGCGTTAGGCGTAACGTAATCAGTAAACTCAATGATCTCGACCTCCAGATCATACTCTTCTTTAGCAATGCGGGCAGCCACTTCCATTACTTCTGTTTCTGGCCCTGCCACGGTGCCCATTTTGATGGTGCGCGTTTCTGCGTTGGCAACGTTAATGGCCAGCGCGAGGGCAGTGAGACTGCTGATAATGAGTTTTTGCATAGCGTTTCTCCTGTGGCGTTGTTTGTTGCTTTCTTAATGATGCGGTAATAAAAAAAAGATGTCTAATGCGTTTTTGTAATAAGTGAGCAAGAGCTCTGCTATTGTTACTTGCGATCCGTTTTGCGCACCAGATAGTCGCCCAGGCTTTGAAAACCCTGCACCATCACGACCAAAATAATAACGGTAATCAACATAATGGTTGGATTGAAGCGGTTATAGCCATAGCGAATACCGAGGTCTCCCAATCCTCCACCGCCAACGGCGCCAGCCATGGCGGAGTAGCTGACAAGCGTCACCAGGGTGATCGTTAATCCTGTGATAATACCGCCTCGTGCTTCGGGGATAAGCACTTTGCAGATGATTTGCCATGGTGTGGCCCCCATGGATTGTGCGGACTCAATAAGCCCGGGCGATATTTCGTTTAACGCACCTTCAATTAAGCGTGCAACGAAGGGGATGGCTGCAATAGTCAGCGGTACAGAGGCGGCATTAATGCCGATAGACGTACCCACCAGCATCCGGGTGAAAGGGATGATGGCTACCATCAGAATTATAAAGGGGATGGAGCGTCCAATGTTGGTGATGATGCCCAGTGTTTGGTTGAGCACAGGCATCGCTAAAATCTGGCGAGGCCGTGTGACATAGAGCATGACACCCAAAGGTATACCTAACAGCGTGGAAATGACCCCTGAAATGGCCACCATATAAAGGGTGTCCAGCGTGGCCTGTAAAATAAGGTCAAACATTGCGCTGGACATGGCCTAGTACCTCCACCTGTAATTGATGCGCTTCTAAGTAAGAGATAGCCTGCTGGGTTTGCGCCGGGGTGCCTAGTAGCTCGGCAATCATCAGGCCCAGTGTACGCTCCTGGATAGATTCGACTTTTGCCTGCAGGATACTGACATCAACACTGCACTCGCGGGCCAGTCGAGAAATAAGCGGAGTCGAAACGGTATCTCCTGAGAAGGTTAGTCGCACGACAGGATGCGTGTCTTCGCCGGAGGTTTCGCTTAGGCGTTCTATCAACTCTTTGGGTGGGCTGAGTTGCAAAAAATCATTGAGAAACTCACGGCCCAGTTGCGTGCGTGGCGCGGTGAAGAAATCACCGACTTCTGCATCTTCGACCAGCTTGCCAGCTGAAATTAAGCTGACCCGGTGGCAGATGGACTTTACGACCTCCATTTCATGGGTAATCAGCAAGATGGTAATGTCAAGCTGCTGATTGATGTCCCGTAGCAGTTCAAGGATAGAGCCGGTGGTCTGAGGGTCCAGGGCAGAAGTGGCTTCATCGCACAGTAGGACATTGGGTTTACTGGCCAATGCTCGGGCGATGGCGACACGCTGTTTTTGTCCGCCAGAAAGCTGGGCAGGGTACTGCTTCGCTTTATCGGCCAGACCAACCATTTCCAACAGCGGCAGTACACGGTTTTTAATGGCACGACGCTTCTCTCCCATTAACTCTAAGGGAAGGGCGACATTGTCAAAAACGGTGCGTGTGGTTAGCAAATTGAAGTGTTGAAAAATCATGCCAATGCGATGACGAGCCTGGTTGAGTTCGGCGCGGCTTAGGCGCGTCATTTCCTGGCCATCAACCACCACGCTGCCGCTGGTCGGGCGTTCCAGTAGGTTAACACAGCGAATAAGGGTCGATTTGCCTGCGCCGGAAAGGCCGATAACCCCATGGATGGTGCCTCTGGGGACCGTTAAATTGACTTCTTTTAAGGCATAGACGGCGTTATTGCCGCTGCCATAAGTTTTACTGATGTTGCTAAGCTCAATCATAGCGTCTGCCTTAAATCGTAGGCCGAAGACGGAGTGCGAGGGGGCAAGCGTAGAGCGGGAAATAAAAAAAGGCCACCCTTACGGGTGGCCATCAACGCTGGACACACCCTTTTAGCTGCACTTCACCACGCCAAGGGCTTGGTGGACGCCCGCAATCTGGGTACAAATCGGCGTCATTACACTTGCGGCAAAAGTCTAAAGAGAGGTAGGTCGCTTGTCAATCAGAGCCGTTCAAAATCATGCTTTTCGGCGGTTAAATGGTTTTATTTTCTTTTTTTAAGCTGGTTTTTGGATTATCACTTCGTTGGTGGGAGGGTGGTGAGATATTTGGTAGTAAAAAGCATTGTTTGTGCAGGTTTGGATGGGAAGCCCCATCTGCACAAGGTTAGCGCATTAGTAGTAAGCTTGCGCAAATCCCCCACGTATTAATAACTCGCCTTGGTGTTACGAGGTTAGGAGCAGCGTTATGTTTACCGGTATTGTTCAGGGTACTGCAAAAGTAGTGGAAGTTCATGAGCTTGAGCAGTTTCGTACTCATGTGGTCGCGTTGTCAGCTGAGTTGCGTGAAGGGTTGGCAATAGGTGCATCAGTGGCGCATAACGGTGTCTGCCTGACGGTAACGGCGATCAACGGCGAACGTGTTAGTTTTGACCTGATGCGTGAAACGCTTAGGCTGACCAATCTTGGTGCAATTGTGCCGGGTCAGTGCGTCAATATAGAGCGTGCAGCGCGCTTTGGTGACGAGATTGGTGGTCACTCCATGTCTGGCCATATTATTTGTATGGCTGAAGTGGTGGATGTCGAAGAGGCGCCCAATAATCGCCGACTTTGGTTTGCATTGCCAGAGAAGGTTGGCCGATTTGTTTTTGAGAAAGGGTATATCGGTGTTGATGGCATCAGTTTGACCGTTGGTGATGTTCGCCCCGGTGCCGATGGGCACAGCTTTGAGTTCAGTGTTAATTTAATTCCTGAAACGCTGTTACGCACGATATTAAAAGAGCGTGTAGTGGGGGATCAGGTCAATATTGAGATTGATCCGCAAACCCAGGTCATCGTAGAAACAGTGGAGCGAGTCTTGGCGGGCCGTCAATAAGCCTTTATTTGCTTTTTGTTTGACCGATCGGTTAGTGCATGGCCCGAAGATTGCTAGCCTTAAGTAAGGCGGGAGTATTCCCGCTTCAAGCAGCTGCATAAGGGGTGCTCGCATCGCGAAGTACCTTTAGGTAGTATGTGCGGCTTTTCTCGCATCAAGGGACGCATTCAGCGTTAGCGCGAAGGATAAAAAACGACATGAAATTTCTGGACAACTACTTCAAGCTCGCCGAGCAGAAGACAAATGTTAAGACCGAGGTGATCGCCGGTATCACCACGTTCCTTACCATGGCTTATATCATTTTCGTTAACCCAAGCATTCTGTCTGAAGCGGGAATGGACTACGGAGCGGTATTTGTTGCCACCTGTCTTGCCGCTGCGATTGGCTGCTTTGTCATGGGTCTATGGGCTAACTACCCCATTGCCCAGGCGCCGGGCATGGGCCTTAATGCCTTTTTTACCTATGGGGTAGTCTTGGGGATGGGCTACAGCTGGGAAGCGGCTTTAGGGGCGGTGTTCTTCTCAGGCTTTGCATTCTTCCTGCTAAGTATTTTTAAAATCCGCGAGTGGATTATTAATTCAATACCGCTCTCCTTGCGGTTGGGTATTGCCGCTGGTATTGGCCTGTTTCTGGCAATGATTGCGCTTAAGAATTCAGGCATTGTGGTCGCTAACCCTGCCACCTTCGTCGCACTGGGCGACCTTTCCCAACCGGCGCCACTCTATGCGTTACTTGGCTTCTTTGTAATTACTGCACTGGCGTACCTGCGGGTGGTCGGTGCCGTGATGATTGGCATTCTGGGGGTTACCGTACTGGCGATGGTGTTTGGTCATAATCAATATGGTGGCATCATGTCCATGCCGCCCTCGATTGCTCCAACCTTTATGGCAATGGACTTGATGGGCGCACTTGACGTAGCCATGCTGAGCGTCATCTTCGCATTTCTGTTTGTTGACCTGTTTGATACATCAGGCACCCTGGTAGGTGTTGCCCACCGGGGCAAATTGTTGGATGCGGATGGTAAGTTGCCCCGTATTGGCCGTGCCATGATGGCCGACAGTACGGCGTCAATGGCGGGTGCTGCATTGGGTACATCAACCACGACCAGCTATATTGAATCAACGGCAGGGATTGCTTCTGGTGGTCGTACAGGCCTGACGGCTGTTGTTGTGGGGGCGCTGTTCTTGATCAGCCTGTTTTTTGCTCCACTGGCTGGTTCTATCCCTGCCTACGCCACGGCGGGTGCGCTACTTTACGTGGCGGTGCTTATGGCGGGCAGTCTGGCCCACGCTAATTGGGAAGACCCCACGGATGCAGCACCAGTGCTTATTGCTGCACTGGCTATGCCGTTAACCTTTTCCATTGCAGAAGGTATTGCTCTTGGGTTTATCAGCTATGTGGCGATTAAGACTCTGTCAGGTCGGTTCAGCGATCTGAATCCAGCGGTTGTCATCCTGGCTTTACTGTTTGCAGTGAAATTTCTATTCCTGGGTTAATGCCCATTTTTCTAATCAATGAGAGACGCGATGAGCATCTACGGCGATTATATTAAGTCCGTGATTCGCACGGTTCCAGACTGGCCAGAGCAGGGAGTCAATTTTCGTGATATTACTCCGCTGCTGCAAAACAGCGCTGCCTTTCGTAAGCTGATCGATAGCTTTGTGCATCGCTACCAGGAAATGAACCTAGATTCCATCGCGTCAATAGACGCCCGTGGCTTTATTATCGGGGCGCCGTTAGCCTACGAGCTGGGTTGTAGCTTTGTGCCCGTTCGCAAGAAGGGCAAACTGCCTTTTAAGACCATCAGTGAAACGTACACTCTTGAGTATGGTCATTCTGAGGTGGAGCTTCACGCCGATGCATTTCACGATAGAGACCGTATCCTGTTAATGGATGATTTGATTGCCACCGGTGGCACCATGCTGGCCGCTGCCAATCTGATTCAACGCTGCGGTGGTCATGTGGTGGAGACGGCAACGATTATTGATTTGCCCGAGTTGGGTGGTTCCCAGAAAATTCGCGATGCTGGTTTTGGCGTATTCGCGGTATGTTCATTTACTGAAGACGAGTAACGCCTCCTATGAGCAGTGAACGCTATCATCAACATTTCACGGTTTCCTGGGACCAGTTGCATCGTGACGTGCGTCAGCTTTGCCACCAGCTTATCGAACGGAATTTTAAGGGAATCGTTGCCATCACCCGTGGTGGCCTTATTCCCGCTGCCCTAATAGCCCGTGAACTTAACGTGCGCCTGATAGACACCGTCTGTATCAAGAGTTATGACCATATGGATCAGGGCGGCCTCGATATTATGAAAGGTGTTGATCATGATGGCGATGGTTGGTTGCTGGTTGATGATCTTGTCGATACTGGCAAAACCGCTCGAGCAGTACGTGAAATGTTGCCGAAAGCACATTTTGTAACGATCTATGCCAAGCCAGAGGGGCGGCCTTTGGTAGATCAGTACTTAACCGAAGTGGCTCAGCAGTGCTGGATCCAGTTCCCCTGGGATATGGGTGTTGCCTATGTTGAACCTCTTGCAGATCAAATGAAAAAGTAACTATGGCTAACCCATTACCTAGCGACTGGAGTCAGTGGCTCGGGCAAGAGTTTCAGGCTGACTATATGCAGGCGCTGAAACACTTTTTAGCCCAGGAAAAAGCATCCAGAAAGATCATTTACCCTCATTCGTCGAACTGGTTTCGTGCGTTTGAGTTGACGCCGCTGGAGGATGTGAAAGTCGTTATTTTGGGGCAGGATCCTTACCATGGGCCAAACCAGGCCCATGGCTTGTGTTTCTCTGTACAGCCCGGTGTTCAAGTACCCCCATCGCTGGTTAATATTTATAAGGAACTGGCCAGTGATGTCAGCTTTACGCCCGTTCGCCACGGCTTTCTGGAGCACTGGGCCAAGCAGGGCGTTCTGTTACTGAATACCGTGTTGACCGTGGAACGGGGCAATGCGGCTTCCCATCGCGGTAAAGGGTGGGAGCATTTCACTGACCGTGCGATTGAGACCGTCAGCCAGCATGCTTCTGCCTGTGTGTTCTTATTATGGGGTAGCCATGCGCGCCAAAAGAAATCCCTGATTGATCAACGACGTCATTTAGTGCTTGAGTCGCCTCATCCTTCACCGCTCTCGGCACATCGTGGCTTTTTTGGTAATCACCATTTTTCCCGTGCGAACCAGTTTCTGCTTGAGCAAGGGCGGTCGCCGATTGAGTGGCAATTGCCGGAAATCCCTTAACCTGATGGTTAGTTGCGGGTAGAATGGCGCGCAATTTTGTAAGCCTGCCAAAATGCGACCCAGGTGGTCATCCTGAATCCCCAGCAGTGAGGAAGTCCCATGAGTGTCTATGCCATAAACCATCCGCTTGTTCAACATAAGCTGGGATTGATGCGCGAAGCTGATTTAAGTACCAAGAGCTTTCGTGAGCTGGCAGGTGAGGTGGCTAAGCTGTTGACCTATGAGGCAACTAAAGGTCTTGAGCTTGAGGATCATGAGATTCATGGCTGGAATGGTGAGCCTATTGCCACGCGGCGACTGAAAGGCAAGAAGGTGACAGTGGTACCTATTTTACGCGCCGGGCTGGGTATGCTGGAAGGAGTAACTGATCTTATTCCCAGCGCCCGGGTTAGCGTTGTAGGGCTTTACCGGAATGAAGAAACGCTACAGCCAGTACCGTATTTTGCCAAGTTCGCAAACGATATTGAAGAACGCATGGCGATTGTGATTGACCCGATGCTGGCAACGGGCGGCTCAATGGTGGCCACGCTGGATATGTTGCGTGAACGTGGTTGTGAGCATATGAAAGTGATTGTGTTGGTGGCCGCGCCAGAAGGAATCAAACGGGTGCAGGATGCCTACCCCGACATTGAGATCTATACCGCGTCGGTGGATGAACGACTCGATGAAAATGGCTATATCGTCCCTGGGTTGGGAGATGCTGGCGATAAGATTTTTGGAACGCGTTAAGCGCTCCATTCAGCATTGCCCCTTGCGCTAAGCGCTGGGGGCATTTTTTTGGCCTGTCACTATTTATAGCTAAACAATGGGAAGCCTGTAGATGAGTAACGCTGTTAATCATGAGCCGTGGCCCAAGACCTTATTGACCGGAGCGCAAATGTTATTCGTTGCCTTTGGTGCGCTGGTGTTAGTGCCTCTGTTAACCGGTTTGGATCCCAGTGTGGCTCTATTCACAGCAGGGGTGGGGACACTCGTTTTTCATGGTGTTACCAAGCAAACTGTACCCGTGTTTCTTGCCTCGTCCTTTGCCTTCATTGCGCCTATACAAGGCTCTATCGCCAGTTTTGGTGTGTCGGCGACCATGGGAGGCTTGATGGCAGCCGGGCTCGTTTACGTGGCCATTTCACAGGCAGTCCGCTTACGGGGAACGGCGTGGTTGCATCGCTTGTTGCCCCCCGTGGTGGTCGGGCCGGTCATTATGGTGATTGGCTTGGCGTTGGCACCTGTTGCGGTCAGCATGGCCACTGGTGAAACGAGCGATAATATTGGCTATGGTCAAGCCATTTTCTTATCAATGGTGAGCCTTTTGGTCACTCTTGTGCTCGCAGTATTTGGGCGTGGATTATTGCGCTTGGTGCCTATTATCGGGGGGATTGCAACAGGTTATATAATGGCATTGGCAATGGGCGTGGTGGATTTTACACCGGTACATGAGGCTGCCTGGTTGGCGCTACCGGCCTTTACAGCCCCCAGTTTTCACTGGGCTGCCATACTCTTTATGATTCCTGTCGCTATTGCGCCGGCGGTAGAGCACATAGGGGATATGGTGGCGATTGGTTCGGTAACGCGTAAAAATTATCTGGAAAAACCGGGTTTACACCGCACATTACTGGGTGATGGACTGGCGACGACAATGGCGGCATTATTCGGTGGGCCCCCGAATACCACTTATTCTGAGGTAACTGGCGCGGTCACGCTGACTAAAGCATTTAATCCCAAATATATGGTTGTTGCGGCCATACTTGCCATTGTTCTGGCATTTGTAGGTAAGCTGGGGGCGCTTCTGCAGACCATCCCGGGGCCGGTAATGGGCGGTATCATGACCCTTCTTTTTGGCTCTATTGCCGTAGTAGGTATGAATACGTTGGTGCGTGCAGGCCAGTCGCTGACTGCAGCGCGTAATCTGGTCGTCGTTTCATTAATTTTAGTGTTTGGTATTGGCGGCATGCAGTTCGGTGGAGGGCAATTTACCCTGCAGGGAGTTAGTTTGGCAGCCCTGGTTGGCATTGTATTAAATTGGTTGCTGCCTACTGAAAAAGAGGGCGAGTAGCCCTTGTGAAATGCTCAAAGGATAGTGGGGCCGCAATGAAAAGTGCATTGGATGATAGCCCGTTTCCTGTGTTGGGGATCGCCGCCTGGAGCGGTACAGGTAAAACCACGCTACTCACTCAGGTGATTCCCCAGCTTCGAGAGGCTGGGTTAAACGTTGGTGTCATCAAGCATGCCCACCACAGCTTTGATGTGGACCAGCCCGGTAAGGATAGCTATAGGTTGCGCCATGCCGGGGCGGCGCCGATGCTGGTAGCCTCTCACCAGCGTTTTGCATTAATGCAGGAAACGCCTGGGCAGGAGGAACCGGATTTAGTGCATCTGTTATCTCTCATGGCCCCTTATCGGCCAGACCTGGTTATTATTGAAGGGTTTAAGGAGTGGCCAATCCCTAAGCTGGTACTCTACCGGGAGGGTATTGGTGAGGTTTCGATTTTTAGTGGTGAATGGGTGCGGGCAGTGGCTTGTAGCGGCCCTCAACCTGATCTATTAGACGCCTCAACGGAACGTCTGGAGCTTGATAACATCGAAGCAATCACCCAGTGGATACTTGCTTGGGTGAAGGCCCACACGTGCACCGCGAATTCTTAAAAAGGTAATGATATGCAGCTGACTCACCTCAATACCCACGGCGAAGCCAACATGGTGGATGTCGGAGATAAGCGTGAAACGCGCCGTGAAGCAGTCGCCTCTGGACGCATTATGATGCAGCCAGAAACGCTGCAATTATTGAGTGATGGGGCACTGCCCAAAGGGGATGTATTGGCGACGGCACGCATTGCCGGAATACAGGCTGCCAAGCGTACTCATGAGCTGATTCCGTTGTGTCATGCGCTGGCGCTGTCAAAAGTTGCCATCGACTTTGAAGTGGACCATGTTGAGGGCTGCATTAAAGTGTCCGCGCTATGTAAACTGAACGGGCGCACAGGTGTTGAAATGGAAGCACTGACCGCCGTCTCGGTCGCTTGTTTGACGCTGTACGATATGTGCAAGGCCGTTGATAAGGAGATGCGTATTGAGGCCGTGCAGCTTGAAAGCAAACGTGGTGGGGTGCGGGGTGACTACCAGCGCGAACCTGCACCTATCGTGACAGGGGAAGGCTCAGCAGGAGAGGTCAGTCTTGGGGTGCGATGCGTCTCTCCCTGTGTCCGCGTAAAGTTTTTGGCCGAGCTGCGCGAACGGGTAGGACAGAGTGATGTTGCCATTAATCTTGATCAGCTGCCAAGTAGAGATGTGGCCGGGCTCAAAGCGGCACTGGCTCAGCTCGATACACGCTTTGGGGTGCTTTCAGACCAACGCACGTTGTGTGCCATTAATCAGGTCATGGCAAACGATACCTCACGTGTCACCGATGAAGACGAAGTGGCTTTCTTTCCACCTGTCACAGGGGGGTGATCGGCGATATGACAGCGAATATCTGCGTAAAAGTGCAGTCTGAAGCCTTTGCGATGGATGATGGTTATGAAAATACTCTTCACCAGCGTACGGATGTCGGGGCGGTAGTAAGCTTTACAGGGCTAGTCCGGGACTTTAATGAAACACCTGAAGTAATCGGGTTGACGCTGGAACACTACCCGGGAATGACTGAGCGCACACTGATGCAAATTGGCGAGCAGGCATGGCAACGCTGGTCGCTGCAAGCGGTACGGATTATCCACCGTGTGGGCTATCTAGGGCCGGGAGACCCTATCGTTCGCGTGCTGGTGGCAAGTGCCCATCGCCGGGATGCCTTTAACGCTTGTGACTTTATTATGGATTATTTAAAAACACAGGCTCCCTTTTGGAAAAAAGAGCATTCACACCAGGGGGCCTACTGGGTCAAGGAACGGCATCCTGATCAACAGGATGCTGCTCGCTGGGAATCGCTGGTCGATGGCCCTTCCCACTAGAAACTACGACTGTTCAGTTCCTCCGCAGAAGGCATTTCAGCCGCCATTATCTGCAAATGTACATCGGGCATATGCTGGCAATGTTCTGCCAGCCAATGAATAAGTCGGGGTTGAAGCGCCTGTCGTAAGTCTGCCAGGGTATCCGCCGCAATTTCCGCGAGTTGTTCATCAAGCCACTCACTAAAATTCTCCTCATCCAGAGGGCTGGCTCCGTTAGAGTCAAGCATTAGGCGTCCAATACGCCACCAGCCAGTGTCACTGGCAGTGACGGGTAGCGCCAGAAAAAGGCTGCCACGACGTCCGTTGGACGAAGGTGTATCCAGCCCAGGGTGGGGGACAACACTGTTTTGATCCACAATGCAGGGAGGCTGAGGGTAGCGCATTTCGCAGCGCAATCCATCCTGGTCTAATACCACCATATCGCCATTTACCGGTGCCAGAGGGGCCTGGATGCCCAGCGATGAGGCAATCTCTCGATGCGCCTCCTGATGGCGTGATTCGCCATGGACCGGTAATAAGGATTTCGGTCGTACCCACTGATAGAGTTTTTTAAGCTCCTCTTGGGCAGGGTGGCCAGTGGCGTGTAGCTCAGGATGATTGGTTTCATCGAAGAGGGTAACGCCAAGTTGAGAGAGGCGCTTTTTGAGCTGCTCGATAGGGCGTTCATTGCCGGGGATCGCTTTGGCAGAAAAAATCACGCTGTCGCCTGGTTCCAGGTCTATAAAGGGGTGTCTCCCCTGGGCCAGGCGCTGCAAGGCGGCACGAGGCTCTCCCTGGCTTCCGGTGGCAATCACAACCACTTCTTGAGGCGGCAGATAGCCCAGGTCATGAGGGGGCACCAACGGGGGAAAATCGTCCAGGTAGCCCAGCCCTTTTGCCACGCTTACCATTCTCTCCATTGAGCGGCCCATTAAACTGACCCGGCGGCCACACCGTTGCGCTGCCAAACCAATCGCGAGTACCCGTGCCAGATTGCTGGCAAAGCAGGAAACCACAACACGGCCCGAGCAGGCTTCCAATGTTCTGACCAGTGCTCTTGCCACATCCCCTTCGCTTCCTGAGTGACCCGGCATAGGGGCGTTGGTAGAGTCGCCCACCAGTAAGTCAACCGGTGCTAACGCACGGAACTGTGTAGCATTCACTGGGGTGCCAATCAGTGGCTCTGGGTCCAGTTTCCAGTCGCCGCTATGCAGTACCCGGTAGTCTCCCGCCATCATCATAATGGCACAGCTTTCGGGGATAGAGTGGGTAAGCAATAAGTAGCGCAGTGTGAAAGGGCCATGCTGCATAGCATCGCCCGGCTCGATAGTGTGAATGGCCGAGCCGCTAAGCTGATGCTCAGCAAATTTCAGACGGAGCAAAGCGGCGGCAAGTGGCGTGGCGTAAATGGGGCAGTTCCATTTGGGCCACAGCCAGGCCACAGCGCCAATATGATCCTCATGTCCATGGGTAATGAAGAGCGCTTGAGGTTTGATACCTAGCGTTTCGAGGGTACCCGTATTGGGCACCTGTAACGGTGCATTGGGTAAGTCCTGGCGAATCATCATGCCACAATCGACGGCGACCCATTGATCGTCGTATCCATACAGCGTTAGATTCATTCCAATTTCACCGCATCCACCCAGCGGAAGCAGACGCAGTGGTGGGCGACGACGGGGACGAAGTTGAACGCGTGTTGGATGCATTAGTCATGAAAAGCCTAAAAAGTAAGGCCTTAACTATACGGGAAGGCGGGGGCGGCTAACAATCACCGGGGCAACTCATCCCCGATGATTACCCGTACGCCTTCCGGTACACTAGCGGGTCTGTTGCGTTACCCCCTGCACTGGCAAGGGGGGGAACAAGCGTGCCATTGAAATAGGTTAAGAGTGTCTACCATGTCGCATTACTATCGTTTAGTTGTTTCCTGCCCGGATCAAGTGGGTATCGTGGCGCGTGTGTCCAGTTTTATTGCTCAGCAGGGCGGTTCGATCACCGAAGCCAGCCAGCATTCCGACCTGGAGACGGGCCGGTTTTTTATGCGTTACGAAATTTTAGCGGACTCCCTGGGAATGTCTGCTGAAGCATTGCGGGCGGCTTTTGAACCTGTTGCAGAAGAATTTCAAATGCAATGGTCGCTCATGGATACCCAAAAGAGACGCCGCGTGGTGTTGATGGTGTCACGGGAATCCCATTGTCTGGTGGATTTACTGTATCGCTGGCAGGCAGGTGAACTTGACTGCGATATCGTGGGGGTCATTTCCAATCATGAGGATATGCGTTCACTTGCTGAATGGTATGGTATCCCTTATCACCACGTACCGGTCGATCCAGACAATAAGCAGGTCTCCTTCGAAAAAGTTCAGGCGCAGATTGATAGCGCCCGTGCTGACTGCATTGTACTGGCTCGTTATATGCAGATATTGCCACCTGCCTTATGCGAGCGTTATGCGGGACGTGTTATTAATATACACCACAGCTTTTTGCCTTCCTTCGCTGGCGCCAAACCATACCATCAGGCATACGAGCGTGGGGTGAAGTTAATCGGTGCAACCTGTCATTACGTGACTGAAGAGCTGGATGCCGGGCCTATTATTGAGCAGGATATCCATCGTGTGAGCCATTGCCATACGCCTACTGACCTGGTGCGATTCGGTCGCGATGTTGAAAAAGCAGTGCTGGCAAGGGGCTTGCGCTGGCATCTTGAAGACCGTGTCCTGGTCCACGGCAACAAGACCGTTGTATTCAGTTAACCATTTCTAGAACCCTCAGGGGGCTGCCATGTCATTTGCGCAAAGTGTTCTTGCACCTTGGGCGCTGGTGCTTACCTGGCTGGTATCACTAGGCGTGATTGTGTGGGTGATATGGCTACGCCCCTGGCAAATGCTTGTTAATGATGTGGCGCTTCAGCATCGCTGGTTGGCCGCGACACTGGCTGTTGTGTTGATGTGGCAGTTACGTGCCCAGGCAGTGGATTGGCTGACCTTGCATCTTGTGTTTACCGTATTAATGGCACTGGTATTTAAAGCACCTCTGGCGCTGATGAGCAATGTCATGATCAATGTCGCCATGGTGCTTATTGGACGTAATAATTGGGCTTTGCTAGGTGCCAATATCGTTGTCACAGGTATTGTGCCTGCAGTGGTTATTGGCATCGTATGGCGGGTGGTGGATCGGCGTCTGCCGGATAACCTGATGGTGTTTTTGTTCGTCTGTGGCTTTTTTGGTGCTGCGTTAGCGACATTGGGAGGCGGGTTAACGGCAGTTCTATTAATCGTCACGGCGGGCACTGACCCTGAAGCGATCTATTTGGCCCAGGAATATGCCCGCTTCCTTCCGTTATTGATGCCATCTGAGGCGTTTATTACCGGTATGCTATTAAGTATCCTGCTGGTGTATCACCCTAATTGGGTGGCCACGTTCAATGACCACCGCTATATCGATTCCCAATAGAGGGGGAGCAAGGCATGTTAGCTTAATGCCTGCCCATTGCCACCGCGAATAACCCCAACGCCTACCCCTTCGATGTCCAACTGCTGAGTGCGCAGATCAATCTCGATGGGGGCAAAATCTGCGTTTTCGGCCAGTAGCGTCACTTGATGCCCCTGGCGCTTAAAGCGTTTGACAGTGACTTCATCTTCCAGTCGGGCAACCACGATCTGGCCATCACGCACTCGGTCTGTGCGGTGTACAGCGAGCAGGTCGCCTTCCAAAATGCCCACGTCTTTCATGGAAAGCCCGCGCACTCTGAGCAGGTAGTCTGCTTTGGGGGTGAAGTATTCCGCTGGCAGTGGGCAGTAACGATCAATATGTTCGGCTGCCAGAATAGGGCTTCCCGCTGCTACTTCACCAATCACCGGTAAGCCGTTGGGGAGTGTTTCCACAGCGGTAGCGGTGGAAAGGGGGAGTGAAGATGCCTCGCTGACCTCCTGAATATCCTGGTTAGGCAGACGAATGCCGCGTGAGGTATTGCGGATAATACGAATGGCCCCTTTCCGTTCCAGCGCCCGTAAATGCTCTTCGGCGGCATTGGGTGAGCGGAAACCAAGCGCTTTGGCGATTTCAGCGCGGGTGGGCGGGTAGCCAAATTCACCCATGGTTTTAACGATAAAGTCAAAGACGTGCTGCTGACGTGCTGTGAGTGGACGCGACATACCAAACTCCAAAATAAAGAAAAGACAGTAGCTACACGTGCCAGTTAATCAGTATGTGTTTAAGTATACAGTATGTTTCTCTGTCCAGTACATGGTTAGTCCAAATGTTGATGTTCTGCTATTCATTTTGCAATAAATTCTGTATGAGCGTTTGAATTGCTTAAAAATAGAGACTGTCGGCTCTCTATCAAACACATATTAAAGGATTGAGACTGATGGGGTTATGGCATAGTATTTTGCTCATGTTTTAAACACTTGTTTTCCTGGAGGGCGCTATGGCCCAGTCGGATACGGTAACGCGTATTTTAGATACCGCAGAGGTGCTATTTGCAGAACGTGGGTTTGCTGAAACCTCGCTGCGCAATATCACCAGCAAAGCGCGGGTTAATTTAGCGGCAGTGAATTACCACTTTGGTTCTAAAAAAGCCCTGATCCAGGCAGTGTTTGCCCGCTATCTAGACCCTTTCTCACAGCGCTTTCACACGGCGCTTGATGAGTTGGAGGCACGTTATGCAGGAGGAGTGATCCCGCTTGAAGTGCTATTGGAAACCATGGCGTCCACCGTGCTGGCGGTTCCTGCTGAGCGCAACAGCTTAAAAGTGTTTATGCGTCTGCTGGGGTTGGCGTACAGCCAGGCTCAAGGCCACTTGCGGCGCTATATTCAGCAGCAGTACGGCGATGTGTTTACCCGGTTTACCGAACTGGTTCGTCAGGCAACTCCCCACTTGCCGGATGCCGAGCGCTTTTGGCGGCTACACTTTATGCTAGGTACTGTGATCTTTACCTTGTCAGGTCTTGATGCCTTGCGTGATATTGCAGCCAAGGATTACAACGAGCAGGTGACAGTTAAGGATTTGGTAAGACGTTTGCGACCCGTAGTCGTCGCTGCCATGCACGCACCGCTGCCTCTCCTCCAGGAGGAAGGACATTATGCGAACGCCCACGCTAGCTGAGCTACCGCCGTCAGAGGGTAACTGGCTTGAGATTGATACACAGAAGCAGCAATTGCTCTGCTGGCAGGGGCGTTCACTGATACATGAGTGTCTGGTGTCTACCGGTGAGGCGGGGGTAGGCCAGCAGGAAGGGAGTGGCCAAACGCCACAGGGGTGGCACTACATTCGAGCAGCCATAGGTGATGGGCTGCCTGAAAATGCCGTGTTTCGTGGCAGACGCTGGACTAGTGAAGTGTTTTCAACAGACCTTGCCGCCGACTATCCAACTCGTGACTGGATATTGACACGTATTCTTTGGTTATGTGGCTTGGAAACAGGTAAAAATCGCGGTGGAAACGTTGATTCCCAGCGCCGCTATATATACATACATGGCACCCCGCCTGATCAGCCTATGGGTATGGCCGCTTCTCACGGCTGTATTCGTTTGCGCAATCATGATTTGCTTACGGTTTTTCAGTTTGCGTTACCCGGTACCCCGGTTTGGCTGCATGGAGGTGATGCCTATGTTGCCCCTGCCGGGAATTTTGACACGCCCTGTTGATCGACTAGAATTGTCGCCCCTTTTGTTGGATCCATCATAATGACTCAACCCATAGGCCCGGTCATGCTTGACCTTGAAGGGCCGCTGTTAACGAAAGCAGAAAAGCATCTGCTGATGGAACCCGCTGTTGGCGGTGTCATCCTGTTTGGACGTAACGTAGAGGACGCTTACCAAACGCGCCAGCTGTGTAGTGACATCCGCCGTGTTCGCGGTGATCTGCTGCTGGCTATCGACCAGGAAGGCGGGCGTGTTCAGCGTATCAAAGCAGGTGTAACCCGCGTCCCGCCGATGGCACGTATTGGTGAAGTCTTCGTGAGCGATCAGACGGCAGGCTTATCGCTGGCCAAAGAGGCCGGTTGGTTGTTAGGTATGGAAATGGCTGCCTGTGGGCTCGATATCAGTTTTGCTCCAGTGTTGGATGTAGAAAGCGGCATTTCCAGTGTTATTGGTGACCGTAGTTTCAGCAGTAACCCTGTACACGTTGCTTTGTTGGGGGAAATGTTTATCCAGGGCTTACACGAGGCAGGCATGGCCGCTGTTGGTAAACACTTCCCAGGCCATGGTGGTGTTGCAGCAGACTCCCACGTAGCTCTACCGGTGGATGAGCGTCCGCTTGAGCTTATTAAGCAGCATGACCTGTTGCCCTTTACCAGGCTGGCTACTCAGTTGGACGGCGTGATGCCTGCCCACGTTATTTACAGCGCCTTTGATGCACGGCCCGCCGGTTTTTCACCCAGTTGGCTGGGTATGCTAAGGGAGTCGCTGGGTTTTAAAGGCTGTATTTTTTCTGATGACTTGAGCATGGCAGGTGCCCACGAAGCGGGTGAACCAAAAGCACGTGCACAAGCGGCCTTAACAGCAGGTTGCAACATGCTACTGGTCTGTAACGACAGAGCTGCTGCACTGGAGGTGGTTGAGGCTTGCCAGGGCTTACAGAGCAAACGCCCCGCCAGATTGAGATATGGTCGCGCCAGGCCTGATGTGGATGCACTTTCCGCGCTGGGTAGATGGCGCCGTGCTCATGCCAGGTTAGAAGCACTGGCAAATTGATCCGCCTGTTTTTTAATGCCAGATATTCATGCTGTTTTTGGAGTAGCACAATGTCCAAACTGGATAAAGAGTCGCTGGAGTCACTGGACTCAATGCGCGAGTTGATGGATAACGCCGATTGCCTGATTTCCCAGGAACAGGTGGAGCGTGCCCTGGATCGCATGGCGGAGGAGATCACCAAGGATTTGGGCGATAAGCTACCGGTTTTTTACTGCGTGATGAACGGCGGATTGATCACCACCGGTCACCTGCTGACCCGTCTTGGCTTTCCTCTCGAAGTGGATTATCTGCATGCCACACGCTACCGCAACGAGCTGCGCGGCGGTGAGCTGTTCTGGCGTGTCTCCCCTGAGATCCCCATGGCTGGTCGCCATGTGGTCATCGTGGATGACATCCTTGATGAAGGGGCTACCCTGGCCGCTATTCTGGCTTATTGTGAGGAGGCTCAGGCCGCCAGTATTACTACTGCGGTGCTGGTTGATAAACAGCACGATAGAAAAGCGGTGCCTGGTTTGAAGGCTGATTATTGCAGCCTGGAAGTGGCCGATCGCTATGTGTTTGGTTTTGGCATGGATTACAAAGGCTACTGGAGGAATGCCCCTGGGATTTTTGCCCCCAAGGGCATGTAAATTCTTCTGGTTGGCTTGCTGACGGGGCTTAGCGCGGTGAAAAGCGCCTGGCTAAGCCTGTTTCAGCAATCATTCGCGTTGATATCTCTTCCACTGAAAAGCGTGTTGTATCAATAAACGGAATGTTCATTGAACGGTATAGCGACTCTGCCTGCTCCACTTCCTGTAGGCACTGATCCATCGAGCTGTAGCGACTGTTTGGGCGGCGCTCGTTGCGAATAGCTGCCAGTCGACGGGGGTCAATGGTCAAGCCGAATAGCTTATGGCGATGGGGTGCCAGCGCTTTGGGCAGTTTTAGACTGCCATCTTCATCAAGGTCATCTTCAGTTAGCGGGTAATTGGCTGCCCGAATGCCAAACTGCAAAGCGAGATAGAGTGAGGTGGGGGTTTTGCCACAGCGCGATACCCCCACTAAAATAATATCGGCCTTATCATACTGGTGGGTGCGCGCACCATCATCGTTATCCAGTGCAAAATGTACGGAGTGAATGCGATCCATATAGACATCATCACTGCCGATAGAGTGGGTTCTGCCCACGCTATAGGAGGAGTGCGTCTCAAGTTCCTGCTCCAGAGGCTCTAGAAACGTTGAAAAAATGTCCACTTTAAAGCCCGCCGCTTGACGAATCACATCGCGGATCTGTTGATCGACAATGGTGTCGATAATGATCGGGCGATGGCCATCACGGGCGGCGGTGGAATCAATAATCTCAACCAAGGCGTGTGCTTTTTCCAGTGTGTCGATATAGGGCTTGGTCAACATATTGATATCAACATCGCTGAACTGGGCCAACAGGCTGCGCCCAAGACTTTCAGCCGTGATGCCGGTGCCGTCGGAGATAAAAAAAGCTGTCCGCTTCATAACCAAATCCGCCAATGAGTGGAAAAATCTATTGTGAGTGGAGCTTAAGGTGAGCACAACGGTTGACTAACATTTCATTCTGCCCAGGGTGCGGTAACTACAGGAAACACCATTATTCCGCCTTTGTTGTAAAAATCCTCCACTCCCTTCGCTATTAGACCAATGGCGAATACCCCGCCACGATGCTAGGGTGACACGGTCAATGAGACCCGGCCTGTCGGGTCGCAAAGCTGTCTAAGAGCGAGGGGGTTGCGTGGAAGAGTACATTCTGTGGTTCGATCAGTTGGGCATGGCAGATGTCGAACGCGTGGGTGGTAAAAATGCCTCGCTTGGCGAAATGATCTCCAACTTGTCAGGTGTGGGTGTCACGGTACCCGGTGGTTTTGCCACCACCGCTTATGCATATCGTGAATTTCTCTCCCATGAAGGTCTTAACGACCGTATTAACGCCACCCTGGCACGCCTGGATGTAGATGACGTCAAGGCTCTGGCGGAGGCAGGTAGCATGATTCGGCAGTGGATCATTGATACACCTCTTCCTCCTGCGTTTGAAGATGCATTGCGCTCTGCCTACGAACAGTTGCAAAGCAAACACCCCAATTTGAAAGTGGCGGTACGCAGTTCGGCAACCGCAGAAGACTTACCTGATGCCTCCTTTGCTGGACAGCAGGAAACCTTCCTGAATATCGAAGGTTTTAACAATATCAAGCATGCGGTGCATGAAGTGTTCGCATCGCTCTTTAACGATCGTGCTATCTCGTACCGTGTACACCGTGGCTATGCCCACGAAAACGTCGCGCTGTCAGCAGGTGTACAAAAGATGGTGCGTTCAGAAACCGGTGCCTCTGGCGTCATGTTTACACTGGATACGGAGTCGGGTTATCGCGATGCCGTATTTGTGACTGCCTCCTGGGGGCTGGGCGAAACCGTCGTCCAGGGGGCGGTTAATCCAGATGAGTTTTATGTCCACAAGCCTACCCTGGCGGCAGGCCGTCCGGCCGTGTTGCGCCGCACGCTTGGCTCAAAATTGATCAAGATGATTTATGGCCAGGATGCGAGTGCAGGTAAGTCAGTGGAAACTGTGGATGTTCCGCTGCAAGCGCGTGGCCAGTTCTGTATTAATGATGAGCAGGTTATGGATCTGGCGCGTCAGGCGATGACCATAGAGCAGCATTACCAGCGACCGATGGATATTGAATGGGCGCTTGATGGTGATGATGGCAAGCTCTACATCGTTCAGGCGCGCCCCGAAACCGTAGTGTCCCAACAGGAAGGCGGTAAACTAGAGCGCTTCCACCTCCGTGAGAAGGGGCGGACGCTGATCACCGGACGGGCGATTGGCCAGCGCATTGGGCGGGGGGCAGTGAAAATTGTCATGAGTCCGGATGAAATGGATAAGGTACAAGAAGGTGATGTGCTGGTCACCGATATGACGGACCCGGACTGGGAGCCGATCATGAAGCGAGCCTCGGCTATTGTCACCAACCGTGGTGGTCGTACGTGTCATGCCGCTATTATTGCCCGTGAGTTGGGTATTCCTGCCGTGGTGGGGTGTGGTGATGCCACGACGCAACTTAAGGAAGGCGCTGATGTAACGGTTTCATGTGCCGAAGGGGATACCGGACACGTCTACGAAGGGCTGTTAGCGTTTGACTGCAAGGTATCCAGTGTTGATGCCATGCCGGAAATCCCCTTCAAGATCATGATGAACGTAGGTAACCCAGACCGTGCCTTTGGTTTTGCGGGTTTGCCCCATGCGGGGGTCGGTCTGGCCCGGCTTGAGTTCATCATCAACCGTATGATCGGTGTCCACCCGAAAGCACTGCTCGAATATGCAACATTGCCAGCGGATTTACAGCAGGTTATCGACCTGCGCACGGCTGGTTATGATGACCCTGTCAGTTTTTATGTCGACAAATTAGTGGAAGGCATTTCGACGCTGGCCGCCGCTTTTCATCCCCAGCGGGTTATTGTGCGCCTTTCCGACTTCAAATCGAACGAGTATGAAAACCTCATCGGCGGTAAGCTTTATGAACCCGGTGAAGAGAATCCCATGCTCGGTTTTCGTGGCGCTTCCCGCTATATCTCTGAGGCGTTCCGTCCCTGTTTTGAGCTGGAGTGTCGGGCGCTAAAGCGTGTGCGCGAGGAGATGGGTTTTGATAACGTCGAGATCATGGTGCCATTTGTGCGCACCACGGATGAGGCTCGTGAGGTCGTAGAGTTGCTTGCGGCTAACGGCCTGAAACGGGGGGGCGCTGAAGACCCCGCTGGGCTTAAAGTCATCATGATGTGTGAATTGCCTGCCAATGCACTCCTGGCAGATGAATTCCTGGAGTACTTTGACGGGTTCTCTATTGGCTCAAACGATTTAACGCAGCTGACGCTGGGGCTGGATCGGGATTCAGGCATTGTCGCGCACTTGTTTGATGAGCGGAATGCAGCGGTCAAAAAGCTGCTCGCGATGGCAATCAAAGCATGTAAAGACCAGAGTAAGTACGTCGGTATCTGTGGGCAAGGGCCTTCAGATCATCCGGATTTGGCCAAGTGGTTGATGGAGCAGGGTATTGATTCGGTATCTCTGAATCCCGATGCGGTACTTGAGACATGGTTTATGCTAGCGGGCGAAACAATTGCCTAATAAATATTAGTTTGCTAGTTAATTTGCGCCCGGCCATTGTGCCGGGCGCAGGCGTTTAATAGGCTACTCTGTTTGTAACGTGTCTAGCCGCTAATGCACTTGGTTGTGTAATGATCAGTGGGCTATTTTTTTAGGGGGAGTGCTCTCATGTTGCCATTAAGGGCAAGGTTAACGTTAACAGGCTTGTTATTGGTGCCAATGTATAGCTGGGGGTTCAGCTATGAGGCACCTTCTATTACCCCAGAGGTAGGTTCCGGTTACGAAGAAAAGCCCGGCTGGGCAACATCAACATTTGCGGTGGCGGCCGCAAATCCGCTGGCAACCGATGCGGGGTATCAGGTATTGCAGGCGGGTGGTAATGCCATTGATGCCGCGATTGCAGTGCAAATGGTACTGACGTTGGTAGAGCCCCAGTCAAGTGGTATCGGTGGTGGCGCGTTTTTAATGCACTATGACGGTGCTAATGTGCAGGCTTATGATGGTCGTGAAACAGCACCTGCGGCCGCCAATGGAGAGCTGTTTATTGAAGAGGGAGAGCCCCTTGCCTTTATGGATGCGGTGGCAAGCGGACTTTCGGTAGGAGTCCCTGGTACCGTAAGGATGTTGGAAAAAGCGCATGCTGAGCATGGTCAACTGCCCTGGGAGGTGCTCTTCGAGCCAGCCATCACTCTGGCGGAAGAGGGCTTTGCCGTTAGCCAACGTTTGCACACAAGCCTGGCTAACGATGAGGCTCTCCGGCAAGACCCGCTGGCTGGCTCTTTCTACTACGGCGCCGACGGCGAGCCAATAGAGGTGGGTGAGACCCTGACTAACCCTGCGCTGGCGGCTATTCTACAGCGTATTGCCAGTGAGGGCAGTGCAGCACTGCATGGCGGTGATATCGCTGAGGATTTCGTCAATCGGGTGCGTGAGCACCCTGTTCGCCCCGGTGCAATAACTATTGAGGATATGAGCGGTTATGAAGCGCTTGAGCGGGAACCATTGTGTACGCCTTGGCAGCAATGGGAGGTCTGCGGTTTTCCACCCCCTTCATCCGGGCACATTACCGTTATGCAGATCCTGGGCATGTTAGATCAGCAACCCTTGCTTGAAGCACCGCTTGATAATGGGGTTAGCAGCAGCGGCTGGCTGCATCAGTTCCTGGAGGCATCGCGTTTGGCCTTTGCAGACCGTGGTCGTTACATCGCAGACCCGGCGTTTGTCGAAGCGCCGGGTGATGATTGGTCGCTGATGCTGGCCCCTGACTATTTATCCCGTCGGAGCGCACTAATCAATCAGGACAGCATGGGGGAGAATGCGGAGCCTGGTAACCCAGGTGATTTTGCCGTCAGCTTTGCCAGCCAGCCGGAACAGCCTGAATATGGTACAAGCCATATCAGCATTGTGGATGCCGATGGTAATGCGATTGCCATGACCACCACTATTGAGCAGGCCTTTGGTTCACGCATTCTGGCTGATGGCGGTACTGGGTTGCCAGGCGGCTATTTGCTAAATAATGAGTTAACCGATTTCTCGTTTGTTCCTGAGATTGACGGTGAGCCGGTGGCTAATCGCGTAGAACCCGGCAAACGTCCACGCTCCAGCATGAGTCCCACGCTGGTATTCGACCAGGATAGCGGTAAGTTGGTGGCAACCCTCGGCTCCCCCGGCGGTGCGGCTATTATTCATTATACTGCCCGAACACTGCTAGCGATGCGTGACTGGGGCCTGAGCGCTCAGGAAGCGCTGAATCTGCCCCATGCCATTACCCTGGGGGGCGATGTCTTTGTCGAGGAGGGGCGTTTCCCTGAGACGACTATTGAGTCACTGCGCGAGCGGGGCCATGTCGTCAGTGAACGGGAGTTAACCAGCGGACTCCAGGCGATTATGCGCCTGGAGGATGGCTCACTGTTTGGTGGTGCAGACCCCCGCCGTGAAGGCGTCGTGATGGGGGACTAAGAGTTACTTATTGACGCAGCCAGTTGCGCAGTTTCACCAGCATAAGGCCGCCGTCGCTTAGTGCGCGGCGGTCCTCTATTAGTTCTCTAAGCCGGTCGGGGTAGTCAGTGATAATGGCGTCCACGCCCAGGTCAATGAGCGTTGACATACGCGCTCGGTCATTAACCGTCCAGGCATGTATTTCGTACCCATACAAGGCGGCTAGATGCACTTCCTGACGGCTGATACGATTATGTCTAAGCCCCAGGGCGTCAAAACTACGCCGATCCAGGGTGCCGGGCAGAATAAGTTGTGCCAGTAGCGTTACGCGCAGTTCGGGGGCCTGTTGTTTTAAGTAAGCCACCATATCGGGGGACATGGCGGCCACACGCATCTCCATCAGCGTATTTGGGAAGCCGCAGGTGGTTATGCCAGTAAGCGCGCTATCCTGGGTTGCCCAGCAGCGATAGCGAATATCAGATTCCGCTTCTAAGGTGTTCAGCACGGCGCGTGCGAGCGCCTGCTCCTCACCCGGCAGTGGTTTCATGTCAATCATTAAGCCTGCGCGTCCGCGCACCATGGCCAGAGCATCATCCAGGCCAGCAATGGTTTCGTTTTGAAAAGCATCGCCAAACCAACTGCCAACATCAATTCGACTTAATTCTTCGCGGGTTAAATCTCCAAACTCCCGGCTATCTCCAGTCAGCCGAGCCAGGCTGCGATCATGATAGAGCAGCACTTGATTATCAGCGCTTAGGCGTACGTCCAGTTCGACATAGTCCGCGCGATCACTGAGCGCCCGCTCCACGGCGGCCAGGGTATTTTCAGGGGCCACCATAGAGCTGCCCCGGTGAGCAATGACAGCTACGTTGTCGCGTATTTCAAAACTGTTAAGAATCCACCACGCTTGGAGAGCAGCGAAAAACAGCACGCTTAGCTCCACCGCCCAGGCCAAACGACCAGGATGGGCTGCATGAGCACGCGGTGAAGGGCGCTCTTTTTTATAGGTAAGTTGAAGATAGAGGCAGGCTGAAAGCAGTGCGTTGGTCGCAATCCCCAGAAATGTAATGGTCAGAGTGATTAATACATAGCCGGTTAAATAAGCAAACATGGCGGGAATGAGCACGGCGTTGTGTTCGGGTAACCACCAAAGCAGTGGTGTGACCACCAGGTCGAACAACCATGTAGTGATAAATGGCAGGCTGATAATGATGACTAGTAGCGTTAGAACCGCTACGCCAATAGAGCGATGCCAGCCGCGCGTTAATCCCACGCTGCGCTTGAGTGCCTGATACGGTGTATTACTCTCCAATGCGACAAGTGGCAGTGCCAGGAGCCAGCGTAAGTACAGCCATGCAGCGAGCCCTGCCCAGATAAGCACCAACGGCACTGCACAGGCAAGAAAATACCAAAGAACGGGAGGGCGAACCCGTTGCAAATAGTAAGGGTCCAGCCCGCTTAGCCAAATATGGTAAAGCCACGCCAGGCCCGCCATAAAAGGAGCCAGCAATAACAGGTGTGTTCCCACCTGAAGGATGACCAGGCCGGCAAGTGCGTGGAGACGGCGCGTGCTTAACCACAGTGCCTCAAAGGCGAGCCGGTAATGGTTCTCTTTAGGTCTTGCGGCGACGATCAACATGCCCGCTTGCTGCCAGTAAATCAGTAAAAAGGTAAAACCTAGACCAACCAACATGGCTACCAAGCCTAAGGGGCTAAATAACAGTGCTATAAGTGCATCATTGGTGACCACTGTGCGATTCAACTGGGCAAGCATGGCCCGCGAGGCCCAGGCGATAACTGGCACCAACAGTGCAGAGGCCAGCAGCGTGTAGAGCAGATGGTAGGTGATCAATGGGCGTAGATGATCACGGAGGGTGCGTAATAAAGCATAGCCCAACTGGTTTAAAGGCTGCATGGTCACAAAAGTGTCAGAGTGAATTACCAGGGTGGCACTATCCGCCACACCTGGCAAGACGAGGGCATTTAGGACAAGTCGAGTGCTGCATCCGCGAGGATAATGCCGTTGTTATCGGCATAGAGCCATTGACCTGGGCGTAACGTGGCTCCGGCGAACGTCACCGCAATATCGCGTTGTCCCTCACCATGTTTTTCGCTGCGTCGAGGGTGGCTGCCAAGAGCCTGTATACCTAAGGGCAAGGTGGCAAGAATATCAACATCTCTGACGCAGCCGAACATCACCACGCCGGCCCAGCCGTTTTTAGCCGCTTGTTCCGCTAACATGTCGCCGAGCATGGCACAGCGGTGGGAGCCTCCGGCATCAACGACCAGTACAGCACCGTCGCCAGCTTCAGCGACTGCCTGTTTCACCATTGAGTTGTCTTCGAAGCATTTTATGGTGCGAATGGGGCCATAAAAACTGTCGATACCACCAAAGTTAGCGAACATTGGGTCAAGTACCGTCACGTCAGGATGAGCATCACATAAGTCTGGCGTAACAATGGGGTTGGATGTCGGCATGACACACTCCTTATATTCACCTATAAAAAAACGCCCAGCCTGGCTATGAACAAGGCGGGGCGTTCGTTCATCGACTCAGAAAGAGGGAAATGTCACTCCTCCTGCGATGGTGCGAGCATCGGCGATGGGGCGGTTGCGACAAGTACGTTACGCTTCCTGAGCAACCGGAATGACGTTCGAGGCGATCTTTTGATACTCCTCAATTTCATGGAAGTTCATGTAACGATAGATCTCACCCGCCAGTGCGTCAAACTCGCTCATATAACGCTGGTACTCTTCAACGCTTGGCAGGCGGCCTTCTACAGCGGCAACCGCTGCCAATTCCGCTGAGGCCAGGTACACATTGGCACCGTCGCCCAAGCGGTTCGGGAAGTTACGTGTAGACGTAGACACAACGGTGCTTTTCGCAGCAACACGTGCCTGGTTACCCATACACAGTGAACATCCCGGCATTTCCATGCGGGCACCAGCACGGCCATAAATGCCGTAGTAACCCTCTTCGGTCAACTGGTGCTGATCCATTTTGGTCGGCGGAGCCAGCCATAAACGTGTCTTCAGGCTGCCTGCGGGCTGTTTTTCAAGCAGCTTGCCAGCCGCTCTGAAGTGGCCGATGTTGGTCATGCAGGAGCCGATAAATACTTCATCGATCTTTTCGCCGGCAACGTCAGACAGTAAACGTGCATCGTCCGGGTCATTCGGGGCGCAAAGTACCGGCTCTTTGATCTCACTGAGATCGATTTCAATCACCTCCGCGTACTCTGCATCCTTGTCAGCACGCATCAGGCTTGGGTTGGCAAGCCATGCTTCCATGCCTTCGATACGGCGGCTAATGGTGCGCTCATCACCGTAGCCATTGGCGATCATCCATTTCAATAATGTGATGTTAGACTTCAGGTACTCAGTGACGCTCTCTTCAGACAGCGTAATGGTACAGCCAGCAGCACTACGCTCAGCAGAAGCATCGGATAGTTCAAATGCCTGCTCAACCGTCAGGTCTTCCAGACCTTCGATTTCGAGCACCCGGCCAGAGAAGGCGTTCTTCTTGCCTGATTTCTCTACCGTTAACAGACCCTGCTTGATAGCGTATAGCGGGATGGCATGAACCAGATCACGCAGTGTTACCCCAGGTTGGCGCGTGCCTTTAAAGCGCACCAGTACTGATTCCGGCATATCCAGCGGCATCACACCGGTGGCCGCGGCAAAGGCAACCAGGCCTGAGCCAGCAGGGAATGAAATACCCAGCGGGAAGCGGGTGTGTGAATCACCACCGGTGCCAACGGTATCAGGCAGCAGCATGCGGTTAAGCCAGCTGTGAATGATGCCATCGCCGGGGCGCAGGGAAACACCGCCGCGGTTCATAATAAAGTCAGGTAGCGTATGGTGAGTGTCAACATCTACCGGCTTTGGATAGGCGGCTGTGTGGCAGAAGGACTGCATGACCAGATCGGCCTGGAAGCCAAGGCACGCAAGGTCTTTCAACTCGTCACGCGTCATGGGGCCGGTAGTGTCCTGAGAGCCAACAGTGGTCATTTTTGGCTCGCAGTACATGCCGGGGCGCACGCCATCCATACCGCAGGCCTTACCAACCATTTTCTGGGCAAGTGTGAAGCCTTTGCCGGTATCTTTAGGCTGGTCAGGCAGGCGGAAAACGTCAGAGGGTGCCAGGCCCAGGGAGTCACGCGCTTTACCGGTCAGGCCGCGGCCAATGATTAGCGGAATACGACCACCCGCACGAACTTCGTCCAGGATTAACTGAGTTTTCAACTCGAACGTGGTCAAGACGTCGTCGGTGCCGTGTTTACACACTTTGCCTGCATAGGGGTAGACATCAATAACGTCACCCATTTCCAGCTTGGAAACGTCCATTTCAACCGGCAGTGCGCCAGAATCTTCCATGGTGTTGAAGAAGATCGGAGCAATTTTGCCGCCAAAACAGAAACCGCCCGCCCGCTTGTTAGGCACGTAGGGAATATCGTCGCCAAAGAACCAAAGCACTGAGTTGGTGGCAGACTTACGCGAGGAGCCAGTGCCGACGACGTCCCCTACATAGGCGACGGGGAAGCCTTTCGCTTTTACCTCTTCGATCTGCTTCAGTGGACCAGTGGTACCAGGCGCTTCCGGTTCAATGCCTTCGCGCTCGTTTTTAAGCATAGCGTTAGCATGGAGCGGAATATCCGGGCGTGACCAGGCATCCGGGGCAGGGGAGAGATCATCAGTGTTGGTTTCACCGGGAACTTTAAAAACTGTCAGGGTGATTTTCTCTTCCAGCGCAGGCTTGGAAAGGAACCACTCTGCATCAGCCCAGGACTGAATGACGTCTTTAGCGATGGCATTGCCGTTTTTGGCGCGCTCTTCAACATCATGGAAGGCGTCAAACATCAGCAGGGTGTGCTTAAGCTGTTCACCTGCTTCACGGGCCAGCTCTTCATTGTCCAGCAGTTCGACCATGGAGACGATGTTGTAACCGCCCTGCATGGTGCCGAGTAGCTTAACGGCATGCACTTTATCAATAAGGGGAGAGGTGGCTTCGCCCTTGGCTATTGCGGTCAAAAAGCCGGCTTTGACATAAGCGGCTTCATCAACGCCCGGCGGTACTCGGTTGGTAATCAGGTCAAGGATGACTTCCTCTTCACCCGCCGGCGGATTTTTAAGCAGCTCAATTAAAGCAGCAACTTGCTCGGCGTTCAGGGGCTTGGGCGGGACGCCCTCAGCAGCGCGTTCCTCGACATGTTGGCGGTAAGCTTCAAGCACGTTGGGGCCCTCTCATCTTTTAATGGTGACGAACACATACCCCACGGTTTTGAGTATGTGCCCGGACACGTGACATACGCTTGACAAACAGCGTCTGGCGGATGGCTCGGATTCTACGGCAAACTGTCGACAATGTTAAGACAGCAAGCTGTTGTGCGCATTGTACTTTGGCATTGTACTTTGTGCTGGTGGGCTGATAGTTGGTTTCCTGCTCTGCGCGCTTTATTAGTAATTAATCGACAAAGTGGAAAGTTTTTTATCAAAAAGAAGCGTGATTAATGGTAAGCGTGGGTGTGATTATTGCTACAGCGCGTTACCATACCTTGTGCTCATTGTGTGAGCGTGTCGTGTTTAAGCGAAGTGTGGTGCTCCGCGAAACCATACTTATACATTAGTAATGTGCTATATGAGTTACGAGGCGCAGCATGAATTTATGCGGTTTGCGCTATTTGACGGGGGCAAACGCTATAGGCGTTTATATGTTATACAATGGTGGAATAAGCGTTTGGTAACGGTGTTATGTCAATACAATTAGCAGCATTACAGCCGGTGGGTCATTCGCTCCAGGCGGAGGATCTGTTGCCGGAGAGTCTACATCAGTTTCTTGCTTGCCCAACGCCAGATCAATGGCTGCAGTGGGCGTTAGCCAACCCTGACATCCTTCTGATTGATCATGCCCAGTGTGAAAAAAAAGCTGCCTCTACGGCGATGAGCTTACTCTATCGCTACGTCAGCCAGTCGCTATTACTAAGTAAAATGTCGCAGCTTGCCCGTGAAGAGCTATTGCACTTCGAACAGGTCGTGGGGCTAATGGAAAAAAGGGGTGTTACTTATCGGCACCTGACCGCTTCCCGGTATGCTGAAGGGCTACGCCAGCATATGCGTAGTAATGATCCTGAACGTTTGATAGATGTGTTGATTATTGGTGCACTGATAGAAGCTCGCAGTTGTGAGCGGTTTGCGCGCTTAATTCCATACCTGGATGAAGAGCTTGCCAGATTCTACCGCACATTAGTGAAGTCTGAAGGACGTCATTTTGAAGATTATCTACTGCTTGCACGACAGCAAACAGCCGATTCGATTGATGACCGAATCGCCTTTTTCGTGGCGCGTGAAGCGGAGTTGATTACTTCGCCAGATACGGCTTTTCGTTTTCATAGCGGCGTTCCAGTTTAAACCGCCGCTAGCCCAGGCAGGATGTGTATCATGCGCGATGCTCAACAGACAGACCAATTGACCCTTTTTGGGCACTTCTCCCTATCGCAAGGGGAGGATGTGCTGACGCATTTCAGCTACGACAAAGTTAAAGCCCTGCTGGTTTATTTGTTGTTGCACCGCCAACCAGTGAATCGGGCTGTGCTTGCTGAGCTACTTTGGCCTGATCAGGGGCTCTCTTCAGGCAGAACCAATTTGCGCCACGCATTACACTGTCTGCGCCAATCGATGGGTGGCAACGCCGAGCATGTACTGAATGTATCCCGCCAGACAATCGCTTTTCAGCTGCCTGCCAATTGGCATGTTGATTTACATGAATTGCAACAGTTGCTTGAAGGACCAAGAGATTTAACCACTCTCGAAGCTGTGATGGCCTGCTACCAGGGTGACTTGATTGAGGAGTTACAACTGGCCAACTGCAGTGAATTTCAGCGTTGGTTGGTTCAGGTGCGTAATGAGTGGCGTCAGCGTGTCATTCGCTTTGCAGAACAAGTGCTGGATGATCATGCTGATGTGCCCGACACCTTGGTGGAGGGATTGGTTAGCCGTTTCTCCGGTTATGGCCCTTTTCACGAGCGTTTGGTGCGCCAATTGGCTGAAAAGAAACAGATGGCGGCGGCACACGAACAGTACAATAGCTATTTACAGTTATTGGCGCTTTCAGGCCAGCAGCCCGAACCAAGCTTTCTGCAGTTGGCCAACTATTGGTCTGATGGGCATCACGACTCTCGTGTGATTACTCCTCAGGGAGCTTTTTCCCGGGCACTGGCCGCCGATAGTAAACCCTTGCGAGAGGATGAGATTGAGCTTCGCCAGCTATCTGTAATGGCGATCCGTCTGCGACTCCAGGGCGATTGGCAGGATCGTGTGGCTACACGTAACTGCCTGGCTTTGCAGTTGGAGCTACTACGCTGGCTTGAGCAGCAGTGCCACCACCTGGGTGGTTTTTGGCTGCCTGGTGCAACGGGTGGGCTTGGGTTGGCGTGCTTTGGTACGCATGGACCCGCCCATCAATTGGCAGAGCTTGTCGCCCTTTATGAGCACTGCCGTCAAGCGCTGCCCCATGAGTCAGAGCGGCACTGGGCAGGCGAGGGAGAACCGCCAAAGTTTGAGTTGGCCGCCGGGCTTAATAGTGGCCGGGTAGTGTATCTGCCCGAACGTCAGTTGGCTGATCCTCTTGGTCAAGTCACTCAGGTTTCATTGGAGCTGATGAACGCCGCGGAAGGCAGTGAGCTGGTGATCTCCCAGGAGGCGAGTCAACATATGCCCCCGGCCCTTGATCTTCAGCCCCGGCTTGTCTCGCGTCTGGTCGCTAGTGATGGACGTGTGCGCTTAAGAGCGCTGGTGTTAGGTTTGAACGAAGGGGGGCGCGATGCCTTGCCCCCCAGCCTGGTAGGGCGGGAGACTTCCCTGCGTACGCTGCGAGATGCGCTGGCGCGAGCGGGTATTGGGTTGCGCCAAAGCGTACTGGTGCGCGGCGCCTCCGGTATGGGGAAATCCGCCCTGATAGTCGGGTTTCGTCAGTTGGAACTAAGCCGCGATGCTGCTATCTGTTGGCAGCCTACCACCCGTTTGTCTGTACTTGAGCCCTATGGAGTCGCACGTACCTTGGTGGCGTGGTATATGGGGGCAGCACCCTCTCGCGAAACGATCCGTGAACTTCAAGGTACTTTGGGCGCAGAGTCATTGGATGATGAACGCCAACAGCTCCTTGAGGAGGCATTGGGGGTCCGTGATGTACAGGAGGTCGCACAGCTGACGCAAAATGGTGAAGCCGTTGAGCCTGTTGTACGTCTGCTGCATCGTTTGATTGATCATCAGGCAGCCTCTCGAACCCTTGTACTGATGATTGATGACCTTCAGTGGCTGGATGAGCCTTCTTTCAAGGTATTAGCCGGGCTGCAGGCTCGCTTGCCCATTAATACGGCGTTTATGCTGGTCGCCAGCCACCATGGGCGTGAACCCTTGCCGGTCAAGCTGCATTGGGATCAGCAAATCACTCTCGGTAGGCTTGATGCCCTGCAATCCTCCCGCCTGCTTTCACAGCTTTCACGCCGCTATAGAATTCATTTAAGCCCACGGTTACGTAATCAAATTATTGAGCGTTGTGATGGTGTGCCACTGTATATGCAGGAGATATGCCGTCGTCTGGATATGGACCGACGAGAAGGCCGCAGTGTCCAGTTTGACGAGCTACCGAAAGGTCTACTCGGGTTGCTTGCCAGTCGTATTGATCAGCTTGAGTGCGATCGGGAAATTGCTCATATTGCTGCTGTTTTGGGCAAGCGTTTTAGGCTCGACTTTTTGCAGGAGTGTAGCGGTTGGGAGCCAGCCCGGCTTGCCAAGGCCGTCGAGCATATGCGCCTTTTGGAAATTATTGAGCCTGTTGAGAAAGAGAGTGGTGAGCACGAGTACCAGTTTAGCCACCAGCTGTTGCAGGAAGCGGCTTACCTTTCTTGCCTCAGAGATGTGAGAGTCAGGCTACACCAACAGGTGGTCACGCTGATTGAAGAACGTTTCCCCATGTGGATTAGTCGTCATCCGGGCGATTTCGCAACTCATCTGCGCCGTAGTGGCCACTATGCCCGTGGAGCCCGCTACTTTGAACTAGCCGCCCGTGAAGCGTTAAAAGTCAGTGCCAATCGTACCGCGCTGCGTATGGCAGATTTTGGGCTTGCCAGCCTACGCCATGTTGAACATCAAATTGAACGCGAAGTCAGTTTGCTAACGGTTCGTGGGCAGGCTGCTTTTGCGCTGGAAGGGCACGGGTCACCCACGGCCCACGAAAGCTTTGTACGAGCCAGGGAACTGCTCCGGCAGTCAGGAAGTGACACTCTGGACGACCCTGAAGACCTTGAGCAGATTTTCCTGGTCAAGTGGGGACTTTGGGTCGGTTGCAGCCAGCGTTATGCTCATGCAGACGCCTTTGCACTGGCATCCACCCTGACGGATATTGCTGATCATCTGGAAGATCCTCGCTATCGCAGGCTTGCGGATTATGCCAGGGCGCATTGTGAGTATTGGGCGGGACGAATTAAACAGGCACACGATCATCTTGATGAAATCGATCCGCTCAATGCTCAAATGATGATTGAATGGTTGCCTTTCTCGGATCACCCACAAGTCTCCGCTGCGTGCTTCCAGGGGTGGGCGCTGTGCTTGAGGGGTGATTACCAGCGAGCTGAGCGGCATGTGTCATCCGCTATTCGGCTGGCTGAGAAAATAGGGCATCCAGGTACGCTTGCTATGGCGCTAATGTTTGCCGCAGCGCTTTACCGTCAACTGGGCCATGTCCATCTGGCTGCTCGTCATGCAGAGCGTGCGGCAGCTATGACAGGTACGCCGGATTTGCAGCTTTGGCAAATTTCTGCCCAGGGGGTACTGGGTTGGCAGCGAGCGTTGGCAGGCGACCAGACTGGATTGGTTCAACTGCGTGACAGCCTGGATCAAATGGCAGAGTTGAATGGTAGGGATCGTTTTCAGCGTCCAGTGCTGTGGTACTCGGATGCGTGTATTGAACTTGGTGAACTGGAGGCGGCGGAAGATTATCTGGATCAGTGTTTAGTGATTGCCCGCGAGCGCACAACGTTGTTTTTGCCAGAAATTGCCACTCAGCTTGCCAAGGTGCGTGATTTGCTGGGGCACCCAGCCAATGAAGTAAAAGTGCTTGCAGAGATGGCGATTAACCAGTCCCAGGAGCATGGTAATCGCCATCAAGAGCTAGCGGCTTATGAGCTGTGGCTAACGCGAATTTCACCGACTGACCAACAGGCAAGAGAGACGTTCAGGCGCTTGCTGGGTGAAGTCAGTCATAGCGACGCACCTGTATTAGTGCGTTGGGTAAGCTTGCTGGACCGGCGCTCCCACGCCGTCAGTGTGGAGAGCTAGGCGGCTGCGTTTTTGACCCTAAAGCACACACTAGTTTGTGTTGCTTTCCAACCAGGTGAGTGTGGCAAGGGCCTGATCACGGTGCTTGCCACATACCTGGATATCGAAGCTAAAACGTTCACAAACCTCTGGGCGATGAGGACTGCCAAATAGCTTGCACAGGTTGTCAGCGTTTAGCTGTATACACCTTTCACCAGCCGGTTTGCCATTCGGCATGCCCGGTATCGGCGATGAAATGGAGGGCGCAATGCAGCATGCACCGCACCCTGGACGACATGAGGCCTGCTCCTTTGTAAGCAACGGATCACTCATGGTGCTGCTTCAGCCATGGCACCTTTGTTGATACCTTCAAATGCCTGGACAAAGGTCGGTTTGCCACTCTGCCGGGCAATGCGCTTCGCCAACCAGCGGGCAATATTTTCGACGGTTGTCGGGTTTGGCAGGATGCTGCAACGTTCAAGAGGCAGTGTGATGGCGAAGTCGCCCTGAGCAGCTGTATAGCGGCAGGTTAGTGTCGTGTCATTTTGAGAGGTAATATCCGCTTGCTCAAGCAAGTAGCGATTATCTAACCAGCCAGCCCAGTGTTGTTCAAGCGCGGGCTGACGTTCACTCTCTTGCCAGATGTGTAGGCGTGAGCGGTGGCCATGGGCAATGCGTTGACAATTGCCAAGATGCCGTTTGAGTCCGTGGCTATAGCCATAGGCAGCCCCCTCGATTGCTTCGTCACTTAAGCTCAGCCTGACATGGTCAACGTTGGCAGGTCTTTGCATCGTTAATGTTGTACTTAGTGTGTCAGTGATACGCTCAATGGTAATAGCGTCCCATGGCAGAAGCGTAAATGCCTCAGCTGGACCGCGCACTTCCATGACATAAGGTGAGGTAGTGCGAACGCATATACCCTCGTGACAGTCGCTAACTTCGACACCGGCTGCGTTAACGGGCACTAATAGTGTATGGTCAAGGCCACTGTCGAGTGTGTGCTTGATCCACGGTTTGACTTCACCGAAATCAAACAGCATGCCGTCCTCGCCCAGTTCGCCATCAAGCAAGGCATCCACTTGCCAACTGCAACCCATCAAGCCTTTTTCTGGGCACCATAGGGAAACATCAATGTGGGTTAGGTGGTTAACAAATAACGACATTTAATCAAATCCTGCAATCTTGTGCGTTTGGAGCGACAGGCGCCACTGTGGGTTTGACATACAGTAAGCGGTAGTTGCCTGAACCGTTTCAGCGTTTTTCGATGCAACACCATGATCCATCGGCTGTAAAAAAAAGTGTCTAAAGCCCAGCCGCTCAAAGTTTTTGGGTGGTGCATCCAACTGGGGAAACACCAGCTTTAATTCATCACCCTGAGTGATTGCCAGTGGGTTGGCGCCCTTGGGACTGACACAAAGCCAGTCAATACCCGCCGGTGGCGTTAGCGTGCCATTGGTTTCAACGGCCACTTCAAACCCATGGCGATGAAGTGCCGCAATGAGAGGGGCGTCGAGCTGTAACAGCGGTTCGCCACCGGTGAACACCACATAAGGAGTGGCACGCTGGGCTGGTTGGGGCCAGAGTGCCTGGATATGTTCAGCGAGGGCTGCTGCCGTGGCAAAACGGCCACCATTGATGCCATCCGTACCAATAAAGTCGGTATCGCAAAAAGTACACTTCGCGCTTGCGCGGTCACTTTCACGACCTGACCAGAGGTTGCAGCCACTGAAGCGACAAAAAACGCTGGCGCGTCCGGCCTGAGCACCTTCTCCCTGGAGGGTGTAAAACGCCTCTTTCACGTGATACATCAGCGCGGTACCCGTGTTGTACCGGTCTCGTACTGCAATGGATCATCCGCGTTGTTGGCGGCAAAGGCAGCCAGTCGCTCACGGCAGCTACCACACTGGCCACAGGCAAGTTGGCGGCCTTCATAGCATGTCCAGGTGTGGCGATAATCCAGCCCCATAGCGAGACCCTCGCGCAAAATATCCGCCTTGCTGGATTGCAGGTAGGGCGCATGCAGCGTTACCGGCTCAAAATTAGCAATGCCTGCCACATGGTTCATGGCGTCGACAAACTCAGGGCGGCAGTCAGGATAAAGAATATGGTCACCACCATGAGCGCCATAGTCGACACGTTCGGCCCCGATATTGACCGCTTTGGCAATGGCCAGGGAGAGTAGGATCATATTGCGGTTAGGAACAACGGTGGCGCGCAGATTGTCCGCAGCATAATCACCAGCAGGCATCTTGATATCCGGGCTGGTCAGTGCCGAGTTATCGATCAAGCTGTGAATGGCGCGAATATCCACTACCTGGTGAGGCACGTCGAACTGCTGGCACACGAAACGTGCGGTGGCTAGTTCCCGTGCGTGGCGCTGGCCATAGTCAAACGAAAGTGCATGGACATTTATGCCTTCTCTGATTGCACGGTGGAGCACTGTATAGGAGTCCATGCCACCGGAGTAGATGACAACGGTGGATGACACGCTAATACCATGGGGTGAGGTTAGAGACATGATAAATACTCTTTTGTCGGAGAATTTGTTAAGCGCTTTTAGCATCACGCTAAGCGGTAATCCGGGGTCCGGTCCGGAAGGGCGGCAGTGTACGCAATGTAAGGGACTCTGACCAGTGTTGGGGGGCTTTAGTGACCTTTTTAGTCCGGTGTGTATGCACAGTTTGGCATGTTAAGCTGTGACTTCCAGTTGTTAGAGATGCATTCATGGCCACCATCGAACATAGTGAAATTGTTAAGGCGCCACCCGAGCGAGTATTTGAGCTATTGTGTCGAGTTGCAGACTTTGCAGACTATTCAGACTTGATCAGCTCAATTGAGCCTTTAGGGAGCGACCGTTATCGCTGGAATGTACGGGCGCTGGGGATGGATTGGTCATTTGATGTAATAGTGACGGAAACCAAGCCTCCCCATGTGCTGGCCTGGGAGTCATTGGAAGGTGTAAAGAACCAGGGGCGATATCAGTTGCGGGGTGTGCCAGAAGGCACTGAGGTGACGTTGACCTTAAGCTATGAAATTCGTAACCGCTTTATGGAAAAAGCGGTCAACAAAGCGGCCAAGCCTTTGGTAGGTAAGGTGAGTCGCCAAATTCTTGAGCGCGTTGAAGCCCGGTTACATGAATAAATTTACCAAACATTCATGGCGTTGGGCGGCTGGCTTCGCCATCGTGGCGATGCTTGCTTATATTTGGCTTTGGTATTCACCTGATCTGATGGCTGTTAAGCGCTGGGCTGCGACGATGTCGCATCACCCGGTGGTCATTGTTGGTGTCATGGTCACTATGGCCGTTACGCTGGCTATTGGGCTGCCCGGCAGTATCGGACTATGGCTGATTGCCCCTTTCTACCCACCGCTTATCGCTACCTTTATGTTGACCCTAAGCAGCGTTATCGGGGCATGGGGGGCTTACCAACTGGCGGCAAGTGCCGGTGAGCGTTGGAATCCAAAAGGCTTAACCCTCAAAGTGATGGAAACATTGGAAGCCAGAAGTGATCTTTTGACCCAGTGTGCGTTACGGATTCTGCCCGGTTTTCCCCATTCGGTGATTAACTTTGCAGCAGGGCTTCGGCAGATCTCGCTGGGCCGCTATTTAGTGGCAGCAGCGCTTGGGTTATCGGTAAAGTGGGCAGTGTATAGCAGTGCTATCCATGGTGCGCTTGAAGCCATTGAGGATGAGGATGCATTGCAGTTTGATGTGATCCTGCCACTGTTGGCATTGGCGCTGTTGTTGCTGGTGGGCGGTTGGTACAGGCGCCGCGTCGAAGCGGCGCGCAGGCAATAATATAATGGCTCTTACGATGTTTTATGCATGGATGCATCAAGGTGGTCAACGACTTCCGCCCAGTCCGCATCTTCCTCTACGGCTTCACGCAAGAATTCGGCCTGGCCTTCGTTCCAGCAAGGGGCGTCAGCCAAAGGCATGTCCTTGGGTAAGGGGGAGTTGCGTTCAATAAAGCGCTCAATGGATTCGGCATCTGAACGTAAGCCGAGTTGTTCAAAAAGTTCACTGAAATGGTGTACGGGCTGTTCCATATGACGCTTTCCTTTCCGTTGGTTAACGTACGTTTAAACATAGCGTGAATAGGCAACTATGCCAGTCGGTATTGGCGTGAACGACTGGTTTAGCGTTCGCCCACCAGTGGCGTCAGAAAACGACGCCGCTGATCCTCGATAGATAGTGGCTGCGCCAGTAAGTGAACCAGTTTGGTGAACGCCGCTTCAGGGGTCATATTACCGCCGGAAAGTATGCCCGCTGCTGTGAGCCCATACCCAGCGGCATAGGCGCCTAAATATACGCTTCCCTGGGGGCACTGGCTAATGGCAGCCAACAGCTTGCCTTCACCACTGGCCTTTGCAAGCACCGGTAGTAGTCCAGGGTTGTCAGGCAGGTTGCCTGCTCCCCAGAGTTGTAATAGCGCCCCTTTTACCCGTGAATCATCAAGCAATACCTCTAACTGCCACGAACTCATTCCAGGCCATATGACAATTCTAACCACTTCACCTTGAGCAACTGGCCGATAATCAGGCAGTTCAAAGCGGGGCGCACCGCGTTGCTGATAGGCGAGTCCACGGCTGGGGTAATAGACGAAATCATCACCGACTCGTTCACCAAGTAGCGGGTAGCCGGGGGAGGCGAATGCATCCAGGGCCTCGCTGTGCTGTTTAATAGCCCGGGAGCCTCGCAAAAGTCGATTTGCAAAATAGATCGCAACCTCTTGCAGCTCTGGCTGAGCAGCGAAGCGAAGTGCACCATGCAGGTTATCCAGTCCATCACTGTCAGGGGCTTCCAGAGGATGCATGGCACCTGTCAATATCACCGGGCGATCAAGCCCCTGGAGTTGATAAGCCAGGCTGGCCGCGGTCCAGCTCAGAGTATCAGTGCCGTGAATGATGACGAAGCCACGGTAAAGCGGCAAATTATTGGCGATATCCTGAGCTAACTGCTGCCAGTTGAGTGGGGTGGCTGTACTTGAATCAATAAGTGAAGCGTAGCTAATAACATCATAGGCAGGCAGCGCCTGCTGGTGTGCCAGAGGAAGCCGCCCCAGCGCCTGCTGCATGCGCTGATCAAAATTACCACTGGGAGCAAGGCCGTTTGCCTCCTGCTGCATCCCAATGGTGCCACCGGTATAAATAACTAGCAGACGCTGCCGGGTAGGAGTGGCATCTGCTAAAGGTGATAGTGTGCTCATTGCCGTATCCTGAACGGTATGGTTGCTGACGGTGAGGGAAGATGTCTAGCCGTTATGTACCAGCAGCTCGCCGGTTTGATCATCCAGCTGTTGTTTACGGCCAGCCAAAAGTGCAAACCCACAACAGAGTAGAATCAATATGATGAGTAGCCAGGCGATAGTAGCGGTGCCCGCTCCAGCCTGAAGCATTAACCCTACTCCAAATGGCCCCATGGCGGCGAGGGTATAGCCGCCTCCTTGCACAAGGCCGGACAGTTGCCCAGCCAGGCGCGAGTTGGCGGTTCTTAATACCAACAGGCTGAGTGCCAGGCTAAAGCAGCCGCCCTGGCCAAGGCCAAGTAGTGCGGCGCCGGGCCACTTCCAAGCCAGAGGTGCGATTAATAGCATCCACAGGCCCAAAGCCGTACTCAAAAGCACCAGCAATAGGGTGGGGCGTTGGTCTTTGCCTAACCGGGCCAGCCAGGGGGCTCCCAGGGCGGAGCCCAGCTGGCACATAATCGAAACAGCCATTGTCCAGCCTGCCGTGGCCTCATCATAACCCCGATCTACCAACAACGTGGGCAGCCAGCCAAAGACGATGTAGGCCATTGAGGACTGAATGCCCATAAATAGCATGACATGCCAGGTGAGAGGCTTGCGCAGCAGGTGGAGGAGAGATGAGGGTGAGGAGATAGGCTGTTGAGCGTGCTGGGTACTTGAAGTATTCGTGATCCAGAGGAGTAGTGCGCCGATAGCAAGCAGCGACCAGCTCATCAAACTTAGCTGCCAGCTACCCAGCCACTGCATCAGGGGTACACTGAAACCTGCGCCTAGCGCTCCTCCGAAGCACAGGGCCATGGTGTATAGGCCCGTCAGCAAGTCAGCGCTTTCAGGCAGCTCTCTCTTCACCAGGCCGGGTAGAAGGGTGCCGCCAATACCAATGGCAACCCCCGCCATTGCAGAACCGATAAACAGAACGCCCTGCAGTGGCAGGCCGCGTAAAATCAACCCGCTGGCTAACAGACCCAGGGCGACGCTTAATGCACGCTCACTGCCAATGCGTTGGGCTAGCAAAGGAGCAAGCGGCGCTGATAAGCCGAGAAACAGCACTGGTAACGTGGTGAGAATACCCGCAGCGGCAGGAGAGAGGCCGGCATCCTCCTGAAGGCGGGTCAGTAAAGGCGCAACTGACGACATGGCAGGGCGTAAATTAAGCCCTACCACGAACATCAGAAGAATGAAGGTTAACGCACGCCGTGAGACCATCATCGCGCTGGTGCTTATTTCAGGTGTGGACGTAAATCGCCGCGAACCGCATCAAGCAGGGTAATAAAATGGTAATCCTGTGGCGTATCCAAACAGTCTACGCGTACCTGGGTACGCATGCCTTTATTAATATCGAGTTTATCGTAGATTTCCAGCGTCAATTTACGCGCTGGCTTTTCCCCTGGTGCGATAATGCCCTCTTCGAGGGTGAAGGTTTCAAGTAGCGTTACGCGCAAACGGGTACTGTTACTTTCACTTAGTACACGGCGTACAAACAGCCAGCCTTCACAGGGAAGGGCTTCGTTATTGTCCCGCTCCCTTAGAAAAAGAGTCCGATAGCAGGCGCCTTCGACAGAGGCTTTTTCCGCCATGCTTCGATAGGCCTGGAGTACTTGTCCTGATGATGCGCGGGCATCTTCAAGGCGTTGAGAGATACCTTGATGCTCGCGGCTAAGCTGTTCCTGTCGCTGGAAGGCAAGCCACTGGCGGTAGTCATTAATCAGTTGCGATGACGCCATAATCACTCCATCAATCAATTCAGCGGTAATGCCGGAATATGCGAGGCGCTAACCTTCGCATATTCCTTGGCTGTGGGCTAGCGTCGGGAACGTCGTCGGCGTTCCCCGTCGCTATTAGCTGCCTGGCCTTCCGGCTTACGCTTGGCGCGTGGTTGGCGCTGGCCCCGGCGTCCATTTTCGATAGGCTCTGGTTTGGCATTGGGATCTGGCTCGAAACCTGGCTCAATATGCTTGGGGAGCGTCTGTTTAATCAAGCGCTCAATATTGCTGAGCAAACCATGCTCGTCTACACAGACCAGAGAAACTGCCTCACCATTGCTGCCCGCCCGCCCGGTGCGACCTATGCGGTGTACGTAGTCTTCCGCTACGTTTGGTAAATCGAAGTTGACAACATGGGGAAGTTCATTGATGTCAAGGCCTCGTGCAGCAATATCGGTAGCTACAAGTACCTGTAAATCGCCGCTTTTGAAGGCGCCCAATGCCCGGGTTCTGGCGCCCTGACTTTTATTGCCATGGATGGCCATCGCAGGAATGTCCTGCTTGGACAACTGCTCTGCCAGGCGGTTGGCACCATGTTTTGTGCGGGTGAAGACCAACACCTGGAACCAGCCATGGCGCTGAATTAAATGGGCCAGCAACTCGCGCTTTTTATCCCGATCTACCCGGTAAATGGCTTGCTCTATCTTTTCGGCTGTCGTGTTACGCGGTGCCACTTCGATAAGTGCCGGATTGTTGAGCAGTTGTTGGGCCAGGGCTTGAATCTCATTGGAAAATGTTGCGGAAAACAACAGATTCTGGCGCTGTTTGGGCACTAAACGCAGCAGCCGCTTGATATCATGAATAAAGCCCATATCAAGCATGCGATCAGCTTCATCCAGAACGAGAATTTCGACTGCTGAAAGGTCAACATGGCCTTGCTGATGAAGGTCAAGCAGCCTGCCTGGGGTGGCCACCAGCACGTCCAGGCCTGCTTTCAAAGCATCCACTTGAGGCTGTTGGCCCACGCCGCCAAAAATAATGTGGGAGCGTAAAGCCAGGTGCTGACCGTATGCGGTCACGCTTTCGCCCACCTGGGCTGCCAGTTCCCGTGTTGGAGTTAACACCAGGGCGCGTACCTGACGCTTACCTGGCCGTTTACCATTGGCTAACCGCTGCAGCATAGGCAGCGTAAAACCAGCCGTTTTACCGGTACCGGTTTGTGCACTTGCCAGCATGTCACGTCCTTCAAGAACGACAGGAATGGCCTGTTGTTGAATAGGCGTTGGCTGGATATAGCCTTGCGCAGTAACGGCGCGCAATAAATCGTCGTGCAGACCAAGTTCAGAAAAGCTCATGCGTTCTCCGCAGTCGCATAGCAAGTAACGCCGTTTGACGGTGTCGTTACTATGCGTAATGTTCAAAAGGCGAGGATAATTCACCGTCGCGGCAGCGAAGTTTGCCAGATAATCTGTGCTGCCGCGATGGTCATTTGTTTAGCCGTTAAAGGCCAGCAAATAAGGGAAGACCTTGTTCGGGGGTGACGGGGTGACGCTGAAATGTAACCGCATAATACTCGGATAGTGTACCATAATTATAGCCTCACAGCGTCTTTCACTGAGGTTATTGGCGTGTAGTCTGCTGTGTATGGAGTGCCGTCACCCGGGCAAGGCTTGCAGGCGGAAGCGGTAGCGCTGCTACCTCTTCGGGGGTGAGCCCAAATAGCTGTTCCGGAAGCGCTATCCTGGCTTCGAATAGTTGTTTGGCAGTGGCAGGTCCTATGCCTTCTATCGCCAGCAAATGCCGGGCAAAGCGTTTAATAATGATCTCTTGTTGTTGGGGGGTGCTCTGAGCGGCATAGATGGCCGGGGCGTGTTCGATAATAAAGCATTCTATACGTCCAAGCGCCTCCGTTGCTGTTGAGGCCACGCCCAGAGAGGCAAACTGATTGATAAGGGCGTCGTGGCTATCCAGTGCCGATTCCAGTGACTGGAGGGTAATGTTGCCTTCCAGCAGTGTATGCAGTGACTGCACCAGGCCAGCAAGGTTTTCGCGTAACTTATTTTCATCAAACATGTTGTAGTCGTTCATATGGGCCCCTTAAGCGGTTCCTTGAGTCAAGTCTCTCTTTAGCAATGCTGTTGGTATGCCCTATGGCCTAGCGAGCTCCATGCCCTATCAAAAATAGTCTCCTTGGCGTATTTGATTCGCGATTTGTGATGCGACGCTATGCCAGCTTTTGCCCAGGGCACGCACCAGTGCTGGGTAGCCATCTTCGTCAAGTTCAGTTTCCGCAGTAAAGCCTTCCAGTGCCAGTAGCTCATTGTTGGTGCCTCTAAGTTGCCACTGACCACTGGCAATGGCGACACCATCGTATCTACCCTGGAACTGATCCACCTCCAGCGACAGTGTCAGTGCATTAGGTGTGTTGCCATCATCCCGGATGACTTGAATATAGGTTAGCTCCTGCGCTAAATGCGAGCGTAGAGAACGCTCTAGCTGGCGCCCAAGGCTTTCGGCCCATTGATGCTCGCGTGCTGCGTTCAGTGTGATGTCATTTAACTGCATGACAATACCATCCACGTCCAGGTAGTGCGCCAGGCGGGGCGGGCGCAACTGTAGCGTTCCCTGAGGTTGGGTAGGGGCGCTTATCATTGGGCTGCTGGGCAACATATAGCGTGCCGGTGGTGTCACACTACCTGCACATGCCGATAGCAACAGAAACAGGCTAAGCAGCGGTAAGGATTTAAACGCCATATAACGCATAGTCAGTTCCTTGTTAACGTGGTGCACGAGGTACCGGATCCTGAGTATCCAGATTATCGAACAGCAGTGCTCTTGGGTTTTCATTTAACGTACGGGTTAGGGGTTGTAAATCGCGCATTAAACGGTCAAGACGTTCGATAGCAGTGGTTAGTTCCTGATACGCAGGAGAGGAGGGCGAAACACCCTGTAGCGTGCTACGCAGCTCTTCCAGCGTCGCATTCAGGTTGCCTCCAATTGCCTGAGTGTCGGGATCATTTAACAACTGGTTGATGGCAGCACTAGTTTCCCGTACTTCATTCAGAACGCTCTCCGATGCCTGCAGGTTGCGGTCCAGGCCAGCCAGCAGTGGCTCAACCTCAAGTGCGTTTAACTTCTCCAGTAAGCTGGCTACCTGAGCCTGAATTTGTGCAAAGCCGCCTGCCACAGTGGGGAACACGGTGTGGTCTGAAAATGTCTCTGCGATGTACTCATCTGCCAGTTCCCTATGGAAGTTGAGATCCACAAACAGGGCCCCAGTCAGCAGGCTGCCATTTTTAAGTGATGCTCTTAGGCCCAGTGCGAACATACGCTTGAAGCGTGCATTCCACTCTTCCAAATCAATATCTTCATTTTCGATGCCCAACCTCTGGGGCTCAATGCGAATAAGCACTGGAATGGCAAAGCGTGCGCGGGAATCTGGTTGCGGGGCGGTAAAATTCCATGGTACCGCTGCAACAGTGCCCATGCGTACGCCTCTAAACTCTACCGGTGCGCCTCTTGAAAGACCTCGCACTGTATCGTCAACCAATAAAACGTACTCCAAATAGTGGTTAAAGGTTCCTTCGCGAGCACTATCCTCATCGGCATATAAACTAAATCGCGCATTGGGTTCTACCGGTCTGCCCATTGGTAGGTCTTCTGGCACGCCAAACGTAACACCGCCTCCCAGGAGTGCTTCGAGCGACTCGATATTGACGCGTACGCCATCAGCGTCCCAGCGGAAGTCAACGCCGCTAGATGTCCAAAAGCGTGTGCTATCTGTGACAAGCTGGGCATAGGGTTCTTCTATGAAGACCTGGTGGTGCATGGTGCGGGAGTCGGGTTCAAAGCGTGTATCTTCAACACGGCCAACGGTATACCCTTGATAAGACACGGGATCTCCCACCCTAAGTGAATTGCCCAACTGGCTTACCAGGCTGATTTGCAAACCCGCCTGTCCAGCAGGAGCCACCGGTGGAACGTCACTGACTTGAAATTCGCGCCTGGACTCGCTAGACCTGCCCGGCTCTAACTGAATATAGGCGCCTGACAACACCGTGCCAAGGCCACTGATGCCTTCACGGCCAATGCGCGGCTTAACTACCCAAAAGCGGCTGTCTTCGCGCAGCATGGCTTCCGCTTCGGGCTGTATTCGGGCGGTCATTACGGTGTGTGAAAGGTCGTCAGATAAACGAACACTTTGCACCCGGCCTATTTCCACGTTACGGCTACGGATTAACGTACTGCCTGCTTCAATGCCTTCAGCACTATCCATGGTCAGCGTTACTAAGGTACCTCGGCTGGTATAGTTGTCGTAGACCAGCCAGAGGCCGATGATGACCGCGACCAAAGGAACAATCCAGATAGGTGAAAGCCTTGTCTGAGGGGACGCTTTCGCTCTGTTGAGATCATTCTCTTCCGCAGGGGGGGCATTTTTCGGTGTTGTTTCATTAGCCATCAACAGGTTCCTTGGTGGCCGTTTTACGGCGAGTAGGGCTTGGCGTTGGAGCGTCCCAAATCAAGCGCGGGTCAAATGTTATGGCAGCTAGCATGGTGAGCACTACTACCGAGCCAAATGCCAGCGCGGCTGGCCCTGGGGTTATCGACATCAAGGACCCTGCGCGTATCAGTGCGACCAGTATGGCGACAACGAATACGTCGACCATCGACCAGCGCCCAATGAATTCGGTGAGTCTATAAAGCCTCGTCCGGCTTTGTGCATTCAGTTCGTTGCTGCGCTTTATAACAAGACATAGCCACGCCAGTGCAACAAGCTTGCCCACTGGAACGATAACGCTGGCAACAAATATAACGATGGCGACCGGCCAGGAACCCATTTGCAGGAGTTGAACGACGCCGCCAATGATGGTGGAAGGCGTTGAGTGCCCCAGGCTTGTGGTCGTCATAATAGGGTACACATTAGCAGGTATATACATAATCGTAGCGGCAAAGAGCAGCGCCCATGTGCGTTGCAGGCTTTGCGGCAAGCGCTGATGAAGCTTTTCATGGCAGCGCGTACAGCGGCCGTTACCATGCGGTGATAGCCGGTTTACCAGCCCACAGGTCGGGCACCCCGTGATCCCCTGGCCGGAGGCGGTGGTACCGGTCTGTGTCCCTTCTGGTGCAAGTGGTTCGCCTTCCAGAGAAAACCACATCCAGTCGGCATCCAAGGATTGCGTGGTCATGAGCAATAGCACCGCGAAAACGCAAAACGACCAGAATGAGATGCCCAGTTCAATTTGTGCCATGCCCGCTATTTTTATCAGGCTTACCAGGGAGCCAATGATAAAAACATCAGCCATCATCCAGGGGGTTAAGTGTGCCAATGACCGAGCAATATCCCGGCTAAATGCCATCGGCCTGCCCCTTAGCAGTCCGTACTGAAGCCAGATGACACCCACCAGATAAACAGCTGGCAGCACGATAATGGTCATGATGACCGCAATCGCTACGATTGGCTGATGAAAGGCAATTAACGTAGTGGCGGTTTGAGATAGCTCGATACGGTTACCCACACCGCTAACACTAAAGCTCACAAAGGGAAATGAGACTGCCATGAGCAGCGCAATAAGCGAGGCTATCGCCAGTGCCATACTACGCTGGGCTGGGTAACGGTGGCGCTTGACCAGTACATGCGAGCAGCGAGGGCAGGTTGCTTTCTCACCTGACCCCAGAGGAGGGAGTGCTGAGACCCAGTCGCACTCATGACAAGCACGCAAGCGCCTTCGCTGAACACGCAGCTCAGGAGGGGAGCGATCCACCAGTGGGGTGTTCACCGGTAATGAGGGGCGCTTCATAACATGGTAGTGAGGCAACAGCTGACTCTCGATGCGTTATATAGGTAAAACTAATACGATGGACATGCCTGACTGTCAAACCGTAAACCAAACCACTTGTTAATAAACTGTACTTGACCTATTGCTAAACTTAGACAAGGATGCAGCCGCGATAGTGCCTAACATTACGACATTAAGGAACTGAAATGTTGCTTGCCTTTTTAGCGGTAGTGGGTGGGTTGGTTCTACTGATCTGGAGCGCGGAGAAATTTATTGATGGGGCTGCTGCTACATCACGCTGGTTGGGACTCTCGCCTCTATTGATAGGCATGTTGGTAATAGGCTTTGGTACCTCCGCACCGGAGATGATGGTCTCTGTGCTGGCGGCAATGCAAGGGAATCCCGGTTTGGCAGTGGGAAACGCTTATGGGTCGAACATTGCCAATATTGGCCTGGTATTGGGCTTTGTTGCGCTTATTGCTCCGCTGGCTGTGCATTCCAGCGTTATTCGTAAGGAAATGCCGCTCCTTATAGGTGTCATGCTGCTAACGGGTTATATGCTGTTCGATGGTTGGATATCGCGGGGAGAATCTATCATTTTGCTTTTAGCGCTGGCGCTCTTTGTTGGTTATAGCATCGTGCGTTCACGCGGGCAGCAGGACGATCCTTTGGTAGACGAGGTATCCGAGAACCTGGACAGCAAGCGCATGTCCCGCGGTAAATCCATCTTGTGGACCCTGGTTGGGCTGGTATTGTTGATCGTCAGTTCCCGGTTGTTGGTTTGGGGGGCTGTCGAGATCGCTGTCAACTTTGGCGTTAGTGATTTGATCATCGGTTTGACAGTTGTTGCTGTAGGCACTTCACTGCCCGAGCTGGCATCTTCCATCAGTGCGCTGCGTCGTAAAGAGCATGATATGGTGCTGGGTAATGTCGTTGGTTCCAACTTGTTTAACAGCCTAGCCGTCGTTGGGCTGGCTGGTGTGATAGCGCCAATAGAGGCTGGTCGCGAGGTGCTGGTGCGCGACTGGAGTGTAATGATGTGTATGACACTGCTGATGGTGCTGTTCGCGTTTTCCTGGCGAGGCCGTCCACGCCGTATAAATCGTATAGAGGGCGGTGTGCTGTTTACCCTCTTCCTGGCCTATACCGGGTATATGATCAGTATTGTCGTCCTGGCCTGATGTTAGGCTCGTAGAGCATGCGTCAATGCGACACAGCTTATCGAGCCAGTCCATCCTGTATAAGTGCAGTTTAAATTGTAAAATAGCGACTCAGTGAAGAATAAGCTTAGTGCTTATAACTAAAATGCAGTGCCAACAAGGCTCGACTAAGCTTGTGTTACCCAGTGAAGGGATATGTATTCAGGTCTTAGGAGAGTGTGATGGAACTCGACCCGTTAGTGTTATCGCGAATACAGTTCGCGTTTGTTGTCTCTTTTCATGCCATATTCCCTGTCTTCACTATAGGACTGGCTTCCTATATTGCGCTGCTCCATGGCCTCTTTTTTAAAACCAATAATCCTGCCTGGGATCGCTTGTCTCTCTTCTGGACGAAGGTGTTTGCCGTCGTGTTTGGTATGGGGGTGGTGTCAGGCATTGTCATGTCGTTCCAGTTTGGTACCAACTGGAGTAATTTCTCGCAAGCTGCCTCAAATTTTCTGGGACCCGTTTTAAGCTATGAAGTGGTCACGGCGTTTTTCCTGGAGGCTGCTTTCCTGGGGGTGCTACTGTTTGGGCGTGGTAAAGTGCCCCAGGGGGTACACTTGTTTGCTGCCATCATGGTCGCTGTAGGTACCTTTATATCCTCATTCTGGATACTTTCTGCCAGCAGTTGGATGCATACGCCGGCAGGTGTCGAACTGATTGATAACCGTTTCCACGTTATCTCCTGGATGGACGCCATTTTTAACCCTTCGTTCCCATACCGCTTTGCGCACATGGCCATGGCGTCGTTTCTGACAGGAGGCTTTGTGGTAGCGGGTGTCAGTGCGTGGTTCCTGCTGAAAGGGCGTGACCCGGAGGCTAATCGTCGGGCGCTCTCCATGTGCTTGTGGTTGCTGTTGTTCCTGGCACCCGCCCAGGCTGTTGTGGGTGACTTTCATGGCATCAATACACTTGAGTATCAGCCAACCAAAGTCGCCGCTATGGAGGGCAACTGGGAGACATCCACCAATGTGCCGTTATTGCTGTTTGCAATTCCTGATCAGGAAGCGCAAACCAACCATTTTTCCATTGGTATTCCGAATTTAGCCAGCATCATTTTAACGCACTCTCCTGATGGTGAAGTTCCAGGTATCACTGAAGCGGCTCCCGATGAGCAGCCACCGGTCATTATGGTTTTTTGGGCATTCCGGGTCATGGTGGGCATTGGGTTACTGATGATTGCCGTTGCCTTGACAGGACTGGTCTTACGCCGTAAAGGGCGCATCTATCACAACACGCTATTTTTAAAATCGCTGATAGGGATGATGGCGATGCCATTCATAGCTGTGTTGGCAGGCTGGATGGTAACCGAAACAGGGCGTGCTCCCTGGTTAGTCTACGGGATGATGACGCATGCCGAAGGCGTGACCCCTTCGCTGACAGGCCCAATGGCACTGTTCAGCCTGATTGGGTATGTGCTGGTGTATGGCGTGGTCTTCTATGCCGGTATTTACTACCTAACCCGTGTGGTGCGCAATGGTATGTTGCCTGAAGAGGAGCGTGAGACAACCGGTGAAAACTTCAAGCGCCCCATGCGCCCACTATCCGCGACACATACCCCCTTTGATGATGACGTTGACCCGGCTAGGAGCTAAGCATGGAAATGTTTGATTTAACGCTGATTTGGGCGTTCATCATCGGCTTTGGCATTATGATGTACGTGCTGATGGATGGGTTTGATCTTGGGTTGGGCATACTTTACCCCTTCGCGCCGGATGAAGATGCCCGTGATGTCATGATGAACTCCGTGGCCCCGGTGTGGGATGGCAACGAGACATGGCTGGTACTTGGTGGGGCAGGCTTGCTAGGCGCTTTCCCCCTGGTGTATTCCGTATTTTTGCCCGCGCTTTATATTGGCGTATTCCTGATGCTGGCGGGGCTGATCTTCCGCGGTGTTGCCTTTGAATTTCGTTTCAAGTCGCGTCGTAACCGCCATTGGTGGAACCGCGCTTTTTGCTGGGGGTCAGCCATTGCGGCCTTTGCTCAAGGGGCGGTTGTGGGGGCTTACATACAGGGTTTTGATGTTGAGAACTATGCCTTTGCCGGTGGCCCATTTGACTGGCTAACACCTTTTTCTGTGTTGACTGGATTGGGGCTGATGGCAGGTTATGCCTTGCTTGGAGCTACTTGGCTGATCCTTAAGTCTGAAGGCCATATCCAGGATTGGGCCTATAAAATTACCCCGATGCTGCTAGCTATTGTATTGGCGGTATTCGGTATCATCAGCATATGGACGCCGTTCGTAAACCCAGTGGTGTGGGAGCGCTGGTTTGGCCATTTGCAGCTTATTTGGATCTTCCCGGTTCTGGCGCTGCTTTGTGCCTTCACTGTGTATCGGTCGGTTCAGCGTCGCCGTGAAGGTATCCCCTTTGTAGCGACGATCGGCATCTATGTGTTCACTTACCTGGGGCTGATTGTGAGTAAATGGCCGGTAATTGTTCCGCCCGACTTCACACTGTGGGATGCGGCCTCTGCACCTGAGTCTCAGCTATTTCTTCTGATTGGTGTGTTATTCGTCATTCCCATTATCCTCACTTATACCGCATGGACGTATTGGGTATTCCGCGGCAAGGTAAGGGTAGGTGAGGGGTATCACTGAACCGATGCCACATGGCTTTCAGCGTGACATGGTGACTATAACGCCGCGTCGCTGGCTCAAGCTCCTGGCTCAGCGGGAGCGCAGTCGGCTGGCCGGTGCGGCGTTATGCGGAATTATAGCAGGCATGCTAACGGTTGCAGTCGTAGTAGGGCTGGCGTGGGTGGTTGATCAGTTAATTGTGCAGGGGAGAGCCACGGCCGAGCTGGCGCTACTGTTTTTGGGCTTAGCCTTGGTAATTGGGCTGCGTGCTCTTTTTCAATGGGGGCAGGAGGCCTTAAGTGCCGAAGCGAGCTTACGTATTCGCCAGGAAGCTAGAGCAGAGCTCCTATCTAAAGTTGCCATGTTGGGCCCTGTTTGGCTAACCCAGCGCCAAAGTGGTGCCCTGGCTACTCAAGCCGTTGAGCATATCGAAGCTCTGGACGGCTATTTTGCCCGGTTCCACCCCCAGCTACGCATAGTGGTTGCACTACCACTCTTTATTGCGTGTGTTGTGGTTGGGCTTGACTACCTTGTTGCCATATTCCTACTGTTATCAGCGCCGCTGATTCCCGTGTTTATGGCACTAGTGGGCATAGGCGCTGAACGCCTGAACCGAGATCAATTTACCGCCGTGGCACGCTTATCCGCACACTTTGTGGATCGTGTGCGGGGGATGACAACCCTACAGCTGTTTGGACATACCAAAGCAGCCCAGCAAGACGTGTGGTATGCCACCGATCACTACCGACGGTTGAGTATGCGCACTTTACGGTTGGCTTTTTTATCGTCCGCGGTGCTTGAGTTTTTTGCTTCTGTCGCGATTGCTGTCGTCGCCATGTACGTTGGTTTTGGCTTGCTGGGCTATATCGAGTATGGGCCGTCTCCATCCCTGACGTTATTTACCGGTTTGGCGGTGCTGTTATTGGCACCAGAGTTTTTTCAGCCGCTACGCACTCTTTCGCAGCATTATCATGATAGGGCGGCCGCTTTAGGGGCCGCTGAAAGTATCGTGGCTATTCTCAATGAGCCCTCCATCATTCCCCGTAATATACCTGAACCGCAAACCGCTAATGCGGTGTGTGAATTATCTGATGTGGCCATAGGCTATCCGGGGCGCCAACCGGTACTTCAAGCGGTAAATGTTACGCTACTAAAAGGGGATGTGGTTGCCATTACTGGAGAGTCCGGCAGCGGAAAATCGTCTCTATTAGCGCTGATGGCTGGTTTCATGGCTCCTACGAGTGGTGTTTATCGGCGTCAGCGTGTTAAGGGCGCGTGGTTGGATCAAACCCCTTGTCTTGTTCAGGGAAGTTTGGCGGATAATTTGCGGTTAGCGAATCCGGAAGTGGGTGAAGAGGCTATGAAGGATGCTCTACAGCGCGCTGGATTGGGTGGCCTGTTGGCGGCCTTACCCAACGGGCTTGAGAGTACCATTGGCGAGCGGGGTGTTGGATTGTCAGGTGGTCAGGCTCAGCGCCTTGCCCTGGCGCGTATCTATTTAAGTACCGCACCGCTGCTGTTGCTTGATGAGCCTACGGCCAATCTGGACACATCAACAGAAAAGCTTGTTATACAGGCACTGTTAGAGTGGGTTCAGGAGGGGCGGACATTAGTGGTTGCAACACACCACCCCGCTATTGTGTCTGTTGCTGATCGCCATTTGGTGTGTCGAGGGGAGCGTCTGGAAGAGGTGCTTTTATGATGCGCTTATACCGAGAGTTTAAGCCTTGGCTTGCGCTTTTGGTGCGTCGTCGCCAGCGTTTCCTTATAGGCTCTTTACTGGTTTGGGTCACTCTGATAGCGGGTTTGTCACTGTTAGGTTTGTCTGGCTGGTTTATTACTGCCTGTGCGCTGGCTGGCATTGCGTTAGCCGCAGGATTGCCTTCTTCGTTAGATATTTATGTCCCGGGCGGAGGTATTCGCTTTTTTGCGCTGCTACGCACTGTCGCAAGATATATCGAGCGTCTCTATAACCACAATACGGTTTTGACCCTACTGGCGGATCTGCGCTTTCGTGTTTTTGGTTATTTAACACGCCTGGATGATGCTAGTTTACGCCGTCGTCGGGCCAGTGACTGGTTAAGTCGCCTCACTGCCGATATTGATACGCTGGATAATTTTTATCTTCGTCTGCTCATTCCTCCTCTCGTGGCGTTGCTTTGTGCTATGGCTGTTTCAGCGTTTATTGCCGTGTGGCTGCCATCCATCGCCATACTGGTTGGCGTTGTGCTTGGGCTTTTATGGTTACTGCTAACGTTTGGCTGTGCCTGGGGTGGGTTTGCTAACAGCCACCAGCAGGTCAGTGATCAATCGACACTGCGTCATCTTGTGGTTGATCAGGTACAGGCCTCGGCAGAGTTAATGAGCTATCAAACCAGCGACTGGCATCGGCATAAAATAGTGCTTCAGGAAAAACGGTCTGCCGCCAACCAGCGACGTCTGGCACACAAAGCCGCCTTGGGCAATGCTGCTGTTTCCTGCATAACCGGTGCTCTGGTGTTAGCCGTGCTTTGGTTCGCTAGTGTTGCCTTTGTGGATGGGCAAGTAAGTGGACCCATACTGGTCATGGTGATACTTATTGTCCTGGGTGTGAATGAAGTCTTTAGTGTATTGCCCGCAGGTTTTACCAAGTTGGGAGCCAGTTATGCAGCCGTTCAGAGGCTAAATGCGATACCGCACACGAATGCTGAGGGCGCGCCTGAGCTGCTTTTTTCTGAGGGTCGGCAGGGTGGCAGCAGTATTACTTTGAACCAGGTCTCTTTTTGTTATCCCCAAATGCTTGAGAACGTACTGAATGGTATTTCATTCAGCCTGCCTGCAGGGCAGAAGGTTGTCATTACAGGGGTTTCCGGTGCAGGTAAATCAACGTTGGCTCAGTTAATTATGGGGCGTATTACGCCCACCACCGGTGAGGTAAGTGTGGCGGGGTGTACGCCTTCTCGTGTATTGCCTGAAAGTCGTGCCCAGCACTTTGCTTTGCTTTCTCAGCAGATCGATTTATTCGACGGAACCCTGGCTGAAAATCTACGTATTGCCAACCCTCAGGCGAGTGACGAGCAACTGTGGGTTGCCCTGGCGCAGGTGGCATTAAGTAGTTGGGCTCATCGTCAACCACAACAGCTTAATACCCCGGTCGGAGAAAAAGGGCAGCAGTTGTCAGGAGGGCAGGCGCGCCGGGTTGCCCTGGCGCGTTTATTGTTGCGTAATCCTGCTGTTGTGATCCTGGATGAGCCATTCGCTGGCATTGATGCGCAAACGGCAAAACATATCGCTGGTTCATTACGTCAATGGCTTGCAAATAAAACGGGCATCTATTTGATTCACCAGATAGATGATGAGTCACTTCTGCCTGGTGTCGAGTTTTTTGGGCATCTTGCTGAAGGACAGCTGATTACTGATACTGACATGCGTCATGAAGTTAACTGAGTGTGCGATAAGGAGCCCGCCATGCATGAATTTTTATACCAACTGCCAAAAATAGAGCTCCACTTGCATATTGAGGGCTCGCTGGAGCCTGAACTGATGTTCAAGCTTGCAACGCGAAATAATATAGAGCTGCCCTACGCCACAGTAGAGGAAGTGCAGTCGGCATATCAGTTTGATGACCTGCAGGGATTTTTGCATCTCTATTACCAAGGCATGAATGTACTGCGCACCAAGCAGGATTTTTATGATTTGGCGATGGACTATTTCAAACGGGCGCGTGAAGAGGGCGTTGTGCATATTGACATGCATTTTGATCCCCAAGCTCACCTGCAACGGGGTGTTCCTCTTGAAGTGGTGATGGAGGGACTGCTTCAGGCAAAAGGAGAGGCTGAGGCAGCTCTGGATTTGTCCGTGGGCATGATCATGGCGTTTCTGCGTGACCGACCCGCCGATGAAGCCCTGAATGTATTTGAACAGGCTGCACCCTACTGGAAGTTTCTCGATGCTATCGGGCTCGATAGCGCGGAACAAAACAACCCTCCAGCCAAGTTTAAGGCGCTTTTTGAACGAGCTAAAGAGGTTGGGCTGGTACGTGTTGCTCATGCCGGGGAGGAAGGGCCTGCCGACTATATTGCTGAAGCGCTGGATGTACTTGATGTGCAGCGTATTGACCATGGCGTACGCTGTTTAGAAAGCAAGAGTGTTGTTCAGCGCCTGCGCGATGAGCAAGTTGTGCTAACTGTTTGTCCGCTCTCAAACGTGAGTTTGAAAGTGGTTGATACGTTAGCTGAACACCCGCTTCCAAGGCTGCTGGAAGCAGGCTTAAAGGTGACCATTAGCTCTGATGACCCGGCATACTTTGGCGGTGGGTTACTTACTAACCACACGGCCTGCGCAGAGGCATTTTGCTGGGATAGAGAGATATTTAGACAGCTCAATCGTAACGCACTGGAGGCGGCATTTGTCGATGAAGCCCGACGTAACGAGCTTATGCAGCGCTTGGCGCGCGCATAAATAACGCTTATCTATAAAAAACTGCCGGTACAAGACCGGCAGTTTTAACACAGTTAGCGCTAGTAGCTATCGCAAATAGCTACAGCGTTAGGGTAGCGCTGGGATTTCGAAGTCCGGCATTTCGCCAGTGAGGGTGTGTAGGAAGGCAGTGATATCGTCAATTGTGGCATCATCAAATTCGCGGCCGAGCATCTCCTGCCCCATGATGGCTACCGCTTCTTCCAGCGTTTCGGTAGCACCATTGTTCATGTAGGGGTAGGTGACGGCTACGTTTCTAAGCGTAGGAGTCTTGAAGCGATATTTGTCGCCTTCTTCACCTGTAACTTCATAGCGGCCCAGGTCTGTTGAGCCCGGTACTTGGATGGCGTGGAAACGGCTATCTGTCAGTGCTGGTCCAGTGTGGCATGCAATGCATCCATTATTGACAAAAGCGGCCATGCCATCTTTTGCCTGATCGCTAATAGCACTTAGGTCTCCGCGCAAGTAGCGGTCAAATGGCGAGTTGGGCGTATTAAGTGTGCGCTGGAAAGAAGCAAGAGCCTTGGCTAGGTTATCAGCGTTGATAGGATCTTGGTCATCGGGATAGGCTTCAGAAAATTTCTCCTGATAGAGTTCAAACTCTGTCAGGCGTTCCAGCGCCATGTCAAGATCCATGGCCATTTCGATAGACGCTTCAATAGGGCCAAGTGCTTGCCCTTCCAGGTCTGGCTCACGGCCATCCCAGAATTGTGCTTCAAAAAATCCGCTATTAAGCACCGTGGGGGTATTCCGTTCACCTACTTGCCCATCATGCCCTACTGCACGTGGGATGCGGTCAGACCAACCCAGTGCAGGGTTGTGGCAGGTTGCACAACTGATAACACCGCTTGAAGAAATTCGCGGTTCGAAAAACAGCATATTGCCCAGTTCGACCTTTTCTTCGGTAAGTGAGTTGTGAGCAGGAATAGGTGGCAGGTACGGCAACGGCTCAAAGCGATTGCGGTAATCTTCAAACCCGTCTTCTGCTACTACTGCGCCAGTGGATACTAACGCTACACCAGTAATGATGCCGGGCAGAATTTTTTTCGTCATTTTCATTGATGATCCCCTTGCATGAATAGCACTCATAAATAGCACTTATGCTGGCCAGTCTTGCGGTTTGCTAATCTAGCCCTAATCAAGGTAGGTGCTTTAAGTATTGTATTGCAACCGAGTGTAATGGTCGGGTAATGGGATGGCTTGAGCTGGGTCAAGGTTTGCCGTTATTTTTGTTAAAGTTTAGCGTTGATTTTCTGCAGGTTGGATATGGAGAGGAGGGCAGTTAAGGTACCCTTAACATAAAGCTATGCTGTGAGCGCCCGATTAGCAGGGAGGTGAGATGCCACGTTATCGATATCCCGTTATTTCTGAATCCGAAGTGACGCCAAAAGTCGTATTTGAAAATCGCCGCCACTTCTTACGTCAGGGCTTTGCTATTGGTGCAGCCGCTGCACTGGCCCCCGGTATGCTGTTGCCAAAAGATGCGTATGCCTGGGCAGACGTACTTAAGCCTGTGCTCCAAACTGATTTGCCGAGCCAGGAGTTAGCTGGTGGTGAAGCGTTCACTGACTTTCGGGATGCGACTACTTACAATAATTTCTACGAATTTGGTACGGGAAAACGGGACCCTGAAGTCTTTGCGCACAATTTGCCAGTAGACCCCTGGAGTATCACCTTGGAAGGGGAACTGGACAAAACGGGGGCTATACCGCTTGAAGATATTCTAAAACGTTACTCTTTGGAGGAGCGTATTTACCGGTTGCGATGCGTTGAAGCGTGGTCGATGGTGATCCCATGGGTTGGCTTTCCCTTGGCTGACCTGCTTAATTACCATGGCCTAACTTCTAAATCTAACTATGTTGAGTTTGAGTCTCTTTATGACCCGGATAATTTAAGAGGGCAGCGTCGCTCCATTATCGACTGGCCATATCGGGAGGCGCTGCGTGTCGATGAGGCAATGCACCCTCTAACACTACTGGCTGTGGGCATGTATGGAGAGAAAATGCCTAATCAAAATGGTGCACCTATTCGCTTGGTGGTGCCGTGGAAGTACGGTTTTAAAAGTATTAAATCCATCACCAAAATACGTGTGCTTGAAGAGCAGCCCACAACCTCCTGGCAAGCGCGCAATCCTGAAGAGTATGGTTTTTACGGCAACGTAAATCCGGAAGTTGATCATCCCCGTTGGTCACAGGCAAGAGAGCGTAGGATCGGCGAGTCAGGGCGCCGGGAAACCCTTATGTTCAATGGTTATAGCGAAGAAGTGGCTCACCTCTATGAAGGTATGGACCTACACCAATATTATTGATGACCAGCGGGTGATGTATGGCAGTTAAAGCAATGCCGGTAACTCTTTTTCGTCTATGTGTTTTAGCCGCAGGCCTGCTGCCAGGGTTATGGTTAATATGGCAGTGGCATTTTGGTTACCTTGGGGCGAATCCAGCGGAGTATGTCGTTCACTTCTCGGGGAAGGTAGGGCTGTCGCTATTACTGGCGACAATAGCTTTTAGCCCGGCATTTCGACTTACGCGCTGGCTGGGCATCATGAAGGCTCGTCGCCAAATAGGGCTATGGTCTTTTTTCTGGTTAATTGCACATATGCTTTCATGGATGGGGCTGGAGCAATACTGGGAGTGGCAGTGGATTTGGCATGAAATGGTCGCCCTTGAATATATACGTTATGGTGCTGCCGCACTGCTGCTACTTATACCGTTAGCTTTAACGTCTTTTCACTGGGTACCCGATAAAATGGGTTGGCAGGCTTGGCACTGGCTGCATAGGCTGATCTATATCGCTGCGGGACTCGGCGTGTACCACCTGTGGGTTCTTACTCGGGCAGACTATCTGCTGCCTACAATATTCGCTTTATTATTAGCAGGATTGGTTATTTTTCGGCTTATTGATGCGTGGATTCACCGCCAGTAAAAGCGAGTAGCCAAAAACTCGGTTTACGTGCTTGACCAAAAAAAAAATACCGGTATGATATGCCCACATCGAACGGCAGCAAGCCCTCGGTAGCTCTTTAACAATTTGATCAGGTAATTCATGTGGGCGCTTGCCGATGAGGGTGATAAGTCACCAATTATCAAGGCAAGCGGTCATGAGAACGACAGTTTTTAAACGTAAGTTTTTAAACGACAGTTGAATGAATTCGTTTGACCCTTGAGCCAAGTTTGATGCGCTTTTGTTGTTCGTAAACATTAAGTTTTC
>NZ_JALPZO010000109.1 GCF_023507745.1 Vreelandella olivaria | reverse complement strand
AGCCTGTGACAGCGCTCGATGACGCAGCCACATAGCCACCGCAGGAGGTGGCGCTGCCGTTGATTGCTGCCGGGGCGTCTTCCACCTCGAACCAGGCCGCTCCTGTGGTAATGGTGGCCCCGCATGACGATGTATCGCCCACCCGTGCAACCGGCATACCATCGACGAACATGGTCCTGGCACCACTAACAATCCGGTGCGGCCCACCCTTGCATTGACAGACAACCCTATCACCAACCTTGACCAGATCCATGTGACTCCTCGCTAATATCCAGCCAGATACAAAAAAAGGCGGCCCGTAGGCCGCCCGCTCCAAGCACTTCCTCTGACCACTCCCTGGGTCAACCTCCTCAGATGACTTCCTTGCCAGGGCTCACATCACTGTGTCACCCGGCGCATCTGCCTGCATCCCGTTCGTTGCATCCTGCCTGAAGCATCCTTGCCTCCCCTTGTCCTGAGTACATTGTGGCAGATAATAAAACCTTCTCAAGGAGGCCAAAAAAACAGAAGGCGAGTCTTAGCAACTCGCCCATTTTTACCAGTCATATATAAATCAATAACTTAAAATAAAATTAGTGAAGAATTTCGTTTTTTCCTACCCCAAACCGAGCGAATGTCGTCGGCATTTGTAAGAGATCTCTTACAAAATTTTAAGAGATCTCTTACACGCGGGGCGAGATTTTGGGCTTATTGCCCTTTAATTGCTTGCAAACCTGGGTAGGTAACCTCACCCAATTCAGCTTCAATGACCAGCAAACGGTTGTACTTCGCTACACGATCAGAGCGGCATAGAGAACCGGTTTTGATCTGACCTGCGCAGGTACCCACAGCCAGATCGGCAATGGTCGTGTCTTCAGTCTCACCACTACGATGCGAGATAACCGCAGTAAAACCTGCATCCTGAGCCATTTTGATCGCATCCAGGGTTTCAGATAACGACCCAATCTGATTGAACTTGATCAGGATAGAGTTACCGATCTGCTCATCAATACCGCGCTTAAGGATTTTGGTGTTGGTAACAAACAAATCATCGCCGACCAGTTGCACTTTATCGCCCAACTTGTCGGTGAGTGCCTTCCAGCCCGCCCAATCCGACTCATCCATGCCATCTTCGATCGATACGATCGGATACTCAGCACACAAGCCTGCCAGATAGTTGGCAAACCCTTCAGCGTCATAGCTTTTATCTTCACCGGCAAGGTTGTACTGGCCATCTTTGTAGAATTCAGAAGAAGCGCAGTCCAGTGCCAGGGTGACATCTTTACCCAGCGCGTAACCGGCATCGCCAACGGCTTGTTTGATAACCGCCAACGCATCGGCATTAGAGGCCAGGTTAGGCGCAAAGCCTCCCTCATCGCCTACGGAGGTGGAGAGACCTTTGGCAGACAGCACTTTTTTCAGTGCGTGGAAAATTTCCGCCCCCATACGCAGGCCTTCGCGGAAATTGGATGCGCCCACGGGCTGCACCATAAACTCTTGAATATCAACGTTGTTATCCGCGTGCTCGCCACCATTCAGAATATTCATCATGGGCACGGGCATGCTGTACTGACCAGGCTGACCATACAGCTCGGCGATATGCGCATAAAGTGGTACGCCCTTGGCATTGGCAGCGGCCTTGGCTGCCGCCAACGATACCGCCAGAATCGCGTTAGCGCCCAGATTCGCTTTGTTGTCGGTACCATCAAGGGCCAACATCGCGTTATCCAGGCCACGCTGGTCACGCGCGTCCATACCCAGCAACGCATCACGGATCCTGCCATTCACGGCTTCTACGGCTTTTAGAACGCCTTTACCGAGGTAGCGGGCCTTATCGCCATCACGAAGTTCAAGTGCTTCACGCGAGCCAGTAGAGGCACCGCTTGGCGCACAGGCTTCGCCAACTGCACCGCTTTCAAGACGCACTTGCGCCTGAACAGTCGGGTTACCGCGCGAGTCGAGTACTTCCAGCGCACTGATTTCAACAATTTTGGTCATGACAGTGTCCTTTGGTTGTCGGTCTGATGAAGGGTCGTGGGTTTAAGGTATACCACGTTTATTGTCGCGATCAGCGAATGGTCAGTGGCTCAAATCCTTTCACTAACCCGTCCAACTGAGCCAGCTGGGTCAAGAACGGTTTCAACTGATCAAGCGGCAGCGCACAAGGGCCATCGCATTTGGCGTTGTCAGGATCAGGGTGAGCCTCTAAAAAGAGGCCAGCCAGCCCAACTGCCACGCCAGCCCGCGCCAGCTCCGCCACCTGGGTGCGGCGCCCATCAGCGCTGTCGGCACGCCCACCTGGTCGCTGTAGCGCGTGGGTGACATCGAAAAACACCGGGTAGCCGGTTTGCTTCAAATCACCAAAGCCAAGCATATCAACCACCAGATTGTTGTAGCCAAAGCTGGTGCCTCGCTCACAGAGCATTAGTTGATCGTTGCCTGCTTCCTGAAACTTGGCCAGGATGTGACGCATTTCGTGGGGAGCTAAAAACTGCGGTTTTTTGATATTGATGGCCGCACCGGTTTTGGCCATTGCCACAACCAGATCGGTTTGGCGTGCAAGGAAAGCAGGTAACTGGATGATATCGGCGACTTCTGCGGCAGGCTCAGCCTGCCAGGGCTCATGCACATCGGTAATAATCGGCACGCCATAACGCGCTTTGATATCGGCCAGAATCTGCAGACCTTTCTCCAGCCCTGGCCCCCGGTAAGAGTGGATTGAGCTGCGATTGGCTTTATCGAAACTCGCCTTAAATACATAAGGCATGCCAAGTTGTTGCGTCACTTTGACATAAGTCTGTGCCACTTCATCGGCTAATTCGGCCGACTCCAGCACATTCATTCCACCTAACAGCATAAGTGGCAAAGAATTGCCGGCGGTTAGGCCGGCAACGTGGATATGACGCTCTGGTAATGTTGCTTGAGAAGCCATGCTTCCCCCCTTTATTCCTGAGGTGCCACATGGGCGCGTGTGCGTGCAGTTTTGTACTCAAGGGCAGCATTGACGAACCCGGAGAACAGCGGGTGGCCATCGCGTGGCGTTGAGGTGAATTCCGGGTGGAACTGACATGCAACGTACCAGGGGTGATCCGCCAGTTCGACAACTTCTACCAGTGACTGATCGACACTCTTACCAGAAATAACCAGCCCCGCTTTCTCCAGTTCATCAACAAACTGGTTATTGACTTCAAAACGGTGGCGGTGGCGCTCCACTATCTCTTCAGCACCGTACGCTTCACGGGCCTTACTACCTGATGCCAGGTGGCAAACCTGCCCGCCCAACCGCATGGTTCCCCCCAAATCGGACGCTGCATCGCGTAGCTCGATCTTTCCTTCGGCGTTGATCCACTCGGTGATCAGGCCTACTACAGGGTGTTTGGTATCGTGGGTAAACTCGGTGGAGTTGGCATCTTTCCAACCTGCCACGTTACGGGCAAACTCAATCACCGCCACCTGCATGCCTAAACAAATCCCCAGGTAGGGGATATTGTTTTCACGGGCAAACTGGGCAGTCAGAATTTTGCCTTCCACGCCACGTTCGCCGAAGCCGCCAGGCACCAGAATGGCATCTTTGCCCGCCAGCCGCTCGGTACCATGGCGCTCGATATCTTCTGAGTCGATGTAATCAACGTTGACCTTGATGCGGCCTTGAATACCTGCGTGAATCAGCGCTTCATTCAGCGACTTGTAGGCATCCAGCAGCTCCATGTACTTACCCACCATGGCAATGCTAATGGATTTCAGTGGGTTCAGCTTGGAATCCAGTACCTTGACCCACTCAGACAGATCCGCTGGCTCCGCATCCAGACGCAGCTTATCGCAAACAATATCGTCGAGGCCGTGTTCGTGAAGCATTAGTGGAATGCGGTAGATGGTATCAGCATCCTGTAACGGCACCACTGCCCGCTCTTCCACATTGGTGAACAGGGCAATTTTGCGCCGCTCGCTCTCTTCCAGTTCCACTTCGCTGCGGCAAATCAGGATATCCGGCTGGATACCGATGGAGCGCAACTCTTTAACGCTGTGTTGGGTCGGTTTGGTTTTGGTTTCACCAGCCGTCTTGATATATGGCACCAGGGTAAGGTGCATATAAATGGCACGGCTTGCGCCCAGCTCGCTGCGAATTTGGCGGATTGACTCCAGGAACGGCAGTGATTCGATATCGCCCACTGTGCCGCCGATTTCCACCAGCGCCACGTCGAAGCCTTCACCACCGGCGTAGACGCGCTGCTTGATCTCATCAGTAATGTGGGGAATCACCTGAACGGTGCCTCCCAGGTAGTCGCCACGGCGCTCTTTGCGCAGTACGTGCTCGTAGACACGACCTGTGGTGAAGTTGTTGCCCTGGGTCATTTTGGTGCGAATAAAGCGCTCATAATGCCCTAAGTCCAGATCCGTCTCGGCGCCATCCTCGGTGACAAACACCTCGCCGTGCTGGAAAGGACTCATGGTGCCCGGGTCCACGTTGATGTATGGGTCGAGCTTGAGCATGGTGACCTTAAGGCCGCGGGCCTCGAGAATCGCCGCCAGCGAGGCCGACGCGATGCCCTTGCCAAGAGAGGACACAACGCCGCCGGTCACGAAGATATATCGTGTCATGGAAAACCTGTCGAAACGTGATCAAAAGGCGTAACAGAAAGCCACACCAGGATGGGACGACAGAATAGCAGAGTACGCCCTAAGGCTCAATTTGAACTGGTCAGGAGAGCATGAAACTCACGCTCTCCCCACGACAGGCCTTGGCGAGAGCGCTGTAAACCCGTCCATGGACGCTACTTTCGCCATCCTGGCGAAAGACCCCCGCTACGACCTGTCGCTGGCGCCGCTATTACCGGTAAGGCTCACCATATAAAACCAAGCTTAAACACCTAAGTAATCCAGAATGCCCTCGGCAGCCTGACGACCTTCATAAATAGCAGTCACCACCAGGTCTGAGCCACGCACCATATCGCCACCGGCAAAGATTTTCTCGTTGCTGGTCTGGAAGGCGTACTGGCCATGCTCAGGGGCTTTGACCAAGTCCCAGTCGTTGACTTCGATATTGGCACTATCGAACCAGGGTGCGGGGCTTGCCTGGAAACCGAAGGCCACCACCACTGCATCAGCGGCAATGATCTCTTCAGAGCCCGGCACCACCTCAGGACGGCGGCGACCGTTTTCATCCGGCTCACCCAGGCGGGTGCGTACCACTTTAACGCCCTCCACCTTCTCTTCACCCACCACCGCCACCGGCTGGCGATTGAACAGGAACTCCACGCCCTCTTCCCGTGCGTTAGCCACTTCACGGCGTGAGCCCGGCATATTCTCCTCATCGCGGCGATAGGCACAGGTCACACTGGCCGCCCGCTGACGAATCGACGTGCGGTTACAGTCCATGGCAGTATCACCACCGCCCAGCACCACCACCCGCTTGCCTTCCATGGAGATGAAGTCGCTGGGATCTTTCTCGAACCCTAAGCGGCGGTTAACGTTGGCGATCAGGAAGTCCAGCGCTTTGTACACACCGGGCAGGTCTTCGCCGGGGAAGCCACCCTGCATGTACTTGTAGGTGCCCATTCCCAGGAACACCGCATCGTACTCCTGTAGCAGCGTCTCGAATTCGATATCGGTGCCAATCTCGGTATTAAGACGGAACTCGACGCCCATCTCTTCGAACACCCCTCGGCGGCGCTCCATGACGTTCTTTTCCAGCTTGAACTCTGGAATACCGAAGGTCAGCAGGCCACCAATTTCCGGGTATTTATCAAATACCACTGGCTTGACGCCATTGCGTGCCAGAATATCGGCACAACCAAGACCCGCAGGCCCCGCACCCACAATAGCCACTTTTTTATCGGTCCAGACCACTTTGGACATATCCGGACGCCAGCCCATGGCAAAGGCAGTATCGGTAATGTACTTCTCCACCGAGCCGATCGTTACCGCACCAAAACCGTCGTTGAGGGTACAGTCGCCCTCACACAGGCGATCCTGGGGGCATACGCGGCCACACACTTCCGGCAGCGAGTTGGTTTTGTGGGAAAGCTCGGCGGCTTCAATAATATTGCCTTCCACCACCAGTTGCAGCCAGTTGGGAATATAGTTATGTACCGGGCATTTCCATTCGCAGTAGGGGTTACCGCAGTGCAGGCAGCGGTGCGCCTGACTGGCAGCATCGGTGGGCTTGAACGGTTCGTAAATCTCCGCGAACTCTTTGGCCCGGGTGTGCGCCGGCTTTTTCTGTGGGTCTTTGCGACCCACGTCGATAAATTGAAAATCGTTGTTTAAACGGTTGGCCATGATTTCTCTCCTCGAAGCGTAGGCAAAAGCGGGTTATTGCGGCTGACGCCGAGACTGATCCAGCAGACTACCCAGGCTGGCCGCTTTTGGCTTCACCAGCCAGAAGTGGCGCGCATAGTCGCTGAAGTCTTCCAGAATCGCCTCACCTCGAGCAGAGCCGGTCGCCGCCACATAGGCTTCGATCATCTCCCGCAGGTGGCGACGATACGCTTCCATCGCTTCGGTATTGATCCGGTGGATCTCGACCAGTTCGTGGTTGTACTTGTCCACGAAAGTCCGGTCTTCATCCAATACATAGGAAAAACCACCGGTCATGCCCGCACCAAAGTTAACGCCGGTTTCACCCAGCACGCAGACCAAACCACCGGTCATGTATTCACAGCAGTGGTCACCTGCCCCCTCAATCACCGCCGTCGCCCCAGAGTTGCGCACCGCAAAACGCTCGCCTGCGGTTCCGGCTGCATACAGCGTACCGCCGGTGGCACCATAGAGGCAGGTGTTACCAATAATGGCCGTTTTATGGCTCTCAAACTGGCTTCCTTTAGGCGGCACAATCACAATGCTGCCACCGTTCATACCTTTACCCACGTAGTCGTTGGCATCGCCTTCGAGGTAAAGGTTCAAGCCACGGGCATTCCAAACCCCGAAGCTTTGGCCGGCCACACCCGTAAAGCGTGCTGTCACCGGTGCCGCTTCCAGGCCATCCTCACCATACCGCTTGGCAATCGCGCCAGAGGTTAACGCGCCCACACTGCGGTCGCAGTTGGTAATAGTGAAATCGAAGCTGCCGCCCGACTGGGATTCAATCGCCTGTTTGAGTGCTGCCAGTACTTCCTGGTTCTTGGCGCCCGGATCATGAGGCACGTTCCGGCTCACCTGACAAAACTGCGGCGCATCGGCAGGCACGAAATCGTTGGCCAGCAACGGCGTTAGATCCAGCTTACGCTGGGAGGCCGTATTACCTTCCAGTACTTCCAGCAGATCGGTACGGCCAATCAAATCGGTCAATTGGCGTACACCCAGCACCGCCATCAATTCGCGCACTTCTTCAGCGATAAAGCGGAAGTAGTTTTTCACCATATCCACGGTGCCGCGGAAGTGTTCGCCGCGCAGGAAATCATCCTGAGTGGCAACGCCGGTCGCACAGTTATTCAGGTGGCAAATACGCAGGTACTTACAGCCCAGCGCCACCATCGGTGCAGTGCCAAAGCCAAAGCTTTCCGCGCCAAGAATAGCGGCTTTTACCACATCAAGTCCGGTCTTCAGGCCACCATCCGTTTGCAGACGAATCTTGTCCCGCAGGCCGTTGATACGCAGCGCCTGATGGACTTCCGGCAGGCCTAACTCCCACGGAGAGCCTGCGTGCTTGATGGAGGTTAATGGACTCGCTGCCGTGCCGCCATCATAACCGGAAACGGTGATCAAATCCGCATAGGCTTTGGCAACACCCGTAGCAATCGTGCCAATACCCGGCTCGGAGACCAGTTTCACAGAAACCTGAGCATCTGGGTTGACCTGCTTCAGATCGAAGATCAGCTGAGCCAGATCTTCAATGGAGTAGATGTCATGATGGGGCGGTGGTGAAATCAATGTGACACCCGGCACCGAGTAGCGCAAGCGGGCAATCAGTTGATTGACCTTGCCGCCGGGAAGCTGGCCGCCCTCGCCGGGCTTGGCGCCCTGGGCCACTTTAATCTGTAGTACTTCTGCATTGACCAGATACGCCGGTGTCACACCAAAGCGGCCCGAGGCAATCTGTTTGATTTTCGAACTGCGGATAGTGCCATAGCGAGCCGGATCTTCGCCGCCTTCACCGGAGTTGGAGCGGCCACCTGCCTCGTTCATCGCCTGGGCCAGCGCTTCGTGGGCTTCCGGAGAGAGCGCACCCAACGACATACCGGCACTATCGAAGCGCGGAATGAGGGCCTCAATAGGCTCCACCTCATCCAGCGGCACCGGCGTATCCGAAGGCTTAAGCCTGAGCAGGTCGCGAATAGTCGCTACCGGGCGCTCGTTAACCAACTGGGCAAATTTTTTCCACTTGGCGTAACTACCCTCTTGCACAGCCCCTTGCAGCGCCTTCACCACATCAGGGTTGTAGGCGTGATATTCGTGTCCGTGCACATACTTCAGTATCCCCCCCTGGGAGATACCCTTACGGGGAATCCAGGCATCCTTGGCCAGCAGTTCTTGCTGCAACTGCAACTCTGCAAACCCCGTTCCCTGAATACGTGAGGCCATCCCCACAAAACAGGTATTCATCACCTCACCCGACAGGCCAACAGCTTCAAATAGCATGGAGCCGCGGTAAGAGGCCAGTGTAGAGATACCCATTTTCGAGAGTATCTTAAACAGCCCTTTCTGCAGGCCTTTACGATAGTTCTCACGCGCATCGGCTGGATTACCGGTCAGCTCGCCAGTGCGGTGCATATCGGCCATGACCTGATAAGCAAGCCATGGATAGACAGCGGTGGCACCCACGCCAAACAGAACTGCCATTTGGTGGGCATCCCGTGCATAGCCGGTCTCTACCACAATATTGGCATTGGGGCGCAGCGTAAGCCGACCTAAGTGGGAGTGAACAGCCCCTACTGCCAAGACCGCCTGGATAGGGATGTACCCCTTGGGTAGCTCAGCATCGGTCAGCACCAGGATCACTTTGCCTGCTCGTACCTGTGCTTCCGCCTCCCGGCTCAGTGCCTTGACTGCCTGCTGCAAGCTGGTCTGTTCAGGGTCATAGCCCAGCGACAGCGTATGGCTGGCAAAGGCAGGGTCATCCTGACTGACCAGCGCGGTAAATTTACGCGGCGACAACACCGGCGTGGTCAAAATCAGCCGGTGAGCATGCTCTGGCGTTGCCTTGAAGACGTTTAGCTCAGCGCCACAACAGGTTTCCAGCGACATGACGATCGCTTCACGCAGCGGGTCAATCGGTGGGTTGGTTACCTGGGCAAATTTCTGACGAAAAAAGTCCGTCAACAGACGCGGGCGACTGGACAGTACCGCCATAGGCGTATCATCACCCATGGAGCCCACCGCCTCCTGGCCGCTTTCGGCCAGCGGGCGCAGTACCTGATCACGCTCCTCAAAGGTTACCTGGAACATCTTCTGCTGCACATTGAGCGCATCGACTCCCATGGTTTGGAAGCGGGCAAGTTCGGTCAGCGCAGACTCAAGGTAGCTGGCTTCCTGCTTCAGCCAGCGCTTGTAGGGATACGCGGACTTCAGGCGATTATCGATGTCCTGGGTGTGCAGCACTTCACCGGTCTGGGTATCAACCGCCAGCATCTGACCAGGACCAACGCGGCCTTTGGCGACCACATCTTCAGGCTTATAGCCATACGTTCCAATCTCCGATGCCAGGGTAATGTAGCCGTTTTTGGTAATTACCCAGCGCGCCGGGCGCAGGCCGTTACGGTCCAGCATACAGACGGCCTGACGGCCATCCGTCATGACCACGCCAGCAGGACCGTCCCACGGCTCCATATGCATGGAGTTGTACTCGTAGAACGCCCGCAGCTCGGCATCCATGGTCTCTACGTTTTGCCAGGCGGGCGGCACCATCATGCGTACTGCTCGGTGCAACTCCATACCGCCCGTTAACAACACTTCCAGCATGTTATCCATACTGGAGGAGTCAGAGCCGGTGGTATTGACAATTTCATCCAGCTTGGCGATATCCGGAAGCCGCTCGTTAACGAAGTTCGCTTTACGGGAGTTCGCCCAGCCGCGGTTGGCTTCGATAGTGTTGATTTCACCATTGTGGGCCAGCAGGCGGAACGGCTGAGCCAGCGGCCAGCGGGGGGCTGTGTTGGTTGAGAAACGCTGGTGGAAAACGCAGATTGCGGTTTCCAGGTGCGGGTCGTTAAGGTCTTTGTAGAAAGCCGGCAGATCTTCCGGCATTACCAGGCCTTTATAGGACACCACTTCTGAAGAGAGCGAGGCGACATAGAAGTCCTCTTCGCTGCGCAGCGCCTGCTCTGCATAGCGCCTGGCCATAAACAGATCGACAGCAAAACTGTCACTACTGCCCGGCTGTACAAACAGCTGCTCAATACGTGGCAGGCAGTCAAGTGCCATCGGCCCACAGACACTGGAGTCGGTGGGCACTTCCCGCCAACCCAGTACTTCCAGGCCACGAGCTGCCAGTTCTCGGGTCAGGGTCTCTTTTGCATGGCTTGCGCGCGCATCGTCATTGGGCAGGAACACTGCGCCCACCGCAAAGTGCTCACCTAGCTCGACATCCAGTGCTTTTTTTGCCGCTGCACGCATGAATTGTGCTGGCATTTTCAGCAACAGCCCGCAGCCATCGCCGGTTTTACCGTCGGCCGCAATGCCACCACGGTGGGTCATGCAGGTAAGCGATTCTATAGCCGTTTTAAGCAAGTCGTGACTGGCTTGCCCTTCCATATGGGCAATTAGGCCAAAGCCACAGTTGTCGCGAAACTCGCCTGGCTGGTGAAGACCTCTATTCATGGGCGTGCCTCTAGTCAGCGTATTTTGTTAGCAGCGTTTTTATGGTATTATTATGGGTTTTTATTTTTTTATGGTGCTTGTTATCACCCAATTTTAGAGTGTTTTCCGTATTCGCTGCTGCAAGAAAATGGCCGCTCAGCATAGCGATTTGCCCCCCTCTAGCGCAATCACTCCACATGCATCAATCTACAAAAACTCTTGTCAAATCCTGTATTTGCATTCGCATTTAAGAAAAAAACGCATACACTTCAACCACTTGCATACCAATAAAACGCTACTTTAACGCATTACACACAATACTAGACTTTAGTCTAATTATACCCAAAAAACCCATGCCGATAGCGCATAAGGCATACGGATTACATTACTTAAAACGCTTTCCCAAGCACCCACGCACAAAAAAGGGACGGTATCAATATTTCAAGACAGGCTAGTCTGGAGTGTAAAGCCTAATACAGGGAAAGAACTTCGGCATGGCGGGAGTCGCCACGTTGTCGGCAGCCGCGCGAGAACGGGTCATCGGCGGCAGATGCGGTTGGGCAGTTCCAGCGTGCCCAGGCGATAGGGAGTAAAAAGCATCGGCGCTTCCCCCCTGCTGGCGGCGGCCAAGGCAATTGCCTGATCCGCCTCGACCGTGGCGCCTGCCACGCCAAGCTCCAGACTGACGGTACGAAACAGTGCTGCCGTGCGGGCTTTCTTGATCGACACGTCGATCGCGCCAGGCACCGCGCCGCCCAGACGCCGGAACCTGCACAACAAACCTGAATCATCCACGACCGCGACGTTGATGGAGAAATTCTGCTCCCGGGCGCGCTCGATAACCGCTTGGACGGTGGATTCGCTCAGGGAAGGCATCTCGAAAACTCCTTGATAGTTACTGGAGTCTTCGATCATTTCAATGCTCCTTCATAGATGGACGAAAATCACGACCAACATCGTGATGGTCATCGAGCATGATGGCGGATGGCCAGAAACAAAGCCTACTTTACGCCAAGAAGGTCTCAATAGTTCGATATTGTAGAACTTTTTCAGACAATGGAATCAGCAACCGTCGCTGGGTCCCCTCTTGATCTTCAAGGAAGCAACCACGCTGTTGCTCTGCGCTCGATACGAAAGTCATGCTTATTGCCCTTGGCCAGCTTCTACACTTTGTTGCAAGAGCGTCAGGAACAGCGATATCCCTTGTTCGGCGACCGGAAGCGCTTCCTGCTCGCCCACGCAACCGGCTATTTCCAGATCAATCAGTCCGTGGGTCGTCGCATAGATCAAGTTCGCCAGCGCCAGGGTTGGTGTGGCAGGTAGAACCCCCGCCTTCTGACCATCTTCCACAAGGCCGGTGATCGCCGCGAACGCGGCAATGCCGGCAGCTTCGAGAGCGCTTCCCGCCGACACGATGTCGGGATCGCTGAACATCAGGCGATAGCGGGCCGGGTAGTGGCGACCGTACTCGACGAAGCAGTCCAACCCGTTGCGCAAGCGGTCGATCGCCGGAGCATCGCCGGCCCGTGCCGCTTCGATTCCGACGGCCAGCATCCTGAGGTCACGCTCGGCAATCCCTGCAAGCAGGTCATTGCGGTCAACGAAATGACGGTAGGGCGCGTTGTGCGAAACGCCTACCGCCTGGGCGACGGCACGCAGCGTCACGGCCGGCTCACCATTCGCATCCAACAGGTGCGCAGCTTCGGTGATCAACTTCTCACGTGTACTCACTCAAGCCCCCTGCGCCTTGGATGGCAGGCCAACCAGCGTCTCCGAGTCAGCCCAAAGTTTTCGCGCACGCTCGATGTCATACGACATCGCCGACGACCGCGTTTCGATCAACTGGCCGTTACGTGATTGCATGTACTTGCCCGAGGCGCGAGCGAACGCTGGATCGATGGCGACCCTCGTCAATGCATCCCCGGAGAACGCAAGGCTACCCATCGTTACGCCCAAGGTCTTGACGAGCCATTTCGCCAATCCGGTGCGCGCAGCCCGTTGCATCAACGGCGGCGCCGTGCGGGCGAGGCTGGTTTCGACGATCAGCCCCGGATCGAACGCAATGGACTGGATCGATGAACCAGTGGCTCGCAATCGGCGATCCAACTCGTAGGCATACATCATCGTGCAGAGTTTGGAGGTCGAGTAGCGTTTGCCGGGCGAGAGAGGCTTGCCTGTATTGCCTTCATTGGCCAGCTTGACCGCATCCGGCTCCTCGGCCTTTCCCACCATCTTGCCGTCCATTGTGTCGGGGTCATGGGTGCCACTTGCCGTGAACACAATGCGTCCATGGGGACGGATATCTTCAAGGAGCAGATTGAGCAGCAGGAAGTGGCCGAGACAGTTGGTCGCGAACGTCTTTTCATAGCCGTCGGGGCTGTATTCGACCGGCCCCATGAACTGCGCGCCGGCATTGAGCATCAGAGCCTGCAAGGGGGCGACGGCGCCGTCTCGAACGAGATTTTGCACAAGGCCTGCCGCCCCACGAACGGAGGCCAGTGACGATACGTCCAGGTCCACGGTCCTGACGTTGGCCCCGTACTTTGCGCTGATGTCATGCGCGACCGCACTCACCTCGGAATGGTTCCGCCCACCCAAGACGATATCGAATCCGCCGAGCTGGGCGACCCTCGTTGTTGTTTCCAGGCCGAGGCCTTTGTGGCCTCCGGTGATCAATACAGTAGGCATTTCGATAATCCATGTTGTTGACATTGTCAACGTAGGATATTGGCTCACGTTGACGCTGTCAACTTCGTTTATGGATTAACTCTGTGCGCCGCCAATTTCGGCCCGAACTTGACCCAAGTCTAAGGATCACCCCGCCTTCCCAGCTTCCATGACACGCCACTGCCGTGCATCGTGGCAGCAATTTGCTGCCCTTCCACACTCGACCATCGGTTTCCACGGAACTGGCTGAACCCCCATGCCTTCATCAAGCATGGCGCGCCGCTGCCACCAGCTGCGGAATGGTGCATAGAGGCCTTGCCGGCCTGTTTGAGCACCTTGGAGACGAAGCTTTGTCCCTGGCCTTTGCCCTGATTCTTCGGGGCGCTGGGCCGCACACGGAAATCGTCGTCGCGGCGGTCGGTCACGGCAGTTCCCCCGGCAAGCTGCGGCGTGTCCTGTCCCGCAAAGCACGCGGGCATGCCAACATCGGCGCGGGCTTCGCTTCCTGCGCGGCCCGATGATGGAAGCCAAGTTGGACAGTTTCACTGTGGCCGCTCTCGGCCAACAGCGGTCATGGAGGGAAGGGGTTGCCGCGACCATGATAATCGCCGCCGAAGCCCCCGACACGCAGGACTGCCTGACAACCGAATGTCCGGGTTGGTGAGCTACTCTTTCACAGAGTACCGTCGTGGCGAACATCCGATGAGGCGTTTAAATGCCGTACTGAACGCCGCTTCCGATTCATAGCCCAATGACAGCGCGATCTTGGAGATCGGTTCGAGGCTGCTCGTCAGTCTATGGCAGGCGATCATCATCCGCCATCGCGTCAGATATTCAATGGGCGAAGTGCCGGAGATGCTTTTGAACCTCAGTGCGAACTTGGAGCGCGACATTCCTGCCTCCTGCGCGAGTTTCGGCAAGGTCCATCGGCTGCCGGGACTCGCATGGATTGCGCCGATAGCAGCTGCGATGCGCTGATCACCAAGCGCGAACAGCCAACCAACCCCCTTTCCCACGCCGTGCGAAAGGTACAGCCGTAGTGCCTGGACCAGCATCAGATGAGCGAGGTGCTGCACCACGAGCTTGGTGCCCGGCTGGGCTGCGAACAGTTCCTGGCGCATGCGGTCCAGAACCCATCGTAGACCAGCCTTGTCGGCCTCATCGCGAAGCCGCATGATGGCTGGCATGGATCCGAGAAGCATATCGACATGCTCACCAGCGAATCCGAAATGTCCGCCGAGCATGGTCGTGTCTCCACCGCCGTTCACCGTCGCGATGCCGCCGTTCCAGTTTTCTTCGGGTACAAAGGCAATACCGACAGGTTCGAAAGCCAAGTCGCGTGCGATCAGGAACCGACGGCCATTTGGTAGCAGTACGCAATCACCCGCATCCAGCTTGATGGGATTGGGCTCGCCATCGACAGCGAGCCAGGCGCCTCCCGATACCAGCGCGAAATATTTGAGCCCGCCATGTTTCTCGAACTGGAGCGCCCATTTCCCCCCGAAGTCGAATCCACCCGCGATGTAGGTTCGCGGGGTCAGCAGAGAAAGGATATCGGATAACGGATCGGCGACCACTGGGACAATCTCGAAAATAATATGGACTTTCTATTATAGATAGTCTCTTCTGTCATGACTATCCTTCAATCTCAAGGTAGCCACCACAGGCTGCTTATCTGTCGTCCAAAGGAAATTTTCATGATCAAGGTTGTCATCGGCTTCAAGCGCCGACAAGGCATGGGCATTCAGGAATTCAGGGATTACCGCCGCGACGTTCACGCGCCCATACTTTTTGCAATACCCGAGGCGAAAAAGATCCGACGCTTCGTCATCTCATACCCCGTGGATTATTCAACCTCAGATGAACCACGCTTCGACGCCGTGGTGGAGGCATGGTTCGACAACCCAGACGACATGAACGAACTGTTCCTGTCGACAAATTTTGCAACCAAGGTGGATCCCGACCACGTGAACTTCATCGACATGACCTCCGTGGTTCGGCTTGTGACCGAAGAACTCGTCGTCGTCGGATAACCGAGCTGCCGAGGGCGCCAGGGCAAGTTTCGGAAAGCACCGGCATATGATGAATTCTCCTAAGTTATTGATAAACCTGCTGTAGCGGGCTTAGGCGTAGCCCAGCGAAGTTCGGTGCTGAAGTCATGCTGAAACAAAAAAGGGCCGACGTCGTTGTCGCCCGCCGCGAGGGCGGCTTGCGCGATCTGAGCACCCAGGCCACGGGCAGCGCCGGTAATCAACCAGGTCTTGTTGCTCATTTCTCGAATCTCCCAACTAAAGATGAGGCAGGCTTGCAGGATGCAATTGTGGCCCCCCCGTACCTCGTCGGATAGGTTCATTCCTGCCAGGAAGCACGACACATGCGCTCGGCCTTCTCGCTCTTGCCAGCGACGCAGCTCGACGGCATCGCCGCCACGCATTGATAGCAGCGAGGTCCGGCGCCCTTCCCTGCCAGCCAGGCGTCGAGCGCTAGCGAATCCTGCCCACCCGATACCGGCGGCTATCCGCCAGCGGCAAGGCGGTCAATGGCAAGGTGGTCTGCAGGCGCGCCATGACATCCGGGCGAGCGGCGATGAAGATCGCACCTTCCGTCCCGGCGACCAGCGCCGGCAGTTCTTCGCTCGAGATCAGCAATGCCTGCCCTCGCGAGTAGTAACGGGCCGAGAAGGATCGGCTGTCGACGAACCACAGGGTGGCGCCCGGCGGCGCCACGGACATCACCTGGCGGATGAGTGCCTTCTCGGTCTTGACCGATCCCGGGTTGAAGCAGATCGCAAGCGTCGCGAGCAGCGTCACGACCGGAACGAACAAGGCTGGCGCGGTGCCGACCGCGTGCAATGCGGGTGATCGTCCCAGCCTCAACCGTCGCAGGACAAGGACCAGCGCCCGGCCGGTCAGGATGGCGAACGCGGGCAACGCCGGCAGCACGTAGGTCCAGAGGATGTTTCTGGACAGCGTAAAGAACAGCGGCACGAACAACGCCCAGGCGATCAGGTAGCCGGTCATCGGTCTGCGGATCAGGCGCAGCAAGGCCCCGCGGCCACGCCGATGGCGCAGCGCGGCGGCGAGCATCGCCAGGGCGAGGGGACTCCAGGGCAGCGTGGCGACCAGCCAGTCCAGCCAGATGGCCCCTATGGCCCGCCGATGGGCGGTTCCATACAGATCGCCGGCCCACCCGGGTTCCAGAAACCGCCGTACATGCTCGCCGATCAGGAAGTAGTCCCAGAAGCCTGGCGTCCTGATCTCGGCGATGACGTACCAGGGCACGACCAGGGATGCCACCAGCGCCAGGCCGACCAGCCATCCGCGCATCGATAGCGCCGGCCATACCCGGCGGCGGTAGGCCAGTAGACACAGGGCCGCCGGACCCGCGACGATAACCAGCGCCAGCGGCCCCTTGGCGAGCAGGCCGATCGCCAGGCCCACGGCGGCCAGCAGGCGCCAGTGCCATTGCGGCAGCATCAGTCCGGCCATGAACAGCGTGGTGCCCAGTGCCAGGAAGGGATCGGTCAGTACCGCGCCGGCCATCATGTACGGCAGCGCGCAGGTCACATGAATCAGCACGGCAGCGGCGGCGGCACGGCGGCCCGCCCATGCCCGCGCCAGCGCATGCAGGGGCCACAGGGTCAGCGCGGTGGCCACCCAGGCGGGAAAGCGGGCAACCCACTCCGACAGCCCGAATAACTTCATCGACAGCGCCTGCAACCAGAAGGAAAGCGGCGGCTTGCCCCAGAAGGGAACGCCCGGCTCGAACCACGGCGTGACCCAGTCGCCGCTTTGCGCCATCAGCCTGGCGATTTCCGCATAGCGCGGCTCGGTGGTATCGATATAGGGAACCCACAGCATGCTGACCAGCCGCAATCCCAGCAGCCCCAGCGCCAGGGTCAGCATGGCGCCTGCGGGGCGACGCAGATCAAGCCTCTTCATTGCAAGGCTCCTGGCCGTTTTCCCGGCGGGATGCGGGCCTGCCGGCCGTTTCGCCCATGTCACGCACCAGATAGCGGGGGCGCTGCTTGGTTTCGACATAGATCCGGCCGACGTACTCCCCCAGCAGACCGACGGACAACAGCTGGATGCCCCCCAGAAACGTCATCATCGCCATGGAGGAGGGATAGCCGGACGGGGCGGGATGCCCCTGCAGCGTCCTGAGGACGATGAAGAGGCCAAAGGCCGCGCCAGCGGCCGCGGTGACCAGCCCCAGACCGGTGACCCAGCGCAGGGGCGCCGCGGAGAAGGAGGTCACCCCCTCCAGCGCCAGACGCACGAGGCCGAAGAACCCCCACTTGCTGTGCCCGGCCGCGCGCGGTTCCCGGTCATAGAGGATTTCATGCGTGGGAAAGCCGACCCAGGCGAACAGCCCCTTCATGTAGCGGCTGCGTTCGGGCAGACGCTTGATCGCATCGACCACCCTGCGGCTGAGCAGCCTGAAATCCCCCGTGTCCTCGGGAATCGGAAACTCGCTCAAGCGGCTCAAAAGGCGGTAGAACAGATGGGCGCAACCGCGCTTGAACCAGCTTTCTCCGGAGCGGTGGCGGCGGCGCATGGCGATGACGTCGGCGCCGGTGCTGCGCCATGCCGCGAGCATGTCCGGAATCAGCTCGGGCGGATCCTGCAGGTCCGCATCGATCAGAATCACCGCCTCCCCCCGGGCGTGATCCAGGCCCGCCGTGATCGCCGCCTCCTTGCCGAAATTCCGGCTGAGCCGGATCGCCCGCACGTGACGGTCCTGCGACGCCAGTGCCATCAGTGCCTCGCCGCTGCCATCGTGGCTGCCGTCGTCGACGTAAAGCAGCTCGTAGGGCAGCCCGATGCCCTCCATGACGCCACGCAAACGCCGATGACAGAGTTCCAGTACCGCGATCTCGTTGTAGGCGGGCACGATCACGCTCAGCACCACCGGCTCCAGGTCATCGAACGGCAAAGGCATCGATGATCCAACGCAACGGGCTGCTTCAACGACGGAAAGGTGTTCACTCATCATGGGACTCTCGGGAAGAAACGCGAATCCATGCCGGTGCCCGGCATGCGAACTTTTGCAGGAACAGGAAATTGAGCAGCGCAACCCCTGCGCTGCTGAGGAACTGGGCCGCCGCGATCCCCATGCCGCCGCCATGCAGGAGTTGAAAGGCGACCAGGTTGACCGACCAGGCCATGCCGACGGAAAGCAGATAGACGCCAAGCGAAAATCCGCGCGCAGGGGAAAAGACATAGCGGCGCTGCAGGAAATAATTGGCGGTTGCACCGACGGCCATGCCCAGGGCCGTAGCACACCAGGCCTGAACGCTGCAGGCCACCAGCAGGGCCATCAACCCCCAGTGCAGCAGGGTCGCCATGCCTCCGGCCGCCAGGAACCGGGGCAATCTCGCCAGCCAGGCAGGGTGACGAGGCGCGGCAAAGCCTTGGTGTGTGAAGTCGTCTTGTTTCATAACCAGGGAATCTACCTGGCCAGTCAACAGACAAACATCGAGCCGGGGTCAAGAATTCATCAAATCAGACGGCATGGATGAGTGCGCTGGACACTCGCTAGAAAGGGCGCTGGCAGTGAGACAAGGAGAATCCCATCTCACCTATCCCCTGTACCACCGCCAAGGCTGCCGCAAAGCCCAGTTGGACTGACGAATGCGGGCAGACCAGATATTTACGCACCAGGCGGCAATGAAGGCGGATGCGACTACATCACTCAAGAAATGCTCCAGTGCAATGACGCGTGACATACCCACCATAGAGGCTGCAAGCAGCAATGGTACGCGCCAGACTGGCATGATGTTCGCCAATGCGAACGCCACACCGAATGCAGTGAATGCATGACTGGATGGAAATGAATTGAACGGCGCCCCTGTGAATGACATTGAGATACCATAGAACTCACTTTCTAACAGCAACGTTGGCCGTCCACGCGCCACGATATGCTTCAGTGCGAAAGTCACAAGCCCACCTGTCAGCAACGCCAGCAACATGAGAAGGCTTTGGCGCACCAAGCGCTCCAGCAGAAGCTTCCAAGGCTGGAGGAAGGAAATCGAAAGCGCGATCAGGCTGGCAACATAAATGCCCAGGGCAGGGATTGCATAGAACTGTGGATTAGCAAGTTTACTAATGTTAATGGCGAGGTAGTGAGTTGCAACCGTTCGGTACTCATAAACCATTTGCACGATTGCAGCATCCCCCCATATTGCCAGAGCAGCCAGGATACAAACCGGCATGAAGATGCGCCAGAACCAGCGGATGGGCGTCGCCCAATTCAGATTTTTATATTCTGGTAACAATTCTTGCACGGCCTCTCCTCACAGCGTGTAGGAGCATCCAGAAATACACGGAGCGTACAGAAAGCCAGTCCTGTGTAGGCAACTCGTCGTCGAGTGCGCGGGATGCTATCGGCGGTTCAAGAATTATCCAATCCATGTGCCCGGCGATGCTTGGGACTGTACGAGGCCGCCCACCAACTCCTCGTCAAGAACCCATCAAGAATTCATCTAATTCAGGAGCGCAGGTGGTCGCGTTCGCTACGCGTCACGCGAATCAGGGTGTTTTCGGCTTCCTTCCGTGTGGCAAGCAGCAAGGCCAGGACACCGCCCGTCATCGGTCGAAGGATCATGGCCGCTCCGGGTGCAGCGCCTTGTGCCCGGCGCTGCGCCGGCGCCAGCCCATGGCCACCACCATCAGGCTGGGCAGGAAGGTCAGGGTGACCAGCGTGGAGCAGGCGATGCCGAACATCACGATGGCGCCCAGGCCGCGATAGAGCTCGGTGCCGGCGCCAGGGATCAGCACCAGCGGCGCCACGCCCAGGATGGTGGTCAGGCTCGACATCAGGATCGCCCGCAGGCGGATGCGCACCGCATCGTCCACCGCCGCCACCACCGATGCGGCCCCCTCCTCGATACGCGTGCAGGCTTCCTGCACGATCAGAATCGGGTTGTTGACCACCGCGCCCAGCAACACCAGGAAGCCCAGCAGGGTGATCATGTCGAACGGCTGGTGGATGCCGAACGCGGCGCCCACGCCGTTGAGCAGCGCCAGGCCGACGATCCCGCCCGCCATGCCGATGGGCACCGTGGCCATGACGAACAGCGGCCGCCCCCAGTGGCGGAAGACCGCCACCAGCATCAGGTAGCACAGCAGCACGGCGATGGCGAAATTGCCGGCGACCGCCTCGCGCGTGGCGTCGAGCTGGTCGCTGGCGCCGGAAATATCGATCGAGACCCCGTGCGGAATCTCGCCGGCGGCGCGCATGGCGTCGATCAGTTCAGCCCGCGCGCGCGCGACCCCGGTCTCCAGCGCCAGCGAACGCGGCGGCACGATGTTCAGCGTGACGGTGCGGCGGCCGTCCAGCCGGCGGATGCTGTCGCTATCGACCGATTCATGCAGGTCGGCCAGCGCGGACAACGGCAGCAGCGCGCCGGACGGCGTGGCGATCGGCAGGTCGCGCAGGCGCTCGACCCGTTGCCCGCTGCCGGCGCTGCTGAACAGGTAGATGTCGACCCGGCGGTCGTCCAGGATCATCTCGTCGGCGAAGGCGCCATCACTGAGCGCAGCGACCGAATAGCCGAAGCGCTCCGCGTCGAGGCCGACTTCGGCCAGCCGCTCCCAGCGCGGCCGCACCTCCAGCATGGGCTGGTCGAGACTCAGCGAGCCGGGCTCGGAGCCGATCTGGGCGCCCTCGAACAGGCTGCCGGCGCGCGCGTAGGCCAGGCCGGCGACGCGGTAGATCTGCGCCAGGTCGCTACCGGCAATGTCCAGATTGATGCTGCGGGTGCCGCCTTCGTCGTTGGAAATGATCGAGCCGCGCGAGGCGAAGGCGCGCATGCCGGGCCAGGCGGTGTAGAGCGCCTCCAGCGCGCCGATCAGCGCATCGACCTCGGCCGGGTTCTGCGGATCGGTCATCGCGCTGATGCCCTGCGGGTCCACGAACACGCTGAAGACGTTCAGCGCCGGCATGTCCGTCTCGCCACGGGCGTAACGCCCGGGCGCGTCGTCGAGCCGCGGACGCAGCGCCGCGATCAGCTCCTGCGCGATACCCTCCATCTCGGACAGGTTGTAGCCGGGCGGCGCGATCATGCGCGAGAAGACCTTCGCTTCCTCGCCTTCGGGCAGGTATTCGGCCGGCGGCGTCAGCAGCGTCACGGCCAGCACCGCGGCGACCAGCGTGCCGACCAGCACCGCGGCGCGCCGCGGCCAGGTGGCGTGGAGCGCGGCCAGGCGCTGGCCGATGCGCTCGAACGCATCGCCGTCGGCGGTTTTTCCCGCCGTCACCGAGGGCATCAGCCGCGAGGCCAGCGCCGGCAGCACGGTCACCGCCACGACCATGGACGCCAGGATGGAGGCGGAAATGGCGATGGCGATATCCGAGTAGAGCTGCCCCGATTCCTCGCGTATGAACAGGGTCGGCGCGAACACCAGCACGGTGGTCAGGGTGCAGGCCAGCACCGCCGGCCAGACCCGGCGCACGCCGGCCACAGCGGCCTCGAAGCGGCCCAGGCCACGGCGCCGCGCCTGGTCGATGCTCTCCAGCACCACGATGGTGTTGTCCAGGGTCATGCCGATGGCGAAGGCCACGCCAGCCATGGAAATCACGTTCAGCGTGCGCCCGGCCAGCAGCAGGCCGATGAAGGCGGCAATGGTGCAGATCGGGATGGCGATCACGCCGACGAAGGTGCTGCGCGCCGAGCGCAGGAAGGCGAACATCACCAGGGTCGCGAGCGCCGCGCCGAAGACCAGGTTGCTCCAGACGTTGGCCACCGAGTCCTCGACGTAGCGCGCGTCCTCGCTGGCCAGGGTGATCTCCAGCCCCAGCGGCGCCATGAGCACGTCGTTGATCGCCTCGACCTCGGGCAGCACCGCGTACTTGGTCTGGATCACGTTGGAGCCGGTCTCGCGGCGCACCGCCAGGAACAGCGCCGGCAGGCCGTTGTAGTACGCGCTTTCGCGCAGTTCGTGGTGGCTGAGGCGGATGTCGGCCAGGTCGGACAGGCGCACCAGGGCGCCCTGGCGCTCGGCGACGATCAGCTCGCCGATCTCGGCAGGCGTGCGGAAACGCCCGACCGTGCGCACCAGCACGCTGCGCTTGCCGCTGTCCAGATCGCCGGCGGAGCGGTCGAGGTTGCGCGCCCGCAGCGCGTCGCGCAGGTCGATCATGTCCAGCCCACGCTCGGCCAGGCGATGCGGATTGACCTCGATGCGCACCTGGCGTTCTTCCGCGCCCCTGATCTCCACCAGAGAAACACCGTCGACGCGCTCCAGGCGTGGCCGCACCTCGTCCTGCAGGAAGTCGCGCAGCATCGCCAGATCGAGGTCCGCGCCGCCATCCGCGCGCGGACCGACGCGGAAGTACATGAACGGCTCCTCGGAGACCGAGACCGTGGTCAAGGCAGGCGCGTCCGCGTTCTCCGGATAACCGGAGACCTGGCTGAGCGCGTTGTTGGTGCGGATCAGCGCCTCGTTGATATCGACCCCGAAGGGGAACTCCAGCACGATGCTGGCCTGCCCGGTGCTGGCGGTGGAAACCATGCGACGCAGGCCGGGCAGCGTGCGCAGGTACTGTTCCTGCTCGATCAGGATTTCCTGCTCCACGTCCCGCGGCGAGGCGCCGGGCCAACGCGTGTCGACGCTGATGGTGCGCACTTCGAGATCGGGGATCATCTGCACCGGCACCCGCAGCGCGGCGCTGCCCCCCAGCACGCAGAGGATCAGGACCGCCACGGCGATCAGGGTGCCATGGCGCAGAACGCGGTCGAAGCCCATGGCTCAGCGCTCCACCAGGTCCAGCGGCTGGCCGTCGGCCAGGGCTTCGTTGCCGCGGATCACCACCCGTTCGCCCGGCCTGACATCGTCGCCCGCGAGGGCGACGCTGCCATCCCGGTCGTGGAGAATCCGCACGCTGCGGCGCCGGGCGACCGGCCCGCCATCGGTCTCCTCGACGACGAACAGGCTGTGGCTGCCGTCCGGCTGGCGCAGCAGCGCATCGCGGTCGATCGCCGGCGCGGCGGCGCCGGGCGGCAGGTCGATCTCGGCCCGCGCCGACATCCCCGGCAGCAGCCGACCCTGCGGGTCTGCCACCAGCAGGCGCAACAGAAAAGTCCGCGCACCGGGGTCGGTGACCGGCACCCGCGCGCCGACGCTCGCCTGCAACGGCGTACCGCCAAGGGCGTCGGCGAACACGCGCACCTGCGCATCATCGGCGATCTGCCCAAAGCGTTCCTGCGGCACACGCAGATCCAGCCGTACGCGCTCGGTCGCCACCAGCGACAGCACCGGTGTGCCGCGCTGCACCCATTCGCCGGCCTCGCTGAGTTTCTCGGCAATCACGCCGGCGAAGGGGGCTGGCAGCACGTGCCGCTCGACCTGCTCCGCCTGCTCGCGCACATTGGCGCGGGCGGACGCCGCCGCGGCGCGGGCGAAGTCCAGGGCGGCGGCCCGCGCCTCGACCTCCGTGGCCGGGATGGCCTGGTGTTCGATCAGCCGCTGCGCCTCGACCACCAGGCGCTGCGCCTCGCGCAGGGCGGCCTCGGCTTCCTCCGTTTGGGCCTGGGCGCGCAAGAGTGCCTGACGGGCAATGGCGGCGTCGAGTTCGAGCAGCACCTGTCCGGCCTCGACCTGGTCACCGGCATCGACGTGCACCTGGGCCACCAGCCCGTCGGCGCGGGGCGACAGGCGTGTCTGGCGCTCGGCGGTCAGGGTTCCGGAGAGGGTGAATCGCTCGCCGAATGCGGCGGGCTCCGCTGGCGCCACGGTAACGCGCGCGGCGGCAACATGCGCATCTTCCCCGGTATCGTTGGACGGCGCGCCACAGGCGGCAAGCAGCAGGAAGAGGCACGCCGGGAGCCCGCCTCGGGCACCCGCGCGCCAGGTGCCAGGTTGTCTGCGTCGCCACGCTGGAGGCTGGCAGCGGCACGGGCTACGCATGTCGATCCCGCTCGCGGTCAACAGCGTCCACGGCCGACGGCTGCGTTCCCTGGACCAGGCGAACGGCCTCATAGCGCGGCGGGCGTCGGACGATGCGGTAGACCGACGCGGGCGGCACATTGGCGAAGGTGCGGCCAATCCTGATCGCCTTGAGCCCGAGGCGATCGAGCAGTGCGCGGGGAACCGGGCAAGTCGGACCGTAGGTGAATTGATAGAAGGCCCCGTCGGATCGCAGCCTGGTGAACACGCCATCGAGAATGGCCATGACCTTGCGCGGCGGCATCGACAGCAACGGCAGGCCACTGATCACGGCGCCCGCCTGCATCCCCTCGAACAGTTCGGCTTTCTTCAGCCGCGCGGCATCCATGCACACCGTGTGGGCGCGCTCGAACTGGTGCTCCAGCCTGGCGGCGAACACCGCACCGTATTCGATCAACGCCAGGTTTTCCTGAGCGACGCCACGTTCGATCAGCGCGTGGGTGAAAACGCCGGTGCCCGGCCCAAGCTCAATCACCGGGCCCGTCTGTGCGGAGATCTCCGAGGTGATCAGGCTGGCCAGCGCGCGTCCCGAGGGGACGATCGCCGCCACCCGCCGGGGATCGACGAGCCACGCTTTGAAGAAGCCGACTGTGTCGGCCAGGCTGCTACGGTGCATATTCCGGCCCATGGGTCTCTCTTTTTCGAGGTCTTCGATTTCGGTACGAGTGCCTGCACGGCATCTCTGCGTGCACGGGCATCGAAAAATGCGCGGAGCACGCTGAAAACCAGCCTTGCGCAGGCCACTCATCGAGTACGCAGAATGCTGTCGGCTATTCAGGCGTCAGCCGATCATATACGACGATAGATAATTGGAACTGTACGGGGCTGCCCACCAAGCCCCTGTCAAGGGGGCATCAATAATTCATCAAATCCAAAAACGCGAGGTGGCCCTGGGGAATCCAACCCGGACATACCTCACTGTCCCGAAACGTCGAGAATATATCCCCGACCATGCAGCGTTTTTATCATGGGCATCCCATAGGCTTCCTGGAGCTGCTTGCGCAGCAGCCAGATATGCGTGCGCAACGTATTGGCATCGACGCCCTGTTCCGGCCAGAGCCTGGCGCTCAATGAGGCATAGGAAATGAAATCCGGATGACTGCGGATCAGCGCCTCGAAGATGTGCGCGGCCAATCCCGACAGCCGGAGCTTTCCCCGGGGCTCGACATGGACCTCCAGCGTGCCGGGGTTGAAACTGACATCCCCCGCGCGCAGCACCGTGTCGATGCGCGATCTTCGCCGATGCAGGGCATCGATGCGCAATGCCAGCTCTCTGAGATCGAACGGCTTGACGAGATAATCGTCACCACCACTCGAATAGCCGTCTTCCTTGTTTTCTATCGCCCCCATTGCCGTCATGAAGATGATCGGCGTCTGGTCGTTCATGTCCTTGCGCAGCCGACGGGCGATGTCGAGTCCCGAGGCGCCGGAGAGCATGATGTCCAGCACGATGACATCGAAGCTCTGGCTGTCGAGCAGGTGCAGCGCCGTCAATGCGCCCGATGCATATTCCAGCTCATATTCATTCTCGCCGAGAAATTCGAAGATGTTCTCCGCCAGATCGGCGTTGTCTTCGACGATCAGAACCCGGGTCTTGTTTCTCATACTGGTTTCCCATGCTTGCCTGTCATGCCAGCGAGGCGCGCAGGGCCATCAGGCAGCCACTTTGGCCCGGGGCCACTTGCAGTCTCCCCGGGTGAATGCATCGGCCGGCACGGCCCCAAATGTCACACGCAGCACCGTCCCGCCAGCGGCAGCGTTCACCCACTTCAACTGCCATCGCAGGCGCTCGCAGATCAAGGTGGCGATGAACAGCCCCAGCCCCGCCGCGCCCGACGTCGGTACGACGGGTGGCGCGGTCAGCAAGGCGCGGTAGTGCTCCGGCAATCCAGGCCCTTCATCCCTGAACTCGATCCAGTTGGTATCGATGACCACATTGACCGCCCCGCTTGTGTGCTGGAGCGCGTTGTGCATCAGATTGCGCAGCAGCATCCTCACCAGCGCAGGGTCGGCAAGCAGGCGGGGATCCGCCTCGCCATGCAAGCGTACCCGCTTACGTGCACCCTGATGGATGTGATCGACATCCTTCATTTCCTCCTGCACCACGAGAAGGAGCGCAACACCTTCGCTCACCGGATCACCGTGGCGCATCAGACTCAGAATGGCGTGAACACTCGTGCCCATCCCATTGACGGCGCGACGGATGCGCCGCATGGCCCTGGCATCGGCGGTGGGCGTCTCCCCGCGCGCCTCGATGCCATCCAGGGCGCCCGCGATAATCGAGATCGGTGTGCGCAACTCGTGGCTCGCCATTCCCAGCAGCATCTTTTCCCGCTTGACATAGGTTTCCATCTCATCGAGAAAGCGGTTGAGCGTTCGAACCACCACCAGCAACTCCTGATCGACACCGTCCTCGGCAAGGTGGGGCATGGTTGGCGCGGGTTCGATGGACTTGATCTGCCCCATCAGATCCACCAGCGGCGTGACCAGGTGTCGACTCGTGATGCGGGCAAATGGCACGGCCAGGGTCAACAGCATCAGGCTGATCGCCCCAAGCACCCACTTGTAGGCCACACCCTGTATTTCGTAAATGCTGATGTCCTTGGCCAGATACATGCGTCCGCCGTCGACAGGCGCGTTTTGCAGCATGTATTTTTTCCCGCCCACCTCGATTTCGCCGGTGAAAGGGAATTCGCGGGTGCGAAAAATCTCCGGAATCTCGACGTCGCCCTGCAGGGACGCCGGCACGTAGAAGCCCTGCACGGTCGCCGTGTTCCACACAAACGGCTCATGCAGATTGGCCTGGCTCAGGATGAAACTGCGCTCTTCCTGCATCTGGCGGGTCAGCAGGCTCTTCTCGAACAGACCATTCACGAAGGATATGCCTGCTATGGTCACCAGCAGGGTGAGCAACACCGATCCGATGACATAGTGAAGGATGCGGCGTTCTATGGAGTCGGTTGCAATCATCGCCATTCGTCGGTTACCGCGCATCATTCATGGCAAGGTCGCTGGTGGAGGCCAGCACCTCCCGAATCACCTGCGACTGCCAGTCGAAATAGGGGTTGAAGGTGAGGCGCGCATGCACCTTGCCCTTTTCGCGATAGTCCCAGTCGGAATACCAGACCGGCTCGCCGGACAGGCAGCGCACCGTGGCCTCATCCGTCTGACCGTTCCAGCAGATGCGTTCGCTGCCGGATCGTCCGTACAGCGCGTTCTGTGGCGAGAACAGGATGCCCATGTGCGAAAACTGGCTGATACGCTCCTGCGGCAGGAAGTCGGTCCGCTCCAGAATGCGCGGCAAGGCAGCCGCGTCGTCTGCCACCCGCCCATACCAGATCAGACGGCTGGCGGCATGGGTGAAGTGGCGATCGAAGGCCCTGCGCACATAACGCACGTCGACGACGGAATCGTGCTCGGCCAGCACCATGACCACGGGACGATCGAAGCCTCTTTCCCTGATGGCCCTGCGCGCCGCCACGCTGCTGCGGTGGAACTGCGCGAACCCGTTGGTGGGCACGTTGTGATAGCGCAGCGGCGACTGTTGGGGATGAGGACCCGTCGACAGCAGCCATGTCCTGACATGTGCCAGCCACGGCGTGGCCCAAGCGAAATACTCGTTCGAGCGCAAGGCGGGCGAGAACAACAACAGGCCGCGAACCTGCGGATCGCCCACGGCGTATTCGAGCGCGAGATTGGCGCCTGTCGAGAAGCCCCCCAGGTAAACCTCCGAAAAATCCCGATGCAGCAGCGCAACCTGCTCCCGCACCAGTTGCTGCCACTCCTCCAGCCGCACATCGACCAGATCGGCGGGCCTGGTGCCGTGCCCCGGCAGCAACAGCGTGCGTACGGTATAGCCCTGGGCCACGAGATCCTGCGCGATGTCGACGAATGACCAGGGGGAATCGCCAAGACCGTGAATCAGCAGCATCGCCTTGCGGGAGGGAGCGTCGGGGCGAAGCTCGAAGGGTGAGTTCCAGTTCAGTTCATCGCCTGGGTTGTCCGTCTGGAAGTCACGGGTTTCCTGGACCCGGTTCCGCGATGCCTGTACGTAGGTCTGGAAGTCCGCGAATCCGGTCATGGGCGAAACGGTGCCGGTACGCATCGAGTCCTGTTCCGCAAATGCCAGGCACGTGACACCTGCAAAGAGGCAGGAAAAGAGCACGCGATATCGAGCCAGCATGGCAATGGCCTCCTGGGTTGTGGTCAGAGTGGTTCCCGGTCGTCGGTTGAGCGCCTTTCTGCGCGGACCAGATTGCGATCAATCAGTCGCATTAAAGGATACGATGGGTTGCCCGCTCTGCCTATTCGCATTGTCTTTCCCGTCCTGGCACGCCGATGACCCACCGCCGCCGTCCGCGGATTTCCTCGCGAAAGCAGCCTTGAACGGCCCATTCGACCGAACGCGTGGCAGCGACCCTGAAAGCCACAGTTCAGGTTTTGGCAGGCACTGCCCAGAGCATCTGGCGGCGCGGCGCATAAGCGGGGGGCTGTCGCCGCTTATGCGTCGTCGCATCACAACAGCTTTTCCTCAACGGCCTGGTAGACGGTCCTCACACTCGGCCGGAAGCCGAGGCGACGCGCCAGCGAGCCGTCCATGTGCAGATGCCAGGGGTTGGCCAACGGCTCGGACGATGGCTCCATCGCCTCGCCGACCAGCGCGGTCAACTCGTAGAGCGATGTGGGTGCGTCATCGGTGATATTGACGATGCGCCCGTCCAGCGCGCCCGAGAGCGCGAGATCGATGGCAGTGGCAATGTCCCTGTGGTGAACCATGCTCATCTTTTGAGCCGGATGAAGTTTGGCATTAGTCGCCAGCTTGGGCAGCACTTCAAGATGCCCATCCTGGTCGCCATAGACGAAGCCGAAGCGCTGAACCGACCAGTTCAGCCCGCTTTCGCGCAATTCCTTCTCGGCTGAAACCTTGCTGGCCGGATACGCCAGGGTCGGGTTGGTCACATCCTCTTCGCGACCGGGATGCGGGGTGTCCGGGTCATAGACGTGGCTGGTACTCGCCATGATGAAACGCGCCTTGGGCGCATGCGCTTTGGCGGCGGCAATCAGGTTGCGTGTCCCCTCGAGGTTGATCTTCCAGATCAGGTCCGTGTCGGGGGTGCGGAACACAGCAGCAAGATGGATGATCGCCGAGACCCCCTCCACCGCCTGTTCGAGCGATTCAGGGTTCAGAAGATCACCCTCCACAGCCGTTACGCCGACAGGCACATCGCTTCCCGCGCGCAGGATGGCGCGGCAATCCTCACCGGCAGCCACGAGACGCGGCAGAAGACGCGTACCCACCAGTCCGGTCGCACCTGTTATCAGAATCGTCATGTGTCGGTTCCTTGTCGTAAAAGCTCATCGAGCCGCCCGGTGGCGGTCTGGAGCACCTTGATGGCGGTGGCGATCTCGGCCTGGTCGATGCCGTCGAACGCCACACTGCGAATAAAAGTGAGGTCGGGCAGTTCGCCCCATAGTTTCGTGCCGGCGACCGTCATCTGCAGACGTTTCTGTCGCCGGTCGATAGTGTCGGGCACCTGTTCGACCAGCCCTTTGCGAACCAGCGCCCCGACGACGATGCTCAAGGTCGCGCGTTCGATCTGCAGCATGCGCAACAGGTCGCGCTGCATCGTCGGCCCGTGATGGGCCAGTTGATACAGCACGTACCATTGCGTGGAGCCGATGTCATAGGGGCGAAGGGCCGCATCCATGACTGCGCGGCCTGCGAGATAGCAGCGTTTCGCCCATGCGGCCACCGCGTCGCGCTGGAATTTGTCTGATTTGTTTGCCATAAAACAATTATGCTAGCTAGCAAACAAAAAATCAAGCCGATCTGACTGAACCACCATGCGCGAGCGCAGAGGCCCGCGTCGGCGCCGAACAGCGTCCGCGGGAGCGAAAGGGCTACCTGTCGCCGGGTCGGGTGCCGCCATAGTCCGTGCGCTTGTCGCGCCAGACGGCATGGACGTGGGGCTGGTCGGTGGAGTAAGGCGGGTCCATGACCAGTTCGATCCAGACCGAAGGCCCGTCGATACGCACGTAGTCGCCGGTGCGGGCGAGCGAGGTGGAACCGGAAAAACCCAGATACGTAGCGTCAAGCTCGCGCTGGTACCGGGCGAGAATCAGCTCGGCGTCCGCATCGGCGACGTCGTTCACGTACAGGCCGATCGCGTGGAGCAGCAGCGCGCGTTGTGTCTGGCTCAGCGACATCGCCGGGATGCCCTCCGCCCTGGCCGGGAAGTTCCAGTCCTTGCGCCGTGCTTCCGGCCCCAGCAGAAGCTCACTTTGTTGCCTGCCAAGCTCGGCGGCGGCGGTCTGGACCGGGTCGAGCGAGGCAAGCAGCGAGACGAACGCCTGCCACTCGTCGCGCTGGGGGCGAATGGTGATTCCGTCGAGTTCGACGACGGCGTGGGGCTCGATCGCCCGGAACGACGGCGTCGCCCCGACCAGAACCCCGTCCCGGTAGGTGTGGGTCAGCGCGAGGTGATGTCCACCGAACTGAAGCTGCCAGATGCCGGTGTCCGACGGCGCCCCCAAGAATGCGATATAGAAATTGCCCCTGCCGTAGCCCTCTCGGCCACCGTTGCGCCGGATCCAGTCGTCCGCCGCGAGATGCTGCTGGATTTCATCGAAGCCTTCGTTGCTGCCGCTGCCGGTCGCCGCCGCAAGCAGAGCGTTCAGCGCACTCCACTGCGCGTCGGAAAGCGTCCCCAAGGCCAGGCCAAGCCGGGCCTGGCCGCGGCTCAGCCCCCACTGGGGATAGGTGTGCCATCTGGCGGCGTTGGCGAAGGTGTAGGCCTGGACCAGGGCGGTGCGCTGCCCGTTGTCGAGCGTCGCCATGAAGGCATTCGCCCGGTCGAGGACCGCGGCGCCGGAACCGTTTGCAGTTTCGAAAGCCAAGCTGCCGTCGGCGCCGGTCGCCGGCGATGGCGCTGCCTGCACGGAGCCGTCGGCGGCGGCGGCGCACACGCCGCAGCCCAGGATGGCGATGAACGCACCCACCAGCATCTTGCGGGGTACGGAGCCGATGGAAACCGTCGCCACACGCCCCGACAAGGCAAGGGGTCTGCGCCACAGGGCGCTTTTCAGGTTCATCGCGCGCCCCCCGCCACGGCCGGGGCCGGCGCATAGTAGCCGGGCTGGTCGAGATCGGCGAGCAGACCGGGGCCTTGCGGCGTCCAGCCCAGCCGCTCACGGGTGCGTGCGCTGGAAACGGACATCTCCGCGCCGGCCATACTGGCGAACCAGCCGAAATGCCCGCGCTCCCGCGATTCGACCGGCAGGTCGAGGCGGCGGCCAATCACCTCCGCGATGGCCTTGAACGGCACCGTCTCGTCCGCCACCGCGTGGTAGGCCGGCTCGGTCACGCCGTGCTCCAGCGCAAGACGATAGACGCGCGCGGCATCGAGCCGGTACACGCCGGACCAGCAGTTCCGGCCTTCGCCGATATAGGCCGATACCCCCGTCTGCCGCGCCAGACGGATCAGGATCGCAACGAAGCCGTGATCGCCAAGGCCATGCACCGACGGCGGCAGGCGAACGGTCGCCGCGCGTACGCCGCGTTGCGCCAAGGCCCGTGCGGTGGCGTCCGACATTCGCGGGCCGGCCTCACCAGGCAGGTCGGACTCGACGGCGCTGCGGGCCAGCCCCGACAACCCCGAGGTGACGAGCAGCGGGCGGGCGGACCCCGCCAGCGCGCTTCCGAGCGCCTCGATCGCGCGGCGGTCCTGCTCCGCACTCTCGGCGAACCTGGAGAAATCGTGATTGAAGGCGGTATGGATCACGGCGTCCGCCGCCGCCGCAGCGTCGCGCAAGGCATCGAGATCATCGAGCGTGGCGCGGATCACCTTCGCGCCGGTCGCGGCCAGGGCCGCGGCCTTGTCGTCGGAGCGCGCCAGGCCGGTGACCTGGTGGCCCGCTTTCAACAGATCGTCGGTGACGGCCGAACCGACCCAGCCGGTGGCGCCCGTTACGAATACGTGCATGGCTTTCTCCTGGAAATTCAGGGTTGAATGGCAGAGCTTGTTGCGGTCGGGGCGCGGCCTCGCGCCTGGAAATCGTTCAGCCCAGCCGCATGGAGAGTTCGACGTCCCGCGAAAACGGCACGGACAGGTAGCCGCCGGCGGGCGAACGCACCCGCGCCAGGTAGTCCGGGCTGTCGTCGGCGTTGTCGGCGACGATCAGCGCGCCCGGTCGCAGGCGGCTCTCCATCAGCGACAGAATGTCGCCGTAGAGCGCCTTGGCGCCGTCGAGCAACAGCAGGTCGATGGTGTCGGGGAGATCAGCCGCCAGCGTCGTCAACGCGTCGCCTTCACGAATCTCCACCAGATCGGCGAAGCCGCCTTCGGCCAGGTGCTCGCGCGCCCGCGCCACTTTCGAGGGCTCGAACTCGCTGCCGATCAGGCGACCGCCGCCGTTGTCGCGCAAGGCGGCGGCCAGGTGCAGCGTGGAGATACCAAACGAGGTGCCAAATTCGACGATGTTGCGCGCGCCGGTGCCGCGCGCCAGCAGGTAAAGCAGCGTGCCGGTTTCGCGCGATACGGGCAGCCAGAGGTCCTTCAGCCGCCCGTAGAAGTCGAGGTACTCGGTCCTGCTGTGCATCAGCCGCTCGCGCTCTTCGCGGGAAATGCCGGCCAGGGCCGGGCTGGTTGCCGCATCGGCCTGAGCGAACAGACGGTCCAGCAGGGGTGCCAGTGGCGAGGTGGTCAGTGTGGTGGTCATGGGGGTGTCCGGTCGAGGGTCGGGCGCCCTGTTTCGAGGGCTGGAATAAAATGCGATCAATAAATCGCATTTAATCGAATGATACGACCAGACATCCACATTTGATATTCGCATTGCAGGTCGCGTTCTCCTTCCCCATGCGATCCGCCGAAACCTCTGATGGCGCGTGGGCTGGCCCCCAATTGGGTGGACATGCAAGGCGGGTCGCGGCGACATGACTCAGGTTTGAGTTCGGGATAATAGAAGTGCCCGGTTGAGGTCTCGGCCAGCCCAGCCTAGAATGCGACCGATGCATCGCATCAAGAACCCGGTCGATTGACCCCTCTTTCCTTCCACTTGCCGTGCTCCTTGCGCCCCGATACCACCATGACCCACCGACGTCGTCCCCAGCTCTCTTCCCGGAAGCAACCTCAACAGGCCCGCTCGACCGAGTTGGTCGCGGCGATCCTGCAAGCGGCGGTTCAAGTCCTGGCCGAGGAAGGCGTCACCCGTTTCACCACCGCCCGGGTGGCCGAGAAGGCCGGGGTCAGCGTCGGCTCGGTCTATCAATACTTCCCGAACAAGGCGGCGATTCTCTTCCAGCTCCAGACGGACGAGTGGAGACGGACGTCCGATATGCTGCGCGACATTATCGAGGACACCGGGACACCGGCGCTCGATCGCTTGCGCGCGCTGGTCCATGCCTTCATCCGTTCGGAGTGCGACGAGGCGGAGATGCGTGTGGCCCTCAATGATGCCGCCCCACTCTATCGCGACGCCCCCGAGGCGCGGCAGGCGCGCGCCTCGGGGGATCGGACCCTCGAACGGTTCATGGAGGAGCTGCTTCCCAACGTCTCCACCACCACCCGTGCACTGGCGGGAGAACTGATCACCACCACCTTCAGTGCGGTGGGCAAGAGTTTTTCGGAAACGCCCCGGACGCGAGCGGAAATCGACACCTACGCCAATGCGATGGCCGACATGTTTTGCGCCTATCTGAACAGTCTCGATAACGGATAGCCAACGACTCAGCGCGCCTGCAGGAAGTCAACCACCGCCGAGTTCAGCGGCGCTGTGCACTCCTCCGGCAGCCAATGACCGCAGCCAGGCATCACCAGGCCCGTCACGTCGGTGGCGTAGCGCCGCATCTGGTCGACCTGGTACTGCCCCATGCCGCCGTGGCCGCCGCCGATCCAACGCTATACCGCCACGCAACCGCCATCGACGAAGAGTTCCTCCCCCGCGATAAAGCTGCTATCGCTCGAAGCCAGGAACAGCACTGCCTTGGCGACTTCTTCCGCCTGGCCGAGCCGCTCGAGCGGCGTCATTTGCTTCAACGCGTCTTCCGCCCCCGCATTGTTCTGCAGGTACGTTTGCATCGCTGGCGTGTGGATCATACCAGGCGAAACCACGTTAACGCGGATGCCCCGGCTTTTGAGGTCGGTTGTCCAGGTTCGTGCGAACGAACGGATCGCAGCCTTGGTAGCGCTGTAGATCGACAGGCTGGGGAGTCCCTTGCTACCCACTACGGATCCAGTGAGGATCACGCTGCTTCCGGCCGTCATCAGCGGTAGCGCCTTCTGTACAGTGAAGATCAAGCCTTTGATGTTGGTGCCGAACAGCCGATCGAAATGCGCCTCGTCAAGCGCACCGAGCGGTGCGGACTCGGAAATTCCCGCATTGGCAAACACCACATCGAGCCTGCCGTGATCGCGCTTGATGCGCGCGTAGAGTCGATCGAGGTCAGCGCCGTTGCCGACGTCGCCCTGGATGCCGACGGCACCGTTGCCGATCGCTTTCACGGCTTCGTCCAATCGCTCTTGCCGGCGCCCCGTCACATACACCTGTGCGCCTTCTGACGCGAACAACTTCGCTGTCGCAAAGCCGATGCCCTCGCTACCGCCCGTGATCGCCACGATCTTGTTCTCGAATTGTCTGGTCATTTCGCTGCTCGTCGTTTAAGTGGAGGATTGATCCACTTATAATATGGAGGTATCCTCCAGTTTTCAAGTGATGAGAAGAAAACCATTGACCGACGACACTACGCTGCGTGCCGATGCGCAACGAAATCGCGAACGTATCCTCGCCGCGGCCGAAGAGGTATTCCTGGAGCGGGGCGTAGGCGCGTCCCTGGAAGACGTCGCAAAGCGCGCGGGGGTCGGGATCGGCACCTTGTATCGACGTTTCCCGACCCGCGAGGCGCTTCTGGCGGCCACCTACAATGCGCGGCTCCTGTCGTTCGCAGAGGTGAGCCGTGCGCGGGGGGGCGAGATGGAGCCGGGATGTGCGGTGCGTGCCTATCTCGAGGAGCTCGTGGTGCATACGAACGTCTATCGCGGCCTTGCGACATCGCTCGGGACGGTTCTCCAGAGCGGTACTCCGGGTTGCCGCGCGACCAGCGAAGAGGGCAATCGACTGCTTCGTCGCGCGCAGGAGGCCGGCGTCATCCGTGGCGATGTGACCTTCGACGATCTCGTGTACGTGGTCATGGCGATCTCGCTCGCCGTTGAGCAGGGCGACGCATCCAAGTCGCGCATCGCACACTTGGCGGGTCTGTTCCTCGATGGCATCAGCGTGCGTTGAAGCGGCTGCAACCTCCGGGCAACCCATGTGTCCAGGCGCATGGGCGGCGGCACCAGGCATCTCCTCGCGAGCCACGAGTACGACATCCATACAGGTGTTGCTGTCAATGGCCGCTATGACGGCTCCACAGGACCCAGCATGAAGCCGCCGTCCGCCAGCCATTCCGCGCCGGTGGTGTAGGCGGCATCGTCGGACGCCATGAACAGCACGTACCTGGCGACCTCCGCGGACTCGGCATTTCGCGGAATGGCGAGCTTGTCGGTCGGCGCCCACTGCTTGCCGGTGTCGGGATTGTAGGCCAGCGGCGTTTCGATGATCCCGGGATGCAGCGCGTTCACGCGGATCTTGTCGCGCGCCAGTTCCCAGGCCGCCGTTCGCATCAGCCCCCTCAGGCCCCATTTGCTCGCCCCGTAGGCGACCAGACCCGGCGCCTTGTCGAGGGCGGCGACGGACGACACGATGACGATCGAACCGGCGCCGGCGCTGCGCATGGAGGGCGCGACCGCGCGGATGCCGAGGAAGCTTCCGGTCAGGTTGGTCTCGATCGACTTCCGCCACTGCGCGGTCTCGACCTTTTCGACACCTCCGTTGGCCGCATGGGCCGCGTTGAGAACGAGCACCGATATCGGGCCGAGGCGATCCTCGATGTGGGCGACCGCGTCGGTCCAACTCGCCTCGTCCGCCACATCGAGCGCAACGTACAGGGAATCGTTACCGATCTCGGCCGCCACTCTGGTGGCATTCTCCTGGTGATGGGGTCGCGCGGCCAATGCAACGCGCGCGCCTTCAGCGGCGAAGGCGCGGGCCATGGCCTCGCCGAGGGCGCCGGCCGCGCCGGTGATCAGGACGACCTTGTTTTCGAATCTGGATGTCATCGCAACTATCCTTCTGGTATTAGTTGATGGCGAACTGGCGGCGTATATCGGCGAGAAAAGTCGCTTCATCTTCGGCTTTTCGCTTGGCGACCTTGGCAATCGAATCGTCGCCCGCCGGATAGCGCAACTGGTCCGTGCCATCGGTCGCCGCCCTGAAAATGACCTCGGCGATGACGATGGGCTCGGAACCCGCCGCCTTGATCGGCTTGTAGCCTTGCGCGAACTTCTCGATGACCGGTTGATACTCGGGCATCGCATCGTCCGTGGCGAGCTCGACCTTGAAGTTCGTCAAGGTGTCGCCCGGCTCGATGATCTTGACGGTGACGCCGATCTCGCGCATCTCGAAGCTCAGGGCTTCCGAAAGTCCTTCGATCGCGAATTTGGTGCTGTGATACAGCGTCCCGAGGGGGAACGTGAGTATCCCGCCGATCGACGACACGTTGAGGATCAGTCCTGCGCGATTGGCGCGGAAATGCCCCATCAGGGCCTTGGTCGTCTCCATGACGCCGATGACATTGGTCTCGTACTGCTTGCGGATGGCATCCGTCGGCACCGCTTCGAGCGGCCCCCAGATCGCGTACCCGGCGTTGTTCAACAAGGCGTCGACGCGGCCGAAGCGGCTGATGCTGGCTTCCACGGCCGAGCGGATGGACGCTGCGTCGGTCACGTCGAGGTGGGTCACCAGGACGTTGTCGAATGCGCGCAGTTCCACTTCCTTTTCAGGTTTGCGCATCGTGGCGACGACGTTCCAGCCACGCTCGGCGAACAGCTTCGCGGTTACCTTGCCGATACCGCTGGAGGCACCGGTAATCAGAATTGTCTTGGTCATTTTTTTTCCAGGTCGGTTGAGTGCGGAACCTGCCGACCGTACCGGCCGGGGTTCCATGGGAGCTTCGAGCAACACGCCGTGATCGCGGGCTTTCAACGTCATGGCGATGAAGATCTGGTTGTGTGTCCTTCGGCAACAGCGAGGACAGGACGCAAGTGCCGTGGCGCCATATAGGCGCCTCACTGCATGGCGAAGGCGTCGATTCCGGTCAGCTCGGCGGACAGCGCCCAGAGGCGTTCGGCTTGCCCGGGGTCGACGGCATGGGGTTTCACACCGACGAAGGACGGCGCTTCGCTTTGGTCCGGCGCGGCGATCTCGCAATCCTCGCAATACACGCCGCCGATGCCCGCCAGCCGGGTGGATGTCGCGGCCCATACCTGGGTCGCCGCGCCTTGCTGCGGGGTCTTGAAGGTCGGATCGGCGAGATTTCCATCGGCATCGATCCAACCGGCGTCAACCATCTCGTCCTGCGTCAGATGGCGCTGGAGCGGGGTGAGAATCGAGCCGGGATGCAGGGAGAATGCCCGCACCCCCTCGCTCCGGCCCAGTCGATCCAGGTGGAGGGCGAACAGCGCATTGGCGGTCTTCGACTGCCCATAGGCCAGCCATTTGTCGTAGCCACGCTCGAAGTGCACGTCGTCCCAGCGGATTCCCGAGAGGTGGTGCCCCGCCGACGAGACGGCCACGACCCTGGCGCCGCCCTTGAGCGCCGGCCAGAGCAGATTGACCAGTGCGTAGTGGCCCAGATGATTGGTCGCGAACTGCGCCTCCCAGCCCGGTCCCACGCGGGTTTCGGCACAGGCCATGATGCCCGCGCTGCCGATCAGGATGTCGATGTGTCGGCCGCTCTCCAGGAAACGCCGTGCGAAGTCGCGCACGCTGGCCAGGTCGGACAGGTCCAGGCGTTCGACTTCGGTGTTGGCGATATCGCGGGTCTTCGCACGCGCGGCCTCCTGGTCGCGCGCGGCCTCCTGGTCGCGCGCGGCGACGATGACGTGCGCGCCGGCACTGGCAAGCGCCCGTGTGGTTTCCAACCCCAGGCCGGAATGGCCGCCGGTGACAATGGCGGTGAGGTTGGAAAGATCGTGTCCTTCCAGCACTTCTTGCGCGGTGGTGGTCGCTCCGAAGCCGGAGCCGATGGGTGTCTGCAAAGTAGTCATGAGGTAACTCCTAGCCAGCGTCGAAAAGCCTCGTCGAAAGCGCGCCAATACGCATCAGCGACCGTGCCCGGCACGATTTCGAATCCATGCACGCCGCCGGGATAGACGTGCAGATCGATCGGTACGCCGGCGCGAGACAGGCTCAGGGCGTAGGCGACGTTCTCTTCGAGGAAGAGATCGAGCGACCCGACCGCGATGAAGGTCGGCGGCAGGCCGGCGACGTCTGCGGCAAGCGCCGGCCCAAAGTGGCCGAGCCGCGCGGGTTCGATGTCATCAGTGCCCCGCATCGCCGCCCAACCGTTGCGATTGGCTTCACGGGTCCAGAGGAATTCACCGGTCGAGGCATTGTCAATGGGCGCGTCCGCGGTGCCAGTGCGCGGATCGATCATCGGATAGAGCAGGAACTGCGCCGCGAGCCGATGCTGGCCGCGCTCGCGTGCGAGCAGCGCGGTCGCGGCTGCAAGCCCGCCGCCGGCACTCTGACCATAGAGCGCGATGCGCGCCGGATCGACGCCCAGCGCCTCGGCTTCGCTGAACAGCCAGTCGAGCGCGGCGTAGCAATCCTCCAGCGGTCCGGGGAAGGGTGTTTCCGGCGCCAGGCGGTACTGGACCGAGACCACCACCGCCCCGAGACGCTGGGCGAGTCGCATGCTCGCCCCGTCCATCATCTCGGGCCGGCCGGCAACGAAACCGCCACCATGCACGTAGAGGATGGCCGGCAGGGCGCCGGCCTGGCCCTGCGGGCGATAGATCAGCACCCGTACATCGGGGGCTTGCGGCGGGCCGGGCACCCGGCGTTCGGTCCGGTCGACCTGCTCCTCCGGATAGAGCGACGCCACCAGTGCGCGGAATTCACCGGGGGCCTGCGGGTCGGGCACGAAACGCGGGAAGGTCGCCACGATTTCGCGCGCCTCCGGCGCGACGAGAGCGAGAGTGGCGGAGGGCCTGGCCTCGCTCATCGGTCCAGTTCCACCGAATAGGCGATGACCTTCTGCGCTTCGAGCTCATCGATCCGCTGCTGGAGCGCTGCATGAACACCTTCGAAGGCGGACGCGCCGAGCGCCAGGCGCAGCGGTGTGGTGCCCCCGTCGATCATTTCGATCATCCGCTCCACCACCTTGTCGGCGTCTCCGGTGACCGGGAACGCACCCGAATCGATGCCGCGCCGCACGTCGTCGGCGGGGGTGCCGTCGTAGACCGCCATCGTCGCCGGCCGGACCACACCGGAGACGAAATTGGTCGCGGTCGGCCCCGGCTCCACCAGGGTCAAGGCGATGCCGAAGGGAGCCAGTTCCTTCGACATCGATTCGACGAAGCCCTCGATCCCCCACTTGGCGGCGTGGTAGAGGCTGAATCCCGGATAGGCGATCTGGCCGCCTTCCGAGGAGAGTTGCAGTACGCGACCGCCGCCCTGCTCGCGCAGATGTGGAATCGCTGCGCGGATCAGCGAGATGGAGCCAACCAGGTTGGTATCGATGACGTGGCGGATCTGCTCATCAGAGGCCTCTTCCACCGCGCCGAGGAGGCCGTAACCGGCATTGGACACGATCACGTCGATGCGACCGAGCTCGGCAAAGGCGCGATCGACCACACTGCGCACCGCGGCCACATCGGTCACGTCGAGTTTGGCGACCCAGAGCCTGTCGCCGTAGGTGGCGACCAGATCGTCGAGCGCTTCGGGACGGCGCACGGTGGCCGCCACGCGATCGCCACGGGTGAGTAGACGTTCGGTGAGAAGGCGGCCGAGACCGGCCGATGTTCCAGTGATAAACCAGGTTTTGTTCATGACAGGCATCCAGAATGAGTAAGACGGTAAACGACAGGATTGGATGTTATGGCCCTATCATTGTTATGATAAGAGCCAATTAACCACATAGGTTGGTTCAAAAAAACTACCAATGAGCAAACCGACGCTGTCCGACCTCAGAGCCTTCATGGCGGTTGCCGAGCACCACAGCTTTCGTCGCGCGGCTGATTTCCTGGGCGTCGCCCGCCCTTCGCTGAGCCATGCCATCCGTGGCCTGGAGGATAGCCTCGGCGTGCGCCTGTTTCACCGCACGACGCGCAGTGTGGCCCTGACCGAAGCGGGAACGCGCCTGCTGAGCCGCCTCGATCCGCTACTGCACGATCTCGATGCGGCGCTGGAGGAGGTCACCGGCGAACAGGGGCATCTGCAGGGCCAGCTGCGCATCAACGGCAACGACGCCGCGATTCGCCTGCTGCTGCGCACGGTGGTCCCCGAGTTCCAGGCGCGCTATCCCGGTGTCGAACTGGATCTGGTGGCGGAAGGTCGCCTGGTGGACATCGTCGGGCAGGGCTTCGACGCCGGCATCCGCCTGGGCGAGGCCGTGCCCAAGGACATGGTGGCGGTCCCGCTCGGGCCGGACATCCGCTTTCTGGCGGTGGCCTCGCCACGCTACCTGGCGCAACGACCCGCGCCGGACGTGCCCGACGCGCTCACCCGGCACCCGTGCATCCGCCAGCGCCTGCCCAGCGGCAAACGCTACCGCTGGGAGTTCAGCAAGCGCGGACAAGTGGTGGAGATCGACGTGCCCGGCACGCTGACGCTCGACAGCAGCCCGTTGATGGTGGAGGCGGCCATTGGCGGTCTCGGCATCGCCTACGTGCCGGAACCCTATGCCCGTGCCGCGCTGGATGACGGGCGTCTGGTCAGCGTGCTGGAAGACTGGTGTCCGCGCATACCGGGGCTGTCGCTCTATTTTCCCGGCAATCGCCATACGCCGGCGAGCCTGCGGGCCTTCATCGATACGATCCGGGAACTGCGCGATCAATTCGAAGCGCTGGCACCGTCGGCGCCTCTACGCACATCGACGCCAACCCACCAGCACCGGAAACGCAGCCGTTGAAGTGTGTCGGGCGCGACAGGGCGGCACACACGTTCGCCGCCACGATACGGGCATGCGCACGGGCAGCCTGCTCGGCGCCGCCCCGGTCTCCCGCCACCGCATAGAGCGCCTTCGATTCCTGGGGGGCATACAGCTTCGCGGTAAGGAAGGCGGTGACCAGGGCCGACGCCATCTGGGGAACGGGCTGGTCTCGATGGGCGCGCCTGAAGCGGGGATTTCCGCGGCTTCAGCACCGCCGAGACTTTGCTCATGGGATGCGAATTCTCAAAGCTGCATAGACTAACTCCTTGCCCACAGACAACTCGGGAAGGATGGAGATGACGGACATCGACAAGAGCGGTACGTTTCACCTTGGCACCCGGACCGTGAAGCGGCTCGGCTACGGCGCCGTGCAGCTCGCGGGACCGGGCGTATTCGCCCCACCGAAGGACCGGGAGGCGGCGCTGGCCGTGCTGCGGGAGAATCTCGCCGCAGCCGAACTCGAACTGCCGGACGAGGTGCTCGCCCTGCTCGATGGTGCCGCGGCGTGATGGTGGTGAGTGATGTGGAATGTCTAGTCATCAACTCAGAAGACAGAAGAGTCGTCGGAGGTTCGAACTCGATCATCAGTCGACGCGCTTCCCCGAGCTTTCCGCTGATACTTTTACTACCAACCCAGGATTGGCGTTTTCGGCTGAAAGCGTCCAGCCGTGTGCTGCGCATATCTCCTGGCAAATCGACAGCCCCAATCCAGCACCATGATCCCGTCGATGCGCGCCTCGCCAAAAGCGTGAAAACATCAGCGGAAGTTGTTCGGGAACGACTCCCGCCCCCCAATCTCTAACACATATGCCGTCCGATTTGATCGTCGTCCTGACCTCTGTTCCAGGCGGGGCGTGTTGGATGGCATTTTCAACCATGTTCTTCAACAGCGTAAAAAAGGCGCCACGATCCGCGTGCCAGATCAACGCCTCCGGGAGGCTTGCAATCGTGAGATTGATGCTCGATTCATCCGCGATTCTACTGAGGAAGGAAACAACGTCATGCGCGATTTCGCGAGCATCGACATCCGAGAACTGGTAGCTCAAGGGTTCGCTGGCTTCGGCAAGCAGCAAAAGCTGCTGGACATGACGAGTCAGGTGCTCCACATGAGAAAGCAACGGTTCCCGAATATCCCCGCAGTTCTCCATCAGGTCCACCTCGGCTCGTATCAGTGCGAGTGGGGTTTTCAGTTCGTGGGCAGCCTTGGCAAGAAAATCCTGCTGGATTCTAAATCCGTTTTCAATGCGATCAAGTGCTGCGTTGAAGCTGCTGATGAGCGGGGCAATTTCGAGCGGAACCTGTTCTTCCTGCAATCTCTCGTTGAGTGATTTCGGGGAAATGTCAGCGGCGGCCAGAGACGCTTTCCTGAGCGGCCTGAGTGAGTATTTGAGGCTGATATATGCACATGCGCCAAACACAAACAGCAGGATCATGCCTAATGAAAAGATGCCGAACCGGATGAAGGGGATAGCAAATTCCTGGTGCAGGAAGTCGATCATACGCGAGCTTGCCGTCAGCTGGACAAACCAGGTTTTCCCGCCATGTTCGATGCGTTCAGTGGCACCTTCGTAAACGACACCATTCTCTTCGATTTCAAAACGCCATCTCTCCAGCCTGGCAATATCACCAGATTGGGGCCAATTCTCTGCGCCTGGAGACAGCAACACCACAGTGCCAGTTTCGTCCAGTACGCGATAGGCTGTTTCTTGCCGTAGACTATTGTAGATCCACAGGGGATGCTCTTGGTCATCATTGAAACCGACTGGACGGCCTGTGCTGTCGAACGCCAGTTTCTTTGCCAGACTGAGCGTTCGCTCGGGCATTCCCATGCCGGGAAGCCGCTCTTGCGCGATGGCGCCGAGTCCTACCAGCAAGCCGATGCTCAGCAACACGCCGGCCACATAGGCCAGCAATATCCGGAATGCCAGGCTATGGAGCCACTTGGGTCGTCTGAAGTGCATAGCCCTGACCTCTCACATTGACGATCTGCAAACCAGAACCGATCACCTGAAGTTTGCGACGCATGCGATGCAGAGCAACATCCAGTGCGTTGGGCGTTACCGCCTCAGTTAACCCCCAGCCAGCGGCTTCCAGGGCGCTGCGGCGTGCAATCCCTCCTTGTTTACTTACCAGTGCCAGCATGATCTGCATCTCTGCTGGCGCAAGTGTGATACTTCTGTCGCCGCAATTTACGGTGCCGGCATCTGGTGAAAGCACCACATCACCGTAGTCAGGCTGGAGTGACTGACTGATGGAGGGGCGACGCAGCAGCGCCCGGACGCGGGCAACCAGTTCTGTCATGGCAAACGGTTTTGGCAGATAATCGTCTGCGCCCGCCTCCAACCCTTCAACCCGATCATGCAGTGCATCTCGGGCGGTGAGTATCAGGCAGGGAACGGTCATGCCGGCCTGGCGCATTCGCTGCAACAGGAGCATGCCATCCCCATCAGGCAGACCGCGATCCAGCACCAACCCCTGATAGGAGACCTGCTGTATTGCATTCCATGCGGATTCGCCCCGCTCCACCACATCCGCCGCGATACCTGCATTGGCCAGCCCCTTGCATATGAGCCTGGCCAGATGGTCATGATCTTCGACTAAAAGAATTCTGCTCATCAGAAGTGATACATGTAACCCATGAAAACGCGATTTTCGGTGGAGCTATCCACCAGGGGACTGTCACTTGCCTCGGAGGAGAGGCTCGTGGCTTCAACGTCAAACATAATTGAATGGTGGTTATTGAAACGGTAAACGCCCTGCAACCCAACTTCGGTGCTAATGCCAGACTCCCCATGGTACTCGGGCCGTCCAGCCCGTGCCTCATGCGCCCGTACTCCGTAATAGTAGTCGACATACTCGCTGTCATGCCACATCGCGCCAATGCGAGGCGTGAGCGTGAAGCGCTCGCCCACTTGCCAGGGCCTGTCCAGGGTCAGGCTGAGCCGTTGCCCCTCACTGTTACCTGAAACGTCATGCGTCCAGTCGGCACTGAGATTCATCAGGCTAGTCTGCCATTCCACTTTTGCGCCAGCCCAGATTCCGCTTTCGCGCTCTTCCATCCCCTCCAGCATCCATGAGTCGTCGGCTTCATAGCCTGCGCCGTCCCAGCGTCCGAGGAGGCGAAAATTGATCCTGTTGGTCTCGCTTAATGTCATCCCGGGCAATTTGGCTTCCAGGGTCGCTCCGAAAAAACGGACATACCTGTTCTCGAAATGAAGGAAAGGTATGGGGGTGTTGTTGCGGTCCACATCAATATAGGCGTCCTGGCGGCTTGAGACGCCCAGACCCAGCCCCCAGGTGGTGGATTGCCCGGAAGCGGCATCGCTGGCGATGGTAGCCGGTGAAGTGATCACCAGGCCACTAACCAAGGCGACGGCCGCCAACCTCCTGGCAGAGAACTGACCGGTCCGGAAAAGGGGCTGATAAGAACCCATGGTTACACTCCTGATAGATAGTGGTGAAAGCACTATCATCAGCAGGGTTCCCTTACTCGTTTCTTACTGACATCCCCTCTGGCTCAGAAAGCGCTGCCAGTATGCAACGGGATCAGTGGAAACGGGAAAAAAAAGTTCGATGGTGGGCACAACTCCTGAAAGCACCGGCACCTGATGGACGAATCCAGCTTATTGATAAACATGCTATCCCTGACTTATGTATCGTCCATCGAAGGGCCGGACGGGAATCAGCCTGACACAATGGGCGGGCTGGCATGAAGCGATTGTCTGATCCACCGCACTATTGCCGTGGGTAGCGATTTAGCAAATCCTGTAGTACGTCTTTAGGGGTTGCATCACTCACACAAGCATCCCCCAGGGCATTCAGCAACACCAGGCGCAATCGTTCATCAAGATTCTTCTTATCCAGGCGCATTCGTGCCAGAAAGTCATCACTGGACATATCGCGGGGGGCTGATAACGGTAAACCAGCGCTATTGATCACTGTTTCTACGCGTGCCAATGCATCGCTGTCTATCCAGCCCAGTTGGTGGGACAGTGTAGCCGCCATGGCCATACCCGCTCCAACAGCTTCACCGTGCAGCCAATTGCCATAGCCTTGATGTGCTTCTATGGCGTGGCCAAAAGTATGGCCAAGGTTCAATAACGCCCGAACCCCCTGTTCAGTTTCATCTTCCGCCACAATATCGGCTTTAATCTGGCAGCTTTTGGCAATCGCTTCCGCAATAACACCTGGCTCAACAGCACGTAGCGCCTGCATATGCTCTTCCAGCCAGCCTAAAAAATCCTGATCGCGGATCAGACCATACTTAATGACTTCTGCCAGCCCTGCCGATAGCTCACGCTCTGGCAACGAGGTTAAAGTATTAATATCGACCAATACCGCCTTGGGCTGCCAAAAAGCACCAATCATGTTTTTACCCAGCGGATGGTTAACGCCGGTTTTACCACCGACTGAAGAGTCCACTTGGGAAAGCAGCGTGGTGGGCACCTGAATAAAGGCGACCCCTCGCTGGTAAGAAGCGGCGGCATAACCCACCATATCGCCAATCACACCGCCGCCCAGGGCGATCAGTGTACAGCGACGATTGAAACCAGCCTCCAGTAACGCATCCCAAATACGACCTACCTGCTCAATGGTTTTATACTGTTCACCATCAGGAAGTACAACGGTGCGCACATCCAGGTGATCGGGAAAACTGGCACACAACGCCTCTAAATACAGTGGCGCAATGGTGTCATTGGTCACCACCATTACCTGTTGTCCTGACAGATAGGGAGTGAGCGCGTTAGCGCGCTCTAACAGACCGATGCCAATATGAATAGGATAGCTGCGCGCTCCCAGCGCCACTGTTAATGTACGTTGAGCATTTCCCGTTTCTGTCATTGCGTTACCTTCTTATTCTGTAGCTCATCAGTGGTTTCCAACGGGTCTACCAGGCGATATACGCGACGTAAAATCTCATTAACCACTGCCCGTGGGCTGCGCCGGTCGGTGCGGACGGTGATATCAGATGTGGCACGGTATAGCGGGTCGCGGGTAGCAAACATATCGTTGAGCACCTGCTCACGGTTGGCACACTGCAAGAGGGGTCGATTACGATCTTTTGCGGTTCGCTTGAGCTGCTGGTCGACGGTGGTGAGTAAGTAAACCACGGTGCCGCGCTCACGCAGTGCCCGGCGGTTCTCCTCTCTAAGCACTGCACCTCCACCGGTAGCCACCACTACGTCTGTCAGTTGGGTCAGTTCGTCAATCATCTGTATTTCCCGCTGCCGGAACCCCGGCTCACCCTCAACATCAAATATCCAGGGAATATCTGCACCACAGCGATCCTGTATGGCATGGTCGCTGTCATAAAACTGGCGCGACAGCTCCGCTGCCAACAAGCGGCCTATCGTGCTTTTACCAGCCCCCATGGGGCCTATTAAAAAAAGGTTGGGTAAATCCTGCATCAGCGAACCGCCAAGCCATCGTCAAGTAGTCGTGGAGTAATAAAGACCAACAACTCTACCTTGTCATTACTCTCTTCGGTATAGCGAAACAGTCTACCAAGAAAAGGAAGATCACCTAATAGGGGTGTTTTGGCTATTTGGCTCAACTGCTCGGTGGTTAAAATTCCGCCCAGCACTACCGTTTGACCATTGTCGACCAGTACTTGAGTTTCAATCTGGTTGGTATCAATGGGGGGTTCGCCGCCAAATTCGCTCTCGCGGAAACTGTCATTTTTAATCACCAGATCCATAATGATGCGGTTGTCAGGCGTAATTTGCGGGGTTACTTCCAGGGAAAGCTCAGCCTCTTTAAACTCGGTATCCGGGTTACCCTGGGCATCCACGCTCTGAAAGGCCCGCTCTTCCCCCTGGCGAATAATCGCCGTACGCTGATTGGCCGTGATAACCCTAGGCTGGGATATCGTCTGGCTTTTGCCTTCACTCTCCAGGGCACGCAGTTCAAGGTCGAGCAGGATATCCCCAGAGAGGTAACCAAAGCTAAAACCAGTACTGGCTGCCGCCGTTGAGCCTAAATCCACTGCCAGCCCACCCATCGCACGGTTTAAACCATCCGGGTTAATGTTGCGCCTTACCATGTTGCCAGCATCATTTTCCTGAAATCCACGGGTGCTGGATATCCCCCAGTTAACACCCAGTTCCCGTGATGCCGTATCCCGGGCAATGACAATACGCGCCTCGATTTGTACCTGCCGAACAGCCACATCCAGGCGATCCAGCGTACGGGTAATGTCACGCACCTGCTCGGCAGTATCTTGAATCAACAGTGTGTTAGTGCGCTGATCAACGCTCACCCGCCCTCTGTCTGTTAACAGCCCAAAGCCATCACCGCCTCGCAACAACTGGGCAAAGTCTTCCGCGCGGGCGTACTTTACTTCAATAAACTCTGTGACCAGTGGAGAAAGGTTTTCGCGCTGATTGCGGGCCTCTATTTCCTGGCGTTCGATATCAGCCAACTCGCTGGCGGGAGCAACAACAATGACATTGCCCTGTTCGCGACTGGATAATCCCTGGCTCTGCAAGATAAGCGATAACGCCTGATCCCAAGGCACTTCATTTAAGTTGAGGGTAACGCGCCCAGTAACACTATCGCTGGCCACGAGGTTCAGGCCTGTAAACTCTGCGAGTGTGGCCAATACTGCACGCACCTCAATATCATGGAAGTTCAAACTTAACCGGTCGCCAACAAAGCTTTCCCCCTGCTGTTCACGAACCTGCTGAGGCTCCTGGCTCACTGGCTGAACCTCGATGGTAAGCGTGCGACCACTCTGTGATGAGATCATGGCGTAAGGGCCATGGGTTTGTAGCTCCAGCAACGTATCCCTCTGGCCAAGGCGGGGCGTAATACGGGTAATGGGTGTAGCAAAATCGGTAACGTCGTATACCTGGTTAAGCGCGTCGGGGATGTCAACATCCTGCAGTTGTGCAATCACAAGCCCATCGCTGCCCTCCCTCACTTGGCTAACCACCCCATCACTGTCAAAGGTCACTAGCAGACGGCCAGCCCCATCAGGCCCGCGCCGAAAATCAATATTTTCGACGCGGGGCCCCTGGTCTGTTTCCAGCTCAGCGCCCATACCAAGCGGGCTGACTGCTTCCAACGTAATCCTCAACTGATCCCCCTCCACGCGGGACCGGTAATTCAGTGGTTCACTCAGATCAACAACCAGACGGGTACGACCACTACCTTCCAGCGCCGTAACCCGTTCAACCCCACCGCTGCCTACATTCACCCGGCGCTGTGCCAGACCGCTTTGTGTTTGTGCCAGATCCAGAGCCAGGCGAGGCGGCGCATCCAGCCGATAGCCACTTAATTCGGCAACGCCACCGCTAAACTGCAGCACCAGCTCCATTTCTCCGGTATCGGTTTGGCGGACGTCCATATTGGTAAGCACAGATGCCATACTGAACGAGGGCGTCAGGACTAACAATAACAGCGTAATTCGACGAAGCGTGGCGGCCATAAAGTGGTACCCAATTACAGGTTAAAAAGCTATTCCCCAATAGAAAGCGCTGCCTGGCGCTCTTGCCAACCTTGTTGTTGGCTTAAGATCCGCTCAACAATCGTGATTTCCTGGGGGGTAATACGGATAATCTGCCCGTAGTTGCTACCTAAATAATTGCCCTCCCGCACGCTGCTCACATTGCCATCAGGGGAGGCAATAAGCGCTACACGCTGCCCTCCCATGCTAAGCGTTCCGACGAGGCGCAGGGACTGCAGTTGAAAGTGCTCAAGTGGTTCAGGCATGCGCTGCTGATCCGGTGCCAATAGACTCGTTTCCTGCGGTCCCTGAATCTCATTACCAGGAACACTGTCAGGGGCCAGAAACGGGCTACGCATACCACCATACTGATAATCCAGCGACTGTGGGTCAGGCAGGGGCGCAATCATCATGGGTGCTTTTCCACCAGGAGCACGACGTATCTCGGCAAGGGTTGCATCCAATTGCTCAAGGTTGGTATCGCTACAGCCGAGCAACACCACGCTACTGCACACCGCCGCTATTCGCTTCATGGCGATACCCCCCCGTTTACCTCTGCGTCTACATAGCTGTAGGTTCGGGCAAGCAGAGAGAGCCGCAGTGTATCGCCGCTTTGTTCTGCCGGTACCAGCGTCAGATCATGTTGTGTGACGATTCTGGCCAATTGGCTGATATCTGCCGAAAATTGTGCCAACTGGTGGTAGCCACCGCGCACCTGAATGTCCAGCGGATGCTCAATATAGTGGGCATTGCTGACGGTTGGTCTTAGCCGAATCGCTTCAATGGTCAGCCGGTTGTCAACCGCAGCATCACTAATGCTATCCAGCAACGAGGGAATCTCCGCACTGGTCGGCAACATTGCCCGCATCCGAACCATTTGCTCTTCCAGTGTTTCCAATTGGCTACGTATATCAGGTAGGAAGGCAGCCTCTGATGCTTTGCTGCGGTACTCGCTTAATAAACGCACCTCTTGCCGCTGTTCGGTGGCTAACTGTTCGCGCTTCCCACCCACCAGCCACCAGTTGATGCCCCCAAAGGCAATCAAAAAAACCAGCACTCCACATAGCCCTTTGAGCAATAACGGCCACTCACCTGCTTCCTTTACATCCAGAGCCTGCCAGTCAACCTTTTCCAATCGCTGCCATTCATAGCGCCAGCGTTCACGGCTCCACTTCATTGTCCTGTCTCCTCAGCGGCATCATCTGTGCTGGACTGGATGACATCAAACTGGAAAACACGCGCTGACTCACCCTGCCCACTGGCAACTTCAGAGAGCACCGGCACGCCCAACCCCGGCATATTGGCTATTTGTCGCAACTGCTCCGACACTTGCCGTTCATTTCCTGCCACCGCCGAAAGGCTGACCCTGTCATCGCTCCGGCTCAGACGCTGATAAACCACACCATCGACGACACTTGCCGCCAGATCATTAAAAAGTTGAACGGTATTGATACGCTCATTGTGTAGCGCCTGAAATAAGCGCAGCTGTTCGCTCAGTCGTTCAGCATCGGATTGATAGCGTTGTACATCGACAATTTCGTTATTCAGCCGGTCGATACGGGTCGCGATAAAAGCATTTCTCTGCTGCTGGGCAGCTAACTGATGCTGGTAAATATTCGACACCCCAAGACCAAGCGCCACCCCCATTAACAGCATGAACAGCAGCACGCCATAAAAGGTACGGGTACGCTTCTCGCGACGCGCCTCACGCCAGGGCAAGAGGTTGATATTGATGCTCATTGGTTCACCCTCATGGCCAAACCTCCGGCCGTCAACATGGCAGGCGCATCATTGGTCAGCGCTTCTAAATTAAGTCGCTTATTCACTCGCATACGTTGAAAAGGGTTGGCGATAGTGACCGACATACCACTATCCTCAGCAATACGCTCGGCAAGCCCTGGGATCACACTTGAGCCACCTGCCAGAACAATATGCTGAACCTCATGCTGGCGGCCGGCGGTGTAATACAATTGCAACGAACGCCCCACCTGCTGCACCACAGTTTCTAAAAATGGGTTAAGTACTTTCTCCTGGTAATCGCTGGGTAACCCACCACGCTTTTTGGCAAAACCGGCTTCATCAATACTCATGGCATAATGATCGCGAATGGCATCAGTCAGCTGTCGCCCCCCAAACACCGTATCGCGGCTATAAACGATGTACCCATCACGCACCACATGGAACGCATTCATATTGGCGCCGATATCCACCAGTCCCACGCATGCTGCCGGTTCATTTTCAACGTTAAGCTGGCGGCGCAACTCGGCCAGGGAGCGTTCCATAGCGAAGGTTTCGACATCAACAGCCGCTGGCTCCAGCCCAGCCCGTTCCAGGGTTTCGGTCAGTTGGGTAACGTCCTGCTGTCGGCAGGCAACCAACACCACCTGCTGTTGATCTTCATCAAAAGGCGCGGGACCCAGGCACTGAAAATCAAATGCCACTTCACTGAACGGAAAAGGAATATGACGGTCTGACTCAGTGGCAATGCGCTCTTCGATCTCGTCCTCACTTAGCGAGGCCGGAAAAGTAAGCGTTTTGGTAATGGCAGCGCTCGCGGGTACCGCCACTGCTGCCTTGCGCGTAGAAGGTTTTGCATGCTCGACAGCACGGCTAAGGACGTTGGCCACATCATTAATATCGCGAATGCGACGTTCCACCACAGCCCCTTCGCGCAAGGGACGTACCGCATAGCTCTCTACCTGGTAGTTATCATTGCACTGTTTGAGTTCTAATAGTTTGACGGTCGCCGACGTAATATCGACACCAATCAACCCTTTAGTGGGTTTAAGTAAGCGCATGTGGGGTTCGGCTCCGCCTGCCAGTCGTGCAAATTTCGAGGTTACATGATTTTTCGTTAAGTCACACGCGGATGCCCTTACGGCATATCAACACTGGTGGCCGCTGCTTCACCTTCCTATAATGGCAGCCAATTGCGTGATACGGCCCTTTGGACGCCGTACTTACTTCTTCTTTTCACGGGTGCCCTCTGTTCATGACGTTTTTACGAACCCTCATCCTGTCACTATTTTCACTGGTCGTTGCACTGACCGGCGCCGCTGCACTGGCAGTAGTCGGTGCGGCTATCTACTTTTCGCCGGGGCTGCCCGATGTACGCCAGTTGCAGAACTTTGAACTGCACACGCCGCTACGCATTTTTACCAATGATGGCAAACTGATTGGTGAATTCGGTGAAGAGCGCCGCATGGCGATTGATTTCGATGACATTCCCCAGAATATGATCAATGCCCTGATTGCTGCAGAGGACGCCAATTACTTCAACCACGCAGGCGTTGATCCACGCGGTTTGGCCAGGGCAGCCGTGGAACTGGTGAGTAGCGGCGGCACCATTCAGTCGGGTGGCTCGACCATAACGATGCAGGTCGCCCGTAACTATATGCTGACACTGGATCAAACCTTCACCCGTAAGATCCGCGAGATCCTGCTGGCCCTACAAATGGAGCAGCTTCTCAGCAAGGAAGAGATTTTTGAACTCTACGTTAACAAAATTTTTCTCGGTAACCGTGCCTACGGTATTGCCGCTGCCTCAGAAACCTACTACGACAAACCCTTATCGGAACTAACGCTGGCAGAAACCGCCATGATTGCTGGTTTACCCAAAGCCCCTTCGGCATTTAACCCACTGGCTAACTCAGAGCGTTCACTGATCCGTCGCAACTGGATTCTGTTCCGCATGCGTGAACTGGGCCACATCGATAACGACGCATACCAGTCGGCGGTTCAAGAACCCGTCACTGCGCGCCGCCACTTTACCCAAACTGAAGTGGATGCTGCCTATGTGTCTGAAATGGCACGCCAATATGCAGTGGAGCGCTTTGGTGACACCGCTTACACCGGCGGTTATCGCATCTACACCACTATCGACAGTGAGCTACAACCGTTTGCACGTCAGGCACTGGCCAATGGCCTGATTGCCTATGACCTGCGCCATGGCTGGCGCGGTCCGGAGCAGCGCGAAATTGCCTCCAGCCTGGTAGAAGCGCAAGAGCAGACCGCCACACAAGGATTGGAAGAAGAGCTCTCCGAATCACCTGAGATCCGCCAAACGGCCCGCCAGGCAGCCCAGCGCAGCCAAACGGAAGTGGAAGGTATCGAGGGTGACGTGAGTAACTGGCTGCAGGTTCTAGAACGGACCCCCAATTTTGGCCTGCTGCGGCCAGCCATCGTGGTGGAAAGCAGTGGCCGTGAAATGCAGGTGCTTACCCGTGGTGGCGAACTGCACACCATCGAGTGGAGCGGCCTGAGTTGGGCACGCCAGTACCTCAGCCCACGCAGCCGGGGAGCTGAGCCCAGTTCAGCGGATCAAATCGCCGTTCGCGGTGATCTGGTACGTGTGGTCGAAGATGAAAATGGAGCACTGCGTCTATCCCAACGCCCGGATGCCGAAGGCTCGCTGGTTGCTCAAGACCCGAACACTGGGGCTATTCTGGCCCTGCAGGGTGGCTTTGACTTTAACGCCAGTAAGTTTAACCGTGCCGTACAGGCACAGCGCCAATCCGGCTCCATCTTTAAGCCGTTTATCTATTTGGCGGCACTGGAAGATGGCGAAATGAATGCCGCCAGCGTGGTGAATGATGCACCAGTGGTGCTGGATGACGGTAGTAATGCGCTATGGCGCCCGGTCAACTCAAGCCGCGACTTCCAGGGCCCAATGCGCCTGCGGCCTGCTCTTGCCCGTTCGCGGAATCTGGTGACCATCCGCGTACTGCAAACCATGGGGCTGGATCACACCATTAACTATTTGGAAGGCTTTGGGTTTGCTTCAAGCCGTCTGCCACGGGGGCTTTCATTAGCCCTGGGCAGCGCTGATTTAACACCGCTGGAAATGACCAATGCATATGCGGTTATTGCCAATGGTGGTTTCCAGGTAGCACCGTGGTTTATCGAACGCGTTACCCGCAACGATGACAATGAAATTGTCGACGAAGCCACACCACAGGTTGCTTGCCCAAACTGTGCGGAAGGGCAGGAAACCGTTGAAATCGATGGCAGGGAGTACCCGGTTGCTCCTCGTGTGGCCGATGCTGCTGCGGTCTATATTCTGCGCGATATGCTGCGGGATGTTATCACCTCCGGTACAGGCCGTGGCGCACTGAGCCTGAACCGTGATGATATTGTGGGCAAAACCGGTACCACCAACAGTCAGCGCGATGCCTGGTTTGCAGGTTTCAATAGTGATTTGGTAACCACTGTCTGGGTTGGTAAAGACAGCAATGAAACCATTGCTGAATACGGTGCCAATGCCGCCCTGCCTATCTGGAACGAATTTATGAGTGCAGCGCTTGAGGGCACTCCGTCTGCTATACCAGAGCGCCCTGACACTATTATTACCGCCCGGGTAGACCCCGACACTGGCCGTCGCCTGCATGATGACCAGCCTGGTGGTATGTCAGAGCTGTTTCACCAGGATCACTTACCTGGCTACCAGCCCCGCGGCATTAGTCGTGAGCTGGAAGAGGCCAGCGGCTCACAGGGTTCAGGTACGGCAGAGTCCATCTTCTAGCCTACACATGTTACACAAGGAGAAGCGAGGTTGATGACAAACCCACTTGCTATCATTTTCAGCATCATCTGAATCAACCCGTAGCGGGGGTCTTTCGCCAGGGCCGGAAAACAGTTCCCTACTTTTCCGGCATTTCCGCCATCCATGGCGGTCAGATGGCGAAAGTAACGCCCATGGAGGGGGCCGGTCCACAGCGCTCCCGCCAAGGGTTGTTCGGATGGAGTAATCATCAAGAAATACTTGTCAGTAGTCTCAAGCCCGGCAACCTAATGGTTTTCGGGCTTTTTACATGAACGGTTTAGGTGCTTAACGGGGAACAGGATTAACAGTTGCATCCCGCTTGCCAGCCAGCCAGTTGGCCCCCATGACGATGCTCATTACAACTACCCCAGCGATTTCCGTCCAGAGATTTGGGTAGAAGACCCCAAAAATAGCAGCACCAATCGCCAAACGTGGTAACCAAGCCATCCGGGTAAAGAGATAACCCTCCAGGGCGGCGGCAAAAGCCCCCAGCGCCAAAAGCGCAATCACCCCATTCCAGATAACCACTGGCACAGGTCCACCCACAATAATTTCCGGGTTAAAGACCATAAATAACGGAATCAAGTAGAGCCCTTTAGCAAACTTCCATGCCTGGAAACCCGTTTCCATTGGCTTACTGCCCGAAATAGCGGCCCCGGCGAAAGCTGCCAGCGCGATGGGTGGCGTAACGTTGGAATCCTGTGAATACCAGAATACGACCAGATGAGCGATTAGCAACGGCACACCAAACTCGGCGGTAAGCGCAGGGCCGACCAGTACGATCAGTACAATGTAGCTGGCTGTTACGGGTAGCCCCATGCCCAGAATCAGGCTTGCCAGCAATATCATTACCAACGCCAACACAAGGTTACCGCCGGAGAAGGCCAGCATCATGGAGGAAAACTTAAGCCCCAGCCCTGTCAGGCCCACAACACCGACGATAATGCCCGCTACCGCACAGGCCATGGATACGGCGACAGCGTTACGCGCACCTAACTCCAAGCCCTGAACCAATTTGACCAAACCAGCCCACACCACCTCTTTGGTACGCTCTACCGTCACGGGCTGGCCTTGCTTGGGCGCCACAAAAAAGTACCACAGTGCATAGCGTAGGACAGCGACAGCCACCATCGTCATGACCGCGTAGTAGCCAACCCGCATTGGCGACATGCTCATGACCAGCAACCATACCAACACCGCCAAAGGCAGCAGGAAGTGCCAGCCATCTTTCATCACTTGCCGCATTTTCGGCAGCTCACTTTTAGGCATGCCTTGCATGCCCTGCTTCAACGCGATGATGTGAACAAACAGATACACGGTCGCAAAGTACATAATCGCCGGCAGAATACTGATTTTGACGATTTCCAGGTAAGGCGTATTGGTGTATTCAGCAATCAAAAACGCGCCAGCACCCATCAGAGGCGGCATAATTTGCCCGCCGGTGGAAGCGGCAGCCTCAATCCCCCCTGCCTGCTTGGCCTTATAACCAAGCTTTTTCATCAGTGGAATGGTAAACGCTCCCGTCGTCACCACGTTTGCAATGGCGCTACCGGAGATTGACCCCATTCCTGCGGAGGCCAGCACTGCCGCTTTGGCTGGCCCCCCCCGCTGGCGGCCCGTTGCGGCGTAAGCCATATCAATAAAAAACTTACCTGCCCCGGTACTTTCCAAAAAGGCACCGAAGAGTACAAAAATAAAGATATAAGTCGCTGCAACCCCAAGCGGCAGGCCGAAAATACCTTCCTGCCCCAGATAGAGCTGACCCGCCACCCGCTCCAGGGAGTAACCACGGTGCGCTAAAATGCCTGGCATCCAATCCCCGAGCCAGGGCAATGCCCCCCGAGGACCTGCAAAGGCGTAAATGATGGCAAGCAGGCCAATAATCGTCATGCCCAGGCCCACCGCACGACGGCTGGCTTCCAACACCGTCACCGTGGCAATACAGGCCACCAGAATATCAGTCTCGTTCCAGAACCCGGCACGGCTGAAAATGTCATCCAGGTTGAGCACCAGATAACCACCGGTAATGACCGCACCGGCCAAAAAGAGGGCATCTATCCCCCAGCCGAGTACGCCCCGCTTTCGGTTCGGCCCGAAAGCGGGGAAAATCAGAAATGCCAGCAGCATAATGAGTGCCAGATGAATGCTGCGTTGATAAAACAACCCTAGCGGCTGGATGCCAGCAGAGTAGAGTTGGAACAGCGAAAGACTCACCGCCACAATGGTGATACACCACAGCACCACGCGGGGTTGAATCGCATTACCGCCTGGCATTAAAACTGGCGGTGGAGTGGATTCGTTCATGAAGTCCTCAGAAGCGTTGTATAGCTTATTTTTATTCACGCGGGGCAGCATGAGGCTCTATCAGTTGGATCGTCACGCGCTGCCCTGGCGCACTCTCACTCAAACTCACTGGTGGGCGCTCGCCATCAGGCCACACCACTTGATGGTTCACTGCAGGTGAACCGACACGTAATACATAGCGATTATTAACGACAGGTTCATTGATCGCATTGATCCAGTAGCCACCCTGACCATCAGAGACCTGCTCTCCACGACCCTCAATATGTCCAAGGCCTGCTGCAAAATCAGGTTGATGGCTCCGCTCCAGTTGCATTACCCCCGCTACATTGCGGTAGCAATCCAGCACAGTGAATTTCTTTACGGAATGATTCCACTGCACACACCAGCGTGATCCTACAGGTGCCGCTTCATTCACTAGCGCTTCACCGTGTTCAGTGACCGCGGTTAACCGCATAGGCGAAGACGCCGAAGCGGGGGAAGCCCCCGCTTCGGCCTGCGGTAAACACAGGAAGAAAAGCGCCATCAGACGTTGATGTTGGTACTGCATGGCGAAATGCCACTCTCTATCTTACGGTCGAAGATGGTCTGGAATATCAGCACCCACTTCCTCAAAGTAACGAATAGCACCAGGATGCAGCGGCACGGGTGTTGAGTTCATAGTGAACTCGGCAGTGGTATCGTTTGCGGCAGGGTGAACAGCGATTAGCTCATCAATGTTTTCAAACAGTAGTTGGGTAAGCTGATAGGCCAACTCGTCATCCATATCGGCATTTACCACCAACACGTTCGGAATCCCGATGGTTTGAACAGCCTCATCCATACCGTCATACATACCGGCTGCCAGCTCATAAGGAGCAAAAACCGTTTCTTCCTCCCGGGCATTGGCAACCTCTTCATCGGAGAGACCTATCAGGCGAATATCGCGGGTAGCGGCCAGATTAAGGATTGAACTGGTCGGAGGCCCAACACTCCAGAAACCAGCCTCGATATCACCATCACGAATGGCATCGGCGGTTTCGTTAAAATTCAATCGCTGCGGCGTAAAGTCTTCATAACTGATGCCATTGGCTTCAAGTACCGCCCGTGCATTCAGTTCAGTGCCGCTACCAGGCGCCCCCACAGAAACGCGTTTACCCGCTAGGTCTGCGATCGTATGAATATCAGACTCAGCGAGGGTAACGAGTTGAACCGCGTTCGGGTATACCGATGCCAGGGCACGGGTATTCTCGATCTGGCGTCCTTCAAAATCACCGGTGCCGGTATAGGCCTGGTAAACCGTATCCGCTAACGCCAGTGCCAGATCCGCATCGCCACGCATGATCAAGCCCATATTTTCAACCGAAGCACCGGTCACTTCAGCCGTCGCCTGAGCCCCTTCAATATGGTTGTTGATCATTTCGGCAAAACCACCACCGATCGGATAGTAAACACCGCCAGTGCCACCCGTGGCGATGGATAGTTGCTGAGCGCTGGCAGGGAGTGCTACGGCTAACATGGTTGCTGTCGCTGCATAATGTCGAGTTCGCATGAGCATTTCCTCCGTCCTGTTTGGACTTATAGGTATAGTTGACGAAAAGGAGGTGTTAATTACGCCCCAGCCTCTGCTTCCGGCAGAAGCGGTGGAAAGAAGTTAGCACGGCTTACGCGTTGGATGCTATTGGCAACAAGGCTATTCAAATACTCAAATACGCTCTCTTATCTCTTGTGATAACACACCTTTAAACAAAGCAACGACCGGAAAGGTATCGACTCCGCTGCTTGCCGATTTCTACAAATGCGCTTTGCCAAAAATATCGTTATTCATGCCAAATTTTCAAAATTTATTGATAATAGCGGTTAATTAACGTTGACTGCCATCATCCCACTTTGGTCTAAAGGAGACGCTATGGAGCATGTTGCGCCACGTCCGAACCTCGCGATTAGCGCCTATCGTGAGTTAAAGCATGACATTATCCGAGGCCGCTATGCGCCAGGTGAAAAGCTCCTGATGAGCCGACTCAAGGAGCATTACGGGGTAAGCACCGGCCCACTAAGAGAAGCGCTATCACAGTTGGTTGCTGACCGCTTGGTGGTAGCCATCAGCCAACGGGGATATCGCGTGGCAGCGATGTCGCTTGCCGAGCTAAACGATATTTACGACGCTCGCGCGCAGTTGGAAGGTCTGATTTTGCACCTGGCCATTGAGCGTGGTGATGATGACTGGGAGGCAAGCGTGCTGGCGACTGCACACCGGCTGTCCAAAGTGACCGATGTCAGTTCACCGGATGAGTTGCTGGATGGCTGGGACCTGCGTCATAAAGCGTTTCATACGGCAATTGCCAGTGGTTGTAACTCCCCCCACTTATTGCAAATGCGTGACACCCTGTTTGATCAGGTAGAGCGCTATCGGCACCTATGGCTGCTGGAAACTGTCATGTCCCCCCAGGCCCTTGAGATCAAGCGCCAGGAGCATGCCACATTGGTGGATGTGATATTGGCAAGGGATACCGCCCAGGCGGCCGTATTGATGCGTGACCACCTGATGACGCCAGTCCCGATTATCACGCGAGTGCTCAAAGAGCGTGGCATTCGTTAAATTCTTTGTTTTAAAAAAATGTAGATATTTTAAAAAAACGGCGATACATTGAACTCACTGTTTGACTCACTTACCCATATTTCGCCGTAGGCGCTCGATGGCGTCTTCGAGAACGAACTGTCTTCGGGAACCCATCGTTCTCGAACATGCACCCAGGAGTTCACGCCATGACACATTTCAATTGGGATGACCCACTGCTACTTGAACAGCAGCTCAGCGATGAAGAGCGCCAGATCCGTGATGCCGCCTACGACTACTGCCAGGAAAGCCTGCAACCACGGGTACTCAGAGCATTTCGCGAAGAGCGCTTTGACCGGGAAATCATGAATGAAATGGGTGAGCTGGGGCTGCTGGGCGCTACCGTTTCCCCCGAATACGGTGGTGCGGGCGTCAATCATGTGGCTTACGGCCTGATTGCCCGCGAAGTGGAGCGCGTGGACTCTGGCTACCGCTCCGCCATGAGTGTTCAGTCATCGCTGGTGATGTATCCCATTGAGGCCTATGGCTCTGAGGAGCAGAAACATAAATACCTGCCCAAACTTGCCAGCGGCGAAATGGTCGGCTGCTTTGGCTTAACCGAACCGGATCATGGCTCAGACCCTGGCTCCATGATTACCCGAGCGGAAAAAGTTGATGGCGGCTACCGCTTAACCGGCGCAAAGATGTGGATTACCAACAGCCCGATTGCGGATATCGCCGTGGTATGGGCAAAATCCTCAGCCCACGATAACCAGATCAAAGGCTTTATCGTCGAGCGTGGCACCGAAGGTTTCAGCACTCCCAAAATCGAGGGAAAAGTCTCCCTGCGGGCCTCTATCACTGGTGAAATTGTGCTCGACAATGCCTTCGTGCCCGAAGAAAACCTGCTGCCTAACGTCAGCGGTCTGAAAGGCCCCTTTGGCTGCCTGAACAAAGCCCGCTATGGAATTGCCTGGGGTGTCATGGGAACGGCTGAGTTCTGCTGGCACGCAGCACGTCAGTACACCCTGGACCGCAAACAGTTTGGCCGCCCTCTTGCCGCTAACCAGTTAATCCAGAAAAAGCTGGCCGATATGCAAACCGAAATCACCCTGGGTTTGCAGGCAGCACTGCAGGTTGGCCGCCTGATGGATAGCGGTAACTGGGCACCGGAAATGATTTCACTGATCAAACGCAATAACTGTGGCAAAGCGCTGGATATCGCACGCCTCTCACGGGATATGCACGGTGGTAACGGCGTATCCGATGAATACGGCGTTATTCGCCACATGGTCAACCTGGAGTCGGTCAACACCTACGAGGGTACCCACGACGTACATGCTCTGATTCTTGGACGCTCACAAACTGGTATTCAGTCGTTTTTCTAAGGCTTACCTCTAGATAAGCGCGCCCACCATGCCCGCGCGTTATAGCGCACCCATAGTAAGTGAGAAAGTAGATGAGCACAGTATCCAAGCCATTGTCAGGCATTAAAGTACTCGATATTTCCCGTGTACTGGCCGGGCCGTGGTGTGGGCAAATGCTCGCTGATATGGGGGCTGACGTTATCAAAGTAGAGCGGCCCCGCAGTGGCGATGATACTCGCCATTGGGGCCCTCCCTGGCTTTCGGGTTGTACCGAATCGGCCTACTACCTTTGCGCCAACCGGGGCAAGCGCTCAGTCACGGTGGATATGGCCAAGCCTGAAGGTCAGGCACTCATCAAACAGCTGGCGGCTCAATCGGACGTGCTGTTGGAAAACTTTAAAGTGGGTGGACTTAAACAGTATGGACTGGATTACGCCAGCCTCAAGGCATTAAACCCAGCGCTGATCTACTGCTCCATTACCGGTTTTGGCCAGGAAAGCCCCTATGCGCACCGGGCCGGTTACGACTTTATGATCCAAGCCATGGGCGGGATCATGAGTTTGACCGGCAAGCCCGATAGTGAGCCTGGTGGCGGTCCCGTCAAAAGCGGCGTGGCGTTTACCGACATTTTTACGGGCCTTTATGCGGCCAACGCCGTACTCGCTGCCCTCTATCAGCGCCGCGACACAGGCATGGGATGCCATATTGATCTGGCGCTTATGGATGTCCAGGTGGGAGTGCTGGCAAACCAGGCTCTTAATTACCTGACCTCCGGGCAGGTGCCACAACGGCTGGGGAATTCACATCCCAATATTGTGCCCTACCAGGCGTTTGCTACTGCGGATGGCCATATGATTGTGGCGGTAGGCAACGATGAGCAGTTCAACCGCTTTTGTCAGGTGCTGTCACTTGAAGAACTCTCCCAGGATGCCCGCTTTGCCACTAACGGTGCCAGGGTGAACCATCGCGACCAGTTGGTTCCGCTACTGGCCGCTGCACTTACCCAGCGCAGCACAGATGAGTGGCTGGCTTTGTTTGAAGCCGTTGGCGTCCCCTGCGGCCCCATCAATACGCTGGACCGGGTATTTGATGACCCCCATGTCAAAGCCCGCGGGCTAAGACAAACGCTGCCCCATCCACAGGCAGGTAATGTCGACCTGGTTGCCAACCCCATACGTATCAACGGCGAATCCATAAGTGCAGCCACCGCGCCCCCAGGCCTGGGCGAGCACACAGAGCATGTGTTGGACGAAATAGGAATTACCGCAGAACAGCGCCAGATGCTACGTGAGGCGGGGATCATTTAAAGCGACCAACCATTACCGAGCAATTCCTCCCCTTTTTAGTGCCCAAACGGGCGCTTTTTTTGTGTGTCCCCAGGAGGTACAAGTTCTCCCGTAAGCTGGACCACAGTGAACGAGGTGAAGCGCACAACTGTAGACAAGTGGCCAACTGCGTGGAGCGTAAACCATGAGCCGATGGGCAAGAAGATCATCAAGGCTTCAGTCACCACAATTTTTTAGTAGAGGACCGAACGAAAAGAAGTGCCAAACGCCTTGTCGCTGAGTAGGCACGTAAGAAAGACCGGGACTCATGGCGGTTGCCGCCATACGCTTCTGTTCTGTAGGGGTTTTCATCCTGAAAAATCACCGCTATTCTCGGGTACCAGATGACATGCCACATGGATATTAGCGAGAAGTCTCATGGATCTGGTAAAAGTGGGTGACAGGGTTGTCTGTCAATGCAAGGGAGGGCCGCACCGGATTG
>NZ_JALPZO010000108.1 GCF_023507745.1 Vreelandella olivaria | reverse complement strand
CACGTCCAGACGGTGGGGTATTGCAGCCGCTGTTCTGGGGCGACGATCCTCAGGATGATCAGGTGGAGTTTCTTGATGAGGGGCGGCTGGTGCGTATTCAACCCACTCCGATTCTCTGGGAGCACCCACCGAGCGGCAGCGAAGACTATACCTCTTTTCCGGTGGTGTTCTATAAATCTCGCGATGGTCAGTGGCGGGTGGCGCGCGTGTTGACCGGCGTATGAACCAAAACGCACACCAAGGTGACCTGAACTGCTGCCCCATTCTTGGCCACGGCACCACCGAAATCATCTCCGGTTCGCCTTCTCAGGTAGGGGGCAGCTTATCGCCGTATAGGTGGTCGTTTGGATATCCGTTTGCAGGGCCAGGTGATACGGTATTTTTTGATTTTTAAGTAATGCTTATATATCACTGTAAAAAAGCGTTGTGGCTCTGAACTGCGCCCCGAAGGTGGGATACCCAATCCAACCTTCGGGGCGTTTTTTCAATGGGCGTTACTCCTCAGCTTTCAGGCAGACTGAACCGCCTCGCGCAGTAGCTGGCTGGAGAGTAGAGCCCACTGGTCATCCCAGTATTCGGTAGGTAAGCGCTTAAAGTCGCTGCGTACGTACTGGGAGATACGTCCTTCGGCTTGCGCGATCAGCAAATTAGCCGCGGCAGAGGCCGGGATGCTGGTGCGGCGGCCTTCCCTCAGTTCAGCTTCTCTGAGTACTTGTTTGAGCTGCATTTCCAGGCGTTCAAACAGTTGGTGAACGCGCTGTCGCAGCCGTGCCGTTTCTCCGGTCAGTACATCTCCACCCAGTACACGAGCAAGCCCCGGATTTTTTTCTGCAAAGCCGAGTAGCAGTGCCAGAATGGTGCCGCAGCGGCTTTGTGCATCGGGAATGTCTTCGAGAATGCGGGTAATCCGCGCAAAAACACTCTCTTCGATAAAATCGATGAGTCCCTCGAACATACGTGCTTTGCTTGGAAAGTGACGATATAGCGCCGCTTCTGAAACGCCCACCTGACGGGCAAGCGCAGCAGTGGTAATGCGTTTGCCGCTATCCTCTTCCAGCATAATGGCCAGGGCCTGCAGGATCTGTTCGCGGCGGCGCGGTTTGCGTGTATCGCTCATAACTTAGCCCTCCGTCGCGGTTAGCCTGCGTTTGTGATCAGGGTGCCAACCCCAGCATTAGTAAAGATTTCCAGGAGTACTGCGTGGGGCACGCGACCGTCGATAATATGGGCGCTGTTAACGCCGCCTTTCACGGCATCCAGGGCGCAACGTATTTTGGGCAGCATGCCACCATAAATCGTCCCATCAGCGATCAGGCTATCCACCTGGGCCGTAGACAGCCCTGTCATCACCTGGCCTTCGCTGTTCATCAGGCCCGCTACGTTGGTCAGCAGCATCAATTTTTCAGCACTCAGGGCTTCGGCAAGTTTGCCTGCTACCAGGTCGGCATTGATATTGTAGCTGTGGCCTTCGTCGTCGACACCGATAGGGGCAATCACAGGAATAAAATCGCGGGCAGCGAGCATTTCAATCAGGTCGGTCGAGATCGCTTCCACTTCGCCCACATGGCCAATGTCGATGATTTCCGGCGCGGTCATTTCTGGGCTTTGGTGCTCGACCTTGAGCTGTCGGGCACGAATCTGTGCGCCATCTTTACCGGTTAGGCCAATTGCTTTGCCACCGCTCTGATTGATCAGGTTCACAATGCTTTTGTTGACCAGACCGCCCAGCACCATCTCTACAACATCCATGGTTTGGGAGTCAGTGACCCGCATGCCGTTAACAAAGCGCGACTCGATATTGAGTTTTGCCAGCAGGCTGCCAATCTGAGGGCCGCCGCCATGCACCACCACCGGGTTAATCCCTACCTCTTTCATCAACACAATGTTGCGGGCGAAGGAATCCATCAGCTTATCTTCGGTCATGGCGTTGCCACCATATTTGACGACCACGGTTTTGCCAGAAAACTGCTGGATATAGGGGAGAGCTTCTGACAGCACCTCCACAACGACCTGGGGGTCGCGACTAGCTGAACTCATGACGTTGTCCCTTTACTCTTTATCGTCGCTACTGTTTTTCGTCGCTAACATGGGTGTTCCCAGGCAGCGTGCTTTTCATAGCTGTTTTATCATGTCGCGCGTTCTGTCGGCGCGATCACCCTGCTGTGGTTTCAGGGATGGAGAGCGTTGGTGCCACCTTTGCCAGGGCGCAGGCAAAACGCTCTTTTATGCGGTTTAGCGCGGCGCTGTCCTTGCCTTCAAAGCGCAACACTAACGCAGGAGTGGTATTAGAGGCCCGACACAGCCCCCAGCCATCGTTATAGTCGACCCGGATGCCGTCTAGCGTTGTCTTGATACCTTCGCCGAAGTCGCCCTCTCTGGCAAGCGTCTCGACAAGGGCAAATTTTTCTTCATCTGAAACGCTAACGTTAATTTCCGGCGTACTGACATCCTGTGGGAACTGCTCAAACAGTTCATCCGCACTGCCTGGGTAGCGTGCCAGAATTTCCAGCAGGCGAGCGGCGGCGTATAGGCCGTCATCAAATCCGTACCAACGCTCGCTGAAAAAAATATGCCCACTCATCTCGCCGCCTAGCTGAGCACCTGTTTCCTGCATGCGTGCCTTAATCAGCGAATGGCCGGTGCGCCACATTTCCGGCTCACCGCCGGCAGTGCGGATCACTTTCGTCAGGTTGCCAGTACACTTGATGTCGAAGACCACTTTCGCACCTGGCTGACGTGACAGCATGTCAGTGGCAAATACCATTAGCAGGTGGTCTGGATAAATAATTCGGCCACGGGGGGTAACCACGCCCAGCCGGTCGCCATCGCCGTCAAAAGCCAGGCCGATATCTGCGCCGCTTTGTACCACGTGGTGAATTAAATCCTGGAGGTTTTCCGGCTTGCCGGGGTCAGGGTGGTGATTGGGGAAGTGGCCGTCGATGTCATCAAACAGCGGTATTGTTGTGACCCCCAGGCGCTCTATGAGCTGTGGGCCGAGTTCGCCAGCAACGCCGTTACCACAGTCCACAACGGCATGCAGTGGCCGCTCAATGTGGGTGTCGCTGACAATACGGTCAAGGTAAGTGGCGCGAACGTCCTGTTGGCTGACGCTTCCTTCGCCATGGGTAAAGTCACCCGCCTGGATGCGTTCATAGAGGGCGGTAATCGCGCTATCGGAAAGCGTTTCCCCCGCGATAACAATTTTGAATCCATTGTACTCTGGCGGGTTATGGCTGCCCGTTAGCATTACGCCTGAACAGCTCTCAGCAAGCGTATGTGTGGCGAAGTAGAGTGCCGGGGTGGGTACCATGCCGATGTCAATAACGTTGCGTCCTGCGGCTGTCAGGCCGCAAATCAGCGCGGTCTGAAGCCGTTGGCCGGAGAGTCGCCCATCCCGTGCAACAATGACGGTTTGCTCCCCGCGTGCGGCGGCTTCTGAGCCAACGGCACGGCCAATTAACTCGGTGGTGGCTTCACTGAGCGTGTCATCCACGATGCCACGAATGTCATACGCGCGAAAAATAGAAGCAGGTACATCCATCAGCAATCCTTGAAAGAGACGGGAAAACGGCGAATCGCTTATTGGCGGCCTGTGCTACCAAAGCCCCCGCTGCCGCGTGTGGAGTCTTCAAAGGCATCCACAATCGCAAGCTCCGCCTGCACGACAGGCACCACCACATACTGCGCCAGGCGCTCGAAGGGCGACAATGTAAAACTACGTTGACCACGGTTCCATACCGAGATCATGAGTTCTCCCTGGTAGTCGGAGTCAATCAGCCCGACCAGATTGCCCAGTACAATGCCGTGCTTATGACCAAGGCCAGAGCGCGGCAGAATCATGCCAGCAAGGCCAGGGTCTTCAATATAGACGGCAAGGCCGGTGCGGACGAGTTGGCACTCTCCCGGTGCAAGCGATAACGGCTCATCCAGTAGTGCCCGTAAATCCATGCCCGCAGAGCCTGCCGTTGCGTAGGAGGGAAGGTAGTCGTGCAAGCGTTCATCCAATACCTTGCACTGCAGGCGGGGGCGGGTTCTGCTCATGTTAAAGCTCCAGAAGAGGGGTGGATAGTAGTGAAAGTGCCTGATGAATGATAAGAGTGGCCAATTGATTTTTCGTCTGATGCGGGGCTGCCAGTTGCTCAGTACCTGAAGGCGCCCGCCAAAGCAGCAGAGCGGCGTTGTCATCACTGCCAAATCCCTGGCCCTGCTGGGAAACATCATTGGCAACAATCATATCCAGCCCCTTGCGGGTCAGTTTATCTTCCGCATAGTGGGCCAGATCCTGGGTTTCGGCGGCAAAGCCCACCACAAAGGGGCGTGTGCTGGCGGGCAGGGCCGCCACATCGGCGATAATGTCGGGATTTTTGACCAGCGTCAGCGTGAGTGTATTGCTGTCATCGGTTTTTTTAATCTTATGCTCGGCGGCGCTGGCGGCGCGGTAGTCGGCCACTGCTGCGCAGCCGATAAACATGGCGGCCTGCGGCGCTAAGCGTAGTGCCTCCTGGTGCATCTGTGCGGCGGTTTCCACGTCAATGCGCTCAACACCCTGAGGGGTGGGCAGGTTGACCGGGCCGCTGATCAGCGTTACCCGTGCGCCCTGGGCGGTGGCCTGGGCGGCCAGGGCATAACCCATTTTTCCCGAACTATGATTCGACAGGTAGCGAACGGGGTCAAGCGCTTCACGGGTCGGGCCTGCGGTAATCACAATATGCGGTGCTGATGGTTGGGCTAACGTGGTTGGCTTGAAATGGTGTGCCACGGCATTCACGACCGCCTCTGGCTCGCTCATCCGCCCTGGGCCCACGTCGCCACAGGCCTGGTCGCCAGCAGCGGGGCCAATCAGCTGCCATCCATCTGCGGCAAGCTGGGCAACGTTGCGCTGAGTGGCCGGGTGGCGCCACATGGCCTGATTCATGGCAGGGGCCATGAGTTTCGGTGCGTCAGACGCCAGGCATAAGGTGGTCAGCAGATCGTCGGCCATGCCATGTACCAGCCGTGCCATCAGGTCTGCTGTGGCAGGGGCAATCAGTATCGCATCCGCCCAGCGGGCAAGCTCGATATGCCCCATGCCGGCTTCGGCTTCGGGGTCTAATAGAGAGGTGCGGACAGGCTCACCGGAAAGCGCTTGCAGCGTTAATGGCGTGATAAACGCCTGAGCACCCTCGGTCATCACCACACGAACCTCGCAGCCCGCCTGCTTGAGCAGTCGTACGATCAGCGCGCTTTTATACGCCGCAATGCCAGCGCTTATGCCCAACAGCAGGCGCTTGCCAGCAAGTGATGACAAAGGGGACAACGGAAGTGAAGCCATGGCGGGCAGTCCAGTGTGACGTACATGAAGAGGCTTACCATACCATTTGACTGATGACTTTGGCATGTTCAGTAGAAGGGTGGAAAAGCGAGGTATAGTGAGGCGATAATGCGATAAAGTATTCTTCAGGCTATAGCGAGCAGGGAGCGGCGGATGGGGATCAACCACTGGCCAGAGGGTGAACGGCCAAGAGAAAAGCTGTTAGCCATGGGCGCCCAGGCGCTATCTGATGCAGAGCTGTTGGCAATTTTTCTACGGGTGGGGGTGCAGGGCCGTTCAGCGGTGGATTTAGCGCGGGATCTGCTGGCCAGTTTTGGTGGTTTGAGGCCGCTGTTGGAGGCGGACCAGACCCGGTTTTGTGCTGCCCGTGGGTTGGGCAGCGCCAAGTTCGCCCAGTTACAGGCGACCCTGGAGCTTTCCCGGCGTCATCTGGCGAGCCAACTGGACAAGGGCAATGCGCTTACCTCTCCTGCACTGGTTCGCCATTATCTGAGTTCCCAGCTACGCCACTTGGGCCATGAAGAGTTTGCGGTGCTTTTTTTGGATACCCAGCACCGAATCATTCGCTATGAATCCCTGTTTCGCGGTACTCTGGACAGCGCATCCGTTTATCCCCGCGAAGTTGCCAAGCGTGCCTTGGAGTTACACGCTGGTGCTGTCATCCTGGCACACAACCACCCTTCGGGTGTGGCTGAGCCAAGCGATGCTGATCGACGTATCACCGAACGCCTAAAAGATGCTCTCGCACTTTTCGATGTGCGGGTGCTTGATCATTTCGTGGTGGGGGACGGTGATGTGGTTTCCTTTGCCGAGCGCGGCTGGCTATAACAGTTGAAGACAAAAGAGTAACTGCTGAGGTTACTGCTACATGTCTAAGTAAAATGACCAATAAAGGTCTTTTTTGGCCTTTTTTGGCCTTTTTGGGCGGTTTTGCTTGCTGGAGGCCAGGTGCTCTGGTATAAAGTGCCACCTTTGAACTTGGGTTGAATAACGGATTTGGGTACAGCTAGGCGGTTAACTGCGTCGACTCCCTCCCTGCTCCGGTTTGCCCGACAGTTTTGAACAACTCGCCAAGCGGTTGGAGGCTCTCATGTCCAAAGTATGTCAGGTTACCGGCAAGCGTCCGGTAACTGGTAATAACGTTTCACACTCCCAGCGTAAGACACGTCGCCGTTTCTTGCCGAACCTGCACACCCATCGTTTTTGGGTTGAATCCGAAAACCGCTTCGTCAAGCTGCGCGTCTCCTCTAAAGGAATGCGCATCATCGACAAGAAAGGTATCGAAACGGTTCTGGCTGACATCCGTAAGCGCGGCGACGCCATCTAAGCAAGCATTTTGGGAGAGTAAACCATGCGCGATAAGATCAAGCTGGTGTCTAGTGCCGGTACAGGCCACTTCTACACCACTGATAAGAATAAGCGGAACACGCCGGATAAGTTCGAATTCAAGAAATACGACCCGGTGGTCCGTAAGCACGTTATCTACAAGGAAGCCAAAATCAAGTAATCACGATTACGATGATTGGCTTTCACCGCAGGCGAGTGCCTGTTGAAAAACCCGGCCCCAAGCCGGGTTTTTGCATGCTTGATGGTTAATGTCCCTATGCGCCAGCACCGCATAGGCGATAAGGCCGTTGTCACCGTGCTGTCATCATAGGCTTTCATCATGCCCGAATTGCCTGAAGTTGAAACGACGCGACGTGGCATTGCCCCCTATTTGGAGGGGCAGGAAATCACTGAAGTCCTGGTGCGTCAGCCGCGCCTGCGCGTACCGGTACCCGATGATCTGGTCGAACGGCTGGTGGGTGCGCGGGTGGGAACGCTAACGCGGCGAGCCAAGTACCTGCAGATTCCGCTGACAACACTGGAAGGCGATGCCACGTTACTGTGGCACCTGGGAATGTCGGGTAGTCTGCGTATTGCCAGGGTGGGTGACCTGCCGAAAAAACACGATCATGTGGATGTTGTCACCGCCAGTGGCCATGTGCTGCGTTACCATGATCCACGGCGGTTTGGTTTTGTCGACTGGCAGCAGGGGGATGGCAGCCTGGATAAGCGCTTGAAGCATCTTGGCCCGGAGCCGCTGGATGCGGCGTTTAATGGGCAATGGCTATATGCGCTGTCGCGCAATAAACGGGTCGCGGTGAAGCCCTTCATAATGGATAACCAGGTGGTGGTCGGCGCAGGCAATATCTACGCTGCCGAAGCGCTGTTTATGGCGGGTATTGACCCTCGTCGCGCGGCAGGGCGTATTTCCCTGGGCCGTTATCAGCAACTGGCTGCTGCGGTTAAAGAAGTACTGGCGGCAGCGATTACTCAGGGTGGCACTACCCTGCGTGATTTTGTGAGTGGCCAGGGAGAGCCCGGCTACTTTGCCCAGCAACTCAATGTGTATGGGCGCCACGGGCTGCCCTGCCTGCGCTGTGGCACTGAGCTGCGTAGAATTACGCTTGGTCAGCGCGCCAGCGTGTTTTGCCCAGGGTGCCAGCGCTAGCAGCCACCTGTGATGTTAACTGTTTCGACTATGCTTACAGGGCCTATGGGGCTTGTGAGGTAGCTCTTTTGGAGATTGTTGTGACCCAACGCCTGCGCCTGAATAAAAACGCCGATCGCCGCCTGAAAGCCGGCCATCTGTGGATCTACTCCAACGAAGTGGATATCAAAGAAACGCCGCTAAAAAACTTTGCGGCGGGCGAGCCTGCATTGGTCGAAGCGTCTAACGGTAAGACCCTTGGGGTCGCCTATGTAAACCCTCACTCACTCATTTGTGGGCGGGTTATGTCTCGCGACCCGGAAATGCGCCTTGACCGCTCGCTGTTTGTACACCGCTTTAATCAGGCGCTGGCACTGCGTCAGCGTTTGTTTGATAAGCCGTTTTACCGCTTGATCCACGGCGAAGGTGATTTGCTGCCTGGGTTGGTGATTGACCGGTTTGGTGATGTGGTGGTGGTGCAGCTCAATACCGCAGGCATGCAGGCGCTGGCGGAAGATATCGTTGATGCCCTGGAAAAGGTCATTAAACCCAATGCAATTGTGTTCCGCAACGATACAGGCGGGCGCCGTCAGGAAGGCCTGGAAGCTCACGTTGAAGTGGTAAAAGGTGCCTTGCCTGATGAAGTGTTGCTGGAGGAGAACGGCGTCAGCTTTGCGGTACCAGTACTTGATGGTCAGAAAACCGGCTGGTTCTTTGACCACCGGGTTAATCGCGCCTGGTTGAACAGCCAGGTGGCCGGTAAGCGGGTTCTGGATGTATTCAGCTATGTCGGTGGCTGGGGGGTGCAGGCGGCGGCCAGTGGGGCAACCGAGGTGTTGTGCATTGATGCCTCAGGCCCGGCCCTGGAGCAGGTGGCCCGCAATGCTGAGCTAAACGGCGTTCAAGAGCAGGTGGCAGTGGGTGAAGGCGATGCCTTCGAAGCGTTGGCAGCGTTAAAAGCTGACGGCGAACAGTTCGATGTGGTTGTTCTGGACCCGCCCGCGTTTATCAAAAAGCGTAAGGATATCCCCAATGGTGAGCGTGCCTATGCCCGCCTAAACCGTGAGGCAATGCGTCTGCTGGGCCGCGATGGGCTGCTGCTGTCGGCATCCTGCTCCATGCATCTGGCACCTGAGCGACTGGTTGATGTGGTACGTGGGGCAGTGCGCCACCAGGACCGCCACGGTCAGGTGATTTTTCAGGGGCACCAGGGGCCTGATCATCCGGTGCACCCGGCGATCCCGGAAACCTCGTATCTTAAGGCGCTGGGTGTTCGGGTGTTTCGCGATTAACCACGCGCGGGCGTGATGAATGTCATAGGGAGTAGCGATATGGAATGGGTACTGCCGAATCCCTTTGTGATCGATATTCATGTGACGGAAGAGGCTATTGATGCCTATCGCCATGTGAATAATAGCGAGTACTTGCGTTGGGTGGAGCAGGTCAGTTGGGCCCATTCCAAGGCATTGGGGCTATCCATTGAGCGTTACCGTGAGCTTGATCGTGCCATGGTGGTGCATCGCCACGAACTGGACTATTTGGCGCCAGCATATGCGGATGACATATTGCAGCTGGCCACCTGGATCGTTGGGTGTGATGGTCGCTTTAGCCTAACCCGGCGGTTTCAGCTTAAGCGTCTGAGCGATGGTAGATTGCTGCTGAATGCCCTTACCCGGTTTGCCTGTATCGCGTTGTCGAGCGGTCGTCCCAAACGCCTGCCGGAAGAGTATCAGCGTATCTACGGGAACGCTGTCGCTGCAGAATAACGATGATTTTTTCGCCTAAAGCCCTTAATCGCTAGATTTTTCTCCTTAAAAACGCCTTAACCGGCGTTTTTTTTGTTTTTATTCCCTGGGGTGATGGTTGGCGTCAGCTGTGCTGTAATTAATCTAACAGTGCCTATCTAATGCCTGCAACAGGAGAGTTCATCAATGAAAGTCGCCGTTCCAAAAGAGATTAAAAACCATGAGTACCGGGTTGCGCTCACCCCGACCGGAGCGCGGGAGCTGGTGAGCCGAGGCCACACGGTATCTGTGCAGGCCGATGCTGGCGAAGGGGCCGGGTACAGTAACCGTGATTATGAGGCCGCCGGTGCCCGGATTGAGTCAGATGTTGAACTGCTGTGGCAAAACGCCGAACTGGTGTTAAAAGTAAAGGAGCCACAGCCGGCAGAGGTCGCACGGTTGACGCCTCGTCACACACTGTTTACCTACCTGCACCTGGCCGCTGAGGAACAACTAACCCGTGGGTTAATGACCAGTGGGGCAACCTGTATTGCCTATGAAACCATTACCGATGGGCAAGGGGGGCTCCCGTTGCTGGCGCCGATGAGTACGGTGGCAGGGCGCATGGCGGTGCAGGCGGGGGCGCATAGCCTGGAGAAGGCCCAGGGTGGTTCGGGAGTGCTGTTACCGGGGGTGCCGGGGGTGGCGCCGGGCAAAGTAACCGTGATTGGTGGTGGTGTAGTGGGTGAGAATGCAGCCCGTATGGCGCTGGGGTTGGGGGCGGAAGTGACGATTGTGGATAAATCCATTGCCCGCCTGGAAGTGCTGGATGACCGCTATCAGGGGCGCATCAAAACCGTTTACTCCACGGCGGATGCACTGGAACATGCTGCTAAAGAGTCGGATATGATCGTCGGTGCCGTACTTATTCCGGGTGCCGCTGCCCCCAAGCTGATTACCCGTGCCATGCTGGCGGATATGAAGCCCGGCAGTGTATTGGTGGATGTGGCCATTGATCAGGGTGGCTGTTTTGAAACCAGTAAGCCCACTACCCACGCAGAACCGACGTATATTGTCGATGGTATTGTGCACTACTGTGTAGCCAACATGCCCGGTGCAGTGGCACGCACATCCACCCAGGGGCTGACCAACGCCACGCTACCGTTTGTACTGGCCCTGGCCGATAAAGGCTGGCAGCAGGCATTACGGGATGACCCACATTTCCTGCCAGGGCTGAATGTATACGATGGTCAGGTCACCTACCCCGCGGTAGCGGAAGCGTTTGGGTTGGAAAGTATTAACCCTGGGAAGGTAGTTGCATAAGCAGGCTTGTTAATAATGGGGCGGTATGTCGTCTTCGGGACGGCTGGCGCCCTGGGAATCACCTGCCTGGAGCGCCTGATGCTGTTCACGCAGCCTTTCGCGCATCAGCGCGCTAAGCTGCTCCAGTTTCTCCAAACGGCGCTCCTGCTGGGCGACCGCCTGGTCGAGCGTATCCAGCCAATGTTCCTGATAAGCTAACCGACTCTCCAAAGATTCAAGAAGTTGAGTCAGCTCAGCAGGCGATAAATCGTTTGTCATGATAACATCGTTACCTTGTGTAGTATGCTCGGTACTGTTAGGAATGGGCCTGATAGGCCGAGTATTGTCCTTCGTCTGTTACCCATACAACAAGAGAGCTTTTATCATCTATGAACCCAAAAGTTGTTTTTCGCTGTTTCTTTATCAGTGTATTACTTGCCGCCCCCACGCCGCTTCTTCTGGCAGGGATTGTTCATTTAACAAATGCGCCGCTTGCTGAGCAGTGGTTAGCTGAGCTTGCCATCAACGGCGGCGGCGGTGTGTATATTGCCGTCGCTCTGGGATGTTTTATTATGTTGTGTATTGGCACGCTGGCCGCTGCTGCCCTGGCTCCGCCTCTGGTAGTGAAAGCCGACGTTACGCGTGTTAAACCGGCACCTCGTCAGCCTAAAGCAGCGCCAGCGGTGGAAGATGAGGAGGAGGATATCATCGACCCCAACGATGGCCGCGAAGAGGGTGAGGTGAAGTGGTTTAACACCAATAAAGGTTATGGCTTTATTACCCGGGATAATGGCGAAGATGTATTTGTGCACTTTCGCGCGATCCGTGGCCGTGGGCCGCGCATGCTGGCCGAAGGCCAGATTGTTCGTTACCACGTGATTAAAAATGATCGTGGCCTGCAGGCCGATGATGTGAGCATTATTGAGTAACCGGCTTATATCAGAAGGCTGAAAACACAAGACCCCGCCAAGGCGGGGTCTTGTGCATTTGGGGTTGCCAAAAGGGCTTCCGAATAATGCTTAGCGACCGGAGTCGGGCCACTCAATCGCCTTTTCCTGCCCTCCTGGCAGTACCTGCCAGAAGCGGTCAGGATCATCGCCAGGATGCCAGCCACCCAACGAGCAGCGGACTTCCGTTTGCAGTGCTTCAGCGGCATGCTGGGCACATTCCTGGTCGGTGTGCCAGGGAGTGTGGTGGCTATCGAACCACAGGCTTGCGAAACCGTCAGCGGCATTATCCACCAGTAGTACCGGAACACTTTCTCCCTGGTGCTGGCCACGGGTTTTCCATTTGCCTTTACCCGCGGGGCTAAGAGGAGGCGCGTTCAGTGCGCCCTGCAACCAGGCGTTGATGTCGTCAAGCGTCACCTGTGCCAGGTACACTTCAATATCCGGGAACCGTTCCATCATACGCTTACCTCGTTGGTGGTTAGCAGTGCTTGGAGGGTTGCCTCATAAATCCGGCTTAACTCGTCCAGGTCGTTGGCACGCACCCGCTCATTAGCTTTATGAATGGTGTCGTTAAGCGGGCCGAGTTCTACTACCTGAGCGCCCAGGGTGGCAATAAACCGGCCATCCGATGTGCCGCCACTGGTCGAAAGAGCGGGGCGTTCACCAGTAACGGCTTCAACGCCGCGAATGGCAGCGTCGACCAGTTTGCCTTCGGCGGTCAAAAACGGCTCGCCGTTCAGTGTCCAGTCGATGTGATACTCAAGACCATGCTGGTCCAGAATCGCTTCGGTACGGGCTTGCAGTGTTTCATGGGTAACTTCCGTTGAGTAGCGGAAGTTGAACACCACTTCCACGTCGCCGGGAATCACATTGGTAGCGCCGGTTCCCGCTCGAAAGTTGGAAATCTGAAAACTGGTGGCGGGGAAAAAATCGTTACCCGCGTCCCAGTGCTCGCTGACCAGCTTATCCAGAGCAGGCATGGCCTGGTGAATTGGGTTGCGTGCCAGATGTGGGTAAGCCACATGGCCCTGTACCCCTTTAATATGCAACACGCCGCCCAGTGATCCACGTCGCCCATTCTTAATCATATCCCCTAGCCGGGCAGTGGAGGAAGGCTCGCCGACGATACAGTAATCCAGGCGCTCATTGCGCTCGCGCAGGTGCTCTACCACCGCACGGGTGCCGTCTACTGCAGGCCCCTCCTCATCGGACGTAATGAGAAAGGCAATGCGTCCATCGTGCTCTGGGTTGGCTGCCACAAATCGCTCTACAGCGGTGAGCATGGCCGCCAGACTGCCCTTCATATCTGCCGCGCCACGTCCGCAAAGCATACCGTGGTTATCAATACAGGGCTCAAAAGGGGGGAAGTCCCAGTTGGTGTGCGGCCCACTGGGCACCACATCGGTATGGCCGGCAAATGCCAGTACGGGGCCATGGTGGCCACGTATTGCCCAGAAGTTTTTCACATCACCAAACGGTAGTCGTTCGATATGAAAATCGAGCGCCGCTAAGCGCTCGATCATCAGTTCCTGGCAGCCTTCGTCGTCCGGCGTTACCGACGGGCGGCGCAGCAGCTCAAAGGCGAGCTGCAACGTGGGCGACAGAGTGTCAGGCTCAGTTATGGGCATGCAGTGCCTCGTTCAGTGCAATGGCACTTTTATTGGTCAAACACTCAATGCGGCCATTTTGCGAGTTACGGCGCAGCAGTAAATCATCCTGGCCTGCCAGTTCACGGGCGGCCACGGTGTCGACTTCCTGACCCTGGTCATCGAGCACCGTGACCTTGGAACCAGCGGTGATATAGAGGCCCGCTTCCACCGTGCAGCGGTCGCCCAGCGGAATGCCGATACCGGCATTGGCGCCAATCAGGCAGCCTTCACCTACCTTGATGATGATGTTGCCGCCGCCGGAAAGTGTTCCCATGGTGGAGCAACCGCCGCCCAGGTCGGAGCCTTTGCCCACCATAACACCTGCGGAAATGCGGCCTTCAATCATGCCGGGACCTTCGGTACCCGCGTTGAAGTTAACGAAACCTTCATGCATGACCGTGGTGCCTTCACCCAGGTAGGCGCCCAGGCGTACGCGGGCAGTATCACCGATACGAATGCCGGTAGGGACAACGTAATCGGTCATTTTGGGGAATTTATCCACACAGTCCACCGACAGCGTACGGCCCGCAAGGCGTGCCTTGAGACGCCGGGCGGGCAGCTCTTCAATATCAATGGCGCCTTCGTTGGTCCAGGCGATGTTACGCAGCAGGCCGAACATGCCGGTCAGGTCAAGCCCATGGGGCTTCACCAAGCGATGGGAAAGCAGGTGAAGCTTCAGGTACACCTCAGGAGCGGTTTGCGGCGCCTGGTCGCTGTCCAGAAACATCGCCACCAGCGGGCGTTGGCTGGCCGCCAAGGACTCGGCAAGCTCTGCCTGCTCAGAGTGGCCTGCTGCTTCCAGCGCTTTGGCCAGGCGTGTGCAGTCTTCGGGGAGGAAGCTAACGGCTGTATTGCCGGTGGGCGCCTCAAGCGCTTCTTTGGCCGCGGCTACCAGGCTTTCTGCCGGGTTCAGCAGCGGTGCCGGATAGTAGATTTCCAGCCAGTCGCCCTGGGTGTTTTGAGTACCGATTCCAAGCGCGAAGCTCAGCATAACGCGTCATCCTTTGAGGTGTTAGAAGTTAATAAAAGTGAAGGGTGTCGATTAAGAAACCTCTGGGCTCCTTAGGAACCGCTTAGCTTGTCGTAATCACCATCGCGAAAGCCTACCAGCATGGTCTCATTGTCGACTTCCAGGAGTGGCCGTTTAAGGAGCGTTGGGTTCTCCAATAAAAGCGCCCGGGCACTGGTGGCATCCAGGTTTTCTTTTGCCTCTGTAGGGAGGTTGCGCCATGTCGTGCTGCGTTTATTAAATGCCTCCAGCAGGGGCACCCGCTCAAGGATGTGTTCTAGCAGGCTGGCCGAAAGGCCATCTTTGCGCAGGTCATGGGTCTTGAAGGGAATACCTTTCTCTTCAAGCGCCTTACGCGCTTTACGACAGGTGTCACAGGTGTTGATGATATAAAGCGTCAACATACAGCCTCCTAAAATGAGCGTTGGGCGAGGTGTTAACCGCGCTCGACCAGTTGGCGTAGGCGCTTGGCGGCTTCCAGCGTAGGCGCAAGTTCCGCCACTAAGGCTAAGCGTAGCCGACCAGCTCCTGGGTTGTATCCATCCTGGCCTGGGCGGCCCATCAGGCTGCCGGGCAGCACGCTCACGTGCTGTTCGGTAAACAACCTCAGGGTAAAGGCAATATCATCACCGCCTGGGACAGCAGGCCAGAGGTAAAAGCTGGCCTCAGGAGTGGGAAAGTCCATCACCGGCGCCAGTACGTCCGTCACGGCACTAAATTTCTCCCGGTAAGCCTCCCGGTTGGCGCGCACATGGGCTTCATCCTGCCAGGCGGCGATAGAAGCGTGCTGCACCGGTAGGGACATCGCACAACCGTGGTAGGTGCGGTAACGTTTGAAGGGAACCAGCAGGTTCGCATCGCCTGCGACAAAGCCAGAGCGCAAGCCCGGCAGGTTTGAGCGTTTGGATAACGAATGGAACACCACGCAGCGCTGGTAATCGTCACGGCCAAGCTCGGCACAGGCTTGTAACAGGCCGGGAGGCGGTGAGCTTTCATCCAGGTAGAGTTCTGAGTAACACTCATCGGAGGCGATAATAAAATCATGCTCGTCGGCCAGCGCAATCAGCTGCTTAAATTCGTCAAGTGGCGTGACTGCACCGGTGGGGTTGCCTGGGGAACAGATAAACACGATCTGCACATCGCGCCAGGTATCGGCGTTTACTGCTGAGAAGTCGGGTCGAAAGCCATTCTCGGCAGTGCAGTCCAGATAGAGCGGTTCACCACCTGCCAATAAAGTGGCGCCCTCATAAATCTGATAGAACGGATTAGGTATGGCCACTTTCGCCGGGCGGCTTCGGTCCAGTGCTGCCTGTACAAAGGCAAACAGGGCTTCGCGTGTGCCGTTAACCGGAATCACCTGACGCTCAGCATCCAGCCCCTTTAATTGAAAGCGCTGGCTTGCCCAGCCAGCAATGGCTTCTCGCAGGGTCGGCAGGCCATTGGTGGCAGGGTAGCGTGCCATCTCCAACTGATGGGCTACCAAGGCGTCCAACGCCGCTGCATAGGGTGCATGTTGGGGCTCGCCAATCGTCAAGGGGATGTGCGTCAGCTCTGCCGGTGGTGTGAGTGATGCTTTAAGCGCGGCCAGCTTTTCAAACGGATAGGGATGCAGGGCGTTAAGGTCAGGGTTCATTGCGTGTCCGTTGATAGCCTATGGGCGGGTGCTGGATGGCCGTAAAGCGGCAAACTAAGCCGCCGATTATAGGCAAGCCCGGGTGGTACCTCAAATTCACCACCAGGACGTGGCGTATTGAGCGCCTATACACCCAGCACTTCGATGAGTCGTTCACGGAGCTGTTGCTGGCGCTCCAGGTCGGTGAGCGGTTCACCCGCTTTGGTGGTGATAAAGAAAACATCCTCAACCCGTTCGCCCAGCGTCGCGATTTTGGCTGCCGACAGCGCAATATCCTGCTCCATAAAAATACGTCCGACACGAGCCAGCAGGCCGGGGCGGTCAGGGGCGGTAAGCTCCAGCAACGTGCGCTCGTTGGCGGGGTCCTGCTCAATCACCACTTCCGTTGGTACCTTGAAGTGTTTGAGCTGGCGCGGCGTGTGACGGGTGACAATCTCGGGGTAGTCGTCCGGGTCATCCAGCTCTTCTACCAGATGCCGGCGCATTTCTTCAATGCGTGCCGGGTCACGAATAGGCTGGCCCTGGCTGTCGAGCACAATAAAGGTGTTCAGCGTCCAGTTATTGCGGGACGTGGCAATGCGTGCATCGTGGATGGATAAGCCGAGCTGTTCCATGGCGGCGGCAGTAGCCGCGAACAGGTCATCAACCGAACGGGTGTGAATAAACACCTTGGTGCCACCTTCTGTCATATCTGCCGTCGGTGCGCTGATCAGTACCAGTGGTAGCGGTGATGGCTGATGGGCAAGAATGCCTTGGGTTTGCCAGACAATCTCGCTTGGGGCGTACTGGAGGAAGTAATCCTCGCCCAGGGATTCCCACAACTGATCTATCTGGTTGCGGTCCACGCCAATGGTTTGCAGCAGTGACCTGGCTTCTGTGCGGGTTTCCCGTACCCAGTCATCCCGGTCGGGTGGGTTATTTAAGCCACGTCGTAACGCCCGCTTGGTTTCGGCGTGCAATTGACGCAAAAGCGAGGCCCGCCAGCCATTCCACAGGGTTGGGTTAGTGGCGTTTATATCGGCGACGGTAAGCACATAGAGGTAGTCCAGGCGGGTTTCGTCGCGAACCACCAGGGCGAAGTCTCTGATGACGTCAGGGTCGCTGATATCGCGCTTTTGCGCGGTCATGGACATCAGCAGGTGGTGCTCTACCAGCCAGCTTACCAGATTGGTATCGTGCTGAGAGACATGGTGGCGTTTGCAGAACTGCGTGACATCCCGTGCGCCAATTTCAGAGTGGTCGCCGCCCCGGCCCTTGCCAACATCGTGAAACAGGCCGGCAATCCACAGTAAATCCAACTTGGGCAGTTGCTGCATTAACACTGCCGCCACCGGGAAGTCATCTTTTGCTTCCGGCTTGCGGAAGCCGTGCAGAAATTTCAGCAACCGCAGCGTGTGCGCATCAACGGTGTAGATATGGAACAGGTCGTGCTGCATCAACCCTACCGCGCGACCAAATTCAGGCAGGTACTTGCCGAGGATGCCGTAGCGGTTCATGCGCCGTAGCTGGCGGGGAACATTGCCAGGGGCGCGCATAATGGCCATAAACAGCCGTTGGTGGCGCGGGTCTTCCCGATAGTGGTCATCGATTTGGTGGCGATGGTCACGAATCAGGCGAATGGTGTCGGCGCGGACACCCTCTATTTCAGGGTGCTTGGCCATCAGCAGAAACAGCTCCAGCATGGCCGCCGGGCATTCGCGGAACAAATTACGCGAACGCACCTGGATATAGCCCCCTTTGGTTTCAAAGCGCTCATTGAGCATGACGGTTTCCAGCGCTTCTTTACCACGTAAAATCACTTCATCAAAGTGCTGTAACAGCATGTCGTTAAGCCCGGCCAGGGCGGTAACATGCCGGTAATAACGCTTCATGAACTGCTCAACCGCCAAGCGTTCTGGAGTGTCTCTGAAGCCAAACATATCGGCGATGGTGCGCTGATGATCAAACAGCAGGCGGTCTTCGGCTCGGCCAGTCAGCATGTGCAGGGCATAACGCACCTGCCATAAAAAGGCCTGGCCCTGGCTAAGAATGCGCAGTTCTGCGTCGTTCATAAAACCATTGGCGACGATATCGGCGTACTGTTCCGTACCGAAGTGGCGTTTGGCCACCCAGCCAATCATCTGAATATCACGCAGGCCGCCGGGCGAACTTTTTAAGTTCGGCTCCAGGTGGTATTCCGAGTTGTTGTAGCGGTAGTGGCGGGCAATCTGCTCCTGCCACTTGGCTTCAAAAAAACGGTCGGCGGGCCATAGGTGCTCTGCGTTTAGCCGCTGGCGCATTTGTTCGCGCAGCGACTCTGGGCCTGCGATCAGCCGTGATTCCAATAAATTGGTAATCACCGTTACATCGGCCTCGGCTTCCCGCTCGCAGTCGTTGAGTGAACGAACACTGTGACCAATCTCCAGCCCGATATCCCATAAAAAGGTGATAAAGGCGGTGAGTGGTTCCCGGTAAGGGATATCATCGTCGTGCTCCAGCAGTAACAGCAGATCGATATCGGAGTAGGGGTGTAGTTCTCCACGGCCATAGCCACCCACCGCTACCAGAGCAACGCCGTCATCGGGCCAGTCATGCTGTGCCCAGGCAATCGCAAGTAACTGATCTAAATACCATGCCCGCCCGCGTACCAGATCGCGTATATCGGCGCCGGAGCGAAACCGCTCATCCAGGCGAGCCTGGATGTCCCGTAGCGCTGCCTTGAAGGGGGCGACAGGGGAGCGTGAACCTGCCAGCTCGGTACGAAACGCAGCGAGGTCAAACAGCGTGGTATCCGGCTCGAACCGGTAGTGGTGGAGTAACATCAGTGGTTAAGAAAACTAAAGTCTTCGTCGCTGCGTGCCGTCAGCACTTCAACGCCGGTTTCTGTAACGAGCAGTGTATGCTCCCACTGGGCCGAGAGGCTGCGGTCCTTGGTGACCGCGGTCCAGCCATCGCGGAGTACCTTGGTTTTATAGCCGCCCACGTTGATCATTGGCTCGATGGTAAAGCACATCCCCGCTTCCAGGTGGATATCGGCATCTGGTGCATAACCGTCATAGTGCAAAAACTGCGGCTCTTCATGAAAGTCAGCGCCGATGCCGTGGCCACAGAAATCACGCACTACCGAATAGCCATGGGATTCGGCATGCCGCTGAATAACGCGTGCCAGTTCAGAAAGGCGTACACCGGGTTTTACCAGGGCAATACTTTTATACAGGCACTCTTGGGTAATGCGGGACAGGCGTTCACCCTGGATGGTCTCGCCAATCACGAACATGACACTGGAATCGCCATGGTAACCATCGGTGGTTCGCACGGTGATGTCCAGGTTCATAATGTCGCCGTTTTTAAGCTTTTTGGCATCATCAGGAATCCCGTGGCATACCACATGGTTGATGGAGGTGCAGGTCGCCTTGGGAAAGCCGTGATAATTCAGTGGTGCTGGCGTGGAACCCAGTTCGTTGACGATGTACTCATGGCACAGGCGGTCAATTTCACCAGTACTGACTCCTGCGCTGATGTGGGGGGTGATCATTTCGATGACGCTGGCGGCTTGACGTCCGGCTTCGCGCATTTTCTCGATTTCAGAAGGCGTCTTAATGGGAACGTTCATGAATTCTCGATGTGGCTTCTGGGTAAGTGATGAGCGGTAAATTAAGACCGCTACATCCAGTGTGACTTCATCTTGGCAATGATCTATGGTATAAAGCCGCGCGCTTTCCTGCAATCGCCATCCAAGCTTCTTTAGCTGGTCGGTCATCTGCGGAAAGGCAATTGGATCGCAACACAGCCACTGTGTTGTTAAACAGCAAGCCTTGAAAACACACATGCACCGGCACATGGTCCCGGGTGCCGCTGGCAACGTTTAACGATGTCATCGGTCGGATCCATGGGGTGCGTGGAGGCCTAACCCGAGTTTCAGGAGTTTTACCATGTCTCACGTTAATATGCGTGACCTGCTTAAAGCAGGTGCTCACTTCGGTCACCAAACCAAGTACTGGAATCCGAAGATGGGCAAATACATCTTCGGCGCGCGCAACAAGATTCATATCATCAACCTCGAGCACACCCTGCCGGCGCTGAATGAAGCGATCGACGTAATCGAGAAGATGGCGGCATCCAACAACAAGATTTTGTTTGTTGGCACCAAGCGCAGCGCTAGCAAGATTATTAAAGAAGAAGCAAATCGCGTTGGTCAGCCGTTCGTCAACCATCGCTGGTTGGGCGGCATGCTGACCAACTTCAAGACCATTCGTCAGTCCATCAAGCGTCTGCGCGATCTGGAAGTAATGCGTGAAGACGGTACTTTCGAGAAGCTGACCAAGAAAGAAGTCTTGATGGCGACGCGCGAGCAAGAGAAGCTTGAGCGTTCTATCGGCGGTATCAAGAACATGGGCGGCCTGCCGGACGCACTGTTCGTTATCGACGTTGATCATGAGCGCATCGCGATCAACGAAGCCAATAAACTGGGTATCCCGGTCATTGGTGTGGTAGATACCAACTCTAACCCGGATGGCGTTGACTACGTGATCCCGGGTAACGATGACTCCATCCGCGCTATCCAGATCTACGTGAAGGCAATTGCCGATGCGTGTAGCCGTGCGAAAGAAGGTCGTCCGGATGAGTTCGTCGAAGTGACCGAAGAGGCCGCTTCCGCCGAAACCAACGCTGCTGCCGAGTAACGGTTGCAGTGGGTGCGGCGGGCAGGTGAGCCGCATCGAGTTATAGAGGGGGCCTTATGCCCCCTTTTCCCGCTTTGGGCGAGCCCGGGCGGGCCGACCACGCCGGACACTGGATACCGGCAAGCGCTCTGCATGATGTATGCGATAATGGCCATACGCAAATGGTCATCTACCTTGCTTATACTGTGTAGCGCGTTTAACTCTCAGCTAGAACCATTTCCGAGGTAAATTCTCATGGCAGCTATCAGCGCCTCTCAGGTTAAGGAACTGCGCGAACGTACCGGTCTTGGCATGATGGAGTGTAAAAAAGCACTCACCGAAGCCGACGGTGATATCGAAGTTGCAATTGAAAACCTGCGTAAAAGCTCTGGTCTAAAAGCCGCGAAGAAAGCAGGCCGTACCGCTGCAGAAGGCGCCGTTGTTACTCGCGTTGCCGACGATGGCAGCTATGGCGTCATGGTCGAAATCAACTCCGAGACCGACTTCGTTGCTCGTGATGACAACTTTATCGCTTTCACCAGCAAGATTGCTGATGCGTTCTTCGCTGCGAAAAGCGAAGACGTTGCCGCTGTTATGGCGGGCGATCTTGAGTCTGCCCGTGAGCAGCTTGTGCAGAAAATCGGTGAGAACATCGGTGTGCGTCGTGCCGTGATTGTCAACGCGGTTGAAGGTGGCCTGGTGGGAGAATACGTTCACGGTGGCCGCATTGGCGTACTGACCGTATTGAAAGGGGCTAATGGCGACGTTGCCAAAGACGTTGCCATGCACGTGGCCGCCATCAACCCGGCAGTTGCTCTTCCGGCGGATATGCCCCAGGAGCAACTGGACAAAGAGAAAGCGATCATTCTGGCACAGCCGGATATGGCGGGTAAGCCAGAGCAGATCGCTGAAAAAATGGTTCAAGGTCGCCTGAAGAAGTATCTGGCCGAGAACAGCCTGACTGAGCAGCCGTTTGTTAAAGATCCGAACCAGTCCGTTGCTGAGTATGTCAAAGCGGCAGGTGGTGAAGTGGTGAGCTTCACTCGCTTTGAAGTGGGCGAAGGCATTGAGAAAGAAGAAGTCGACTTTGCCAAGGAAGTCATGGAACAGGCTGGCCGTCGCTAAGGTCAGAGGTTCCAGTAAGAAGATGGCGTGCGCGCGAGCGCACGCCTTCGTGTATCCGGCCCCTGCTAATTTGGGGTTGCCTCGCCCACCTGTGTTCAGGTCTGCCTCAGGAGAGATGCCATGTCACGCGATATTCAAGATGCTAGTCCCGCTGCTGTGTCCAATAAAGTTGAGAAGTCGAAATCAAAATACAAACGTATTTTGCTAAAGCTCTCTGGTGAAGCGCTGATGGGCGAGCACGATTTTGGTATCGACCCGAAAGTGCTGGATCGTATGGCGCTGGAAATAGGCCAACTGGTTGGTATCGGCGTTCAGGTAGGCATTGTGATTGGGGGGGGGAACCTGTTTCGTGGCGCGGCGTTAAATGAAGCCGGCATGGATCGGGTAACGGGTGACCACATGGGAATGCTGGCAACAGTGATGAATGCCTTGGCCATGCGCGATGCCCTGGAGCGTTCTAACATTCGCTCGCGGGTGATGTCAGCGATTCCCATGAGTGGTGTGGTTGAGCACTATGACCGCCGCACTGCCATCCGCTATTTAACATCCGGCGATGTGGTGCTGTTTTCGGCAGGTACGGGGAATCCTTTCTTTACGACCGACTCGGCTGCCTGCCTGCGTGGCATCGAAGTGGATGTGGATGTCGTGATCAAAGCCACGAAGGTAGACGGCGTGTACAATAAGGACCCGGTAAAATATCCTGACGCCGTGAAGTATGACCAGCTCTCCTATGATGACGCTCTCGAGCAAAAGCTGGGCGTGATGGATTTGACCGCTATCTGCCTGGTACGTGACCATAATATGCCGGTGCGGGTATTCGATATGAACAAGCCTGGTGCCCTGCTGAATTTGGTGGTAGGGGGCAAGGAAGGCACGCTGATAGACAGAGGGTAACAACGTGATCAATGACATCAAAAAAGATGCAGAGTCTCGCATGAAAAAAAGTGTCGAGGCGCTGCACAGCAACTTCAACAAGATTCGCACAGGGCGTGCTCATCCCAGTATTCTGGATGCGGTTACCGTTGAGTATTACGGTGGCCAGGTGCCGCTGAACCAAGTGGCCTCTGTGAACGTCGAAGATGCGCGTACGCTGGCGGTGGCTCCCTGGGAGCAGGGCATGGTGGCGAAGATTGAAAAAGCCATCATGACGTCTGATCTGGGTCTCAACCCATCCAGTGCCGGTAGCGTTATTCGCGTACCGATGCCCATGCTGACCGAAGAGACGCGGAAGGGGTATATCAAACAAGCACGCAGTGAAGCAGAAACGGCCCGTGTCGCCGTACGCAACGTGCGTCGCGACGCCAATGGTGATTTCAAATCCCTACTGAAGGATAAAGAAATTACCGAAGACGATCAGCGTCAAGGGGAGGACGAAATCCAGAAGCTGACCGACAAATACATTGCTGAGATCGATAAGGCACTTGCCGCAAAAGAGCAGGACCTCATGCAGGTATAACCACCTGTCTTTCATCCAGCCACGGGCAGCGACCAGCTGCCCGTGGGCCATCGCTTGGCTTTATTATGACTGATCTTTGGTGCGAGACCCCATGACGTCACCGCAGCTTCCTGAACAGCAGCCGGGCTGCGCGACGCCCTCTCCATCCGAGGAGGTGTTGCCGTTGCATGTTGCGATCATTATGGATGGCAACAACCGCTGGGCACGTGCTCGTGGGCTTTCCGGCGTGCGCGGGCATCGCGCTGGTGTTGAAGCCGTGAGAACGGTCATTCAGCGCGCTGCCGAGCGTGGCGTAAAAACCTTAAGCCTGTTCGCGTTTTCCAGTGAAAACTGGAAGCGTCCTGTGGCAGAAGTGAACGCGCTGATGGAGCTTTTTTTGATGGCGCTTAAACGCGAAGTCAAAAAGCTGAATGAGCGTAATATTCGCCTATCCATTATTGGTGAACAGCGCGGGTTCTCGCATGCCATCCAGAAGCATATCCAGCGCGCAGAGGCGCTGACCGTTACCAATACCGGTATGCACCTTGTGATTGCTGCCAATTACGGTGGTCAATGGGATATTGTGCGCGCGGCAAGACAGCTGGCTGAGCAGGTGGCAACTGGCGAACTGGCTGCTGCTGATATTGATGAAGCATGCTTTGATACCGCAATGAATACTCACCAGATACCGCCGGTGGACTTGTGTATCCGCACTAGTGGAGAGCAGCGCCTATCCAACTTTATGTTGTGGCAACTGGCCTACGCTGAACTGCATTTCTCCCCCTTGCTATGGCCTGATTTTGACGCAGTGGCGTTTGATAAGGCACTGGACGATTTTTGTCATCGCCGCCGACGCTTCGGCATGACCGACGAACAAATAGAGGCACAAGGTGCTTAAACAGCGGATTATTACCGCAGCCTGGTTGGCCCCCCTGACGCTAATCGGTCTGTTCGGACTACAAGGTAGCGCATTTGCGCTATTCACGGCATGTATTGTGCTGCTGGGTGCATGGGAGTGGACCAATCTGGCCGGGGTGACCCGCCAGAACGCCCGCCTGCAATTAGTGGCCGCGATAGCGCTATTAATGGTGCTGATGTGGTTGAGTGGCGCTGTCTTTGCTATTTGGCCACTATGGCTGGCAGCAGCCGGATGGCTGGTTAATCTCTATTGGGTTAGCCGTTACCCTGACGCCAGCCAGCAGTGGCAGGCGACACCCCGGCGTCTGCTCATGGGGCTGTGGGTGCTGCTACCTTGCTGGGTAGGGTTCAATATACTGCGTGATAGTGGTGTCGTGTGGCTGCTCTTTGTGCTGTTACTGGTGTGGTGCGCTGATATTGGTGCCTATTTTGCCGGGAGGCAGTGGGGTAAGCGTAAGCTGGCGCCACGGGTAAGTCCGGGTAAATCCTGGGAAGGTGTGATAGGGGGGCTGATAGCCACCTCGCTCTTGGCACTGGTATTTGCGATTTGGCAACCACTGGGCTTCGCGGGCGGTGTCGCGCTTATCGTGATTACGGCCCTGGTCACCCTGGTTTCAGTGCTTGGCGACCTGCTGGAAAGTATGCTGAAACGCCATCGCAATATTAAGGATTCAAGCCAGCTGTTGCCAGGCCATGGTGGGGTGCTGGATCGTATCGACAGTCTGACGGCGGCGATACCCATCTTTGCCCTGCTCTATTTGCAGGTGCTGCTGGTACAGGCGCCACTATCATGAGGCAGTGGTTTCCCCAGCGCGTGACGGTACTCGGCTCTACGGGTTCAATAGGTAAAAGCACACTGGATGTGATCGCCCTCCATCCTGACCGCTATCATGTGTATGCCCTGACCGCCCAAACGTCGAAAGAGGCGCTATTGGCACAATGTGAAACGCATAGGCCAAACGTGGCAGTATTGGACGACCCGCGGGATGCAGAGTGGCTACAAAACGCATTGTCCAGCGCCGGGGTTGCTACTGAGGTATTGTCTGGCCCTGACGCGCTTTGCCAGGTGGCTCGGGAAGCGTGTGTCGATACGGTAATGGCAGCCATTGTCGGTGCAGCGGGGCTGCTACCCACCCTGGCAGCGGCGGAGGCAGGTAAGCGTGTATTGCTGGCCAATAAAGAAGCGTTGGTGATGAGCGGTGCACTGTTTATGGATGCCGTTGCCAACGCCGGGGCAACACTATTGCCGATCGATTCTGAACATAATGCCATTTACCAGTGTCTACCTGCTCAGCATCGCGGTGGTCTTACACAGTATGGTGTTCGCCAACTGCTGTTGACGGCGTCTGGTGGGCCGTTTCGTAACTGGAGCGCGTCGGAAATTGCCAAGGTGACGCCGGAGCAGGCGTGTGCCCATCCTAATTGGTCGATGGGGCGCAAAATCTCGGTAGATAGTGCCACTCTGATGAATAAGGGGCTGGAGTTGATTGAGGCGTGTTGGCTATTCGATGCCACCCCTGATCAAATTCAAGTGGTTGTGCATCCACAAAGCGTGATCCACTCCATGGTGGCCTATGACGACGGCTCCGTGCTTGCACAGTTAGGTAACCCTGATATGCGCACTCCCATTGCGTATGGGTTGGCGTGGCCCGAGCGTATTGATGCCGGTGTTGAGGTTCTTGACCTGTTCCAGGTGGCCCGGCTCGATTTTGAAGCGCCCGATGAAGAGCGGTTTCCCTGTCTGCGTCTGGCCCGGGAATCGATGCTGAAAGGCGGCGCGGCCCCCGCCATTCTGAATGCGGCCAATGAGGTTGCGGTCGATGCTTTCCTAAATGGGCGGCTTGGTTTTAGCGCTATTGCCGCGGTAGTGGCGGAGGTGCTGAGCCTGCCTTTTACTGGCGATGCCGATACAATTGAGCAGATATTAGTGGCAGATCAATGGGCAAGGGAGCAGGCTGCCGCCAGGATACTGCGTTAAAACTTGAGGGGCGCGTAAGCATCAGCCATTCGCTGAGCTGCGTGTAAAGGAGTGAAGTGTGGGCCTGATACAAAATATTCTAGCGGTCATCGTGGTGCTTGGGTTGCTGGTGACCTTTCACGAATTTGGCCATTTTTGGGTGGCGCGACGTTGTGGAGTCAAGGTGCTGCGCTTCTCGGTAGGGTTTGGCAAACCGCTCTGGTCCACTGTCGATAGGCATGGCACAGAGTTCGCCGTTGCGGCTATTCCGCTGGGCGGCTATGTGAAAATGCTGGATGAGCGTGAAGCACCTGTGCCCGTAGAGCAACTGGATCAGGCGTTTAATCGTAAAACAGTATGGCAGCGGATTGCGATTGTGGCAGCGGGCCCGATTGCCAACTTTCTGCTGGCAATCGTGGCCTACTGGGCGCTGTTTGTGGCAGGCACCACGACAGTGGCACCTATTGTTGGGGACATTATGCCCGACTCTCCTGCGGCGGAGGCAGGGCTTTCCCGGGGGGATGAAATTACCTCCATCCAGGGCGATACCATGCGCTCATGGGAAGAGATTAATCTTAAACTGGTATCCATCATTGGCTTCAATGGCGAGCTTGCCGTTGAAGCGCTGCCCGAGGGTTCAGGCACTCCCCGGGAGTACCAGCTACCGGTCAGTAATTATTTAGTGCGACAGGACCCTCCGCAACCGCTGGAGAGTTTGGGTATTATCCCTTGGCGTCCTGATGTACCGGCAGTGCTGGGGCAAATTATAGAAGGGCAGGCGGCGTCTCAGGCCGGCCTTGAGGCGGGAGATCGTATCCTGGCGATTGATGGCGAACCGGTTGACGACTGGATGCAGTTTGTCGCCATGATTCGGGAAAGCGCAGGTCAAACCTTGGAGATCCGCTATCAGCGCGGCGACGGGCAGGGTACGCTGTCACTCACTCCCGGTAGCAATACACTGGAGAGTGGTGCCCAGGTTGGGTACATTGGAGCCGGTGCGCAGCAGGTGTCATGGCCTGAAGAGCTTCAGCGAGAAATTCGCTATGGTCCTATCGAAGCCGTTGGGCAGGCACTTTCCCGTACGGGGGAAATGATACTGCTTACGGTGGACGCGATCCGCAAAATGATAGTGGGGCTGATTTCGCCCTCTAATCTGTCCGGGCCGATCACGATCGCACAGATTTCCGGCGACTCGGCCCGCGCTGGAATGGAAGTATTCGTTGGCTTTCTAGCGTATCTTTCCATCAGCCTTGGTGTGCTCAATCTGCTGCCAATTCCCGTGCTCGATGGTGGGCACCTGCTTTATTATTTTATAGAGGTGGTGCGTGGACGGCCAGTCTCAGAGCAAACTCAAGCGGTAGGGTTACGCATCGGGCTTGCCATGGTGGGCACCCTGATGTTGATGGCCCTCTATTTTGATCTGATGCGCCTGTGGTAATGACGCGTGTAGCGCGCAGGATGCCTTGTCATCTGCCTGCACAAATGTATATGGTGCCTGTCTGGAACGATGGGCAGACCAACGCGAGCGAACTGACTGCATGAAAATCAAGACCCTTGGAATGGCGGCACTTTTGCTGGCAGGCGCCAGCGGCGCCCAAGCACAATCCTTTGATGTTTCGGACATTCGTGTGGAAGGACTACAGCGGGTATCCGCCGCCTCGGTCTTTAATGCGTTTCCCGTCAGTGCGAATGACCGCGTCAGTGAACAGCAGCTGACAGCTGCTGCACGTGACCTGTTCGCTACTGGCCTGTTCGAGGATGTCTCCCTGGCACGGGAAGGCGATGTTCTGATTATCCAGGTGGTAGAGCGGCCAACCATTGCACGCCTGAACATCACCGGTAATCAGCGGCTCTCTGAAGATGACCTGCGTAATGGACTGCGCCAGTCGGGGCTATCCGAAGGCCAGGTCCTGCAGCTCTCGACGCTGGAAGAGATCCGGCGTGAACTGGAAGGTGTCTACCAGTCCGAGGGGCGCTATAGCGCGGGTATTGATGTACAGGTTGAAGAGATCGATGAGAGCCGGGTTCAGGTCAATATCGATATTAACGAAGGTGAAGTGGCAAAGATCCGTCAAATCAACATTGTGGGTAACGAAGCGTTTGATGATGACACGCTGCGTTCCGTCTTTGAGTTGAATGACCGCCCTGGCCGTTTTTTTGGCTGGTTCTCCCGGGATGAATATTCCCGTGAAGCCTTGGCCGGTGATATTGAACGTCTGCGCTCTTTCTATCTGGATCGTGGCTACGTGAACTTCGATGTAGCGTCTACCCAGGTGTCCATCGGGCCAGATAAGTCAGAAATTTTCGTTACCCTGAATGTGGATGAAGGCAACCAGTATCGTGTTGGTGATATTCGCTTTGTGGGTGATTTACAGCTTAGCGAAGGCGAAGCCCGCCAGCTGTTGGAAATCAGCAGTGGCGATACGTTCTCACGGGGACAGGTAAATGCCTCTACCGAAGCACTGCGTCAGCGCCTGGGAGCCGAAGGGTTCGCCTTTGCTGACGTGCAGGGTATACCGGAAATGGACAGTGACGGCGAGACGGTTGATCTGGTGATTGCCGTTGATCCCGGTCAGCGCACCTACGTTCGGCGTATTGAGTTCTACGGTAATACCACGACGCAGGATGAAGTGTTGCGCCGTGAAATGATCCAGTTAGAGGGCGCGCCCGCCTCTACCGACTCCATTGCCCAGTCGCGCCAGCGCCTGGAGCGTCTTGGTTTCTTTAGCGAAGTGGAAGTCGATACCCAGCCGGTTCCCGGCCAGCCTGATATGCTTGATGTCACCTATAACGTGGAAGAACAGCCTTCAGGTTCAGTGTCTGCCAGCGTCGGCTTTTCGCAGAGTGCCGGGGTGATTTACGGGGTAGGTCTGGCCCAGAACAACTTCCTGGGCACCGGCAATCGCGTCAATATCGGCGCCCAGCGTAGTGATACCTTTACCAGTGTCAACTTCGCCTTTACCGATCCCTACTGGACCCTGGACGGTATCTCACGGGGGTATAATCTGTACTACCGTGAGACTGATTACGCTGACTCGGATATCTCCACGTTCTCGACGGATGCTTACGGTGCAGGTATTAATTTTGGTTATCCGATCAGCGAACTTTCACGGCTTAACTTTGGTGCCAGTGTTGAAGATTTGACGGTGAAAACCTACTACGATACGGCATCGGAAATTCGCCGCTATGTGGAAGATCAGGGGGCGGATGCGCAAAGTCTGAAATTAACGGCGAGTTGGACACGCAATAACCTCAACCGTGGGATTATGCCTACGGCAGGTAATTACCAGCGTCTCTCGCTGGAAACGGGAGTGCCGGGTAGTGACGCCGAGTACTACAAGCTGCAGGCGCGTGCACAGCAACTCTACCCCATTAACGATGATCAAACCTGGGCACTTAAATTCAGCGGTAACCTTGGCTACGCTGACACACTGGGTACCAACGACCCTTACCCCTTCTATGAAAACTTCTATGCGGGTGGTTTAGGCTCGGTGCGTGGTTTCACCTCAAATACGTTGGGGCAGCGTACGACACCTGCCCGTGAAGGTGGGCGTGACCGTACGATGGGGGGTAACATCCTCGTCCAGGGTAGTGCTGAAGTGCTCTTCCCGCTGCCGTTTGTTGAAAACCAGCGTTCATTGCAGACATCGCTCTTCCTGGATGCCGGTAATACTTTCCTGAGCTCATGTTATGACGTGATGGAAGAGGATGCAGGGCGCCAGCAGTGTAGCTCTGGCGTTGACCTTGGCGATCTGCGTTACAGTGTTGGGGTGGGGCTATCCTGGCTGACACCGGTCGGTCCGCTAACCTTCAGCATTGCCGAGCCACTTAATGATGAAAGTGGCGATGACACTCAGTTCTTCCAGTTCTCGCTGGGTCAAACGTTCTAATATGGTGAAGCGGCATGTTTAAGTATGTCGCTGCCTAATGAAAAGGAGTTAACACGATGCGTAAATTGACCGCAGCTGTGTGTTTGTTCGGTGCGTTGGCGCTGCCTGCCCATGCGGCCGAAGTCGCGGTGCTTGATTGGCGCGCCGCTTTGATGAATACCCAGGCTGCCCAGTCCTCGCTAAGCCAGTTGGAAGGCCAGATTGGTAGCCAGCAGCGTGAGGCTCAGGCGCTGGGTGGCGAGTTACAGCAGTTGCAGGAGCGTTTGCAGCGTGAAGGCGAGACGATGTCCCAGTCCCAGCGGGACTCGCTCATTGCCGAGCTACAGGAGAAAGGCAGCCGCTTTGAGCAATTGCGCCGTGAAGTATTACAAGCGCAGCAGACATCAGAGCAGCAGTTCCTTGAAAGCGCGGAGTCCAAGCTTGAACGCGCCGTCGAGCAGGTGCTGGAGCGTCATAATATTGATGTATTGGTGGAGCCCCAGGGCGTGCTGCACTCGTCGACAGATCTGCCAAACGTGACCAATGAGGTCACACAGATTTTCGATTCACTGAATTAATTTAATGATTGCTGGTGCGGGCTTGCCCGTACCAATGCTTCCCTGGGCTCCCATGACGCACGTTTCTCATCACCTCACCCTTGCGGATATCGCTCGCCACCTGGATGTTGCATTCGAGGGCGACGCCAACCAACCAATTCGTGGCTTGGCAACGCTTAAGAAGGCCACGCCAGACCAAGTTGCGTTTCTAGCCAATCGCGCTTACCTGAAAGACCTGACTGCGACCAAGGCGGCAGCAGTATTGCTGCACCCTGAGCACGGTAAAAACTGCCCGGTTCCCCGCCTTGAGATGGATAACCCCTATTTGGGGTACGCCAAGTTGTCTCAGCTGTTTGATCCACTCCCTGCAAGGGATGTTCCTGGTGTACACCCGGCGGCAGTGGTAGCCAGTGATGTCACTATTGGTGAAGGCGTGTCCATTCAGGCCCATGCGGTGATCGAAGCCGGTGTGGTCCTGGGGGATCGTGTTGTTGTAGGGGCTGGCAGTTTTGTTGGAGCGGATAGTGTGATCGGCGAAGGTACCCGGTTGCATGCCAATGTGACGGTCTGCCATGGGGTCGTGATTGGTAAGCGAGCGATCCTGCAAAGTGGGTGCGTGATTGGAGGCGATGGTTTTGGCTTTGCCCACGATGGGGCAGGTTGGCATAAAATCGCCCAACTGGGTGGTGTGGTGCTGGGTGATGACGTCGAAGTCGGCAGCTGCTCCAGTATTGATCGGGGCGCACTGGGTGATACGGTGATTGGCAACGACGTAAAAATCGACAGTCAGGTGCAAATCGCCCATAACGTGACCATTGGTGATCATAGTGCGCTGGCGGGGTGTGTGGGTATTGCCGGTTCCACGACAGTCGGCAAACACTGCATGCTCGGTGGTGGTGTAGGGCTTTCCGGCCACCTCACCATCTGCGATGGCGTGCAGGTAACAGGAATGAGTCTGGTGACCAATTCGATTCATGAGCCAGGGGTTTACTCCTCGGGCACTGGTGCCATGCATAATACTCAGTGGCGTAAAAACGCGGTACGTTTTAAGCAGTTGGATGATATTGCCAAGCGTCTGTCGCGGTTAGAAAAAAACCAGCGTGATGCGTAATGGACAAGTGAATTTCTGAGGCAGTGGCTTGAGGCTTGATCGCAGCAGGTTATAATCCACTGCCTTTTAGCCAGCAGGAGTGCTGGTGCGTGCCTGATATCACTCAGGCCTTTTGTCATTTTAGAGGTCGTTACGATGGTTATGGATATTAACGAAATTCGCGAATACTTGCCGCACCGCTACCCGTTTTTGCTGGTGGACCGTGTGACGCAGTTAACCGTGGGCGAATCCATCGTTGCGTTTAAAAATGTCAGTATCAACGAGCCGTTTTTTAATGGTCACTTCCCCCACCACCCCATTATGCCCGGTGTGCTTGTCGTTGAAGCCTTGGCGCAGGCATGTGGTATTTTAGGCTTTAAAACCGTTAATAAGCTTCCTGCTGATGGTTATGTCTACTATCTGGTGGGAAGCGATAATGTTCGCTTCAAGCGTCCCGTTATGCCAGGCGACCAACTGGTACTGGAAGCGAATGTTATTCGTGGGAAGCGTGGAATCTGGAAGTTTGCCTGCCGCGCGACAGTGGATGGTGAACTGGCGTGTGAGGCGGAAATTATTTGTGCTGAGAGGAAGGTGGCTTGATACATCCTACTGCACTGGTTGACCCTTCAGCGCAGCTTGCTGACGACGTTGAGGTTGGCCCTTTTAGCGTTATTGGACCTGATGTCACCATTGGCGCTGGCTCGGTGATAGGCCCCCATGTGGTGGTGAAAGGCCCCACTGTTCTGGGAGAGCGTACGCGCATCTTTCAGTTCGCCTCGGTAGGTGAAGAGTGCCAGGATAAAAAATACGCGGGCGAGCCCACCCGGTTGGTGATGGGTGACGATAACGTTATCCGCGAAGGGGTAACGCTTCATCGTGGTACCGTTCAGGACCGCAGCGAGACGACCATTGGCTCACGCAATCTCTTTATGGCTTATGTCCACGTGGGCCATGACTGTGTGATCGGAAACGACTGTATACTGGCCAATCAGGTCACCCTGGCTGGTCATGTCACCCTGGGCAATTTTGCCATTCTGGGCGGGTTGTCGGCGGTGCACCAGTTCTGTCACTTTGGTGATCACGCCATGGCGGGGGGGGGCTCCATTATCACCAAAGACACCCCAGCCTACGTCATGATTAACGGAAATCCGGCAGAAGCACGTGGACTGAACCTGGTTGGTTTGAAACGCCGAGGTTTCAGCCGCGATGCCATTAATGCGTTGAGCACGGCCTATAAACTGGTGTATCGGCAGGGGCTAACGGTGGAACAGGCGATTGAGGAAATGCGCAGCCGCTTTGATGTGCCGGAAGTTACCTTCTTTGCCGATTCCATAGCACGTTCTACCCGCGGTATTGTGCGCTAGTCATGTTGGCTTACGCGTTGTGTAAGCAAAGCATGCAAAAGCGGCAAACTCAAACACCTCTTACCCATACCCAAAAGCTACCATGACTTTGCAGCGTGTATACCTTGTGGCAGGCGAGCTTTCCGGCGATATCCTGGGGGCCGGTCTGATGCGGGAGCTAAGTGTTCGCCATCCCGGTGTTGAGTTTCGCGGTATAGGCGGGCCACGTATGGAAGCACTGGGTCTGCAAAGCCGCTTTCCCCTGGAAACGCTGGCGGTTATGGGACTGGTGGAAGTGATTAAACATCTGCCGGAACTGATTCGGGTACGGCGAACGTTGCGCCAGGAAGCCATTGCCTGGCGGCCCGATATCATGATTGGCATTGATGCGCCCGACTTCAATATCGGCCTCGAAAAGCAGCTGCGGGATGTCGGTATCAAAACCGCCCATTATGTTAGTCCATCGGTATGGGCGTGGCGGCAGGGGCGTGTTAATAAGATCGCGAAGGCGGTCAATGGTATGCTCACACTGCTCCCCTTTGAGGCTGATTTTTATCACTGTCATCAGGTGCCGGTTGCCTTTGTTGGTCACCCCCTGGCGGATGAGCTGCCGCTGGTTAACGATCGCCAGGGAACCCGCCAAGCGCTGGGTTTACCTCCCCAGGCGTTGGTGTTGGCGTTATTGCCTGGCTCAAGAGGCAATGAGATACGCTTTTTGGGCGATACTTTTTTAAGCGCTGCCGAGTTGCTCTGCCAGCGCCACGCCTCTCTTCATATCGTTATCCCCGCCGCCACCCCGCAGCGCCGTACAGAGATCCATCAGTTACTGGAACGTTATCCGGCATTGGGTGAGCGTGTTACCCTACTGGATGGTCAGGCCCGTGAGGCCATGGTGGCCAGCGATGCTGTACTACTTGCCTCGGGGACAGCGGCTCTGGAGGCCATGCTTTGCCACCGGGGAATGTTGGTGGCGTATAAAATGGCTCCCGTCACGCATTGGCTGGCCAAACGGCTGGTGAAAACAGCATGGATTTCACTGCCTAACCTGATCGCTCAGGAAGAACTGGTGCCTGAACTGATTCAGGAGGCCGCCACACCTGACGCTATTACGGAACAACTCAGCCAGCTATTGATGGATGATACCGCGCGCCACGCCCTTGAGGAGCGCTTTACCGCTATGCACGCAACATTGCAGCGCAATGCCAGCTCACGTGCTGCCAGGACCATTGATGCGCTGGTGGCAGGTCAGCCACTGGATAGTCAGGAGGGGGAAACTGATGGCCGGTAAAATGGCCGAGTTCCCGCCGCTGGTGATCGAATACACTGGCGAGCGTTTGGCCGGGGTGGATGAAGTAGGCCGTGGCCCTCTTATTGGTAGCGTGGTGGCCGCCGCGGTCATTCTTGACCCAACCCGCCCCATTGAAGGGCTAACGGATTCGAAAAAACTCACCGCCCGCAAGCGAGAAGCATTAGATGTGTTGATTCGGGAGCGTGCGTTGGCGTTTACTGTTGCCGAGGCAAGTGCTGCCGAGGTGGATCAACTTAATATTTATCATGCCACGCATCTTGCCATGCGCCGTGCCATTGATGGGCTGGCGCTGGCGGCTGAATATTTGCTGGTGGATGGCAATCGCCTGCCAGGACACCGCCTGCCAGGGCAAGCGGTGGTAAAAGGGGATGCCCGGCACCCCGCTATTGCCGCGGCCTCGATTCTGGCCAAGGTGGCTCGTGATGCACAGATGGTAGCACTGGATATGCGCTATCCTGAGTATGGCTTCGCACGCCATAAAGGCTACCCAACGAAAGAGCATCTGGCGGCGCTGGCCGCCCACGGGCCACTAGCTGAACATCGCCGCAGTTTCGCGCCAGTGCAGCGTCAACTGGCACTGCTGTAAGCTTTTTATTCCATTTACCTAGCGTTTCTGAGAGTCCCATGACGGTTCCGTTCGTTCATCTACGTTTGCACAGTGAATACTCCCTGGTCGATGGCTTGGTTAAACTCAAGCCGCTGGTCAGTACCACCGCTGAGCGCGGGATGCCGGCGCTTGCGTTAACTGATGAAACCAACCTGTTTGGTCTGGTGAAGTTTTACAAAGCCGCTCAGGGTGCCGGCCTGAAACCGATCATCGGCAGCGACCTGTGGCTGCATAATGCCCACGATGAATCGCACCCCTATCGCATTACACTGTTGGCAATGAATGATGTCGGGTACCGCAATCTCACCGAACTCATTTCCAGGGGGTGGAGTGATGGGCAGCGTCAGGGGCGCGCCATTCTTGATAAACAGTGGATCTTGGATCAAAGCGAAGGCTTGATTGCGCTGTCCGGGGGGCGAGAGGGTGATATTGGGCGTCACTTGCTTACCGACCATGAACGCGAAGCGCGGGTGCTGCTGGAAGAGTGGCAGAGTGCTTTTCCCGACCGCTTTTATCTGGAACTGATCCGTACTGGTCGGGCTATGGAAGAGGCCTGTGTGCACGCCAGCGTTCAATTGGCGATGGATACCAATACCCCGGTGGTTGCCACCAACGATGTGCGCTTTCTGGAAAGAGAGGACTTCTGGGCCCACGAAACCCGCGTCGCGATTGGCGAGGGCAAAACCTTGGCCGACCCACGGCGGGAACGCCGCTATACCGAAGAGCAGTATCTGAAAAGCCCCGAGGAAATGGCGGCGCTATTTGCTGATATTCCCGAAGCACTTGAGAACAGCGTGATGATTGCTGAGCGCTGTAGTGTCAATGTGCGCCTGGGGGAAATCTTCCTGCCGGAGTTCGAAATTCCCGAAGGCATGACCCAGGATGAATTCTTCCGCAAGGTTTCCCACGATGGGCTGACCGAGCGTCTCGATTTTCTGTTCCCTGCCGAGCAGTACCCGCGGGGCAGTGACGCCTATCGTGAGATTGAGCAGCGCTACCGTGACCGGCTTGAGTTCGAACTGAACGTTATCATTCAGATGGGGTTTCCCGGCTACTTCCTCATCGTTATGGACTTTATCCAGTGGGCCAAGGATAACGATGTGCCCGTAGGGCCAGGGCGAGGCTCGGGGGCGGGGTCGCTGGTAGCCTACGCACAAAAAATCACCGATCTCGATCCCATTGGCTACGACCTGCTGTTTGAGCGCTTTCTTAACCCAGAGCGTGTCTCCATGCCCGACTTCGACGTCGATTTCTGTATGGAGAAGCGGGACCGCGTTATTGAGTATGTGGCAGACCGGTATGGGCGCAACGCCGTGTCCCAGATTGTAACGTTTGGCACCATGGCAGCCAAAGCGGTTGTGCGTGATGTGGCCCGTGCCCAGGGTAAGCCATACTCGTTAGGGGATAAGCTCTCCAAGCTGATCCCGTTTGAAGTGGGTATGACCCTCGCGAAAGCCATTGAGCAGGAACCGGCTCTGAAAGAGTTTATTGAAAGCGATGAAGAGGCCGAAGAGATCTGGGAGATGGCCCTTAAGCTAGAGGGCACTACCCGGGGCACCGGCAAGCATGCCGGCGGAGTGGTGATTGCGCCCACCAAACTGACCGACTTCTCGCCACTACTGTGCGACGAAGATGGTTCGGGGCTGGTGGTGCAGTTCGATAAAAACGATATTGAAGAAGCGGGACTGGTGAAGTTCGACTTCCTGGGCCTGCGTACGCTGACCATTATCGACTGGGCGTTGGAAATGGTCGATAAAGTGCGTGATGCCAACGGCCAGGGGCCACTCAATATCGATGCTATCCCGCTGGATGATGGCAAAACCTTTGAAATGCTCAAGCGGGCGGAAACCACCGCGGTATTCCAGTTGGAATCCCGCGGCATGAAAGAGCTGATCAAGCGCCTGCTGCCAGACTCCCTTGACGACATGATCGCTCTGGTGGCGCTGTTCCGCCCAGGGCCGCTACAGTCGGGCATGGTGGACGACTTTATTAACCGCAAACATGGCCGCTCCGAAGTCTCTTATCCACACCCGGATTATCAGCACGACCTGTTGAAACCGGTGCTGACGCCAACCTACGGCATTATTCTTTACCAAGAGCAGGTCATGCAGATCGCCCAGGTAATGGCTGGGTATACGCTGGGTCAGGCAGATATGCTGCGCCGCGCCATGGGTAAAAAGAAGCCCGAAGAGATGGCCAAGCAGCGGGCAGGCTTTATGGATGGGTGTGCCGAAAACGGGATCGACAAGGATCTTGCCGGTAACATCTTTGACCTGGTGGAGAAGTTCGCAGGCTACGGTTTTAACAAATCCCACTCGGCTGCCTATGCCCTGGTGTCCTACCAGACAGCGTGGCTGAAAGCACACTATCCCGGCCCGTTTATGGCGGCAGTCATGTCCACGGAAATGGATAACCTGGATAAAGTGGTGCCGCTAATTGAGGAGTGCCGCAACCTCAAGCTGACGGTTACCCCGCCTGATGTGAATGTCGGGGGGTACAAGTTCACCGTGGATACCGATGGCCGGGTGGTGTATGGCCTGGGGGCGATACGTGGCGTGGGTGAAGGCCCTATTGGTGCAATCGTGGAGGCCCGTGAAGCAGGTGGCCCGTTTAAGGATCTCTTCGATTTCTGTCGGCGTATAGACCCCAAACGCATGAACAAGCGTACCCTGGAGGCACTGATTCGCTCGGGAGCGCTGGATAACCTCGGCCCCAACAGGGCAGTGCTGGCAGCTGCCATGGAGGATGCGCTTAAAGCCGCTGCCCAAAATCACGCCAACCAGAACCTGGGAATGCTGGATATGTTTGGCGAAGCCTTCGCGGCTGAAGAAGAAGAGGTTGATGTATATACCGAATACCGGCACAACCGGGAGTGGACCGATCGTGAACGATTGTCCGGGGAAAAAGACACCCTGGGCCTTTACCTGACAGGCCACCCCATTGATGAGTATGAGCGTGAGCTTAAACGCTTCGTTTCAACCCGTATCAGTGACTTAAAGCCCTCCCGTGAACCCCAGCGTGTGGCTGGTTTGGTGGTGGCCATGCGCACCATGAAGTCCAAGCGTGGCGATACCATGGCATTTATCACCCTGGATGACCGCACTGGCCGCATTGAAGCATCGCTGTTTGGTGAATTATTTGAACAGTTGCGCGGTCAGATTGAGTCGGATCAGGTCATCATTGTTGAAGGTGAAGTGTCCAGCGACGATTTTTCAGGCGGCCTGCGGTTGCGTGGCAAGGACGTCACCCCCATGGTGACAGCGCGGATACGTTATGGACAGGCGGTAGAACTGGCACTGGACGCCGGGCAGATTAACGGTCGTCTGGTGGAAAGTCTCCGCGACAGCCTAAGCCCCTACCGTGATGAAGAGGGGCTGCCCGTACGCTTGCAGTATCGCCACCCGGATGCAGTGGGTTGGCTGGAGCTTGGTGATGAATGGAAAGTAGCCCCCAGCGATGACCTGCTCTTGGCGCTACGGGATGTACAAGGGCAGGCGGGCGTACAGCTGCGCTACCGCTAAGTGCCGGTAGTCTGCCAACACTTCTTGGTGACTGAACAATTTATTTGAGCGGGCATTGCCTTGCGTGGCAGGGTCAGGGTGCGATAATGGCACCCATACATGCTCGTTTCGACCAGGCTTATTTTTACAGGCAGAGCCGATGAATCCTAATTATCTCGATTTTGAACAGCCCATTGCCGAACTCCAGGCAAAAATTGAGGAGCTGCGTTTGGTCAGCTCTGACAGCCAAGTCAATCTCTCCGATGAGATCTCCCGGCTGGAGGAGAAGAGTCACAAATTAACGGAATCGATCTTCAAGGATTTAACCCCCTGGCAGGTTTCCCAACTATCCCGCCACCCCCAGCGCCCGTATACGCTGGACTATCTTGAGCACGTATTTACCGACTTCGATGAGCTTCATGGCGACCGCAACTTTGCTGATGATGCCGCCCTGGTCGGAGGGATTGCCCGTCTGGATGACCAGCCCGTGATGGTTATTGGCCATCAGAAAGGACGCGATGTAAAAGAGAAAGTTCGTCGTAATTTTGGTATGCCGCGCCCGGAAGGGTATCGTAAGGCCTGTCGTTTAATGGAAATGGCTGAGCGCTTTAAAATGCCCATCCTGACCTTTATTGACACCCCTGGTGCCTACCCTGGTATCGACGCGGAAGAGCGCGGGCAGTCTGAGGCGATTGCCTATAATCTGGCGGTCATGTCACGCCTGAAAACGCCGATTATCTCCACTGTGGTAGGTGAAGGTGGCTCCGGTGGAGCCCTGGCGATTGGCGTGTGCGACGAGCTGCATATGCTCCAGTACTCCACCTATTCGGTTATTTCCCCGGAAGGGTGTGCCTCCATTTTGTGGAAGAGCGCAGAAAAAGCCTCCGATGCTGCCCAGGCCATGGGCATCACGGCCGAGCGCCTGAAAGAGCTTGGCTTTGTGGATGAACTGATCAAAGAGCCGTTGGGTGGTGCGCATCGCCATCCGGTCACCACCGCTGAGCGTGTGAAAGAAGCGCTAACCGGTAGCCTGGATCGCCTGCAAAGCCTGGATAGTGAGGCACTGCTTGAACGCCGCTACAAGCGCTTGATGAGCTATGGCGCACCAGCCGCCTAAACTGCTTTTACGCTTGCTTGGTGACGCCCTGGCGGAGACCCCGCCGGGGCGTACTGTTTGGGTGGCGCTCTCCGGTGGGCTCGACTCAACGCTGTTGCTGGTGTTGGCGGCACAGGCATGTCAGGCGACAAGCCAACCGCTGCGGGCTATCCATATCAACCACGGCCTACAGGCACATGCCGCTGTATTTGAGGCGCACTGTAAGATGCTGTGTGATGGCTTGGGTGTGCCACTGGTGGTCGAGCGTGTGGTGGTGGATACTCAAGGCGAGGGGATTGAAGGTGCGGCACGTCGCGCCCGCTACCATGCGTTTAAACGCTGTGTGCCGGTGGGCGATACCCTCTGGTTGGCCCAGCACCAGGATGATCAGGCGGAAACCCTGCTATTGGCTGCGTTGCGTGGCAGCGGTATCCGGGGGTTGGCTGGTATGCCCTACCGGCGGGAGTGGCAGGGGGTTACGCTGCTGCGCCCATGGCTGAGTATTAACCGTCAGACGCTGGCCGATGCCGCCCATGGGTTGGCAATTAACTGGTGCGAAGACCCAACCAATAGAGAGGTGGCGTTTGACCGTAACCGGCTGCGTCATCACGTTATGCCTCTCCTCCAGGCACGCTGGCCCGGTGCATCGCGATCATTGGCGCAGAGCGCCCAACATGCAGGTGAGGCCGACCAGCTATTGGCTGAGTATGCCGCCGATGAGCTGGCAAACCTGACAATTGGACCAGGCTGCATCAATGTGGCTGCGCTGAGTCAGCGCAGCCTGCCACGTCAACGTTTGCTTGTACGCACCCTTTGCCAGCAGCAGGGCTTGCCGACGCCGCCCCAGAAGCGCCTTGAGAGCCTGCTGGTGCAATTGGAAGCCTCACGGGATGCCCAGGTCAAGGTTGCATGGGAGGGCGCAGAAGCGCGGGTGTGGCGTAAGCGGCTCTATCTAATGGCGCCGCTGGTGCCGCTGCCAGTCTGGCAGGCTCAGTGGGACGGACACCCCGGTCTGGCGACCCCACTTGGAACACTTCAGATCACCTTAAACACTTCTTATCCCGTGCTGCTCCGCTGGCGCCAGGGCGGAGAGGTAATCAACCTGCCAGGACGGGGGCGTCGGGACCTCAAACGGCTGCTGCAAGAGAGTGAGCTGCCGCCCTGGGAGCGTGAGCGCCTGATAGTGGTAATGGATCAAGAGACCTGCCTGGGGGTGATTCAACCACCTGCCACCATCCTGTGGCAGGCGGCGGGTATAACGTTAACGCCGTTGCAGTGCGCTGCTGGTTAGGTCTTTTTAGTGAGTGGTTTTTCCTGCTCAAGCTTTAACTTAAAGCCTGCCGTGTCCATGTAAGCCTGCTCCTGCTCAAGGTCGGTGCTTAGCAGCGTTGGTTCATCGCTGGCGGGTAGTGTCAGGGTCAATGTATCGGTATCAGCACTGATTCCAGGCAGCAAGGGAGAGCTTTCAGGGCGCGAATGATTGATCAGAACCGCTAGCCGCAGCAAACGGGCCAACCGTGCGCTACTGGCTTGTTGTGACGCGGGCAGAAGCTGCCACTCCTTTAACGGGAATTTACGCCGGTGGGCGCGCACCAAAAAGGCGAGTAAGTGCTGCTCTGGGCGCGAGAATCCGGCGAGATCCGAATGCTCCAATAAATAGGCGCCGTGGCGGTGAAACTGGCTATGGGAAATTGCCAGGCCAATTTCATGCACATGACTTGCCCAGACTAAATAGTGCTCCTGGTCTTTGGTAAGACCCCAGGCTTTCTTCACGCTGGCAAACAGACGAACGGCGGTATCAGCAACATTTTCGGCTTGCCGCGTATCCACATCGTAAACCCGTTTGAGCATCTCCAGTGTTTTGGAGCGGGTATCTTCGGCGCTGTTGCGCCCTGCCATATCGTAGAGCACGCCTTCGCGCAGGGCGCCGTCTGCAAAGCGCATCCGGGTAAGATCAAATGCTTCGAAGATGGCGTTCAGAATCGCAATGCCAGCAGGGAATACCTTTGCCCGGTCAGGTTTTAAGCCATCAAGCGCTACTTTATCCAACTGCCTGCACTTGAGCAGGCGCTCGCGGAGTTTTTTCAACCCACTACGGGTAATCACGCCCTCTTGGGGGGTGTCGCCGTAGGCATAAAGCACGCTGGCGGCAGCCTTAATGGTCCCACTGGAGCCAACCGGGTCATCCCAGCCCAGGCGCTGGTAGGGGCGCTGGATATTGGCCAGCTCAGAAAGGGCTGCCAGTTCTGCCCGGCGCATACGTTTTTCGCTCAGTTCCCCATCGGGGAAAAAGCGGCTGCTAAAGGTAACGCAGCCCATGCGCAGGCTTTCAAGCGCTTTGGGTTCAAAGACTTCGCCAATAATAAATTCAGTGGACCCTCCGCCGATATCAACGATCAGACGGCGACCATTTTCTGCCAGTGCATGGGCCGCCCCCAGATAGATAAGGCGGGCCTCTTCCCGGCCAGCAATAATTTCGATGGCATGGCCCAGCTGAGCTTCCGCGCGCTCAATAAATGTTTGGCTATTGTAGGCATCGCGCAAGGCATTGGTACCTACGACACGCAGATTGGCGCCATCAATATCATTCAGGAAGGGGGCGAATCGGCTAAGGCAGTCCAGCGCACGCTGCATGGCGGCTTCGCTCAGGTAGCCGTGTTCATCCAGTCCGGCGGCCAACTGCACCTTTTCGCCCATTCGGGCTACCACCTGAAGGCGCTCATTCTGGTAGTTGGCCACCAGTAAATGAAAGCTGTTTGAACCAAGGTCGATGGCGGCTAAGCGTTGGGGTTCTCCGTGATCAACTTCATTATTCGCAGCAGTGATGGGGAGCGAAATGTCCTCGGGCATGAGCTATCCTTCCTATTGGCTATGCCAAGGTTGCGGCGCACTCTGACTATTGTCAATTGCCAAAGGCTTGCGTTTATCGCGGGGCTTGACTACCATCGGGCTACTGGCTTGATCCGAGTTGGCCTGTTGCGTTATTAATAGGCGTGCCATCCCGGTCACCCTGGGCCTCAGGGTGAAGCGTATAGTACTTGTACTCTAGTACTTATGTTATAGTGCTTACGCTTATGGTATTTATGCTTAATGGCTGAAAAGCCGTACATATCCAGATAGCGTTGGCCAGATTTCCAAGTCGTCAGATAACCCGCTGATGCAGCGCACTCCTCGCGCTGGTCAGATTAAGCAGGTGTTTCGCACCCTCAAGCTGAGCCATAATCCATTGTGCCACCTTGCCCAGGCCTTTGATTAACCTCCGCCCAGCTCATTAATGATAGAGCGCGTGCCTTAATTGGGATCTGAACGCAGCACTCGGCGCTTAACCCTATTGTTTAGGTCACGCCTCCTGTCTTATTCCCGGCGCTTAGCGCCCAGCTTTCATGAGCAACTTTCTAACACACCGATGAATCTCACTGAACTCAAGCAAAAATCCGTTCCCGAGCTGCTCGATATCGCCCGCGATATGGGTATCGACAACTTAGCCCGTTCGCGCAAGCAGGACATCATTTTCGCCATCCTCAAGAAACACGCCAAAAGTGGCGAGGATATCTATGGCGACGGTGTGCTGGAAATTCTCCAGGATGGCTTCGGCTTCCTGCGCAGCGCGGACAGCTCGTACCTCGCCGGACCGGATGATATCTACGTATCGCCATCACAGATTCGTCGTTTCAATCTGCGTAAAGGCGACTCCATTTCCGGCAAGATTCGCCCCCCGAAAGAGGGGGAGCGCTATTTTGCTCTACTCAAAGTCAGCCAGATCAACTTTGATCGCCCCGAAAACGCCAAGCACAAGATTCTGTTTGAGAACTTAACGCCGCTGTTTCCGGATGATCGCCTGCGCATGGAGATCGGTAACGGCTCTACCGAAGATCTCACTGCGCGCATCATTGATCTGACTGCGCCGATTGGTAAGGGCCAGCGTGGCCTGCTGGTGTCACCACCTAAAGCGGGTAAGACGCTGATGTTGCAGAATATTGCAACGTCCATCACGCGTAACAACCCAGAGTGCCATTTGATCGTGCTACTGATTGATGAGCGCCCTGAGGAAGTGACCGAAATGTCACGCACCGTGCGTGGCGAAGTGGTTGCCTCCACCTTCGATGAACCGCCGGCACGTCACGTTCAGGTTGCCGAAATGGTGATCGAGAAAGCCAAACGTCTGGTGGAGCACAAGAAAGACGTCGTGATCCTGCTGGACTCTATTACTCGTTTGGCCCGTGCTTACAACACTGTTGTGCCAAGTTCCGGCAAGGTGCTGACCGGTGGTGTGGACGCCCACGCCCTTGAGAAGCCCAAACGCTTCTTCGGTGCTGCACGTAATATCGAAGAAGGCGGTAGCCTGACGATTATCGCCACCGCGCTGGTGGATACCGGCTCGAAAATGGACGAAGTTATCTTCGAAGAGTTCAAGGGCACCGGTAACATGGAAGCGCATCTTGACCGCAAACTGGCCGAGAAGCGCGTGTTCCCTGCGATCAATATTCGTCGCAGCGGCACTCGGCGTGAAGACCTGCTGGCGTCTGAAGATGAAATGCAGCGTATGTGGATTCTGCGCAAGCTGCTTAACCCGATGGACGACACTGCTGCCACTGAGTTCCTGATTGATCGTTTGAAGGACACCAAGACGAATCTGGAATTCTTTGAAGCGATGAAACGACGCTAACCTTGCTGTTGGGCATTAATGACAACAGGCGCAGCGGCGTCTTGGCCAGCCGGGGAGTATGCTTTGAAGTATAACGACTTGCGCGATTTTATTGCGGCGCTTGAAGCTCAGGGCGAGCTAAAGCGTATCCAAGCTGAAGTCGATCCTTACCTGGAAATCACCGAAATTTGCGACCGCACACTGCGTGCGGGTGGTCCTGCGCTGTTGTTTGAAAACGTCAAAGGCCATGACATGCCACTCCTGGGTAATCTGTTTGGAACACCAAAACGGGTTGCGTTAGGGATGGGGCAGGATTCGGTTGAGGCACTACGTGAAGTGGGCAAGCTGCTGGCCTTTCTTAAGGAACCGGATCCGCCCAAGGGGCTGAAAGATGCCTGGGACAAGCTGCCGATTTTTAAGCAAGTGCTCAGTATGGGGCCAAAAATCGTCAAGCGTGCTCCCGTTCAGGATGTGGTTTACGAAGACGATGAGGTGGATTTAGGCCGCTTGCCCATCCAGCACTGCTGGCCCGGCGATGCCGCACCTCTGGTGACCTGGCCACTGGTCATTACCAGAGGGCCTCATAAAAAACGCCAGAACATGGGGATTTATCGTCAGCAAAAGATCGGGAAAAACCGCCTGATTATGCGTTGGCTCTCCCACCGCGGTGGCGCCTTGGATTTTCTTGAATTCCAAAAAGCGCACCCTGGCGAGCCTTTTCCGGTAGCTGTAGCGCTGGGTGCTGACCCAGCGACCATTCTGGGGGCTGTGACCCCCGTGCCGGATTCACTCTCTGAGTATGCCTTTGCAGGCCTGCTGCGCGGTTCCCGAACTGAACTGGTGAAGTGTGACCACGCTGATCTTGAAGTACCCGCTTCGGCAGAAATCATCCTGGAAGGTTTTATCTATCCTGACGATATGGCGCCGGAAGGGCCGTTTGGCGACCACACCGGGTACTACAACGAAGTTGACCATTTTCCTGTCTTTACCGTTACCCGGATGACCATGCGCCGGGATGCGATTTACCACTCCACGTATACCGGCCGCCCACCGGATGAGCCGGCCATTCTTGGTGTCGCATTAAACGAAGTGTTTGTGCCGATCCTGTGTAAGCAGTTTCCCGAGATCGTCGATTTTTACCTGCCGCCGGAAGGGTGCTCTTACCGGATGGCTGTGGTTACCATGAAGAAGCAATATCCAGGGCACGCCAAGCGCGTGATGATGGGCGTCTGGAGCTTCTTACGCCAGTTTATGTACACCAAGTTCGTGATTGTGCTGGATGACGATGTGGACGCACGTAACTGGGAAGACGTGATGTGGGCCATTACCACCCGCATGGATCCGGCGCGGGATACGGTCATGGTGGAAAATACCCCCATTGATTATCTCGACTTCGCCTCCCCGGTTTCAGGGCTAGGCTCCAAAATGGGCCTGGATGCCACTAATAAGTGGCCCGGTGAGACTGACCGTGAGTGGGGTACCCCGATAGTGATGGACGAGGCGGTGAAAGCCCGCGTTGATGAGCGTTGGGATGAGCTGGGTATCGATATCCCGATGCCCTCATCCCGGCATAGCTGATTCCACCATGCGCCGGTTGTACGATTTTCCACAAAGAGGCTTTCATGAGCGCAAGAACGTTGACTTGCCAGGTCACGGCGGTAGAGGATTTAAATCCTGACGTATTTGGTGTGACGCTAGAAGGGCGCGCGGAAGCCATGCAGCATGCTCCAGGGCAGTATTTAGAGCTCAAATTAGACGCTAGCACCTGGGTGCCGTTTTCCATTGCCAGCGCTGAGCGTGGTGATGGCATTATTGAGCTGCATGTTCAGCACTGGCCTGAACGGAGTAATTCAGTGCGCCTGCGCGAGTTGCTTCAGGTGGCTAACCAACTCACTGTGCGTTTGCCAAGCGGTGACTGCGTACTGGATCCGAAAAGTGAGCGGCCGCTGCTACTGGTTGCCGCAGGTACGGGCTTTGCGCAAATGAAAGCGGTTGTTGAAGCGTCATTACGCGACCAGCCTGGGCGGGCGATTTCACTGTGGTGGGCCACCCGTGAACACCGTGACCTTTACGCTGAAAGCCTGGCAACCCAGTGGGCCCAGCGATACGCTAACGTATCCTTTCAAGCCGTTACTGAGTTTCCCTTAACCGAGCCACTCGCCCAGGGGGAGCGTATCACCCATTATCAGGGCCGTGTTGATCTGGTACTGGAGAAAGCACTGGAGCATGCACCGCTAAGGCCGAGTGACTGCGATATTTACCTTTCCGGTTCGCCAGGCATGGTGTATGCCTGCGTTGATGTGCTTGAACGCCAGGGTGTTGCCATGGAGCGTATGTTTTCAGATGTATTTGCCTACGCACCGCGTGCCCACTAAGATAATCGGCCACATTAAGGACGGTCGCTAGGTTGTTTCCCCTGATACCTATAAAAGAAAGGAGGCTGTATGGCCCACCATGACGACGATTTTAAAGATGAATCAGGCTTGCTTGCCATTGTGCTTGGCCTGATAGTGTTGGTAAGCATGAGCGCACTGCCCGGCACCATTGGTTGGATACAAGCGTTTAGTGGCTGATAGTTGCCATTTTGCCTGAGTGCAGGCAGGATAAAGCCAATACGCTTTGTAAGCCCTGTGTTTGACCCTGTTGGCAAGAATTGGCTTTTCGCTTGTAAGGACTTTTGTTAAGGATTAAGCAATGCATACATGCTCACGCACACTCAATGTTCAACCCAGCCCACAAGGGATGGTTAGCGCGTGCGCGGGCGTTTATGCAGCTGTCTTTGCTTATGTAGGGTATTGGTTTAGCTATGGTGTGCCCATGGCCGACCGCTAACGTCGCGCCAGCAGGCACACCGACCAGGTTGCCTGCCGCATGCAAAGAAGCCTCGGTTGGGTAACCCAATCGAGGCTTCTTTCGTATTAAGTCGTGTTACTACATTACCGTTACCACGTTTCATAGCAATTTCATCAAGGAGCTGCACCATGATGTATCGCGCAATCTCTCTCGTTAACTCGCTCGCCACTGCTACCCGTTATCTGGAGTATGGCTATGGCTGGCGATTTAGCGACGCGCGGTTGGTGCAAGCTGCCACCTCCGACCGTGCCTGCTTGGGTGGCAAGTTAGTCACGCGATGTCATATAGATTCGGAGAGTTAACCCAATGAATGCCCATGTCAGCCCTGTTTGCGTCACCGCCACCAATGTCACTTCGTTAATGACAAACCACCCGGCAGCCATCTCGCAACCGCTGCCCTTGCCTGTGGAACTGCGCCGCAGGATCAGCGTCAACCATGCGTTGGGTGAACAAATCACCCAGCAGCGTCAGGCTGTTCAGCGTATTCTCAATGGTCAGGATCAACGGCTGTTGGTCGTTGTTGGCCCTTGCTCCATTCATGATCCAGACGCTGCGCTTGAGTATGCCGACCGGTTGGCCGCCCTGAGCGAAGAGGTCAGCGAGCAGATACTCCCGGTCATGCGAGTGTATGTGGAGAAGCCGCGTACCACCGTGGGGTGGAAAGGCCTTGCCTACGACCCGAACCTGGATGGTAGTGGCGATATGCCAAAAGGGATTACCCTTTCACGTGAGCTAATGCACGCTGTGGCGGCACGTGGCTTGCCGGTTGCCACTGAGTTGCTGCAACCCATGCTGGCGCCCTATGTGGACGATTTATTGAGCTGGGTTGCCATTGGAGCACGTACTACCGAGTCGCAGCTTCATCGTGAGCTGGCCAGTGATCTGGCCGCCGCCGTGGGCTTTAAGAACGCCACCAGCGGTGATGTGCAGGTCGCCATTGATGCCATGCAGGCGGCAGCTCACTCGCACCAACGCTTTGCTATGGATAGTGACGGCAGGCCGGTGATGCAGCAAACCGCCGGTAATCCACACACCCATGTGGTGTTGCGTGGCGGCCACGGTGAGCCCAACTATCAGGCCCACCAGGTACGTGCTGCGGTGAACACGCTGCGGGAAGCGGGCCAGAACCCACGGCTGATGGTGGACTGCAGCCATGCCAATGCGCGTAAAGATCACCGCCGGCAAAGCGGCGTTATGTTGGATGTGTTGGCACAGCGCAAAGCTGGCGATGCCAACCTGGTTGCGCTAATGCTGGAGAGCCACCTGTTTGAAGGCAAGCAGGCGCTAACACCCAATGCCATGCGTTACGGCGTATCGGTGACGGATGCTTGCATCAGCTGGGAAACCACCGAGCGGCTACTGAAGAGCGCGGCCGACCAACTAAGCGGTTAGGTGCCCTTCGCTGTTGGACGCCCCTTGTTTGCCCTGGCCAGCACCGTATCATAAGGCATTCACTTTGATTGCGAGGTTGGCCATGGTTTTTACCCTTGAGCAGCACAATCCGGATACCTACCGACGCAAAGCGCGCATGATCAGCGTTGCCATGGCAGGACAACTGATCGTTTTCGGGCTGCTGTTTTCAATGCTGTTAACCGCCACGTTTGGTAGTAGCCTATGGCTTAACGCCCTCGGGGTACTGCTTGGCCTGTTAGCCACCAGCGCCATGTTTGCAGTGCTACGTGATCGCCCCTGGATGACCGAGATGCGTTACGTATGGCAGCTTAAGCATCACCTTTCCCAGGTGAGTGGCTACTTGCAGCCATTACGCAGGGGGGTGGAGGAGGATAACCGGGTGGCGCTGGATATCTTAACGTTTTATCACCAGGGCATGAGCCAATTGGCAGAGTTGAATGGGCGCACTACCGACGATGATGCCGAACGCCTGGCCGAGAAAATGGAGGTGAAAATAAAGCGTGAAGCGTTAGGCTTGCCAGAGCAGGTTGACACCTTCGACCCACAGGACTTGAATGCCTTTAAACGCCGTTAAGACTGCTCTGGCCTTTTGTCCAATAATAGCTACAGGGAGCGTTATTTGATGACCCACCTACGCAGCAAGCCGTTCATGGCCGCCGCACTGTTAGCCATCACGGCCACGGTGACCGGCTGCGCCACTACCACGGCACCTTCATCGTCTACTGAGCCCGGAAAAATGACCGTGCACAGCAGCGCCCCGTTGCTGCCTTCGGCACTGTTTCCGGGGAGTGCTGAGTATTTTCAGGGCTGGAACTGCCAGCCAGCTAGTCAGCATCTGGTGACCGCCACGAATGCCAACGATCTTCGGTTATGGTCACTACATGGGGCCTGGCGCCTGCCTCAGGCGGTCGTCGCCAGCGGTGCCCGTTACCAGGAGGGGGATATCAGCTTTTGGAACCGGGGTGAGCAGGCATTGGTTGAAACACCTCGTGGACAGCTCCAGTGCCAGCTTGCCGAGCAGCGCCGCGGTATGACGCGGGCTGAGCAGCCAGGGGTGATGTTTTTAGGTCGCGGGAACGAGCCCGGCTGGTCAGTGGCGCTTGCTCATGACGAGCCCAGCTTAACCTTGCAGTTAAACTACGGCCAGGAGAGCCATACGTTTCCCTATATGGTCAGCGTGATGGATAACCAGGCGGGGCGTGTGGTGTTGGAAAATGCCCAGATGGAGCCATTCTTTCGGGTACGCATTGAGGCGGGTGCCTGCTTTGACGACATGAGCGGAGAACCCTTCCCTGCCCGTGTAACGCTCACCTACGGTGGCCAGCAGTACAGTGGGTGTGGTCAGGGTATTGCTCCGTAACGGTCACTGCTTTAGCAGCGATAAAGAAAAGGCTCTACACGCCACTGGGGGGGCACAAAGTCTCTAGCGCAGAGTGCCAGCATATCCCCGGTGGCCCGTGCCGCCAGGCTGGATAGTGTGGATAGGCGAAGCTCCCGGGTGTTTCCTATCAGCTCGCTTGTCTCAACAGGTACCCAGTCACTGTCCTCCCAGGTGGCAAGGGTGAAGCTAAAGGGATGAAAGCCGGGAAACCCCAACCGGATATCCGTGGCAATCAGTGTTTCCCTACCATTGATTGGCTGTGTTTCGTAGCGCAGAAATGGCCCGGTAAACCACGCTAGTCGCTGGCCACGGGAGCTGGCCAGCGCTGCTGCTTCCAGCGCTTCATTACGCAGTAGCGGCTCCAGGATGGGGGAGCGTTGACCATCAAACACGCTAATCAGGCTTTCGTAATAGCGCTCTTCGCCGATAACTGTCGCCCGCCACAGCACGATATTGAAGGGGGTGGGTTGTATCAGTACCGGGGCCTCTTCCAACCCCTGCTGTGCAAGTGTTGGGGTAAGCCGCTGCTCGACGCTCCACTTTGCCCCAGCGGCCAGCAGTAAATAAACACTGGAAACCGCCAGCCCCAGCGCGCAGTACTTGCGCATCCGTTGGGAGATCACCGCTATGATGACGCCCATCAATAGCGGAAGGGTATAAAAAGGGTCGATAATGAAGACAATCGGCCATGCCGATGGTGGAACATCGAGTGGCCAGAAAAGTTGAGTGCCATAGGTGGTCAGAGAGTCGAGTAAGGGATGGGTGATCAGTGCGAGGGTAAAAAAGCACCACCATCGCCCCAGTGTAATATCACGGGCAGGAGCAAAGCGGTGACAAAGCAGTGCCAATAGGGTGGCAAAACCTGTCAGCACAAACAACGAATGGCTAAAGCCTCGGTGTTCGGTCACATTGGCCACGGCATCGCCGTAATCAATGGCTACGTCCAGGTCTGGCAGTGTGCCGAGAAGTGCTCCTATCAGTACTGCTTTTCGGCCCAGTCGTCGACCGAGTATTGCGCCCCCCACAGCCGCCCCTAAGGCCGCTTGTGTGATCGAATCCACTACCTTCTCCTTGGGGTGACCCCAGCATTCAAAGCAATTAAGGTATGATTATACAGACTTGTAAGGGAGGTGTTGCAATGTTACATCACTGTCTAACTAAGCTGTTGAGTGGAAGTCTTCTTGCCATTGTTTCGCTAAACGCATTAGCGGCATCTGGTATCGAAGTTCATAGTGACCCTAACTGCGGCTGTTGTGGCGCCTGGGTAGACCACCTTGAAGAGGAGGGCTTTACCGTCAACCACCACCGCAGAGATGATCTACGGGCGTTTAAAGCATCCAATGGGGTGCCTCCTGCACTGGCTTCATGCCACACTGCTATTGTTGACGGGTATGTGATTGAAGGCCATGTGCCGGCATCGGATATTCAGCGTTTGTTGGATGAGAGACCGGAGGTGGTGGGGTTAGCCGTACCGGGGATGCCTCATGGTTCGCCTGGAATGGAAACGGGGCGTGTGGATGATTACGCTGTACTAAGCTGGACTGATACTGATAGCGGGCCTGATATCTTCAGTGAATATACCCAGTAGTACGCAACGATGAAGGGAGAGCTACATGCAGTTTTTACACACCATGGTGCGGGTAAGTGACCTGGATGCGTCGCTACACTTTTATTGCGACTTATTGGGGCTGAAAGAGGTGCGCCGCAAAGAGAACGAGAAAGGCCGCTTTACCCTGGTTTTTCTCGCAGCACCCGATGATGAACAGCGCTCCGAGCGTTTAACCGCCCCTGAACTTGAGTTGACTTATAATTGGGACCCTGAAGCGTATACAGGAGGGCGCAACTTTGGCCATCTGGCGTACCGTGTTGATGACATCTATGCGCTTTGCCAAAAACTGCAGGATAACGGTGTCACCATCAATCGTCCCCCACGGGATGGTCATATGGCGTTTGTAAAATCCCCCGATGGCGTTTCTGTTGAGTTGCTACAGAAGGGGGAGGCACTGCCACCCCAGGAGCCATGGGCATCCATGGAAAACAGTGGAAGCTGGTAATTTTTGGGATAAGGAAGATAGCAAGGTGAATGTGAAATTCGGATATACGTTTCTAGGGCTTGCCGCTGCACTATGGTTAAGCGCCTGTAGCAGTACACCTCAGCAAGAGCACCCTGATGCCCCACGGGGCTCCACCTTATCTGGCCCCATCGTGGAGCAGCGGTGGAATCTGTTGCTGGTGGGCACCAATGAGCGGCTATCAATGCCTGAAACCCCTTTCTTCGAAATAACGCAGGATGGCAAGGTAAGCGGCTATGATGGCTGTAACCGGTTTACCGGCAAGGTCAACCTGGGCGAGAGTCAGCGGATCGAGTTTAGCGAACTGGCCTCAACACGTATGGCCTGCCCGAACATGGAGGATGCCAAGCGGGTAACGGATATGCTGGATACCGCCTACCGTTATCTGATTGACCACGACCGACTGGTGTTCTTTGGCCCGGATAGCCGGGTGTTGGGCGGCTGGCGCAAAGCGAACTAAGCGAACTAAGCGAACTAAATGTCGCTGATAGCGCCCCTTAACGGGCTGTACGCCCGCTACTACTGGCAAGCAGCACGCTATTCGCATATTACCACCTGGTTTTTGCCTGCTGCTTTAGCCAGATACATGGCCCGATCGACCCTTTTTAGTAACGGATGGGGCTGGTCATTGGGATGAGCAAGGGTAAGGCCAATACTGATAGTCACTCTGTTGGCACTGGGGAATATATGTTTCTCAACCGTGCGGCAAAGCCGGTTCGCCAATTGGAGGCTGGTATCGTGGCCGAGCCCTCTGGTGATCACAATGAACTCTTCGCCACCCCAACGGCCCAGGTGGTCGTCAGTGCGAAGTGTTTTTTGCACCAAATAGGCAATGTTGCGCAAAATATCATCGCCTACCCCATGCCCATAGGTATCGTTAACACGCTTAAAGTCGTCGATATCAAACATCATTAAGGCAAACGGGATGTCAGACTGGCTCAGGTCCTCAATAACAAGCTCGGTGTAGTAGCGGTTCCAGCATTTGGTTAATGGGTCGGTATGGGCTAGTCCTTCAAGGCGTTGGTTGGTCTTGATTAATTGTCGGTTTAGATGCACGACTTCCAGTGCAGTAATAGCCACTGCCAGATCATCTGCCAATCCAACGATCATGGAGGCTTCAAGGGGCATCCAGTAACTTAATGAATCCTGAATGTCGCTATGAGCCTCCGGGGATGGAATAAGGGGCTGCTGGCGGAAAAGCAGCAGCCAGCCCAAGTGGGAAGTCGTCAGACTTAGCGGAGCCGCCAGACCACCCTGGCAGTGGCCAGTCAATTCGGTGGTTTCATCCTGACAAAGGGGCTGGCGCAACAGTCGCAGCTGTTGACAAAGCGAGGGTTTGGAAGGACATTCGCCAAAGTAGTGCAGGTTGCCCTGATAAGCCACGGCAATGCCGCTGGCCTGAAAGATATCGCACCAACTGTCGCCATGTTGCTGCAGTATGTGCTCAATGGTGGTGAAGTGTTTGATATCCCTGGAGAGTAGTTTGCGTCGTGTTTTCAGGCGCAACTGGCACTTGACCATGCGTTCCGCTTTCAATAAGCGTAACCGTTGTGCGGCAATATCCACCAGCAGATTGGCCCACTGCATCGAACCTTGATAGAGGGAGTGTGGGTGCCCTACATAGCCCCATATCCCATGTTCCCCTTTTAATTCATAATATTGTAGCTCTGAACTGCTCAGTTCCTCGAAGGATCGGATCGACAGTATGTCCTTGTAAGGTGCCACTGTATCGGCAGTAGGGAAGCAGTATGTCAAACGGAGCTCGCCGGTGCCCAGCCGCCGAAAAAGGGCTACCGGCTTATTTTCCGTTAAACCATGAAGCGTTTGTGCCAAGTGCTCGAAAAGCCTGACAGGCGTTGTCGCGGCACACAACACCGCCAGTGCGTGATAAAGGTTGTCTAGATCCTGGATCGGTGAAGCAACTGTGCCACTCATCCTGAATGACTCCTCAAGCGCAGTGTCTTCGCTCGCACCATCACTGTCAGGGACTGGTGCAGTGCGAAAACTCGAAATTGAATTAATGATTCAAACAAAAGGTGAACCGTTATTCAACTATTATTGAACAATCTATTCACATTGGTGGCATGAATGAAAAAATCATGTTCGCCGAGCGATTAAAGGCTGCCATGCAAGCGGCAGGATACGATGTACGACCATCAGTGCTGGAACGCGAGTTCAATCTGCGCTACTGGGGAAAGCCGATTACCTTCCAGGCCGTAAGGCGCTGGTTGCGTGGTGATTCGATCCCAAACCAGGATAAGTTGCAGGTGTTGGCACGGTGGCTGTCTGTTGACCCCCATTATTTACGTTATGGAGGGGCCGCTATTTATAGTGTCAGTGAGCCAACAGCCGCTTGGGATGTTTCTGCCACTAGCGAGGAGCGTCAGGTACTTTCGTTATATCGCAGCTTACCAGCAGCTCAACGGAAAGTGGTGCGTGAAGTGATGGAGACGTTTGCGAAAGCCTATCCCTCGGTGGATGGCACCACAAAATAAATTAACGCCTTCATGAGGTACCCTGGCAGCGACTTGTCCCCTGGAATAATTAAAGTGGCGCTTCAATAATGCCTGTACCTGCCTGGGCTTGCGGGCACTCTTTCGCATGTGAGAGAGCCGCGGGAGCAAAAACGCGTAGAGGTGGCTGATCAGTTATGAGATTGGGGAGGTACCATCAGGTTTAGGCGCTCTGCACCTGGGCAAGGCCTGTTGGTGATCAGAGGCACTTGATCTTGATCAGGCGCGCAATGATGACGGGAACCAGGAAAACAATCAAAAAGAACGGCAATTCAAACATGAAGGAGTAACCCGCATGAACCACGCCAACCCACATGTTAATACCAGAAGCGAGTAGCCAGAGTGCAACAAAGGCGGCGAAGTAGTGTGGGCGGAAAGCGGGTATGAGCCTGGCTGCAAAGGCCAGAATGGCAAAAAGAGTCAGGCCAGCAGTAAGCATCATCAGTGTATGCATATGAACCTCCCGTTCAAAAAGGCGCTTTAATTATGCGGTATCGGCCGACGTTGAGCCAGTCGATACCAGTTGGTTGGCCCAAAACCAAAAACGGCACCGCGGGGCGCCGTTTTTGTTTCAGTTACTTTAGTTAAGCCTTATAACGCTGCAATCTTCGCCTGTTGCTCTTCCAGAAGCTGTTTGGCGGCTTGGAATTCCGCCAGTTTACTGCGCTCTTTTTCCACCACAGCGACCGGGGCTTTGGCGATAAAACCGTCGTTGCCGAGCTTCTTCTCAATGCCGCCGATGAGCTTATCCTGCTTCTCGATCTCTTTTGCCAGGCGGGCAAGTTCAGCGTCCTTGTCAATCAGGTCGGCCATGGGTACCAGCACTTCCATATCGCCGACAAGCTGCGTGGCCGAGAGAGGTGCATCGTCTGGATTGGCAAGCCATGTCGCGCTCTCCAGCTTGGCCAGCTTGGCCAGGAAGCGGCGGTTGCTCTCCAGGCGCTCAGCGTCTTCCGGCTGGCCTTTGGTGAGTAGTACGTCCAACGGTTTACCGGGGGCAATATTCATCTCGGCACGGATGTTACGCACTGCGATAATCACACCTTTCAGCCATTCGATATCCCGGGTGGCCTGCTCGTCGATTTTGCTTTCGTCGGCTTCTGGCCATGCCTGATGCATGATGGAGGCGCCTTCGCCCATATAGGTACCTGCCAGAGGGGAAACCCGTTGCCAAATCTCTTCCGATATATAGGGCATCATCGGGTGGGCCAGACGCAGAATGGCTTCCAGTACACGCACCAGGGTGCGGCGGGTGCCACGCTTTGCCTCCAGAGTGGCATGCACGTCCCATAGCACAGGCTTGGATAGCTCCAGGTACCAGTCGCAGTACTCGTTCCATACGAACTCGTACAGCGCCTGGGAGGCGTGATCGAAGCGGTATTCGTCCATCGCTCTGGTGATCTGGGCTTCGGTTTTCTGCAGTTGGGAAATAATCCAGCGGTCGGCCAGCGAGAGTTCAACCTCTTCACCACCGGTGCCGCAATCTTCGCCTTCGGCGTTCATCAGCACATAGCGGGAGGCGTTCCACAGCTTGTTGCAGAAGTTGCGGTAGCCATCCAGGCGGTTCATGTCGAACTTGATATCGCGCCCGGTGGTGGCCTGGGAGAGGAAGGTGAAACGCAGTGCATCAGTACCGTGGGCTTCTATACCGTCCTTGAATTCGTCGCGGGTGGCCTTGGCAATGGCTTTGGCTTTTTGCGGCTGCATCATGTTGCCGGTGCGTTTTTCCAGTAGTGCCTCCAGGCTGATACCGTCGATCAGGTCGATGGGGTCCAGCACGTTGCCCTTGGATTTGGACATTTTCTGGCCCTGTCCATCGCGTACCAGCCCATGCACATAGACGGTTTTGAACGGTACTTCGCCGGTGAACTTGAGGGTCATCATGATCATCCGGGCGACCCAGAAGAAGATGATATCAAAGCCGGTTACCAGCACACTGGAGGGGTGGAAGGTTTCCAGCTCTGGGGTTTGCTCCGGCCAGCCCAGGGTGCCAAAGGTCCATAGGCCCGAGCTGAACCAGGTATCCAGCACGTCTTCATCCTGGGTTAGCGCCACGTCAGCACCCAGGCCATGATTCTCGCGGGCTTCCTCTTCGCTGCGGGCCACGTATACATTGCCTTCCACGTCGTACCAGGCGGGAATACGATGGCCCCACCATAGCTGGCGGGAAATACACCAGTCCTGCAGGTCGCGCATCCAGGCGAAGTACATATTTTCGTAATTCCTGGGTACGAACTGGATACTGCCGTTTGCTACTGCTTCAATCGCAGGTTTTGCCAGGGTTTCTACCGCCACGAACCACTGGTCGGTCAGCAGCGGCTCAATCACATCACCGGAGCGGTCGCCATAGGGCAGGGTATTGTTGACGCTCTCCTCCTGCTCAAGCAGGCCCAGCGCGTCCATGTCAGCAACGATTTGCTTGCGTGCTTCGAAACGGTCCAGCCCTGCGTACTTGGTGGGCAGGGTGGTGTCTTCGTCGGGCTGCGGCTGGCCTTTCAGGTCGAAGATTTCGGCGCGTTCCAGGATGGTGGCATCCTTGGTGAATACGTTGATCAGCAGATGGTTGTGGCGCTTGCCGACTTCGTAATCGTTAAAGTCGTGGGCCGGGGTGATCTTCACACAACCGGAGCCTTTCTCCATATCGGCATGCTCGTCGGCCACGATAGGAATGCGGCGGCCCACCAGTGGTAGCTCAATAAATTTACCGACCAGTGACGCGTAACGCCCATCTTCCGGGTTTACCGCGACACCGGTATCGCCCAACAGGGTTTCTGGACGGGTGGTGGCCACAACCACGTAATCTTTGCCATCGGCAGTTTTAACACCATCCGCCAGCGGGTAGCGGAAGTGCCAGAAGCTACCCTGCTGCTCTCTGTTTTCCACTTCCAGGTCGGAAATGGCGGTATGCAGGGTGGGGTCCCAGTTCACCAGACGCTTGCCACGATAAATCAGTTTCTCTTCATGCAGGCGTACGAACACTTCCTGAACCGCTTTGTAGAAGCCCTCGTCCATGGTGAAGCGTTCGCGACTCCAATCCACACTGGCACCCATGCGCCGCAACTGGCGGGTAATGTGGCCGCCGGACTCTTCCTTCCACTCCCATACTTTGTCGATAAACGCATCACGGCCGAGGTCGTGGCGGGTTTTGCCCTCTTCTGCGGCAATTTTACGCTCTACCAGCATTTGGGTGGCGATACCGGCGTGGTCGGTGCCTACCTGCCACAGGGTGTTGTTACCCTGCATCCGCTTCCAGCGCGTCAGGGTATCCATAATGGTGTCCTGGAACGCGTGACCCATGTGCAGGCTGCCGGTCACATTGGGGGGCGGAATCATGATCGAAAACGGCTTGCCGCGGCCAGTGGGGGCGAAGCGGTTGTCGGCTTCCCAGCGCTCGTACCAGCGGGTTTCGATCTGTTCGGGTTGGTAGGTCTTTTCCATGGGGGAGTCGGCTCACGGCTTGCAGAAAAATGGTGCCAAGTATAGCGCGAACGACCCGCTGGCGTCAGGGGCCGTTGGTGAATCCCTGCGGGGTTTTAATCCCGCAGGGCACGGTCGCGTACTTTCACAACCGGCTCCAGCAGGTAGTCCAGCACACTGCGCTTGCCGCTGAGAATATCGATCTCGGCCACCATGCCGGGGATAATCGTTAATGGTTGATTGTCAGCATCATAGAGATAGCCTTCGGTGCGCACCTCCACGGGGTACATCAGTTCGCCGCTTTCCGGCATTTGTACGGCATCCGCCGCAATAGTGACCAGTTCGCCGTCCAGGCCGCCGTAGCGGGCAAAATCATAGGCAGTGAGTTTTACCTTCACCGGCTGACCTGGGTAGAGAAAGGCGATATCCGAAGGGCGAATATGCGCTTCCACCAGCAGCGCGTCGTCTGCGGGTACCACTTCCACCAATGGCTCGCCAGAGCCTGCGACACCGCCGACGGTACTGATATGTACCTGATTGACCACGCCCGTCACTGGCGAGCGAATGGTGGTACGTGCCACCTGATCAGCCCGGCCCGGCAGGGTTTTCTCCAACTCGGCCACTTGGGAGGTGGCTTCCGCAAGCTGGGCCAGTGCATCGGCTTCGAAGGCATTGCGGGCAGCAATCTTGCGGTCTTCTATTTCCGCAATGGATGATTCGGCTCGGGCCACCGCGCTTTGCTGGCGGGCCACTTCACCGCGCAGCTCATTGAGCGATTGGCGTACCCGCAAAAGCGAGGTTTCCGGTTCAATGCCGCGCTGCGCCAGTGGCTGAATGATCGCCAGTTCCCGCTCCGCCAACCGCACACCCGCACGGGCGGTATTCAGCGCGGCTTCCAGTTCAGCTTTTTCCTGGTGGCGCTGGTAACCCTGCTGTTCCAACACCTGTAGCTCGGCGTTAAGCTCCATTTGGCGCCCGTGGAACAGGCGGGTTTCGCTGGTGGCGACAGTGGGAGCGCCCTGGCTGAGTGCTTCGTCCAGCTCCAGTGGTGTCTGGTTGATCTCCGCCTCCAGGCGCTGTAAGCGCAATTGCAAAGAGCGCAGGCGTTGCAGGCTCTCTTCGTAATCGCCTTCCAGTGTGCCGCCGCTGAGTACCATCAACGTATCGCCTTGTTCCACCATATCCCCCCGGCGCACGTTGATTTCAGTGACCACGCCACCTTCAAGGCTTTCCACTACCTGTAAGCTGCGCGAGGGAACCACTTTCCCTTGGCCGCGGGTCACTTCATCCACTTCCGTCAGGTAGGCCCAAATAAAGCCAATCAGCAGAAAGCCAATAATAGTGAAGAGCAGCAAACTGCTGGCAATCGGGCGCTTGGCGCGGCCATGGCGAACGAAGTGTTCAAAATCCAACTGGGTATCAGGGCGGCTCACGGTGTTGATCCTTCACGCGTACGATGGGGAGCTGCCTCAACAGGACGCATCACCTGGGTTTTGGGGCCATCGGCAATAATCCTGCCCTGGTCGAGAATCACCACCCGGTCGACCAGCTCCAGCAGGCTGGTGCGGTGGGTCACCACTACCAGGGTTTGCGATTGGCTGGCCGCTTTTAGCCGTGCAATCACTTCCTTTTCGGTTTGGATGTCCATCGCACTGGTGGGTTCATCCATCAGCAGAATGGGCGGTGTGCCCAGTAATGCACGGGCCAGACAGATGAGCTGGCGCTGGCCTCCGGAAAGCCCTTCGCCGCGCTCACCAATAGGCATGTCGTAGCCTTTAGGGTGGCGTGCAATGAAGTCATGGGCGCCCGCCAGCCTGGCCGCCTGTAGAACCTGCTCATCAGTAGGGTGGTGGGCACCAATCGCAATGTTCTGGCGCACGGTGCCGGAAAACAGCCAGGCTTCCTGCAACACGCTGCCGATGTTATGGCGTAAATCTGCCGGATCAATTTGGCGAATATCGGTGTCATCCACCAATACGGCACCCTTTTCGGGAGGGTAAATGCCCAGCAGCAGCCGCGCCAGGGTGCTTTTGCCAGAGCCTACGCGGCCCAGCAAAGCAACCTTTTCACCGGATTCGATGGTCAGGTTGATATTGTCCAGCGCCGCTGATGTTTGTTCCGGGTAGCGGAAAGCGACCCCCTGCAAGCGAATTTTGCCATCCAGTGTAGGGCGGCTTAGGTAGTGGCGGCCCGCAGGCCGTTCCGAAGGCATATTCATCAGTTGGTCGAGGGCACGGTAGGAGGTGCGTGCCTGGTTAATGCGGGTCATGGTTTGGGCCAACTGCGCCAACGGTGCGAGCGCCCGCCCGGTAAGAATGACGCAAGCAATCATGGCACCCATGGAAATGATGCCATCGCCCACCAGAAACACTCCGTACACCACAATACTGACCTGGGCAGCCTGCTGGGCGAACGCCGTGGCATTAAGGGCAAACTGCTGAATGGCACGCCCTTTGCGGCCCACGTTGGACTGCTGCTGCACGCTCTCTTCCCAGCGCTGGCGTATCATTGGCGCGGCACCACTGGCTTTGATGGTTTCAAGCCCCGCCACCGCCTCAATCAGCACCCCCTGTTTGGAGCGGCTCTCTTCGAAGGCCTGGCCGGAAAGGCGCTTAAGAAACGGCTGTACGGCAATACCCATCACCAATACCAGCGGCACAGCAATCAACGGCACTATAAACAGTGGCCCGCCAATCAGATAGATCACGCCGATAAACAGCAGGATAAAGGGCAGGTCGACGATGGCTACCAGCGACGCCGAGGCAAAGAAATCGCGTAACGACTCGAACTCCCGCAGGGTGTTGGCAAATCCACCGGTGCTGCCGCGTTTGGCGCTCATTTGCAGATTGAGCACATGGTCGAAAATATGCCTTCCCATGCGCAGGTCGGCTTTCTGGCCTGCCCGTTCAATAAACAGCTGGCGCAGGGTTTTGACCGCAAAATCGAACAGTAGGGCGATACTGACGCCAATGGTGAGTGCCACCAGCGATTCAATCGCCTCATTAGGTAATACCCGGTCGTAGACCACCATAATAAACAGCGAGGTAGCCAGACCCAGAAAGTTGGTGAGCGCGGCAGCTATGACCACTTGGGTATATACCCAACGGTTTGAGGAGAGCGCGCTCCAGAACCAGTGTCCGCCCTGAATGGCCGGTTCACTGTTGAGTGTTACCGGGCGGTAGCGAGCACGCACGGCTATCAGGTGGCCAATGTACTCTGGCTCCAGAGCACTTAGCGGGGTTTCCACCGGTTGTTTGCCGAGTGCCGGGTCAAACAGTGCAAAGCGCTCCTCATTAATGCGTTCAATGATCACCACGGCACGGCCGTTTTTAAGCAAGGCAACGGCGGGCAGCAGAGAGTTTCCCAGTGTAGCCAGCTCATGCTCGCCCAAAGCGGCCACCATGCCATGGCGTTCGGCGGCATCCATAAAGCCGTCAGGGGTGAGCGGGGTATCTGTACCTACCCGGTGGGCACGTACCGCCGCTGCGGATACCGGCAGTTCCAGTTGGGCGGCCACAAAGGTTAAGCACTGCTCAAGGGCGTCTGCGCGGGAGTTAGTGCTGGCGTTTGTACTGGAGTTTGTACTGGAGTTAGTACTGGAGTTAGTGGCGTTCAAGGTGAATCTCCATCACATCCAGCAACTGCCCGGTTACCGCAAGCTGCTGAAAGCTGGACTGCTCCCAGCGCACGCGGCGGTTGACCAGCTCCAGAGCAGCCTGGAACAGGTCTCGCTGGGCGTCCAGCAGATCGTTAATGCTGCTTCTGCCAATGGCGAACTGATCACGATAGGCCAGTAGTGCTTCTTCCTCTGCCGCGAGTGTTGCTGTCTGCGCTTCCAGCTCTGCCCGGCGAGTGCGGGTGTCGGTGTAGGCAGAGCGTACTTCCCGCTCCAGCTCCCGGCGTAGAGCCTGCTGTTCAAACAGACTCTGCTGCTGGCGCTCGACCGCCTGGGAGATACGCGCCGAGGTCGCACCACCGCTATAGGGGGTGTAATCCATGTTAAACAGCAGCGCGACATCGTTGTCCGACTCGTTGAAGTCATTAACATCGTATTGGCGGCCTTCCACGGCAACACTCAAGCGGGGTAAGCGGGCATTGCGTGTGGCCTGGGCTTCGGCTTCGCTGGCCTGGCTTACCAGAGTCTGGCTGCGTAGAGCGGTGTTTCTGGCCAGGGCGTCATGCAGCAACTGGTCGGCACTGGTCTCGCTTAACAGTGTGCCTCCCTGGGGCAGGGCGAGTGTATCGGGGGTGGTGAAAAACGCTTCCTGGTAGATATTAATAGCGCGGGCAAGCTCACCTTCAAGAGAAACCAGCCGGGATTCGGCATCGCTGAGCCGGCTTTGGGCGCGCAGTACATCGGCCCTGGAGCCAGCGCCTGCTTCACGGCGCAGGCTAACATCTTCAAAAATGCGCTGGTGCTGCTGTAGGTTGTGTTCGGCCAACTGACGCTGGGCGGTCAGGCGGGCGACATCCAGGTAGGCATTCAGAGCGTAAAGTACTTCGTCTTCGATACTGGACTGGGACTGCCAAAACGCCGCCTCGGCACTTAGGTCGGCGGCACGTACCCGCTCACCGCTGGCGCCAAAATCCATCAGCAACTGGCTAAGGGTGACCACGGCATCCACGCGTGACCCACGGTCGGGTAGCGCCTCGGTGCGCTGCAAGTCATTGCGATACTCAAACCCCGCATTCACCTGGGGGCGGCGTACGGCACGTACTTCGTCTATTTGCAGCACGGACTCACGCTCGCGTGAGCGCTGGGCCAGGATACGTGGCTGTTGCGCCAGTGCATGCTGGATTTTATCGCGTAGCGTGGTTAACGCCTGCGTTTCCCCCATTACCTGACCAGATTGCCAGCGGAAGGTATCAAGTAGCTGCTTGAGGTCAGCCGAGAAAGCAGGACCTTCCAGGGAGGAAGGTGGCAGCGGTGTTGCCACTGTAAAAGGGTCTACCGATGGCTGTTGTGCCGCCAATAGCGGGCTTATCAGTAAAAGTGCAGCACCTACGCTACATAGCACCAACCGTTTGCGGGGCAACGTATCAACTTTAAAAAACATTCACTTTCCTGAATAACGTTGGTGCTTGGCACCCAATTAAGAGGGATCCGGCCACTGATAGCGCTCTTCACTGCTCAAGGCTTCCTGCCACTCTGCAAGAGGGCTGGAAGTTGTCTCGGATGGCGCCGGTGGTGCCGCTTGCCGCTGTTGATAAGCATGAAGAACACCAAGCTGCTGTTGAGATTGCAGCTGAGCGTACACCAAAGGAACGGCACCCAATTGCCAGAAAAGCCCCACTTGTTTGGCGGATAGCATCTTCCAGGCGCGTTCGTCGATTTGATACAGTGGTGTACTGCCCTGATAAACCTCTGGATGCCAGGGGGTGAGCAGCTTGGCGTTGACCAGGGCATCCAGTTGTTGAGCGACCCGCTGGCAGCCGCTTTCCCGCTGCTGCAAAAAAAGCAGTACCTGGCGAGGGAAACTAGCCAACTCACCGTTTTGATTGAAGAAAGGTTCGGCATCCAGGCGCTCAACAACACAGGGTGAATGCTGATCAATACACAATTTGCCGGGGTGTTCACGGTGCAGGCCGAATGGATGACTGCGTAACGCCGAGGGCACATAGGCGGCCCGCCAGCGCCCCTGGCTATCCACTATCAGGTTATGGGCGTCACTTAACCCCAGTAGCGCAACAGCCTGCCAACCTTCGAGGGCTGGTATAAAAGCAATAGGAAAACAGGCCGCCGCATGGCGCATTTCGGCATCTGCCAAGGCAGCGTAACTGGTGTGCCGGGCAAAGTGATAGGCAGTAAAACGCTGCCACATCAAACCGCCATGGCATTCACGGTTGAGTGGTACCCAATGGGCAGCGTGGGCCATAGTGGAAACCTTTGTTGTGTCCATTCAAGGCGGTAACCTTACCAAACTCACCGTGGGGCGTCAGCCCGGTGGTTAGGGCTGGAAGCCAGATGAATCACGTATGCAGAGTCTGATGCCATGGGGTTTTGTGGCGACCATGCCGAAACGTTGATAGTCCTCTTGCTTCATGAGCTACAGCCATCATGCATGGAGAGAGGAGAAACTTCTATCGACACCCCTGAAATGGCAACACAAGCCATGTTCTTCGCGCCCATATCATTTCCGCTATATGTGCAACCCCTCTTCCTGTAAGCCATTTCTTAAAATTTTGTACGATATCGCTTACATTGTTGTAAGACATCGCTGACACGTGCCTCCAAGGGGTTGTGCTTGGCTCCTGGCTCGTTATTATCACTGTTTCTCATTAACAGTTGATGATTCCAGGAGGGAGCATGGCACTTAGCATGGCGCTCAGCACGGGACTGCACTTCACCATCA
>NZ_JALPZO010000107.1 GCF_023507745.1 Vreelandella olivaria | reverse complement strand
AGTGGGTAAAAACCGAGTTTATGACCCCCGCCTTACCGCTGGCCCTGGCCGAGTGGGAAGCCTTGCGCGGTTATATGGAGTATGACATCAACTCCCTGGATGAGATTCAAAGCCCGCTTGCCATTCGCGAAGCAGGCGACCCGCCCTGGGAAGGCGCTCATACCATCCGCAACGCCCACCGTCGGCTTCATCAACGGCGCCGCAATGGCGAGGTAGGCTGGTGCTACACCCTGGGCTGGTACCTCTATCATCTGCTCACCTTCTGGACCCTGCCGGGTTATTTGGCCGAGCTGGAAACATGGCTACTCAGGCGTTCTGGTACTAAGTCGCTGTCACCGGAGATGGTGGAGTGGTCGAAGCCCCTGCCCAAGGCGCAGTGGGCCAAGCCCAGCGAGGAACTGTTGCGGCTCTCCGCCGAGGTGCGGCGGGTGCGCGAGGAAAACCCACAACGCCCCATCGAGGATATCTTCGCCGAGGCCTATCGGCGCCAGGGAGTCGAAGCC
>NZ_JALPZO010000106.1 GCF_023507745.1 Vreelandella olivaria | reverse complement strand
GCTTAACGAAAACCGATTGGCCAACAGGTCACCCATCACCAAGAGCAGCGTACTGGCGGCGACAAACCAGCCGACCGGCCCGGCGAACTTGAGTAGCAGTAACCGCCACTGCGCGGCGGGGGCGCCCAAAATCTTGCCCGCCAACCCCACGCTCCCCAGGAACAAGCCTCCTGCGGCTGTACCACTGGCGCCGACCAGCGCTACCTGAGTAGCCAGCCGCTCTGCGGGGGTTTCAGCGCGCCCCAGCCGCTGGCCCTGCCTAATCACCTCAAACGCGCCTGCTGCGCCACCAAGCCAAGCAACAGCCCCCATGGCGCCATTGGCCGCTCTGGCCCAGCGCCCCAACTGGGCAGGGCTGCCTGCCGCTGCCCTTAGTTCAGCATGAGCGACCTGTTGAAAAGCGCGCCCCTGATAGAGCTTGCGATGACGGGCATCGACGATCATCTCGCGAATGGCCATCAGGGCTGCCGCGGTGCCAAGCCCTTGTGAGCCCGTATTACCAACATATTCAAGAATATCTTCCTGCCCCAGCCGATTGAACATATCTTTAACAGCCACACAGGTAGTGATGGCCCCTAAAGCAGATAAACTGCCGTTGACCAATACCCCCACCGCACGGGTCACCGACACCTCGTTCTGTTCGTTGCGGATCAGGGTATCCAGGGTGCTGTTCAGGGTTGCGCGGGGCTGGTTGGCCAGCGCCTTGAACGCGCGGCGCTCGGCCAGTGCCGCGCGGGTGGCCGCCTGACTCAAGCCGCCCACCTTGAGGGCATGGGTGCCGTTGCCATTGGCGGGGAAGCTGTGCTCGGCAAGTTCGTCCAGCGCTGCGCCTATCAACTGCTGCTGTTGTTTGATGGCGCGTGCTTTGTTGCGGATATTATGGGCGTGATACTGCTCGGCAGCGCGCCGGTGGGCCTGACTGGTGCCCCTGCGCGATGCCCGCGCCAACTGCTCATTCCGCTGCTGGTAAAAACGCTGTAGTTCCGCTTCCAGCCGCGGGAGCGGTGCAAAGGAGCGTTCGGCGTTATTGAGTGCCTCGCGCAGGCGGCCCAGCGCCGTTTGGTCGGGGATATCCCAGCCCATTTCCAGAAGCCCCAGGCGCTCGGCAAACATGAGACGCTGGCCTTCCGGCAGCCTGCCTGCCAGGTGGGTAAACCGTTGCGGCAGTTCCAGTTGCTGTGTTTCATCCAGCAATGTTCTGACCACCGCCTCGCCCAGCATTTTTTCCTTGAAATACACCTCGCCTGCAATGTCAGCCACGACCTCATCAGTAAGGTCGGTGATGCTACGAAAGCGCAGGCCCGTTTGCTGCTCAATCGTGCTTTGCCACTGTTGATAGTTGCCCAGCGCGCCTGCGGCGCCCATCAGTGCGGCGGTTTGCGTCAATGCTTTTTGTGGGCCTGCGGGGTCCGATAAATAGGTTTCAATAAAGGTGTCGGTAGGCTGGAAGTGGAGTAAATGGGCTGTCGTGGGGGTGTCGCCCATATAGTGCCGGGCAAGAAACGCTTCCTGACCGCATAGGGCCAGGGTTTCAAGGGCGTGCTGTTCGATTTTACAGGTAAGGCTGATGTGCTCTGCTTCTTCACGGTCCCACAGTAGTGCGTAGTCGTGCCATACGGGTAACAGGCGAGATAGATCCTGGCCTATCTCCCGATAGGCCGTTTGCCATGCCTCTTCAAGCCCATTGGCGTAGGCAAGAAAGCGCTCCAGTTCCTGCTGGCGGATAACATCAACAATGCCATTGGGTGCCAAGGCGTAGTGACCACCCACCACTTCATTGAAGTGTGCCTGCTCGCTCTGCTCAACAAACGCTTTGACTGAGTCTGCGTCCGTGCCCAACCGCTCGGCGATACGCTGGCTGAGTGCATTGATATCCCGGTCGATGGGCGCCAGCGCACGCCCGATAACCCCTGGGTGCCCACCTGAAGAGGCCGTCACCTGCTCGCTCCTTTCGCGGCGCTGCTCGTATAGCTCTGCCAGCTCGCGCAGGTTGGCCTGGTCGTCGCTTTCGGCATTGCCCAACCATTCGGGGATATTGCCCTGACCTGCATTGGCGGCGTGAGGGGCAAAATCGAGGGTCATCAGGCCATCAATCGTGCGCGCAGCAAAGTTCTCGGCAGAGTATTGGTCATGCCAATGACCCTGCTGCCCGGCATGGTTTGCCCACGCCTGGGCTAAGTCCTTTATGCGCCCGGGTATATCTTCGACGATGAGAATGGCGCTGTCATGGCGATACGCCGCCCCAATGGCAGCGTTAATGCCGGCAGCGGTAGTCATTTGCCACTCGGGAGGGTCACACTCGATATCACACCAGGCGTAGCTGCCTGTTTCTAGCGTAGTGCTGTCTGACGTTATCTCGGGGGCGGGGGGTGTAGCGTGGTAGTCGCCATGAGCATCGGCAAGTGCCTCTTTCAGCACCTCGGGGTCTAGCAGGTGGGCGGTGCCATTACCAGGACAGTAGGCGCCGATGTTTGCCTGCATCATGACCTGGGAGCGGAACGCATCCTGCCGCAGCATGGACACGTGGAGAGGCGTCAGCTCAAGTGGGCTATAGAGTACCTGTATCGAGCCTTCCCGTTTGACAATAATAGGATCGCCACTGCCATCGGGTTCTACCTTGAATACCTGCACATCATCCGGCGTCAGACTGTGAACGAGGTAAAGCCAGCCACTGCGTATAGGTCTGATGCCTGAGGGGCGAAAGTGCCCTCCGTAAAGCGGTGCAAACTCAGGAAATGCCTGGGCACGTTCAGCCTCGGGCGCTTCCACCATCGCGTAACGAACAGGCACTAACTGGAGGTCGCTACGTGAGATGGGGCACACGCCTTGCTCCTGCCCTGGGTCATTATCTGATTGGCTGTCGGCAACACGACGTGCTGCTGCCATACGTTGTGCTATTGGGAGCGTTGTATTCATAAATCAGCCTCTGACGACGGGAAAGCTCTATTCCACGTGGCTTTTTCTGCGGCGGCCGATGCGGCGAGTAAACGCTCCATGGGGGCACAGCCATCCGGCTGTGTCAGGAGCGTTGCGATATCCGGCATGGCCTGCTTATCCAGCGCACGTTTGCCGTGCACACCAAGAATATTGGCTATGAGGAAGTGCGCTCGCCGTCCTGTGAAGCCTAGTGATTTGGTAAGTTGAATGACACTATCTGCCGCCGCCAGAGAGGTGCTGTGTTCACGCAACAACAGCCCATCACTAAAAAAGGTATCCAGGTGCTCACTCAGTTCACGGCTGAAACGTTGCCAGGAGAGGCTGCTGAACGCCTCCAGGTGAGCTTGCTGTAAGCGGAATCGCTCGTGTCGTTGAGCATGATCAGCACGCTCATTGGTGATGGAATACCACGTCACATTTCCATGTGCGTTAACGGGTATCCATACTTGCTCCATCGCGCCCATGAGTGAACTACGCCCAGGGTGGAGCTCGGCTTCCAACAGGCCTTGCATGACGGCGGGTTGAGAGAAGCAGAGTATTTGGGTGCCTTCATGTGGATGCTCAACAAATAACAGCCAGCGCAGATGTTGCAAGAGGTCATCGAAAGAAGCCGGACTTGACAAAGCCCACCCCCAGCCCTGCTGGGCACCATGCGTTATAAACCTTTCCCATAAAGGATCGTTGCGCGCTAGTTTAACCAGGCATGGTGAAACACTACGACACTCCTGTAACGGTGTTCCCAGGTAAAGTGGTTCGTATATGGGCGCATCTATTTGTTCATAGAGCCATCGCTCCAAGGGTTGTAGCACCACACCATCCAGTAGGAGGTAGTGATTCTGCCCTTGTGCATCTGAAAGCGGGGGTGGGAAGCGTAGTGATCCATCCATCATTCATCCCTGTTGGCTGTAAGTCCTTTCCCTGAAACACTAAGGCAAGAGACAAAGTGCCGTTTCAGTAAGTATTCTCAAATGTTAAAGATGTAGAATACCCCGCCAACCAGTAGAGGCAAGCCCCTAAGGCAAAGTAACCGTTATTTCTTACACGCTGTAAGCAATAACTTACAAGCTGTATAGCAAAACGACCCCGTTAAGGGGCCGTTTTGTCCAGCAACAACTGTTCTGCTCTGCGCTTTAGCTATTATGCGCAGAGTACAGTACGCGGATTTTCAGCGTGTGCTCAACCTGCTTTAACGCTCCCAGTGCCTGAGGGCCATAGGCCTTGTCCACGTCAATCACCACATACCCCACTTTATCGTTGGTTTGCAGGTACTGGCCCGAAATATTGATGCCATTTTCAGACAACACGTGGTTGATTTGCGACAGTACGCCGGGCACGTTGTCATGGATATGCAGCAGGCGGTGTTTGTCTGGATGTGCAGGCAATGCCACTTCGGGGAAGTTGACCGAAGTGACCGTGGTACCGTTATCGGAGTAGGTGATCAGTTTTTCTGCCACTTCAATACCGATGTTCTCCTGGGCTTCCAGCGTGGAACCACCGATATGCGGTGTCAGAATCACGTTCTCCAGGCCGCGTAACGGGCTTTGGAACTCCTCATCGTTGCCTTTCGGTTCCACCGGAAAGACATCAATGGCGGCACCATTAAGCTTGCCAGCCTTGATGGCATCAGCCAGCGCCTCAATGACCACTACACTGCCACGCGCTGCGTTGATCAGGATAGCGCCATCTTTCATGGCAGCAATTTCTTTCTCGCCGATCATCCAGCGGGTGGAGGGTAGGTCCGGCACATGCAGGCTCACCACATCAGAACGGCCCAACAGCTCGTCCAGACTGGCCACCTGACTGGCATTACCCATGCCTAGTTTGGTGATAACATCGTAATAGATGACGTTGAAACCCAGCGACTCGGCCAGCACTGAAAGCTGCGCACCAATACTGCCGTAACCGACAATACCCAGGGTTTTGCCACGCGCTTCGTGGGAATTTTTTGCCGACTTCAGCCAGCCACCCTGGTGGGCGCGAGCATTCTTCTCTGGTATCCCACGCAGCAGCATAATGGCTTCTGCCAGTACCAGTTCCGCCACTGAGCGGGTATTGGAGTATGGTGCGTTGAACACGACGATACCGCGTTTCAGCGCCGCTTCCAGATCCACTTGATTCGTACCGATACAGAAACAGCCAACGCTCACCAGCTTTTCTGCCGCTTCGAACACACGCTCAGTGAGTTGCGTGCGGGAACGAATGCCGATGAAGTGAACATCGCGGATCTTCTCGATCAGCGCTTCTTCATCCAGCGATGTGGGCAGATGTTCGATATTCTCGTAACCTGCGTTGTGAAAATTGTCCACCGCGCTTTGGTGGACGCCCTCGAGTAGCAGGATCTTGATCTTGCTCTTGTCCAGGGACGTTTTGGCCATGGCTGAATCAACCTCTATGGTCGGCGGCATGCGCCGTGTATCGGTTCACGGAAGCCCCGTATGGTAGCACAGCCGCCGCCATTCCCGGCGCCTTCAGATGATGAAAAGTGTGCGCTTTCAAGATGAACACGACACAAGTCGAAGGATGAAGCAGGCAGTGAGTGCAGACGCCACCCCCATGCCTCGGTGTATACTATGCGCTTGTTTTTAGTAACAGCCACACTCGCCGCCCTTCACGACTGCCAGGGCGCCAGGAAAACAGTAGGCATTGCCCAATGAGCGACAACACTCCCCCAGCGCAGGATTTCGCCGCCACTGTCTCGCAGCTAGAGACCATTGTGGAACGCCTTGAGTCCGGCGAACTCTCACTGGAAGATGCGCTGACGGCTTTTGAGCAGGGCGTACGGCTTACCCGGGATGCCCAGCAGCGTCTGGATACCGCTGAGCTCAAAGTACGCGCGTTAAGCGAAGACAGGGATGGCCGGTTAGAGGTTGCCCCCTTTGCCACTGCCCCACGCGAAGCGCAAGGCGAGGGGGACAACAGCGAGGAGACGCCACCATGGTAACGACTCATACCTCTCGGCTTGTTGCCTTGCGCCAAACCAGTAATGCCCGTGTTGATGCCACCTTAAGCGCCCTATTCGACACCCGCCCTGGAGTGGCGCCACGGCTTGAGGCGGCGATGCACCACGGCCTGCTGGTGGGTGGAAAACGCCTGCGACCACTACTGGTGTACCTTGCTGGACAAGCGCTGGGCGCGGACGATGACGTCCTGGATGCCCCGGCAGCAGCCATTGAGCTGATTCATGCTTATTCGTTGATCCACGATGACCTGCCCGCCATGGACGACGATGACCTGCGCCGCGGCCAGCCTACCGTACATAAAGCCTTCGATGAAGCCACCGCCATCCTGGCAGGTGATGCCCTGCAGGCACTGGCCTTTGAAGTGCTTGCCCGTCGCCCCCACCCCAGGCTGGGCAGTATGGTAACCACACTGGCGGTGGCATCGGGACGGGACGGCATGGTCGCCGGTCAGGCGCTGGACCTTGCCGCGGTGGGCGGCCACCCAGATGTAGACGCCCTGGCTCATATGCATGCCCACAAAACCGGCGCACTGATTGTTGCTGCTGTTCGCCTGGGCGGGTTGGCTGCCGTTGATGAAGATGACCCGCGATTGAACGCGCTAATTCGCTACGCCCGCGCCATTGGTCTAGCCTTCCAGATTCATGATGATGTGCTCGACGTGACCGGAGATACCGCCACGCTGGGCAAAATATCGGGTGCTGATGCCGCACGTGCCAAACCCACCTACCCCAGCCTGCTGGGTCTGGATGGTGCACAGCGCAAGGCGAACACCCTTATTGACGAGGCCATTGCCGCGCTTGCTCCACTTGGTGAGCAAGCGATGCCGCTGGCCGACCTGGCCCACTATATGATCGAGCGCGACCACTAAACAATGTCTGTGAAAACATGGCCCATGAAGCTGTTCGACGAGATTCCCCGCGAGCGTCCGGCGACGCCGCTGCTCGACTCTTTTGACCATCCCGCGGCCCTGCGCGCCATGACCACCCATCAACTCGCCCAATTGGCAGACGAGTTGCGCGCCTACCTGCTGTACAGCGTTGGCGTCTCCGGCGGCCACTTTGGCGCAGGGCTGGGTGTAGTAGAACTAAGCGTGGCTCTACATCACGCCTTCCACACGCCAAAAGATCGCCTGGTGTGGGATGTGGGCCATCAGGCCTACCCGCACAAGATTCTTACCGGCCGCCGAGAGGCCATGCTGAGTATTCGCCAGCACGGTGGTCTGGCAGCCTTCCCCCGCCGCACTGAGTCGGAGTACGACACCTTTGGCGTTGGCCACTCCAGTACTTCCATTTCAGCAGCGCTGGGCATGGCCCTCGCCGCCCAGGCACAACAGGACCCACGCCGTGTGTGCGCCATCATTGGCGATGGGGCGCTGACGGCTGGGATGGCTTTTGAAGCGCTGGCCCATGCCGGCCATGTGAATGCCAATATGCTGGTGGTGCTGAACGATAACGAGATGTCGATATCCGAAAACGTCGGCGGCATTGCCACCTATCTGGCACGTGTACTTTCCAGCAAGCCTTACCTGAAAATGCGTCAAGAGAGCAAAAAGGTGCTCTCCCATCTGCCCGGCGCCCTTGAGCTTGCCCGACGTACCGAAGAGCACATGAAAGGTATGGTGAGCCCCGCCACGCTGTTTGAAGAGATGGGGTTTAACTACGTTGGCCCTATTGATGGGCACAACCTGGAAGCGCTTACCGAAACCCTGCGCAATCTGCGCGAGCAGGATGGCCCCCAGTTCCTACACATCAAAACCGTCAAGGGCAAAGGCTTTTTACCCGCAGAAGCGGACCAGATTGGTTACCACGCCATCACCAAGCTGGAAAAAGCCAGCGTGGCAGCCAGTGCCTCAATGGTAAAAACGCCCATCGCAACGCCATCCGTGCCCAAGAAAAAGTACTGCAATATCTTTGGCGACTGGCTATGCGACATGGCGGCTGAGGACGCGCGCTTGATGGCGATTACCCCAGCCATGCGTGAAGGCTCGGATTTAATTCGCTTTTCGCAGCACTACCCGCAACGCTATTTCGATGTAGCCATCGCCGAACAGCATGCCGTGACCCTGGCTGCCGGCATGGCCTGCGAAGGCATGAAACCCGTGGTGGCCATTTACTCCACCTTCCTGCAACGCGGTTACGACCAGCTTATCCATGATGTCGCCGTGCAGGATCTGGATGTCACCTTTGCCATTGATCGGGCGGGTCTGGTGGGTGAAGATGGCCCTACCCACCACGGCAGCATGGATCTCTCATTCCTGCGCTGTGTCCCCGGCATGGTGATTTTAGCCCCTGCCGATGAAGCGGAGTGCCGGGCAATGCTCAGTGCTGCTTACCACCACCCCGGCCCGGCAGCCGTGCGTTATCCACGGGGCACCGGCCCCGGTGTGGCGATTCCCGAACACCTGGAGCCACTGCCCATCGGTCAGGCGGAAATCCGCCGCGAAACGACCAGTGATCAGGTACGTATTGCACTATTGGCCTTTGGCAGTGTGAACCGCGCCGCCGCCGAGGTAGCCGCAAAGCTTAATGCCACCCATATCAATATGCGTTCTGTTAAACCGCTGGACCGCGATGCCGTCCTGCATGCCGCCGATGAGCATGAACTGCTGGTCACCCTGGAAGAGAATGTGATTGCAGGGGGTGCGGGCAGCGCCGTGAATGAGTTGCTGCATGCGGAAGGTGTTCAGGTCGAGGTTCTCAACCTAGGGCTACCCGACACCTTCGTAGAACACGGTACGCCCGCTGAACTGCTGCGCGACTGCGGCCTGGACGCTGCAGGCATTGAGCGCGCCATTCGTGCGCGGCTGCCGTAATTTTTAACTTTTAAATACTTGGGACTGCCATGCTTTTTTTGATTATTTTGTTCGCCCTGATTGGCCTAGCGGTTGGTGGCCCCGTGGGCCTGCTGGTGGGCGGTGGGATGGGCTGGTGGCTGGGGCGGCGGATTAGTCGTCGCCTGAGCGCCGCCCGTCTGCAGATTCAAGAGGGTTTTCTGGAATCGATCTTTTCGGTGATGGGCTGCCTGTGCCAGGCCGATGGCAAAGTGACCGAGGGCGAACTGAGTGTTGCTGAAAAGCTGTTTGACCAGATGCATCTACAAGGCGAGCAACGCGCCAAGGCACGTGCCGCCTTTGAACGGGGCCGCGCCAGCGACTTTGACCTGGATGCCGAGCTTGCCAAGGTTAACCGACTGACTCAGCGTCAGCCCATTCTACGTCAGGTGTTTTTACAGGTTCAGCTCACTGCTATCTCTGCCGACGGGGTATTACACCCTGCCGAGCATGAGATGATTCTGCGCGTGGCACGGGGTGTTGGCTGTAGCGAAGCCGAAGTGCAGCAAATCGAAGCCATGCTGCATGGGGCCGCCGCCAACTCCCAGGGCGCCAGCGAAGAGGCACTGAAAGATGCCTACCGGGTACTGGGGGTAGCGGAAGATGCCAGCGATGCCGAGATCAAAAGGGCCTATCGCCGCCTGATGAGCCAAAACCATCCAGACAAGCTGGCCGGAAAAGGCTTACCTGACAGCATGCGTGACGTTGCTCAGGCGCGTACCAGTGAGATCGGCAATGCCTATGAGCGGATTCGTAAGGCCCGGGGGCAGTCGTAACCAGACGCCAAGGCTACTGCGGCGGCAATGGCTCCCCATCCTTTCGTGCGAAGAGGCGTAACGCTGGGCTGGCACCATCGACAGGCATGGTGGTGACCCAGCCTCCAGTGTCGAGTTCAGCGGCAGCCCGCCGAACCAGCGCATGCTCAACGCCCAGCCGCCTCGCCAGCAGTGCGGTACTAATGCCTCCCTCGCTGGGTTCTGCCTCTCTTACCATTACTAAGACCAGCGCCGTAAGCATATCAAGCTCAGGGTGGGCGGTCATCACTGCCTCCAGCCCGTGCTGTAGCTCACTGCCCAGCTCCCCCGTCCATTCAGGCAATGCGCTTACTCGCTTCCAGACGGATAGCAATCGACTTGGAGGCGGGGGTATGACTCAACTCCCCCTTGTGATTTAGCGGAACTAACGGGTTGGTCTCGGGGTAGTAGGCAGCCGCACAGCCCTTAGGGGTATCGTAGGCTACGATCTTGAAGCCATCGACACGGCGCACCACTGCATCATCCGATTCGCCAATCAAATCGACCCACTGCCCCGCCTCAAACCCTAACCGGGCGATATCATCGCGATTCATAAAAATGACCTGACGACCATTTTCAATCCCCCGATAACGGTCGTTGTAACCGTAAACGGTGGTGTTGTACTGATCATGGGAGCGCATGGTCTGCAAGGTTAACCAGCCATCGCGCTCAGCAAGTTGTTGGTGCATCACCTTGGCTGGCAGCGGGTCCGTTGAAAATTCCGCCTTGCCGCTGGCGGTGGGAAAGCGTTTCTCGAAGGCCGGGTTACCCAGCCAGAACCCCCGCGGCACCCGTACACGCTCATTGAAGTCGGTAAAGCCGGGGATCACTGCGGCAATATGTTCACGAATCACGTCGTAATCTTCACGCATCGCAGACCAGTCGACACACTCATTACCGAACAGGCGCTCGGCGATACCGGTCAGAATGGCGATTTCTGAGCGCAATGTTTTATCCACCGGGCGGTTAATCCCGGCAGAGCCATGCACCATGCTCATGGAATCCTCTACCGTCATCAGCTGAGATTTGCCTGCTGTATTACGGTCGATCTCGCTGCGCCCAAGGCAGGGCAGAATAAGGGCGCGTTGGCCGGTGATCAGATGGCTACGATTCAGCTTGGTGCTGATAAAGGCGGTCAGACGGCACTGGGACATGGCAGCTTCGGTCACGACACTATCGGAAATAGCCCGGGTGAAATTACCCGCCAGCCCGATAAACACCTTGCCCGGCTGGCTTCGCATTGCCTCAACGGCCGCCACGGAATCGACACCGTGCTCCCGTGGCATCGGCCTGCCGTAGTGTGCCTCCAGGGCATCCAGCAGCGCATCTGATGGCTTCTCGAAAATGCCCATGGTGCGGTCCCCCTGGACATTGGAGTGGCCACGCACCGGCGATGTGCCTGCACCGGGTTTACCCAGATTACCGCACAGCATCAGTAGATTGACGATCTCTCGCACAGTGGCAACCGAGTGCACATGCTGAGTGATACCCATTGCCCAACAGATGATGGTGGCTTTCGAGCGGGCATATAGCGCGGCGGCCTGCTCCATTTCAGCACGCGTCAGGCCAGACTGGGCTTCCAGAGTTGACCACTGCGTTTCTTCCACCAGGGAGCGGTAGGCATCAAGATGGACAGTGTGCGCAGCCATAAAGTCATGGTCCAGCACTGCCTCCCCTGCCGCATCAAGGGCAAACAACGTCTTGGCCATGCCACGCACCACCGCCATATCACCACCCAGTTGAGGGCAGAAATAGTAGCTGCTAATGGGGTGGCTGCCGTTATGCAACATCTCCAGGGCTTTTTGTGGGTCGGCAAACTTTTCCAGCCCGCGCTCACGCAGCGGATTAAACGCCACTATCGTCGCCCCACGCTCTGCTGCTTCACGCAACACCCCTAACATGCGCGGATGGTTGGTGCCTGGATTCTGGCCGAACACGAAAATTGCCTCGGCCTGCTCGAAATCCTCCAGCCGTGCACTGCCTTTGCCGGTACCCAGCGCGGCATTGAGCGCCACACCACTGGCCTCATGGCACATATTGGAGCAGTCCGGCAGGTTATTGGTGCCATACAGACGTGCCATCAACTGGAAGACATAAGCGGATTCATTACTTGCCTTACCAGAGGTGTAGAAGATGGCGTCATGCGGGGTAGGCAGCGCCTTTAACTCAGCGGCCACCACGTTCAGAGCATCTTCCCAGGAGATCGGCTCGTAGTGGTCGGTCTCTGCGTTGTAATACATTGGCTCAACCAACCGCCCCTGATCTTCCAGGCGATAATCATCCCAGCCTTTAAGCTCACTGACGCTGTGCCGAGCGAAGAAATCCCGCGTTACTCGCTTTGAAGTCGCTTCCCAGGTGACCGCCTTGACACCATTCTCACAGAACTCGAACGATGAGCCATGCTCAGGGTCTCCCCAGGCGCATCCTGGGCAGTCAAAACCATCCGGCTGGTTCAACTTAAGTAATGAACGGGCATTGGTGGCTGGAGCACGGCTGTGCAATAAGTGCTTGCCAACCGCTTTAAGTGCGCCCCATCCCCCGGCAGGATGGTGGTATTCAAAGACCCGGGGGTCGTGCTTGCCAGCAGTTGGCCTTGGTTCAGACTGAGACATGATGCATCCCCTGCGTAACAGAGATAATACTGGCCGTCTCAGGGGAGAGAGCCAGTGTTGATATGTAACGTGCAGCAACGCGATTGGCGATAAAACGTCAACATACCCTAGTGTATCATTCGTCTCTCAATGGCTGATCATCCATGGCCGTGCGGAAGGAAACATCTTGTTGCCATCGGCAGTATAAAATACTTGCGGCTTATCGCGGTTATGATGGCAGCAGCCACGCTCCCGCTCACTGTGGTGGTTGCCGTGGCGTGGCTCATGGGCCGCTTTCTCATTACGTGCGAAAGCGCTGCGCCGAGCAGGGTCCATCGTCAGTAACTGCGGCGGTACCAGTAGCACTCTTGGTGACAGCGTTCCACAATGTGGGCAGGCATGGGCATTGCCCGACGCCTGTAAGGGCACCAGCTGGTGAAACAGGCCATGTGTGGAGCATTTGTAATCGTACAGAGGCATAGTGTTTCTCCTTGAGAGCGGTGTCGGGACAAGTCCCCGATCAGACATGACCGACCTATCCCAACACCCTGTGGACTCAACGGCTCTGAGCCTATTGGCTCTTTAACCTTGGTGATAACTGGTGCGTAATGCGGGTTATTTATCCTTGGAAAGCGGCAAGTCGGTACCGGGTGCCACTTGGGTGGTCGGCCCCTCCATATTCGGCTTAACATCGAAGTCGAAGATATCCGTCGGCAACCAGAGAGTGGCACAGGCGTTGGGAATATCGACGACTCCACTGATATGTCCCTGTACGGGCGCGCACCCTAACAATGAATATGCCTGGGCGCCGGTGTAGCCAAACTTCTTAAGGTACTCAATGGCATTGAGCACCGCCTGGCGATAGGCAACATGCACGTCGAGGTAATGCTGCTTGCCCTGCTCATCCACCGATACCCCTTCAAAAATGAGGTAATCATCATATTTTGGGGTCATGGGGCTAGGCTTGAAGATGGGGTTCTTGATAGCGTATTTTTCCATGCCCCCCTTAATGAGGTTGACCCGCATGTGGATCCAGCCTGCCATCTCGATGGCGCCACAGAAGGTTATTTCGCCATCCCCTTGGCTAAAGTGCAGATCCCCGACCGACAACCCTCCATCCTTGACATAGACTGGAAAATAGATAGTTGACCCCCGGGAAAGATCCTTGATATCACAGTTACCCCCATGCTCACGGGGCGGGACTGTCCGGGCACCTTCCGCCGCAGCTTCCTGTTTTGCGGTACCCGTCAATTTGCCCATATGGGCGGTATCCGCAAATGGCAACGCCGCCAGTTGAGGTACACGGTCCGGATCGGTGTCATAGAGCTCTTTTTCACGCCGGTTCCACTCCGCCAGCATCTCCTTGGATGGCAGGCAGCCGATCAACCCTGGGTGAATCAGCCCCGCGAACTCGACACCGGGGATATGACGCGACTTGGTAAACATACCGTTGAAGTCCCAGATCGATTTCTGCGCATCCGGGTAGTGTTCGGTAAGAAAACCGCCGCCATTTTGCTTGGAGAAGAAACCATTGAAGCCCCATTGGCTCTCTTCAAAGGTGCCGATATCAAGAATTTCAACCACCAGTAGATCGCCAGGTTCTGCGCCTTCCACTCCCACCGGGCCAGAGAGAAAGTGTACTTGGGTGAGGTCCACATCACGCACATCATCAGCGCTGTCATCGTTATTGATCTGCCCGCCTGTCCAGTCATGGCACTCAACGATGAAGTCGTCACCGGGTTTCACCATGGCGGCCATCGGAATATCGGGGTGCCAGCGGTTGTGTACCTGCTCATTCTCGTAAGGGGATTTGCTCAGATCAATCTTGATAATTGTGTCAGCCATAACACCTACCTCTTTTTACATAACATCAGCGAGTGAAATTACCTTGGGAGGTTGCTCTTCCCGCTCTCAACTATGTAAAACCGGCACGCCAGCGACCATAAGCTAATACCCCCTGATGGCTACGTTATATGACGTATACAACTCAAAGGGGCCTGACAGCAGCGTGAACGTAGCAACGCCATGACCTCATGAGGGTCAAACAAAAACCGGGAGGGCCGGCTGCCAATGCGGCCACGAGAGCCAGCGGCCTGATGGGCCGCTGGCTGGTCGTTGATGAAAAGCATGCCCGGTCTCTAACTTGCGCTACGCTCTTTGCCTTCCACCGGCAATTCACCGACGGGGCAACCGGCCACCCCAATGGTGCCACGGGTCATGGCTTCTACCTGATCGCGTGCCTTCTCGGCATCCATCACCCAGGTGCGGTAGAAGTCGAATGGGCAGTCGGCCACCCCTTTGTCGCCATCCCCGGAGTTGTACATGCCGGTATAACCACGGTGCAGCAGCTTAAACAGGTGGTTCTGGGATTGATCATTAGCGCGGGCATCGCGGATTTGACTGACCGAGAGCTGTGCATATTGCACGCCCATATCCTCTTCACCACATTCACCCAGCGTGCGGCCATCAAAACCGACAATGGCAGAATGGCCGAAATAGGAGTAGACGCCGTCAAACCCGGTAGCATTGGCAACCGCGACGTAGCAGTTGTTAGCCCACGCCATCGCTTTTGCCATCATGATCTGCTGCTCCTTGGCCGGGTACATGTAGCCCTGACAGCGCACGATCAGTTCGGCTCCCTTCATCGCACAATCACGCCAAATCTCCGGGTAGTTGCCATCATCACAAATAATCAGACTGATCTTGAGCCCTTTGGGTCCTTCAGTGACATAGGTGGTGTCACCTGGATACCAGCCCTCGATAGGGCACCAGGGAATGCACTTACGATACTTCTGTACTATCTCGCCATGATTATTAATCAGTACCAGCGTGTTGTAGGGCGCTTTGTGGGGATGCTCTTCATGGCACTCACCTGTCAGTGAAAAGACCCCCCAGGTATTGGCCTCACGACAAGCCTCGGAAAAGATAGCCGTTTCAGCACCGGGAATAGTGGCCGCCGTCGCCATCATTTCGTCGTTGTCATACATGATTCCCATGGTGCTGTACTCGGGAAACACTACGAGATCCATGCCTGGCAGGCCTACTTTCATGCCCCTGACCATGTCAGCAATCCTGTGGGCATTCTCAACTACTTCCGCTCGCGTATGCAGCCGCGGCATCGTGTAATTGACGACTGCAACACCAACCGTATCTGCACTGCTGGAAATATCACCGTGACGCATAAAAGCTTCCTCTTAAACGTTAATTGATGGCCCCGACTGCATGGCAAAGCGGTACGGGCACCTCTAAACCGCCAGAAAACTGGCTATCTTGGCTTGATCCGCCGTTTCACGCCGCTCCTCATGAACAATGGAGCCTTTCTCAATCACCGCCAGGCGGTCGGCCATTTCCATGGTAAAACTCAGCACCTGCTCCGATACCAGGATGGCGATTTTCTTCATCGCGCGGATCTCATTCAGGGTGGCGGCAATCTCCTTGATGATAGAGGGCTGAATACCTTCGGTCGGCTCATCGAGCAGAAGTACCTTGGGCTCAGAAACCAACGCACGAGCAATGGCAAGCTGCTGCTGCTGCCCCCCCGACAGGTTGCCTCCCTTGCGGTGACGCATGTCATGCAGCACCGGAAACAGGTCGAATATTTCACTTGGCACTTTCTTCGCCCTGGCGGTCTCCAGCCCCGCTTCAATATTTTCCTGCACACTCAAATTGGAGAAGATCATCCTGCCCTGGGGTACATAGGCCAGCCCAGCGGCCACCCGTTGGTGTGAGGACATGCCAGAAATATCCTGCCCATTGAGCATTAATTTTCCTTCACTAGGCAGAATACCGATCAGAGCCTTGAACAAGGTGGTCTTTCCCATGCCATTGCGTCCCATCACGGCCAGCGACTCCTCCTTGCCCATGGTAAAACTCATGTTGTGGATAACCTGGCTCTGGCCATAGCTCACTTGCAGATTGCTGACGTCGAGCATTTTGATCTCCTTAAGCCTCAATGGCCCAGATATACGTCGATGACGTGCTTGTTCTGCTTGACCGTTTCAATATCCCCTTCTGCCAGGATCTTGCCCTGATGCAAAACGGTAACCTTGCCACCCAGCGCCGCCACGAACTCCATGTCATGCTCTATAACGATCACCGAGCGCCCCTGGGAAATACGCTTGAGCAAGGTGGCGGTTTCCTGGCGCTCACTGGCACTCATCCCGGCCACCGGCTCGTCCAGCATCAGCAGTTCCGGCTCCTGGATCAGTAACATGCCAATCTCCAGCCACTGCTTCTGACCGTGACTGAGCAGGCCAGCTTCCATATCCAGGCGGTCTTCCAGCTGGATTTCCCTGGCAACGTTATGAATGCGCTGCACCACCTGCTCGTCTCGCTTGAAGGCCAATGCGCCAAACACACTGCGCCCTTCCGGGTAGGAGGCTTCCAGGTTGTCGAAGACACTCAGCCCTTCATAAATGGAGGGGTTCTGGAACTTGCGCCCCACCCCTTCCCAGACAATGCGATGCTCACGCAACTGAGTCAGCTCCTTGCCGCGAAACTTAATGGACCCTTCGGTGGCTTTGGTCTTGCCGCAAATCAGGTCGAGCAAGGTCGTCTTGCCAGCACCGTTAGGACCAATGACGACGCGCAGCTCACTTTCATCCATGTAGAAATTCAGCCCTTCAATGGCTTTGAAGCCATCAAAAGACACCGTGAGCCCCTCAATAGCGAGTAGAAAGTCGGTGTTTGAACTCATGGGCGGCTCTCCGTGGTAGAGGAACTGCTGGCGGATGACCTCCTGGCTAGCGGCAGGCGTGACCTGAGCAGCGGCCAGTAGCGGTCCACCACACTTGCCAGTCCATACGGCAGTATCAGCACGACTAAAATAAATACCGTGCCGATCATGACCTGCCAGAGTTGGGGGTAAGCTTCGGCGAACAGGGTCTTGGCATAGCTGACCAACAAGGCGCCATAGACCCCGCCCAGCAGCGACAGGCGCCCGCCAACGGCGGCGAAGATAACAAACTCGATGGAGGGCACAATGCCCACAAAGGAGGGCGACATGAAACCAACCTGCAGGGTGAACATCGCCCCGCCGATACCCGACATGAAAGCCGCCAGGCAAAAGATGAAGATCTTGAAGTTGGCAACATCGTAGCCGGAGAAACGTACCCGGTCTTCCCGATCACGCAGCGCTGTCAGGATACGTCCATATTTGCTGCTCAGCACCCAGCGGCCAATGAGCACACAGCCGATCAATAGCACCGCATTGAGGTAGTAAAGCAGGTACTGAGAGCTATCATCGCGGATATCCCAGCCCTTCAGCGTGCGCAAGTCGGTAATACCGTTGATTCCACCGGTATAGCCTTGCTGCCCTACAATTAAAATCGTCAGAACCACCGCCAGAGCCTGGGTGATGATAGCGAAGTACACACCGCTTACCCGACGCTTGAACATGGCATAGCCGATGACAAAGGCAAAGGCGGCCGGCAGTGTCAATACCGCCAGAATAGTGAACGTCAGACTTTCAAAGGGTACCCAGAACCAGGGCAGTTCGGTAATCCGGTTCCAGTCCATGAAATCCGGGATACCGGGGGTCGTCTGGATGCTGGTGCTCTCGGGGTCAGAGGCTTCAAGTTTCAGGAACATCGCCATGGCATAGCCACCCACTCCAAAAAAGATACCCTGGCCCAGGCTAAGAATGCCGCCGTACCCCCAGCACAACACAAGACCGAGCGCGACAAAGGCATAGGTTAAATAGCGCCCCGCAAGGTTCAGGCGATAGAGGTCCAGGGCCATGGGCATCACGACGATCAGGATGAGCGCCAGCAGGGCGATGCCCCCCAAACTTGCATGGCGTCCTGTAAACAGGCGATTGATCAATGTCATGGTGACACCTCCTTAACGACGCACCTTGCTAGCGACCAAACCTTCAGGACGCATCAACAAAATGGCTATAACGGTTAGCAGGGTGAGCACTTTCGCCATTGATCCCCCCATGAAGAACTCCATTACCGACTGCGCCTGAGCAATGGAGAACGCGGAGGCGATAGTACCCAGCAGACTGCCCGCACCCCCAAACACAACAACCAGGAAGGTATCGACGATATACAGCGAGCCGCTGGTCGGGCCGGTAGAGGAAATCGTGGTGAACGCTGCACCGGCGATACCGGCAATGCCACAACCCAAGGCAAACGTCATACGGTCAACACGCTTGGTATTGATACCAATCGCCCCACTCATTTCACGATTGGCGGTCGTACAGCGGACCCGTAACCCCCAGCGTGAACGAAACAGGAGCCACCACACGCCTAGAGTGACAAATAGCGTTAATACAAGAATGGCAATGCCATTGAGAGGAATGTCGATCATCATGGTGGGCTGGTAGGAACCGCGCAGCCAACCGGGCACCGTGACACTGACTTCGCGTGCCCCGAATATCGACCGGAAGCCTTGCTGCATGATGAGCGCCAGCCCCCAGGTCGCCAATAGCGTATCCAGGGGCCGGTGATATAGGTGGCGTATCAGCACCCACTCCACCAGATAGCCCATCGCGAACGCACTTGCGAAGGCAATCGGAAGGGCAAGAAACAGATAGTAGTCGGTCATCCCCGGAAATTGGCCCAGCGTGATGGAGCAGAGATAAGTGGCATAGGCACCCATCACCATGAACTCGCCGTGCGCCATATTGATCACACGCATCTGACCGTAAATAATTGCCAGCCCCAAGGCCATCAGTAGCAGAACGCTGAAGAAGCTGACCCCAGCAAAGCCCTGCATCGCCAGAATGGCCATCAGCTCCTGTGTTGTGAATCCATCCATGATGGAGTCCCCCCGTTGATATCAAACAAATAACAGCGGCTCTGCGGCAACTAAGTTGCCGCAGACAGAGTTATTGATTACTGGTATCCCTCGGGGAAAGGGTTAGGCTCGATCAGGTCCGACTCCCAGACAACATCCGCCTGCCCGGTTTCATTCCAGCGGCCTATGCGCGTCTTGCTCCAAAGGTGGCGATTCGGGTGCACTTTGACGTAGCCTTCAGGCGCTGTTGTCAGCTCAATATCCGCCATGGCGGCTGAAACAGCGTCAACATCAAATGTGCCAGCTTTTTCAACAGCGGCCTTCCACAACCATGGACCCAGGTAGGCGGCTTGCGTTACATCACCGATGACACTGTCTGCTCCCCAGCGCTCCTGGAAAGCCTCTACGAAGGCAGCATTGTTTTCATTATCCAGACTCTGGAAATACTTCATTGCCGAATAGAAACCAGCGACGTTCTCACCACCTATCCCGAGCACTTCATCTTCGGTCACCGAAATAGTGAGCAGCGTTTGATTGTCGCCATTGATACCGGCTGCGTTTAGCTGACGAAACCACGCCACGTTACTGCCACCCACAACAGCGGCAAAAATCACATCAGGCCTACGCAGCCGGATACGGTTGATGTTAGAGCCAAAGGAGGTGTGCCCAAGAGGGGCATAGTCTTCACCGACGACTTCTCCACCAAGCACCTCTTCAATATGGATACGGGCGATCTTCATTGAAGTGCGCGGCCAGATATAGTCAGAGCCGATTAAATAGAACGTTCTTGCTCCCTGCTCGTTCCAGGCCCAGTCAATACTTGCCAGTATCTGCTGTGTGGCTTCCTGGCCGGTATAAATAACATTGGGGGACTGCTCCAGGCCTTCATAAAAGGTAGGGTAATAAAGAAGTCCATTTTCCCGTTCCAGAACCGGTAACATGGCTTTACGTGATGCTGATGTCCAGGCGCCAAAAATGGCTGCCACATTATCCTGAGTCAGCAGCTTGCGGGTGCGGTCAGCAAATGTGGGCCAGTCGCTGGCGCCATCTTCAATGATGTATTCAATTTGCCGACCCAGTATGCCGCCCTGGGCGTTAATCTGTTCAATCGCCAACTGCTCTGCCTCCACAGAGCCTGTTTCACTGATCGCCATGGTGCCAGTCAACGAGTGCAGGATACCGACCTGAACCGTGTCATCCGTCACCGCCAAACCGGTGGTATTCACCTCACTGGTAGGTGGGTTACCCCAAGCGGTAGTGGATGAGATGGCCAGTGCCAAGGGCAACGCCGCCAGCCCGGCCAGCAGTCGGCGTCGCAGTGGCAAATGCCCTGTACGTGAGGTTCTAGTACGTTGCGTAAGCATGATGGTGATTCCCCGTGTTAGCGATTGTTCGGAACCTGCATCGATTCCACGCCAACAGTATTGGCGCGCATAATGCCATCGCACCATGCGAGGAATGCACCAGCTACCTACGTCATTTTCCCCATGGCAATGGTTAACAATACAACTTAGGGTCTTGGTAAAAGGGAAACAGAAGTCCTACCTGTCAATGCCCGCACAAGGCCAGACATGACAACGACCAAACAACGTATTTTTCCTGTCCGGCGCGATTACAATCAGTGGGTTGCCAACCAAACATTGGAAGATTTTGCATTACGCTACACAGGGAAGTCGGCTCGCCGCTGGAGTTACCGTCGTGTTGCCTTAACGGCGCTGGGAACCATATCCTTTCTGGCACTTGAGGTCATTGGTGCCAGCATTACCCTCAATTACGGCATTACCAATGCCATCGCGGCGATTCTGACCGTCAGTTTAGTGACCTTCTTGCTGGCCATACCGATCAGCTATTACGCAGCCCGCTACAGCGTGGATATTGACCTGTTGACACGCGGCGCTGGCTTTGGCTACCTTGGCTCAACGCTGACCTCGCTCATCTACGCCACCTTCACCTTCATATTTTTCGCGCTGGAAGCCGCCATCATGGCCATGGCGCTGGATATTCTATTTGGTATTCCACTCACGATAGGTTATCTGATCAGTTCCGTTGTCGTGATTCCCATCGTGACCCACGGATTTACTTATATCAGTCGTTTTCAAACCTGGACGCAGCCCTTCTGGGTTTTGCTACAACTGGCCCCCTTTCTCTTTATTCTGTTGCAGGACCCTCACTCCTTACCCCGCTGGCTGGAATTTGACAGCCCAACCCAGGGTGACGGTGGCTTTGATATCCTGCTGTTTGGCGCCGCAGCCACCGTCATGTTTGCCCTTATCGCTCAGATCGGCGAGCAGGTGGACTACCTGCGCTTCCTTCCGGAACCCCAGCCCAAACAGCGTTTTAAGTGGTGGTTGGCCATGTTGTCCGGGGGGCCGGGCTGGATAGTGGTAGGCGCCATCAAAACCCTGCTCGGCTCCTTCCTGGCCGTGCTGGCGCTTGAACATGGGCTATCAATGGAACTGGCCCAGGAACCCATGCATATGTACATGGTCGCCTTCAGCTATATGACTGGCCACCCGGCCACCGTGATGGCACTGGCAGGTATCTTTGTCATTCTCTCGCAACTCAAGATCAATGTGACCAATGCCTACGCGGGTTCGATTGCATGGTCCAACTTCTTTTCGAGACTGACACATAGCCATCCAGGGCGCGTCGTCTGGTTGGTATTCAATGTCATGATTGCCCTCGTGCTCATGGAAATTGGTATCTATCGCGCCTTTGAGGTCATCCTTTCCCACTACTCAATGGTCGCCATGGCCTGGATTGGCGCCTTGGTCGCAGACCTGGTGATTAACAAACCCTTGGGCCTCAGTCCTCGACATATCGAATTTAAACGTGCCTATTTGTATGACATTAACCCGGTAGGCTTTGGTGCGGTCATCCTCGCGACAGTGGTTGCTTTTGCCGCGAGTGCCGGTTTATGGGGCGCTACTGCGGCGGCTCTCGCCTCCTTCCTGGCGCTGGTGATCGCCCTTATTGCCTCTCCCAGCATTGCGCTACTGACAAAGGGGCGGTACTACATTGCGCGCACCCCGGAACCAAGCCATTCGATTCAGGGGCAGGCGTGTGTCATTTGCGAGCATCAATTCGATATAGAGGATATGGCTTTCTGCCCTGCTTATAATGGTGCTATCTGCTCGCTCTGCTGCTCACTGGATGCACGCTGTAATGATGCCTGCAAGTCCCACTCCTCCTTTCCACAGCAATTGGTTATATGGCTGGAAAACAGCCCTTTGAAACGCATCCTTCCCCCCCTTAATACACGCCTTGGCCACTTTATTTCCTTGCTGCTGCTGGTGAGCCTGATCATCGCAGGCTTTTTGGCACTGGTTTACTACCAGCTCCCCGATGTAAGTGATGCGACACGCACACTGATGGCCGCCACGCTGGCACAGATTTTCGCCATTCTGGTGATTATCAGTGGGGTGATTTCCTGGCTATTCGTGCTGGCACACGAAAGCAGAGTCGTGGCTCAGGAGGAGTCCCATCGTCAGACCCGCATGCTGCTCGCAGAGATTGAGGCACACGAAAAGACGGACCGTGAACTACAACAGGCCAAAGAGCTGGCCGAAGCTGCCAATCAGGCCAAGAGCCGTTATTTGACCGGCCTCAGTCATGAATTGCGCTCCCCCCTCAATGCCGCCTTCGGCTATGCACAAATGCTGGAGCAGGACCCGCTGATCCCCAAAGAGCGGCGCGCGGCCGTATCAACCATTCGACGCAGCACCGAACACCTGTCCGATCTCATTGAAGGCCTGTTGGAAATATCCAAAATCGAAGCGGGAAGGTTGGAGTTATATCGCAACCGGATACGTCTAAGAGTGCTGATTGAAGAACTGGTGTCCATGTTTCAGTTACAGGCAGAAGAGAAAGACATCCGTTTTATCTTTTATGACCAAGGCCATATACCCGAATGGGTGCATACCGATGAAAAACGCCTACGCCAAATATTGATCAACCTGCTCTCCAATGCCATTAAATTCACTAATCACGGGGAAGTCACACTCAAGGTACGCTACCGGAACCAAGTAGCAGAATTCACCATCAGCGATACCGGTGTGGGTATTGATGAGGCTGATCTAACACGTATTTTCCGGCCTTTCGAGCGGGTTCGAAAACCTGGCGTGCCTGCTGTTCATGGCACGGGGCTGGGGCTGACAATCACCAAGCTCCTCACGGATATCATGGGAGGCGACCTACAGGTGACAAGCCAACCCAGAGCCGGCAGCGAGTTCCGCCTCAGCCTGATGTTATCCAGTGCGCTGCCAGAAACACACACCCATGAGCAGCGTCCTCACCACTCTGTCATCGGCTATCATGGCCCGCGACTCAGCCTACTGGTCACTGATGACAATCCATCACACCGTGGACTCATCAGCGATATGCTGTCGCCGCTCGGATTTCAGATCATGGAAGCGCCTGATGGAGAAACGACCCTACATCTGGCTCAGCAAAACCCTCCAGCCCTAGTTTTACTTGACGTCGCCATGCCAACGATGGATGGCTGGGAAACAGCACATCAATTGCGCTTACAGCACTATACCGGCCCGATCGTCATGCTGTCGGCAAATGCTCGGGAAAGTAATCAGTTAAATCGAGCCGATGCGTTACATAATGACTATCTGGTCAAACCTTTCAAATATTCGGAACTGCTCGATATTCTGGCCACACAGCTTCAACTGACCTGGCGTACCACCAATGCTCCCCAACAGGGCCTACCCCTCGTACCGCCCACTATCATGTCCGACGAACTCCGTGATGAACTGCTGGCCCTGGCAGAAATAGGCCACTTGTCAGGGCTGAAGAGCCGTTTATTCCTGGCTGTCGAACAGGGCGCAATAACGCCCTCCTTCGCCTCGCAATTGAACAGCTTGTTAAAGCGGTTGGATTTCAAGCGAGTGGCTCAACTTTTAGAGGCAGAACAATGACCTTTCCACAACGTAAGGACCTTATCCTGGTCGTGGACGACTCACCTGACTCGCTCAGCATGGTGCACCATGCGCTGGATCAGGCGGGCATGAATGCTCTATTAGCACTTGAGGGAAAGCAGGCAATTGATATTGCAATAAAAATGATGCCAGACCTCATTCTTCTCGATGCCTTGATGCCGGGCCTGGATGGCTTTGAAACCTGCCGCCAGTTGAAACAGCAGCCAGCACTCTCGACCATTCCTGTGATCTTCATGACGGGCTTGAGTGATGCCGAGGATGTTGTCCACGGCCTGGAGGCAGGAGGAGTGGACTATGTCACCAAACCGATACGCACCGACGAACTCGTGGCCCGCATACGTGTACATTTGGCAAACGCCAGAATGACCCAAAGCGCCTACTCAGCCCTGGACAGACTAGGCCAGTCGGTATTTGCCACCAGCCTTGACGGCAACTGGCGCTGGTCGACCCCACAAGTCAACCAGTACCTGGGCGAAACCGACCCATCTCATGGGGCAGCACGTGCCGCAACGGCCCAGCAGATCCAGCGCTGGCTTTCCCGCTCGCCAGAACCAGGCAGTCAACTCTCTCTGCATCTCGACATTGGCGAGTTCCGGTTACGCTATCTGGGCACCACTGATCACCAGGAATATCTGTTTCGGCTCTTGCACAAGGATGGTGAAGGAGAAAGCCAGCTACTCCAGGCGCAACTGCGCCTGACGGCCAGAGAGTCCCAGGTGCTGTTGTGGATCGCTCAAGGCAAAACCAATCGGGAAATTGGTCAAATCCTGGATCTGAGTCCACGCACGGTCAACAAGCATCTGGAGCAGGTATTCCGAAAGCTGGGCGTTGAGAACCGCACCTCCGCCGCCGCCATGGCTTTCCACTGCCTGACCCAGATCTAACCCGGAACGTCCTACCCTTTGCGCTCAATATCCACGTCGCTTGCCTGAGTAAAATCATCCAGTGCCATCATGTGGCCCAGTTTGCCCGCCTTGGTTGAGAGGTAATGCTCGTTGTGAGGGTTAAGGCCTGTCGTGATAGGCAAGCGCTCCACCACGTTGACACCATCACGGGTCAGGGCATCAACTTTACGGGGGTTATTGGTCATCAGCTTTAATGCAGTGATGCCCAAGTGGTCGAGCATCGGCACGCACAGGTCGTAACGGCGCATATCAGCGCCAAAGCCTAGTTGTTCATTGGCTTCCACCGTATCAGCGCCTTGATCCTGTAAGTGGTAGGCACGGATTTTATTTAGCAGGCCAATGCCGCGCCCTTCCTGGCGCAGGTAGAGCAGTACGCCCCGCCCCTCTTCGGCAATACGTTTGAGCGCTTCCTGTAACTGATAACCGCAGTCACAGCGCATGGAGAACAGAGCATCACCGGTTAAACACTCCGAGTGCACACGCCCCAACACCGGCACATCGCCACTCACATCACCCAACGTAAGTGCGATATGATCCTTGCCTGTGGCTTCATCCTCGAAACCATGCATGGTAAATGTGGCCCAGGGGGTGGGCAGCCGGGAAGCAGCAATGAAGCGAATGGTCACAGGTTACCTCGCTGATCAACCAAACCAGTTAACCACACCAGTGTTGGCAAAGTGGGGGCACAGTTTACCAGGAAGCGACTCGCTCCTCACGACTGTTACCGGCTAAAATTGAAGCAAAAAATTACCGGCCAGGATCGATTTTGTTCCGGCATGCACACTCACTACCCGTAGATTAGGATTGTCTCAATACTTTCAATCACGTAAGTTTTACGACTTAAGGTGGAGACAAGGCCACACTAATGCAGCAGGAGCGTACCCAGGGAGAAGACTCGTTTAGCCAGGCAAATCGTTTGCGAGCAGCGGGATAACCGCTGAAATATCAGAATTCTTTATTATTGACGGACTCCTATGCTGCTACTCATATTGATCGCGACGCCCTTCATTGCCAGCATTATTGCCGCACTAATGCCCGCTAACGCCCGTAATCGGGAAGCCTGGCTGGCAGGCGGTGTCACCCTATCAGGGCTGTTGATTACCAGCTATCTATACACCCAAGTGGGTGCTGGCGAGATTGTCCGTAACGAATTTGCCTGGCTGCCGGATTACGGCTTGAGCATTATGCTGCGCATGGATGGTCTGGCCTGGTTATTTGCCATGCTGGTCCAGGGCATTGGCTTGCTGGTGGTGATTTATGCCCGCTATTACATGTCTCCGGCAGACCCGGTGCCACGCTTTTTCTCCTTCCTGCTCGCCTTTATGGCCTCAATGCTGGGCGTAGTGCTATCGGGCAACCTTATCCAGTTGGTCGTTTTCTGGGAGCTAACCAGCCTCACCTCATTCCTGTTGATTGGCTACTGGCATCACCGTGCCGATGCACGGCGGGGCGCACGCATGGCGTTCACCGTAACGGCCAGCGGTGGCCTCTGCCTGCTGGTAGGTGTATTGCTGCTCGGCCATATCGTTGGCAGCTACTCGCTGGATGTTGTACTGGCCTCTGGTGATCTTATTCGCGAGCACTCCCTCTACCGCCCGATGCTGTTGCTGGTCGCGTTAGGCGCATTAACCAAGAGTGCCCAGTTCCCCTTCCACTTCTGGCTACCCCACGCCATGGCGGCCCCCACACCGGTATCCGCCTTTCTGCACTCCGCCACCATGGTCAAGGCTGGCGTGTTCCTGCTGATGCGCCTCTGGCCATCGCTGTCGGGAACACCTGAGTGGACCTGGCTCATCACCGGTGCCGGCCTGTGTACGATGTTGATTGGTGCTTTCGTTGCCATCTTCCAGCATGATTTGAAAGGCTTACTGGCGTACTCCACCATCAGCCACCTGGGCCTGATTACGGTACTACTGGGCATTGGCTCTCCCCTGGCCCTGGTGGCAGCGATTTTCCACACACTTAATCACGCCACCTTTAAGGCCTCCTTGTTCATGGCCGCAGGCATTATCGACCATGAAACCGGCACCCGTGATATGCGGCACCTGCGTGGCCTTTACGCAGCACTACCCTATACCGCCACACTGGCGATCGTTGCCAGTGCCGCCATGGCAGGTGTCCCGCTGCTCAATGGCTTTATATCCAAGGAAATGTTCTTTGCCGAAGCACTGGCCGTTGGTTCAGCACATAACTGGGGAATGTCGATTGCCGCCGTGCTGATGGGCATTTTTGGGGTCGCCTACTCTTTACGCTTTATCTACGTCTTTTTCGGCAAACAGCCCGACGACCTGCCAAAGCAACCACACGAGCCACCCCGCTGGATGCGTTTCCCGGTGGAATTTCTGGTGCTTTGCTGTCTGGTCGTGGGCATTATTCCCGGCCTGAGTATCGGCCCCTTCCTGAATGTGGCCGTTACCTCGGTATTGGGTGATGCAACTCCCTATTACAGCCTTGCTGTTTGGCACGGCTTCAACCTGCCCCTGACGATGAGCATCGTGGCGCTGATAGGCGGTGTGGCGTTCTATATCTGGTTACGCCTCCGCTATGGACTCATCCAGTCAACCCATGTGCCACTGCTGGGCCGCTTCAATGGTAAGCAAGCATATGAAAACACCATGCTACGCCTCTCATCGAGCGCCTCGCTGCTGGAAAAACTCCTCGGCACCCGCCGCCTACAGCCTCAGTTGCTGCTGATGGTGGTTATGCTGCTGGCGGTGCCAATGCTGATTGTGCGGCCAGTATCGCTGCTCATCCTACCTGCCAATGGTGAGTTTTCCTGGCTGTTCGCGGGGCTATGGCTGATTGGCGCCATCTGTGCCGTTGCGGCTGCCTGGCAGGCCAAATACCATCGCCTGGCCGCGCTTAGTCTGGTAGGCGGCGTGGGTATTATTACCAGTATGGCGTTCCTGTGGCTGTCGGCCCCTGACCTGGCGCTCACCCAGTTGATGGTGGAAACCATCACCACTGTGCTGATTCTGCTAGGTCTGCGCTGGTTGCCACCCCGTATCGTTCCAAAGGAACTGAGCATCATCACGTCAAAACGCGCCATTCTGCGTCGCTCCAGGGATATGGTGATTGCGGCCTGCGCGGGTCTGGCGATGGCCCTGGTCAGCTACGCGGCGCTGCTGCGTGGCCCCTCTACAGGAGGGATCTCTGACTTCTTCCTTACCCGCGCGCTAAGCGAAGGCGGAGGAAGCAACGTGGTCAATGTGCTGTTGGTTGACTTCCGCAGCTTCGATACCCTTGGCGAAATTGCGGTACTGGCCATTGTGGCATTGACCGTTTATGCCCTGCTGCGGCGTTTCCGCCCGGCACCGGAAAGCCTGCCGATTCCCGCTCAACAGACCAACAGCGTCGACCCCGCTGCAGGACAGACGCCAACCCAGCAGGTGGAAACGGGCTACCTGAAAATCCCCAGTGTCTATTTGCGCCTGTTGCTGCCGATTATGGGTGTTATCGCCGCGTACTTCTTTATCCGTGGCCATAATCTGCCCGGCGGCGGCTTCGTCGCAGGCTTGATCTTTGCAGTTGCCATTATTGTTCAGTACATGCTGGCAGGAACCCAGTGGGTGGAAACGCATCTGCGCCTTCAGCCGCACCGCTGGATTGCCTTTGGTCTACTCATCGCCTGCGCAACCGGACTGGGTGCCTGGTTACTCGGTTATCCATTCCTGACCAGCCACACCGCCCACTACACACTGCCACTGCTGGGGGAAGTACACCTGCCAAGCGCGTTCATCTTCGATTTGGGTGTATTTGGTGTGGTCGTAGGCTCCTCGATACTGATTCTGGTCGCCCTGGCACATCAGTCCGTGCGCAGCCATCGCTTACCCGCCACTACAATGGCGCCCCCCTCTGCCCCTAAACAGGAGACCAACTAATGGAAGCTGTGATCGCCATTGCCATGGGCATTATGTTTGGTTCCGGGGTATGGCTACTACTCCGTCCACGGACGTTTCAGGTCATTATTGGCTTATTGCTGATTTCCTATGCGGTTAACCTTTTCATCTTCATCATGGGACGACTCACCATTAACCAGCCACCGTTAACGCTTGCCGAGGGTACCATTGACCCTGCTCTGTACGCCGACCCGATGCCCCAGGCATTGGTACTGACCGCCATTGTTATCGGCTTCGCCACCACGGCACTGTATCTTGTAGTGATGATTGGAGCACGGGGCCTGACGGGTACCGACCACGTTGATGGCAAGGAGACCAGCCGATGAGTCTCCCCTGGGTTCAGCACGTCATCCTGGCCCCCATTTTGCTGCCCCTGATCTTCGGGGCAGGGCTGATTTTGATTAATGAACGCCATCACCAGCGCAAGTTTTTTATTAACCTGGCCAGCACATTGGCCATGCTATTGACGGCGGTGGCATTACTCCTGCTGACAGACCATGAATACTGGCCGGACGGCATTGGTTTATACCTTTCTGCCAACTGGGCGGCTCCCTTTGGTATCGTGCTGCTGGCCGACCGGCTGACGGCTGTCATGCTACTGCTTACCTCGGTCCTGGCAACCGCTTCGCTGATTTTTGCGATGACCCGCTGGAGCCGAATTGGGGTGCACTTCCACTCGCTGTTCCAGTTCCTGTTAATGGGCGTCAACGGCGCGTTCCTTACCAATGACCTGTTCAACCTGTTCGTTTTCTTCGAGGTAATGCTGGCGGCCTCTTATGGCCTGGTTCTGCATGGTTACAACAGCGTGCGTATCCGTGCAGGCATGCAGTACATCGTCGTTAATCTATTGGCTTCCTTTTTCTTCCTGATCGGTGTGGCCCTGATCTACGCCACGACCAGCACGCTTAACATGACCGATCTGGCTGCACGCCTGGAAAGATTGAATCCGGAAGATATGGTGCTGCTGAAGATTGGCGTTGTTATTCTGGCCCTGGCGTTTCTCACCAAGAGCGCCATGTGGCCGCTTGGCTTCTGGCTGCCCACCACTTACTCGGCTGCCTCACCACCGGTGGCCGCGATGATGGTGTTGATGACCAAAATCGGCGTGTACGTACTGATTCGTCTGTGGTTACTGCTGTTCTCAGAGGGGCCTGCGGCAGGCTTCGGCTTTGACCTTCTGCTCTGGGGCGGCCTGGCAACCCTCGCCTTCGGCACGATTGGCATGCTGGCCAGTCAGGAGCCTGGACGCATGGCGGGTTATGCTGCCGTCATATCATCCGGCACGCTACTCGCCGCAGTGGGATATGGCCAACCCGCGCTGATTAATGTGGCACTGTTTTACTTAATCAGTTCGACGCTTGCCGTTGCGGCGTTTCTGATGCTGATTGAACTGATTGACCGTATCAGAACACCAGGAGCGGCCATGCTGGCCCTGACCATGGAAGCCTTCGCGGTTGAAGATAAACCAGGTGAACCCGTAGGGAAGGCCATTCCAGGTGCATTAGCCTTCCTGGGGCTGGCATTTGCCTGCTGTGCGCTGGTGATTACCGGGCTGCCGCCGCTATCAGGCTTCGTTGCCAAATTCAGCCTTTTCCATACCCTGCTTAACCCTGTGGATGCAGCCACCGGCATTGGCGTGGTTACCTGGATAATGATCCCGCTGATAATACTCTCCGGGCTGGCAGGTATTATTTCGCTAATGCGCTTTGGCGTACGCACCTTTTGGGCCACTCAGAACCCGGTAGCCCCTCACCTGCAGCGTTCAGAGGTGATGCCCATTACCGCCCTGCTCCTGGTCTGTGTTCTGCTAACCGTCCAGGCAGGCCCCACCATGGCGTACCTGGATCGCAGTGCCGAAACACTCAACCAGCCAGCTATTTATATAGACCGCCTGGCATCATCACCGGTTATTGGCGATACGGTTCTGGAGGATGATCAATGACACGTCGTTGGCTTCCCGCTCCGGCACTATCAGGTGCCTTATTGATCATATGGCTTTTGCTCAGCCAAAGCATTGCACCGGCACAGATTCTGCTTGGCAGCCTGCTGGCTATCGCCGCGCCGCTGCTGGCCAGGCCGCTACGCCCGCTCGCACCGGCACCGCTGCGTAAACCTGTGGTACTGGCACGTTTACTGTTTATGTCGATGGTGGAAATCGTACGCTCCTGTTTCAACGTCAGTCGAATCATTCTGTTCAAGGCTGAGGGGGTTGAATCGCAGTTCATCCGCATCCCACTGGATCTGAAAGACCCTTATGGTCTGGCACTGCTGTCCTGCCTGATCAACTCCACACCCGGCACCGTCTGGGTAGAGCAGTTGCCTGATACCAATGATCTGGCGCTACACGTTTTCGACCTTCACGATGAGCAGTGGTGGATCGACACCATTAAAACGCGTTACGAACAGCCACTGATTGAGATTTTTGAACATGAATAAGGAGAGTTCTGTATGACGGCACTGCTCTCTCTGGCGATCAATATCACCCTGCTAAGCATCATACTGGCCATGTTGCTATGCACGATCCGCCTTCTGCTTGGGCCAACCGCACAGGATCGTGTTCTGGCGCTCGATACCCTGTGGATGTGTGCCATGCTGCTTGCCCTTACCCTGGGCATCCGCTTCGGCAGCGTGGTTTATTTTGAGGCTGCGATGCTGATTGCGCTCACGGGCTTTGTCTCGACAATTGCCCTTACCAAATTCCTGATGCGCGGCGAGGTAATTGAATGACCCCTGAACTGGAAACACTACCCATCTGGGTTAGCCTGCCGGTTACCCTGTTATTGCTGCTTGGCAGTGCCATCATATTGATCGGTGCCCTGGGCCTGGTAAGGCTGCCGCACTTTTTTCAGCGTATCCATGGCCCTGCCATTACCATCACGCTTGGCACCGGCTCTATTCTCATCGCCTCCATGATCTACTTTTCGGCGCTGCAGTCGCGCTTGGTGATCCATGAGGTGCTGATTACCGCCTTTGTAATGCTAACCGCCCCGGTGGTGGCAATGCTGATCATGCGCACCGCCGTCTATCGTGACCTGCGCGCCAGGGATCGCGGCCAGGACGACAGCACGGAAGATGATGAAGCCACTAACGAAGTTTACCCGTTCTCGACGAAAAAATGATGCTCGCTAAACGCGAGACTCCCAGTGATGCCCATGCAGTGGTAGCGTCCAAGCGAGCCTGTATCAAGATCAAGGTTTACGCCAAAACTGCCTGGCCGCAGCATTTTGACACAGAGATACGCCGCTCAAGAGCTCCATTCTCAAGTACAATTTCCCGTACTGTTGCATGTGCTGTTTCAAGTACTATTTCAAGTACACTGCGGGCAAATTTCTCAAGAGCCAATGCTTATGACCACCACACCTTTGCAAAACGACCGTTTTCTTCGCGCACTGACTCGCCAGCCCGTTGACCGCACCCCAGTGTGGATGATGCGCCAGGCAGGCCGCTACCTGCCGGAATATCGCGCCAGCCGCGCCGATGCAGGCAGCTTTATGGACCTGTGCCGTAACCACGATCTGGCCTGTGAAGTAACGCTACAGCCTCTTGAGCGCTATCCGCTCGACGCCGCTATTCTGTTTTCGGATATCCTGACCATCCCCGATGCCATGGGCCTGGGGCTCTATTTTGAAACCGGCGAAGGTCCGAAATTCAAAAAAACCGTGCGCACCGCCCAGGAAGTGGCGGCGCTTAGCGTACCCAACGCTGAACGCGATCTCGACTATGTGATGCGCGCAGTATCGACGATCCGCCGTGAACTGAATGGCCGCCTGCCACTCATTGGCTTCTCCGGCAGCCCATGGACACTGGCCAGCTACATGGTGGAAGGCGGCTCAAGTAAGGATTTCCGTCATCTGAAAACCATGCTGTACGATACACCCGACACCATGCACCAATTGCTGGACACCCTGGCCCATGCCGTCACCGACTACCTGAATGCGCAAATCCGTGCAGGCGCCCAGGCGGTACAGATTTTTGACACCTGGGGCGGCGTGCTCTCTACCCCCGCCTACCTGGAGTTCTCGCTGCGCTACATGGAGCAGATTGTTTCCGGCCTGATCCGCGAACATGAAGGCCGCCGTGTACCGGTGATTCTGTTTACCAAAAATGGCGGCCAGTGGCTTGAGCACATCGCGTGTGCTGGCGCCGACGCACTGGGTATCGACTGGTCCACAGAGCTTTCCGATGCCCGTGACCGGGTAGGCCACAAGGTGGCGCTACAGGGTAACCTGGACCCCAACGTACTGTTCGCACGCCCGTCGGCTATTCGTGCAGAGGTAGCACGCGTACTGGAGAGCTATGGCCACGGCCCCGGCCATGTATTTAACCTGGGCCACGGCATTAGCCAGTTCACCAACCCCGATCATGTCACCGCCTTTATGGATGCCCTGCACGACTTAAGTCCGCAGTATCATCAGGATATACCGACCCAAACGAATCACCAGTGCTCAGGAGCATCGTCATGAGCGAATTACGCGACGACCAGTGGTTTACCGAAGTATTTGATAGCCACGGCAGCGCTTTCTCGCTGAAAGTCACCGATAAACTGTTGGATGTGCAAAGCCCCTACCAACACCTGGAAGTATACGCCACGGAAACTTACGGCAACCTGCTGGTGCTGGATGGCTGCGTGATGCTGACCGATCGCGACAACTTTCTCTACCATGAGATGATTGCCCATCCGGCGCTATTTACCCATCAGGAGCCCAAACGGGTGGTGATTATCGGCGGAGGCGACTGCGGCACTCTGAAGGAAGTGCTGCGCCATCCAAGCGTGGAAAACGTCACCCAGATCGATATCGACAAAGAAGTCACCAAGGCTTCCGAGCGCTTTTTCCCAGCGTTGGTGGAGTCAAACAATGACCCCCGTGCCGAGCTGCTGTTTGCCGATGGCGTGAAGTGGGTGGACGAGGCGGCTGACGAGAGCATTGATATTCTTATCATCGATTCTACCGATCCGGTTGGCCCTGCCGAAGGACTGTTTAAAACCGACTTTTTGAAGCGCTGCCACCGTATCCTCAAGAACGGCGGAGTGATGGTGCAGCAGAGCGAGTCACCGCTCTATCACAGTGGCTCCATTATTCGTGAACTGCGTAATGATATGCGTGCAGCGGGCTTTGATAGTGTAGCGACCCTGCCATTCCCACAACCAGTCTATCCCTCTGGTTGGTGGAGCGTGACATTGGCTGGCAAAGGCACCAACGTTGAAAGCTTCCGCGAACAGGCTGCCGCCAGCCACGAAATGCCGCTACAGTACTATACAGTAGATGCCCATCGTGGCGCCCTGGCGCTACCACCCTTTATGCGCAAGGCCTTCGCGTAACATAACGCGACATTGCCATCCGCTAAGGCCGGGCACTGCTCGGCCTTTTTTGTGTCATCACGTTAAGGAATAACAAATGAAAACCGTTCGTTGGTTGGGATTGGGAATCAGTATCTTGGCCCCCTCCGTGGCCATGGCCAGCACACTGGAAACCGTGCAGAACCGTGACAGTGTTCGCTGCGGCGTTAATGCAGCGCAGCCTGGCTTTTCTGCGCTGGACGACGATGATCAGTACCGAGGGCTGGATACCGACATATGCCGGGCAATTGCCGCAGCAGCACTTGGGGATGCGAGCAAAGTGGATTTCGTACCGTTGGATTCAGTGGAGCGCTTTACGGCTCTGCAATCCGGCGAAGTGGATGTGCTGTCACGCACCACCACCTGGACATCAAACCGCGACACCTCCCTGGGCATTAATTTTACCGGCGTGAGCTACTACGACGGTCAGGCCTTCATGGTAGCCAGCGACCTGGGTGTACAAAGTACCAAAGAGCTGGATGGCGCCGCGGTTTGCACTCAATCCGGCACCACCAGCGAACTCAATCTCTCCGACTACTTCCGCATCCACAATATGGCCTACGATGCGGTGGTATTTGATTCCCCCGAGCAGTCGATTGCTGGCTTTGAAGCTGGCCGCTGCGACGTTTTAAGCTCTGACGCCTCCCAGCTTTACGCGCAACGTATGCAACTTGCCGACCCTGACAGGGCTGTGGTGCTGCCGGAAATCATCTCCAAAGAGCCACTCGGCCCCGCTGTTCGACAGGGCGATGACCAATGGTTCAACATTGTCAAGTGGACGCTGTTTGCAATGCTTAACGCGGAAGAGCTGGGCATTAGCCAGGAGAACGTCGACGAACAGCTTGACTCCGACAACCCTGACATCATGCGCCTGCTCGGCCAGGATGGTGATTTTGGCGAAGCCATGGGCATTGAGGCTGACTGGGCTTATCAAATTGTCAAACAAGTGGGTAATTACGCCGAGATCTATGACCGCAACGTAGGCAGCGATTCAGATTTCAACATTGCCCGTGGGTTAAACGGCCTGTGGAACAACGGAGGAATTCAGTACGCTCCGCCTATTCGATAAACCCACTACGGGTTCAAACATAACGTTTAAACACCACGTCATTAGCAGCTGCGCACCAAAAAAGAGCGCTGCGTAGCTGCTAATGCACTTTATTGCACCACAACTTTGGTAGGAATTCGCTACTTTTTGCGTTGAAAAGCGCTGAATTTACCAACATATCCTTTCTGGCATCTTCCTTGCTAGTTTTTAGTGTCATGCATCTGCATGCATAACGACATTAAATCGAGGAAGGGGAACTACCATGCTTAACAAAAAACACCTGGTACTGCTGGCCTCCGCTGGCGCTATCACCTTGGCCGGTGTAGCTACCGCTCAAGCAGATACCTTGGAAGATACGCGCTCACGGGGCGCTGTGCAGTGCGGTGTCAGTGATGGTTTACCAGGCTTTTCCGCTCCAGACGATAGCGGTGAATGGCAGGGCCTCGACGTGGACGTGTGCCGCGCAGTTGCGGCAGCGGTTCTTGGTGATGCGGATGCGGTTAACTACATCTCTTTGAACGCCGTTGAGCGTTTCACCGCTCTGCAATCGGGCGAAGTAGACGTTCTATCCCGCAATACCACCTGGACAACTGTCCGCGATACTACACTGGGCCTGAACTTTACCGGCGTTACCTTCTACGACGGTCAGGGATTCCTGGTATCAAGTGACCTGGGCGTTTCCAGCGCAGATGAGCTGGATGGCGCTGCTATCTGTATTCAGTCTGGTACTACGACGGAGCTGAACCTTGCCGATTACTTCCGCGCCAACGGCATGGAGTTCGACCCCATCGTATTCGATACCTCCGACCAGACCGTGGGTGGTTTCCAGGCGGGTCGCTGCGATGTATTGACGTCAGACACCTCTCAGTTGGCTGCACTGCGCATCCAGTTGGATGATCCGGACAGTGCCATTATTCTTCCCGATGTTATCTCCAAAGAGCCACTTGGCCCCGTTGTTCGTCAAGGCGACGACCTTTGGTTCAACATCGTCAAGTGGTCGCTGTTCGCCATGCTGAACGCTGAAGAGTACGGCATCACCAGCGAAAACGTTGACGATATGCTGAGTTCGGAAAATCCCGACGTTGCCCGCCTGCTGGGGCAGGATGGTAACTACGGCGAAGCCATGCAGCTGGAAGCCGACTGGGCTTACAACATTATCAGCCAGGTGGGCAACTACGGTGAAAGCTTCGAGCGCAACGTAGGTATGGGCTCACCACTGGAAATTGAACGTGGGGTTAACGCCCTGTGGACCCAAGGTGGCGTTCAGTACGCACCGCCGATTCGCTAAGCGTCTCGCTTGACCCCGGCCCGCCTCACTTTTCAGGTGATGGCGGGCCATCTGATTGACCTTCCGTATCGCGGAGACGCTGTCCATGTCCGTAAGACCTAACGCTCGCCCTGTCGGCCAAAAGCCACCGTTCTGGCGAGATCGCGCTAAACGCGCACTGATTTTCCAATTTATTCTGATTGCTGCTGTCGCAGTCTTTCTTGTTTATATTGTTGGTAATACTCAAGACAACTTGGCTGCCCGAGGGATTACCACAGGCTTTGGTTTCCTGAGTAATACCGCCGGCTTTGGGATTGTGCAGAGTCTGATCGATTACTCATCCCAGAGCACGTATGGTCGCACCTTCCTTGTTGGTTTGCTGAATACTCTGCTGGTAGGCAGTTTAGGCGTAGTCGCCGCCACTATTATCGGTTTTATTGTTGGTATCGCCCGCCTGTCACCCAACTGGTTACTAGCGCGTCTTGCAACCGCCTATATCGAGACCTTCCGTAACATCCCTCTGCTGTTACAGATTTTCTTCTGGTACTATGCCGTACTTCGCACCCTTCCCAGCGCACGGGACAGCCTGACCTTCGGCGAGATTATCTTCCTCAACGTCAGGGGACTTTACCTGCCAGAGCCGCTGTTTGAGTCGGGCTTTGGCTTAATTCCCGTGACGTTCATTCTGGCGATTGTTGCCAGCATTGCATTGATTATCTGGAACAAACGCCGTCAGGAAGCAACCGGGCAGCGCTTGCCCGCCTACTGGATTTCATTTGCACTGATTTTTGGACTTCCACTACTGGTGATGTTCGCCACCGGTGTGCCCATCACCTGGGATGTACCCGAACTGCGCGGTTTTAACTTCCGTGGTGGCTTTACGGTTATTCCGGAGTTCCTGGCACTCTGGCTTGCGCTCTCGATCTACACCGCCGCGTTTATTGCGGAAATTGTACGTTCTGGTATTCAGGCGATTTCCCACGGCCAAACGGAGGCGGCCCAGGCACTCAGTCTGCCGCGCAGCCTTGTGCTGCGTCTAGTGGTTATCCCCCAGGCACTGCGGGTCATTATCCCCCCCCTGACCAGCCAGTACCTGAACTTGATCAAAAACTCATCGCTCGCCACCGCTATTGGTTACCCCGACCTTGTGTCGGTGTTTGCCGGTACCACGCTTAATCAGACGGGCCAAGCCATTGAGGTTATTGCAATGACCATGGCGGTTTATCTGACAATCAGCCTGTTGGTGTCCATGTTTATGAACTGGTTCAACGCCCGCGTGGCGCTGGTTGAACGCTAGGCTGATGGTGAGGAACGTAACATGATTCATAATCAAACAGTGATTGAGCAACGCCCGGCACCGTCAAGCGCTATTGGGCCGTTGGCATGGCTGCGAACCAATTTATTCAGCGACCCCATCAACACCATTTTTACCCTGATCGGGCTTTATGTGCTGTATCTGCTGGTGGTACCCACCGTGCAGTGGGCATTTATCAATGCCGATTGGGTGGGTACTACCCGCGAGGACTGTTCACGCGAAGGGGCATGCTGGGTCTTTGTCAATGCACGCTTCACCCAGTTCATTTACGGCTTATACCCCCGCGCTGAAATCTGGCGTGCCAATATCGTATTTGCAGGCTTCTTTACCCTTATCGCCTGGCTGGCTATTCCCCGCCTGCCCTTTAAGCGCTGGGTGGCGGTGTTTGCGCTGGTGGGCTTCCCGGTAGTGGCTTATGTGCTGCTGCATGGTGGCTACTTCGACCTGCCGCGGGTACCAACACACCGCTGGGGTGGACTGATGCTGACCCTGCTGTTAGCCACAGTGGGTATGGTGGGCGCCCTTCCTATCGGTATCGTGCTGGCACTGGGTCGGCGCTCCAATATGCCGATCGTGAAAAGCTTTTGTGTAGTCTTCATCGAATTCTGGCGTGGTGTACCGCTGATTACCGTGCTGTTTATGGCTTCGGTCATGCTGCCGCTGTTTATGCCTTCAGGGATCAGCGTGGATCGACTGGTACGCGCACTGATCGGCCTGACCCTGTTCCAAAGTGCCTATATGGCCGAGGTGATTCGAGGGGGCTTGCAAGCCATCCCGAAAGGACAGGAAGAGGCCGCAGCAGCGCTGGGTATGACGTACTGGAAGCGCATGGGGCTGATTGTATTACCCCAAGCGTTGAAGATGATGATTCCTGGCATCGTCAATACCTTTATCTCCCTGTTTAAAGACACCACGCTGGTTATGATTATCGGGCTATTTGATCTTTTGGGGATCGTACAAGCGGCCCTGGCTGATTCACGCTGGTTGGGCTTCTCACTGGAAGGCTATGTATTTGCCGCATTCATGTTCTGGATCTTCTGTTTCAGCATGTCTCGCTACAGCCAATACCTGGAACGCAAGCTGAATACCGGCCACAAACGCTAACGCCGCTTCTCTTAACGATTTTTAGCAGGATAACGACATGACCCAAACAGCCACCAAGACCAATGACCTGATGGTTGAAATGCACGGCGTGAATAAGTGGTACGGCGACTTTCACGTATTGCGCGATATCTACCTGGATGTAAAACGCGGTGAACGTATCGTCATCTGTGGGCCTTCCGGTTCTGGCAAATCCACCATGATCCGCTGTATCAATCACCTGGAAGAGCATCAGCAGGGTGAAATCGTGGTCGGTGGAGTACCACTGACTCAAGACGTCAAGCGTATCGAACAGATCCGCCGCAGCGTTGGCATGGTGTTTCAGCACTTTAATCTGTTCCCCCACCTGACGGTGTTGGAGAACTGCTGCATCGCCCCTATGTGGGTACAGAAGAAACCCCGCAAAGAGGCCGAGGAGCAGGCCATGCGCTACCTGGAACGGGTACGCATTGCCGAGCAGGCCCGCAAATACCCCGGCCAGCTTTCGGGTGGTCAGCAACAGCGGGTGGCTATTGCCCGCTCCCTGTGTATGCACCCCGATGTGATGCTGTTTGACGAACCAACCTCAGCCCTTGACCCTGAAATGATCAAGGAAGTATTGGACGTCATGGTTGAATTGGCCAAAGAGGGCATGACCATGCTGTGTGTGACCCACGAAATGGGCTTTGCCAAAACCGTGGCTGACCGTGTGATCTTCATGGACCAGGGGCAAATCATTGAAGAAAATGCTCCTGAGCCGTTCTTCAATAACCCGCAGTCGGAGCGCACCAAGCTGTTCTTAAGCCAGATTCTGGGGCATTAAGTACCCGTTCGTTCTTAGTAAGCAAATGGGTCTCTCCGGAGGCCCATTTTTCTGTTTTACCAACACGCTTGGATCAATCATGATCGAAAAACTGTTTATTGACCGGGCGCCGCAGCCCATTGCCCCTTTTTCACACGCCTGCCGGGTGGGGGATCTGGTGTTTATCACCGGACAAATGCCCACCGTACCGGAAACCAACGAGATGTTGCTGGGCACTTTTACCGAACAAACTCATCGGGTAATGCAAAACCTTGCCATTGTGCTGGAAGAGGTGGGCAGCAGCTTCGATTACGTGGTGCAGTCGCGGGTGTTTATCACCAATATGGGCCACTTTGAAGAGGTCAACGCCGTATATGCAAGCTACTTCAAGCAGCCATTGCCCACCCGTACCTGTATCGGGGTCACCGGCCTTGCTGGCGGCGCCGATGTGGAAGTGGATATGATCGCCTGGATTCCCGCGGCGGAAGGCGGCGCTTAGCCACCCAGCAGGGTAACACTGGCAGGCAGCAGCGCTGGCTGCTCCCGGTGCTGGCTCAACGGCTTGTTGGCCAGTGCCGTCAGTAAAATCTGTAGCGGGTCTCCGTGGCTTACTACCAGCACCGTTTCCCCCGCCAGTTGCTGCTCCAGCTCTGCGATAACATCTCTCATACGCGCTGCGACGGCATTGACAGCTTCCACCTGATACTGCTGATGGCCGGCATTCTGGGCATCCAGTGCCCATACATCAGGGTAATGGCTATCAGCCAACCCCTCCAGCTCCCCGAAGTAACGCTCCCGCAGGCGCTGCTCTTTGGCGATGGGTACATCAAAGGCACTTGCCACCCACTGCGCGGTTTGCGTGGTACGTAAAAAATCCGAATGCAGTGCCCGAGTGGGCACAGGCCACTGCCAGTCCCCCACGATCTCCACAAGCTGCTGCTCCCCCATCGTGGAAAGACCGAAAGCGTCTAACCCCCGCTCAGGAGAGCTAATGATCACCCCCCGTTCATTGGCCTGGCTATGACCATGGCGCATCAGCAAGTAAACGTTTCGCCATTGGTATGAAGCCGTATGGAAAGTATTTGACATAACTTTGTCATAAACCCTAGATTGAAGGTGTTAATTTTCGAAAAATAAACATTTATATCGTCAAATGTCCATTTTCGAAACATGCGTTGATTGAATATTAACTTAGCGCAACGCAATGGTTAAAAACCACAAAAATAACGCACCTACGAGGCTTCACATGGCAACGTCACGTTTTCGCAAGCACCCGCTTGCAGTACTCACGGCTGTATCGCTGCTGCCCTTAGCGCTACTCTCGAACCAGGCATTCGCTGAATGCGAGCGTGGTGATCTCGATACCCTCTACTGCGATGAGAATGGCGATTTGGTCGCCGACCGCCCGGGCGATGAGTCAGAGTGGGCCAATCCCGACACCCTCATTTTCGCCTATACCCCGGTGGAAGATCCTGCTATTTATTCCGATATCTGGCAGCCATTCATCGACCACTTGTCGGAAGTGACCGGGCGTGATGTTCGCTTCTTTGCGGTGCAGTCAAATGCCGCACAGGTGGAAGCAATGCGCAGCGGGCGACTACATATTGCCGGATTCTCCACTGGCCCCACGCCTTTTGCAGTCAACCTGGCGGGCGCCGTTCCCTTTGCACTCATGGGGTCTGATGACGGCCAGTTCGGCTACACTCTGCAAATGTTTACCCATGTCGATTCGGATATCGAAAGCCTGGAAGACCTGCAAGGCAAGCGCGTTGCACACACCTCGCCCACCTCGAACTCGGGCAACCTGGCCCCCCGTGCACTGCTGCCTGAGCTGGGCATTGTCCCCGACGAAGATTACCAAGTGGTGTACTCCGGCAGCCATGACCAATCCATGCTGGGTGTGGTGGCACGGGACTATGATGCAGCCCCGGTAGCCTCTGAAGTGGTAGAGCGTATGGCGGCTCGTGGCCTCTATGATGAAGAGGATGTACGACTGATCTACGAATCCGACCGCTTCCCCACCACCTCCTATAACTATGCACATAACCTCCATCCCGACTTGGTGGAGAAGATAGAAGAAGCCTTCTTCACGTTTGACTTTATCGGTACTGAACTGGGTGAAGAGTTTGACGGCGTCGAGAAGTTTATCCCCATCAATTACAAGGATAACTGGCAGGTTATTCGCACCATCCAAGCCGCCAACGGCGTGAGCTATACGCGGGCAAACCTAGAGTAACGCGTACCGCGCCGCGTTATGCGGCGCGGATCTTCGTCGATTGATGGAAGCGAAAACATGCTGGAAATAAATAACCTGGTCAAACGTTATGGCCACAATGAGGCAGTGCTGAAAGGGCTCGACCTCAAGGTCGAGGGCAACTGCGTTGTTTCTATCGTAGGAGCATCCGGCGCTGGCAAAAGTACCATGCTCCGCTGCATCAACCGGTTGGTAGAGCCTACCTCTGGTTCTATCAAACTCAATGGCACCGAACTGGTTAACCTGAAAGGCGCGGAATTGCGCCACGCCCGACGCAAAATTGGCATGGTGTTTCAAGGCTTTAACCTGCTTGACCGGCTCACCGTCATGGAGAATGTGTTGGCGGGACGGCTGGGTTACGTCAATCTTTACCAGGCTATTTCACGCCGCTACCCCCAGGCTGATATTGAGCGTGCATTTGTTTTAATGGAGCGCGTGGGTATTGCCCACTATGCCAACAAGCGCGCCGACGCACTCTCTGGCGGTGAGCGCCAGCGGGTGGGCGTGGTAAGGGCATTAATGCAGGAACCCGAGGTACTGCTCGCCGATGAGCCCACCGCCTCGCTGGACCCACGCACTTCCGAGCAGATTATGATGTTACTACAGAGCCTTGCCAGCGAGCTTGCGCTGCCGGTGCTGATTAATATTCATAACGTTGCCCAGGCAAAAACCTACACCGAACGGATTGTCGGCCTGCGCCACGGCAAAATGATTTTTGACGGCGTACCCAGTGATTTCAACAAAGATGCCCTGGATGCCATTTACGGTGGCATTGAAGCACCGGACGACTCCATTACTGAACCACCAAACACTTCCGCGGAGGTAGCTCGCCATGACTCCGCCTGACACTCAATCCAGCCTGCCACGCACGTGGAAGAAACCGCCGTTTATTGCCAATCCATTGCTGCGTTATGGCCTGTTGATCCTGGCTGTCGCCTATCTGGTGTGGGCCTTTGGTTCGCTCCCCTTCAACTGGGCGCGTATATCAGAGGGTTTGCCACGGGCGGCGCGTATCTTCAGTGGTGGCTTTCCACCCAGCTTCGAGCGTTTCGGGCTGCTGCTAACCGGGTTTAAAGAGAGCTTTCAGATCGCGATTCTGGCGACGCTGTTAGGCGTACTGCTCTCAATACCGTTTGCGGTCATGGCTGCCCGTAATATCGCCCCCCTGCCAATTTATCTGATCGGCCGGGCGGTGATTATCATCTCACGCAGCTTTCACCCGGTGATTGTGGCTATTTTGTTCGTCGCTGCCGTTGGCTTTGGTCCACTGGCCGGTATCTTGACGCTCACACTCTACTCCATTGGCTTTGTCGGCAAGCTGCTGGCTGAGGAAATCGAAGAGATCGACTGGGGACAGGTAGAAGCCATGCGTGCAGCAGGTGCGGGCTATTTAGCCACGCTGTTCTATGCTGTTTTCCCGCAAATTCTTCCCCGCCAGGTGGGCCTGTCCATGTACCAGCTCGATAGCAACCTGCGCGCCTCCGCCGTTGTCGGCATCGTGGGCGCTGGCGGTATTGGCGGCACGCTCATGAATGCCTTTGGGCGCTACGATTACGACTTCGCCTTTGCGATTCTGCTGATCATTATTGCGGTTATTTTGCTCAGTGAAGGTATCAGCGGCTGGGTAAGGAAAAAGATATGGTAGATCACGCACAGCAACTTGCCGACCGGGTTTGGCAACGCTATGACCGCAAGGCCAGACTACTCCGCTACGCGGTACTGCTCGCTACCCTGATGCTGGTGTTTTGGGCGGTTCGCGATATTGATATCTTCTGGCCCTGGGTATGGGATGCCCCCAATCAAATTTCGGGGCTGGGCGCACGCATGTGGCCTCCCAGCCCGGCCGGCCTTAACAACATCTTCAATGCCCTGCTGGAAACCGTGCATATCGCCACCCTGGCAACATTTCTAACCATCTTTCTGGCGCTGCCTGTGGCTTATATCGCCGCCCAGAACACGACCCCCAACCGTGCCTACCTGTGGCTGGGCCGCTTCATTTTAGTCGCTAGCCGTTCGGTGAATACGATTATCTGGGCGCTGCTGTTTGTGGCTATTTTTGGCCCTGGTGTTCTGGCGGGCATTCTGGCCATCGTCTTCCGCTCTATCGGATTTATCGGCAAGCTGATGGGGGAAGCCATTGAAGAGATTGACCGTAAACCAGTGGAGGCCATGGAAGCCACCGGGGCATCGAAGGCCAAAGTTATCGCCTATGCGATTGTTCCCCAGGTGATGCCAGCGTTTTTTGCCATTATTATTTTGCGCTGGGATATCAATATCCGCGAGTCCACGGTATTGGGGCTGGTAGGCGCCGGCGGCATCGGCGTGATTCTCCAGGGCGCTATCGACACCTTTGCCTGGCCAACAGTAGCAACGATTCTGATCGCCATTATCGTCCTGGTGTTGATCGGCGAAGCTATTACCAGCCTGCTGCGCAGCAAGGTGCTGTGACCAGCCAGCGGTTGATATAGGGTAAGCGTTTGACCTATCGGCAAACGCTTGCCATGGTTAGGTAACCACTTACGACAAGGAGGACGCATGACGATGACAACCTATATCGTGGTAGCCGATGCCGCCCGGGCACGTATTTTTACTCGTGATGCACTTAACCTCGCTGAGAAGGAAAGTCTGGTACATGCGGAAGGTCGGCTGCATGAAGGTGATTTGATTACGGATCGCCGTGGTGCAGATGTTCATGAGTCTATGTCTACTACGTCACGCTCCTCTGGTGAGGAAGGGGCCGCCTCCAAACATGAAAATGAGCTGTTTGCCAAAGAGGTGGCCCAGCGGCTTTACAATGCACGGGTTGAAAACAGCATGAAGAAGCTGATTATGGTGGCACCTCCCAAATTTTTGGGGCTGCTGCGGGAAAAACTCGACAATCCAACCCATAAACTGGTCATCCACACGCTGTCGAAGGATTTAAGCAAAGCCTCCTTGGCCGATATCCAACACGCGGTTAGTGATTTGCGCTAAGGCGCCGCCAGCGTCATATCTGCTAAAGAAGTGGTCGCTCTCGCCGATACTCATCCGGTATCCAAATGGAATAGAGAGCGACCATGTTTTCATCTCTGCGTGCACGTATCTTACTCGCCGCACTCACGGCGATTACCCTCGCCCTGATTATTAACGGCATCGCCAGTTACACCACCGTTAAGCATTACAATGCCCAACAGGTATCACGCAACTTAGATGCAGTAGTACGGGGAAACACTCAGGCGCTAAATGAGTGGGTCGCGTCTCGAGCGAGTATGCTGTCAGCGTTAACAGTGGCCGCTGAAGAAGAAAATCCATTGCCTTACCTAGAGCAGCTGGCTGAATCTGGCGGGTTTATGGTCACTTACATGGCTTATCCCGCGACCTCACAAGCGGTGTTTTCTGACGGCTGGCAACCACCCGGCGATTATGATCCACGCCAACGCCCCTGGTATAAGGATGCGGTTGAGGCAGGCACCACGATCATCACCACTCCGTATGTGGATATGATCAGTGATGAATTGGTCGTCTCGCTGGCACACCCATATTTTCATAATGGTGATTTAGTGGCTGTCGTAGGGGCGGATATTTCCATCCAGGAGGTCATTGACATTGTGGCTTCTATTTCACCGACCCCCGCAAGCTTTGGATTTTTAACAACACAGGATGGCACCCTGGTTGCTCATCCTGATGATAGCCTGCCCCTTGAACCCTCAACAGTATTAAACAGCGACCTCACCGCAGACTCCCTGACGCAAATCAGTAACGCCACCACGCCTCATGTGATGCCGCTACAGGGGACCAGCAAATTATTAATGGGCAGCCAAGTGGGAGGTAACAGCGGTTGGCAGTTAATCGTGGCACTTGATGAACAGGAGGCTACCGCTGGCCTGCGAGCAATCGCCACCACCGCCATTGTGACCCTGCTGATAGTGGCGGTCATTACCGCCGTCGTGTTTGGCTTACTGCTGTCACTGCTATTACGCCGCTTACTGGGCGTGCGCAATGCCATGGATAACATTGCATCAGGAGAGGGTGATCTAACCCAGCGCCTACCCGAAGAAGGCAATGATGAAGTTACCCAGATTGCACGCGCCTTCAACCGCTTTGTCAGCAAAATGGAAGAGGTGCTGCTGGAGGTGCGCAGTAGTAGCGAATCCGTTCACCACGCCGCCAATGAAATTGCCATGGGCGGCCAGGATCTTTCACGCCGTACCGATAACTCAGCGGCCAGCCTACAGCAAACATCCGCCTCGGTTGAGCAGATCACCAGCACGGTTCAGAACACAGCCGCCTCTGCTCAGCAAGCCAACCAGCTTTCCCATACCGCCACCGCAGTGGCCAATGAGGGAGGACAAGTCGTAGCCGATGTTGTCACGACGATGGAAGGTATCTCCCATGCTTCCCATAAAATCGGTGAAATTGTCACACTGATGAACAGCATTGCTTTCCAAACCAACCTGCTGGCGCTTAATGCCTCGGTAGAAGCCGCCCGGGCGGGCGAGCATGGTCGTGGCTTTGCGGTAGTCGCCGATGAAGTGCGCAAGCTGGCCGGACGCAGCAGCGAGGCGGCCAATGATATCCAAAAGCTGATCGAAGACTCACAGAGTAGGGTCAACAATGGCACTGCATTGGTGCAAAAAGCAGGAACTACCATGCAGGACATCGTGGAACACATTACGCGGGTAACCGATGTGCTGGAGGAGATCAATGCAGCCACCAGCGAACAGAGCGATGGAATTAATCAGGTCAATATTGCCATTACCGAGCTTGATCGCATGACTCAATCGAATGCCGCGCTGGTAGAGGAATCCACGACGGCTGCTGAGCAGTTGAAAGAGCAAGCCGCCCATTTGGCTGGCACGATCAGCAGCTTCAAGCTCTCCCAGGTGGCGGAGACGCCCACTCTGCTGGCCCCCCACAGCAGCAAAATTAACGGCTAGGGAACAGGCGGCAGTGGGATATCGTCGCTGCGCTTGGCACCGGCGGTCATTTCCCGGCAAAGACGCAGAAACTCCCGCACGCCGGTGGTTAAGTACTTGTGGCGATGCCAGATAAATGTGAACTGGCGTTTCAGATCCAACTCCGGCGTAGGTAGCGGCACCAGACTGCCACGCCGGAAGGCATCCCGCAGCGCAAGCCTGGACACACAGCCAATACCCAACCCCGACTCTACCGCCCGTTTAATACCCTCGGTATGTTCAAGCTCCAGCAGGGTATTAAACCGGCTGCGGCGATGCCGCGCTGCATGCTCTAACGTCATACGCGTGCCCGAGCCCTCCTCCCGCATAATCCAGTCTTCCCGCAGTAACTGCTCCAGTTCCAGATGCTCGCGGCCTGCCAACGGATGACGAGGCGAGCAAAAGACACACAGCTCATCCTCCACCCAGGGCTGACTAATCACCATATCGTCATCGCACTGGCCTTCAATCAAACCTAAATCCAGTGAGTGCTGGCGCACGCCTTCAATGATATGCCGCGTATTACGCACCGCTAAACGTACTCGGCTACCCGGATAACGCTGCATAAAATCACTGATTAACAGTGTGGCCAAATAATTGCCGATGGTGAGTGTTGCTCCTACATCCAAAGCCCCTACCCCTTGCTGGCCCCGCAGCAGCTCTTCCACTTCCTCGGCGCGATCCAGAAGCGCAACTGCTTTAGGTAGTAGCTGAAAGCCAAGGGCATTAAGCTTTAACCGTTTACCCATACGATCCAGCAGTTGGCAGTCGAATTGCCGTTCAAGCTCGGCCAGCGCCGTACTGGTCGCAGACTGAGACATCGAGAGCGCACGTGCAGCGAGGGAGACACTTTCGTGCTGGGCAACCGCCACAAAAACTTCCAGTTGGCGCAGGGTATAATGCATAGACCCACCTATATCTATTTTTTAGATAAGTGTTATCAATATAATTCTCTTAACAGATATACCACCCTTTATTTAGACTTAGCAGCATTGAAATACGCTATTTTTTATTCTTTTTTAGAATATGGCAGAGAAAGCTTAAGCCGTTCTGCCCCGGAGGAGCCAGCATGAGCAAGTTTGCCCTGGAAGAAGTTCTCAGCGTACACCACTGGAACGATACCCTGTTTAGCTTTCGTACCACCCGCGAGCGTAGCCTGCGCTTTAAAAATGGTCAGTTTGTCATGATCGGCCTGGAAGTGAATGGCAAACCGCTGATGCGCGCATACTCCATTGCCAGCCCCAACTACGAGGATCATCTGGAGTTCTTCAGCATCAAGGTACCGGATGGCCCGCTCACCTCGCGTCTTCAGCACCTCAAGGTGGGTGATCAGATTATGGTCAGTCGCAAGCCCACAGGCACCCTGGTATGCGACGACCTGCTACCAGGCCGTCATCTCTATATGCTTTCAACGGGTACCGGCTTAGCGCCGTTCATGAGCCTGATTCAGGACCCCGAAGTATATGAGCGCTTTGAAAAAGTGATTCTGGTACACGGGGTACGCGAAGTATCTGAACTGGCTTACGCCGATTTCATTACCAAAGAGCTACCCGCCCACGAATACCTGGGTGAAGAAATTGCCGAAAAACTGGTGTACTACCCAACCGTGACCCGTGAAGCATTCCATACCATGGGCCGACTGACCGACCACATCCGCAGCGGCAAGCTGTATGCAGACACTGGCCTTCCGCCAATTGACCCGCGCCAGGATCGCGCCATGATTTGCGGCAGCCCCGCCATGCTGGATGACACCAGCGCGCTGCTGGATGAGTTGGGTTTGAATATCTCACCACGGATGGGCGAGCCGGGCGACTACGTCATTGAGCGCGCCTTTGTAGAGAAGTAGCGGTTCCACATACTCCACCCTACCGCGCTGATGAGCGCGGTAGGGCAGACTCCTGCCATTTGCTCGGCCAGTACGTCACGCTGCTATTGGCTCTCTCGTTATCCTCTTCCGCTCCCTCTTTTCGTTTCTCCTCTTGCTTCCATCCACCTTACTGAACTTCCCTCTCAACCAAACAGGCAGACCATTCCCTTCAGGAAATACTCTGACGCCCTCCAAAGCGATCACTGCAAACACTCTTAACCCCAGAGCCTTAAATAGCTCGCTCCGTTACAAGAGCCACATCATCGCCGCTTAAACCTCCCAAAACACAACGGCACCTCATAAATAAACACATTAGTCAACTATTCAAAACAACCCAAAAATAAACATAAGAAGCTGATTTAAATAAATATTTAATAATAGGAAAAATCCTAGAGTATAAAAGATTTATCCTACATTTTTCCCGTTGACACCCCTTTATATTAGTCGATGCCGTTGCACATTACTGCGCAGACATATCCAGCAGCACCATGCATGGACCTGATATAAGCTAAAGGGTGTAAACAATGTGTTTGATTAAACGAATTACCGGGGCTGCCTTGATAATCGGTATCCTGGGTGGCAGCGCACATGCCGCCACCGTTTATGACCAGGATGGTACACGCCTGGATGTCTATGGTCGGATAGCCATGTCAATTGCGGGCGGCGGGCCTGTCGAAGATGACAAAAAAAACAGTGCTGAATTTCGTAACCTTGGCTCACGGCTGGGCATTCGTGCCGAACACAACATTACCTCCGACCTGAGCGCCTTTGCCGGGATTCAGTGGCGCTTCAACGCGGATGAACTTAGCCAACCGGGTTTTACCGAAGTTCGTCATAGCTATATCGGCTTGGCAAGCCCCCGGTGGGGGCAGGTGCAGGTCGGTAGCTTCGATAGCCCCTACAAAAAAAGGATTATGGTTCCCTTTGACGTCTATCGGGATAAAGGTTATGAGTTCAGCGGCAGTGGCACCCAGGCCCGGGGCGACTCTATTGCCTACTTGACCCCTGAGATAGAAGGATTCTCAGGCTTCCTGATGGCCAAGCACTTCAGCGAGCGGGGCAACCGCCTAGCCGACCAGAGTGAACGGGGTTCTGTCATTGCCACACAGGGCGGTGCGGTGTATGAGGCGGCCCCCTTACGGCTGGCGCTGGGCTATGTGGAAGATACGCTGCGCGGCGGAGGCAACGGCAAGAATATCTATGGTGCGACCGCCAGTGCCAACCTGACCGATATGTTGAGTGGCCGCCTGGGCTACGAGTACCGCGGTGATCATGGTGTCTACGGGGGCGGCTTCAAAAGAGCCGGCGTAGGCGCCAGCGCCGACCTGGGCGACTGGGAACTGCATCTGGACTACTACCACATCCGCCCCGAACACAGCGACAACAGTCGTAACGCCTGGGCTGCCGGCACGCACTACCAACTCTCGCCCCAGCTCGACTTTTTCGCTGAACTCAATAATGCCGATATGAAATCGATACGATCGCTCAGCGACGCAAATGACAACCAAGGCCATCGGGAAAACCTTAAGGAGGACCTCTACTACGCTATCGGCGCACGCTACAACTTTTAATCGATAGTGATTGCCTGGACAGAAGCAACAGAGAAATTAGGTACATGCAGCCCCTAGCCATATATCACTCAAGCACTCTTGTACCAAGGGCCACTCACCACCCGTTTTAATCCCCCCCATTGCCAGTGGTTCATCCACTGGCCTTTTTTGATGCATTTAGTCACACAGCCTACCTAAGACCGCTTGGATTGCCATTCACTTCCTTGAAATTAGCTACCCCTCAAGGCTGTTCATCTCTTCCACATCATCCCCTGCTGGCTAAAGAGCAGATAGCGGTGCTTAGCATAAGCAGGCGTCATGCAGCAGGGCGCAGGTTTTCCTGCATCCCGCCGAGGCGAACGCCTAAATTTTTCAGCACGACCCACCTATCGAATGAGCATCGCCAGAGTCAAACCGCGTCTTTACCCGTTTCGCCGGTACGAATACGAATAACCTGCTCAAGGGGCATTACAAAGATTTTACCGTCACCAATTTTGCCGGTATTCGCGACCTGGGTAATGGCGTCAATCACTTGCTCGGCCATATCATCATCCACTGCCACCTCCAGTTTCACCTTGGGCAGGAAATCCACCACGTACTCTGCTCCACGGTATAGTTCGGTGTGGCCTTTCTGACGACCAAACCCTTTCACTTCCGTTACGGTAATGCCTTGTACGCCAATATCTGAGAGCGATTCGCGTACGTCATCAAGCTTGAACGGCTTGATAATGGCTGTAATCAGTTTCATTGTCACATCCTCTGGCTATGGTCTTTCGTCCGCGATTATCCGGTTGAATGCCTAAAGGGCCGTTCAGCAAACGACCTGACGCTACCTCCAAGCATACACCCGGCATTGCCGAGAATAAAAATATGCTGCTACTGCAACCTAATACCCAAAGCATTTCCTCGCCAGCCAGAACCCTCTTACAGGTTTAATACCCAACCATTACTGGCGACACTTGAAACTGCTGACAAAGTAGATAAGCGGTCTCGAATAACCCTATGCGGGGGCGCTGTGAACCCATATGTGGTCTCTTTGACGCCGTTAATGGTGGGAGGAGACCATCTCATCATCCGTGGGCGCTACTTTAGCCATCTAACCGCCATAGATGGCTGAAAAGTCGGGAACTGTCTTCCGGCCCTGGCGAAAGCCCCCGCTACGAGTTACTCGAGACTACGTTAAGAAGCGGGGCAAAGGGTTTGTCATCAACCAGACTTTTATCACCGCAAAAGCAGATAGCCCCCATAAAGGGGGCTATCCTGAGGAGCCTGAACCCACTGGTGGGCAAGGCTCATGTCGGCACGAACTTACTTCTTAACGCTGAACTCAGGGTAGGCTTCCAGTCCACATTCAGCAATATCGACGCCTTCATACTCGTCTTCTTCGCTGACGCGTACACCCATCACCGCCTTGATGATCAACCACACCACCAGGCTTGCCAGGAAGACCCAGGCGAAGATACCGATGATACCGATGATCTGAGCACCGAAAGAGGCATCGGCATTATTTAGCGGTACTGCCAGCACACCCCAGATACCAACAACACCGTGTACCGAGATAGCACCGACCGGGTCATCAAGCTTCAGCTTATCCAGTGTGACGATAGCAGCGACAACGATGACACCACCAATGGCACCGATAATGGCGGCGCTTAGCGCTGCAGGAGATAACGGATCAGCAGTGATCGCAACCAGACCAGCCAGTGCACCGTTCAACGCCATGGTCAGATCAGCTTTACGGAACCACAGCTTGGCCAGAATCAGTGCTGCAAGCACGCCACCCGCTGCTGCAGCGTTCGTGTTAACAAATACTTGTGCAACGTTATTAGCCGAGCCGATATCCGACATTTTCAGTTCGGAACCACCGTTAAAGCCGAACCAACCCATCCATAGAATCAGCGTACCCAGCGCAGCCAGTGGCATGTTGGCACCCGGGATTGCGTGGATAGAGCCGTCTTTACCATATTTGCCTTTACGCGGCCCGAGTACCAGAACACCCGCCAGCGCCGCAGACGCGCCTGCCATGTGTACAATGCCAGAACCGGCGTAATCAGAGTAGCCAACGGCATCAATCCAACCGCCACCCCAGGTCCAGTAACCAGACACCGGATAGATAACGGCAGTCATCACTACGGCAAAGGCCAGGAAAGCCCATAGTTTCATGCGCTCAGCAACAGCACCCGAAACAATCGACATTGCAGTAGCCACAAACACTACCTGGAAGAAGAAGTCAGCGCGCATAGAGTAGTAAGGCGCATCCTCACCCCCTGCCGTTACTGCATCAATGCTGTTCTCAGCACCAATCAAAAAGCCAAGGTTCGGTAAAAAGCCACCTTCGCTGCTGGAGTACATAATGAAGTAACCCACCAGCAGGTACATGGTACAGGCAACCGCAAATAGCGAGATGTTCTTCGTTAGGATTTCAGCGGTGTTTTTGGCACGTACCATACCCGCTTCCAGCATTGAGAAGCCGGCCGCCATCCACATAACCAGCACACCGCAGATCAAGAAATAAAACGTATCGATCGCGTAGCTCAGATCAGCTAACTCATTCATGAGTAGTTCCCCGTTGTACTAAGAAGTTGCTCTGATAAGAGGTTTACTAAAGGTTCTTCGGTAAACTGGCTTAAACAGCGTCTGCGCCACGTTCACCAGTACGGATACGGATCACGTCTTCCAGTGGTGTTACAAAGACTTTGCCGTCACCGATCTTGCCGCTGTTAGCTGCACTACAGATCGCATCGAGTACGCTCTCTAACCGCGCATCATCAACCGCCACCTCAACTTTTACCTTGGGTAAAAAGTCGACCACATACTCTGCCCCCCGATACAGCTCGGTATGCCCCTTCTGGCGGCCAAAGCCTTTAACTTCGGTTACCGTAATGCCCTGTACGCCGTTATCGGCTAATGCTTCACGAACATCGTCGAGCTTGAATGGCTTGATGATAGCGGTGATGAGTTTCATCCCGGATCTCCCCTGCTGGATAAGTAGCGGCGCAGCCGCCCGAAATAAGTGCCTGCCTCACTAATGCGCATACCGTGCCATTCGTTATTTTTATTTTAAAAGTCAGCCACTTGATTTACAGATAGCGACGTTAACCATCATTAGAAATCGTAATAAAATCGTGGCAGCGAAGTATTTGCACCAAAAGAACTCATTAAAAAAACCGAATGCCTCATTTAGATGCAAACCCTCTTCTTCAGCCCAATTGCAAACGACACATGCGTATTGGCGAAGGGTTGCGTATCCTTACTGTCAGGCAGTTCACATTTATACGTGTTCGTTTAAGGAGAGAACCATGGCACCCCAAGACCGCATTAGCCGACTTGCCCAGCAAATCGGTGATCGTTTACAGAGTGCTTCTCAAGCTCCGGAAGATATTCAGAAAGGTGTGCAGCAAGTGGTGCGTGGTGCTTTTGATCGCCTGGAACTGGTATCGCGGGAAGATTTCGATATTTTGATGGATGTACTGCAGCGCACCCGGGCACGCGTTGAAGCCCTGGAGCGTCAGGTAGCCAGCCTGGAGGCAACAGTAGCGGCATCTGCAGACAAGGATGCGACGCCAATAGAGCCGGAGGAACCCCCAATAGCTGTGCAGCCTGAAACAACCAAAACCACCAAGCCGGACTCCGCTGAATAGCGTATGGCAATGTCATTAAGGCGGTTAAGCGTTTCAGGGCTTGCCGCCTGCCTGCTCACTCCTAACAAGTCATATTATTGACACTTCATCAGCCAATGTTGTCTTGTCTCACCACTCGGCATGTTCATTACGTTGCTATGATTAAGCACCAATACAGGGCATACCGACGCTTCTTACCCCCGTGCCGTGATAGGAATGAGCAAACGAGTGGCTATTAAGCGCGCTTAACGCGCCAACTTGATGCACCTACTTTCGTCTATATTAATCAATTCTTATATTTATACAGTATCCTCTCATCCGTATGTTAGCGCTAAAAAGCAAAAATAAACTTAATAAATACGATGACAATCGTTATTATTTTCATTAACGAAATGGCATTCATCAGTTCTCACAACCAACGATTGCACCAACCGTGCTGGTGTTAAACGGTTAAAATAAAGTAAGATTAGGAAAAGATAGCGAGGGAAAGCAATGACACTAGCCATTGTTGCTACGCGCGCGGGTGTGGGCCTGGACGCACCAGCGGTGCATGTAGAAGTGCACTTAGCCAACGGGTTGCCAGGACTCACCCTGGTCGGCCTGCCTGAAACTGCAGTGAAAGAGAGCCGCGAGCGGGTACGTAGTGCGCTGATCAACGCCGGATTCGACTTCCCCAATACCAAACGCATTACCCTGAACCTCGCCCCCGCTGATCTCCCTAAAGAGGGTGGCCGCTTTGATCTACCTATTGCGCTGGGTATTCTTGCCGCTTCCGGCCAGATTCCGCTTGATGCACTAGAAGGTATTGAGTGCGCCGGAGAGCTGGCGTTGGATGGCAAGCTGCGCGCCGTACCCGGCGTTTTGCCCTTTGCATTAGCCACACGACGGGCCAACAAAGCGCTGATTATTCCCCAAGCCTGCGCCGATGAAGCCGCACTGGCTGGCGACTTGCCGGTACTGCCTGCCAATACCCTATGGCAAGTCGTTGCCCACCTGCTAGGCCAGGAAAAAATAGCCCCCCACCAGCTGTCCGCATCGGTAAAATCCACCACTCCCGTGGCAGATTTAGCCGATGTGCGCGGCCAGCATCAAGCACGCCGGGCACTGGAAGTCGCTGCGGCCGGAGGGCATAACCTATTGTTTGCCGGGCCGCCCGGTACAGGCAAAACCATGCTGGCCAGTCGCCTCCCAGGCATTTTGCCACCGCTTTCTGAAGATGATGCCCTGGCCGTTGCCGCCGTACGCTCTGTATGCGGGCTGCCTCTGGAAGCTGATTGGGGGCAACGGCCCTTTCGTCAACCCCACCACAGTGCCAGCGCCGCCGCGCTGGTAGGCGGTGGCTGTCATTTCCATTAATTATTGCGACTTTTCATCAATAGCTGCGACAGGCTGCCCATCCGATTTTCCGTGAAAAGGTAGGGATCTGGCTGTAATCTTATGGGAAGGCCACCAATCAACTTTTACTCTCCGGCCTTGATAGCCTTGACCTGAAGCAGAACATAGAGAACTTGGAAGGTCGAATCACTAATCGCCTAGCGCTAAACAGAGTTTGAAGAAAAATGGGCCAACAGTTGAAGGTAGAATCCTGGGTGCAGTGGGAAGAACTTTGCTGCTATCTCTTGAGCTATAAAGTCTTTCGTATGCTCGGCTTGAGGAAGGTCTATTTCGAGACTTATGGTACCCGCGGAGAATCGCAGAATGGGATCGATATGATTCCCCGTAGATCTACATTACCAGTAGTTGGCCAAAGTAAGATGCGTGATGGTAAGTCATTCACATGGGATCAGCTGGAAGCTGAACTTCAGAAAACCAATAAATACCCCAATAGTATCGAGCATTACGTTCTGTTCACCACTGCGAACAGACATTCCACGATCCAAAACGCTCTGAATAGTGACCGCCGTTACTACCGTCGGCCAGATGGCAGTCAATTCGAGGTTCACGTTGAATATTGGGATGACTATGAAGATCTCCGTAAAGTAGTTCCCCCCGCTGCTCTGCATAAGATATTTCCCACCATTAGTCGACACTCTATGCCAGCCCCACCGATTAAGCCTTCTATAGGTCACAATGCTTACATCGAATCGCTGGAGGCTCTAAGGGCATTTGTGCCGAGCCAATTCCCAATGGATATACTGAGTTGGCTCGAAACCTGGGATTGGTCGACTGGCTGCGTTCCCAGCGCTCAGTATAATCCTCTATTCGACCTCTATCATGACGTTTCGCATGTACAGATGCTCGCAAAAAGTCGCTATTCTGATGGGCTAGCACTGGGCAGTCGAGCATTGATATACAGGAGTCTGGAAGCTGGCAGCAACTTTTATGAAGCTCTTTCCATTTTCTGTTTAGTGATAAGAGGCCATACAGGTTCTGGTCGGCTGAAGAATGGTTCTCCAGCATTGTGCCTGAGTGGAGGCATTGGGTCCTCTCCACCAGGGGAGACGAATCGATGGGCAAATGCAGCACGCCAACTGGCGGAGACTTACCGCCGCGACGTGCTCGGTCAGGTAGTTAATTAAAAAATTAATGAAATGTTGGGAATCAAAACGCAGAGAGTCCGCTTAGGTTCTGTCTGAAAAGCAGGCGAGCGATGATAAACAAGGCAAAATCGGTGAAGAAACGGAGTTCTCTTGTGAAAATGAGTATTCTGAGCCGATTTTTTAACGCGTGTCGCAACATGCCCTGGCTGACGACGTTACCTGTCTGCTCCTGAAACCTAGCATGAAGGACAGGCAATTAATGGGGATACTCTTCAACCAGCTGCTCTTATGATCAAATACCTTATAATTTTAAATTTTTTTAATTATATATTCGATATAAATTTAAATAATAATTCCTTCAATAACCATTATTCTAGCGCCTACGATGGTGCTATTTTTTGATCTAGAACGCTCATTTTTCTCCTGTGTGCTTCAAAAGGTTTTGCTAGTTTTAAGCATAAGCTAGCATCAGGTATAAAATTAAACTTTAATAACGTAATACTATAAGTTTATAGCGATATAATAAGCAGCCATCGCTTATGGAAATGATGCTTCTACGCTCATAGACAATTGCTTGAGGATTAGTACTTATGTCACTCAAAGGTCTCGATGATCTGAAACGCAAGCTCCAAGAATTGCAAAAGGTAGCTGACGAATTAGATGGTAATATTGCCAACTTGAGCTTCGAGCCCCACGACCCGCAAAGCATCGATCTTGCAATTCAAAGGATGGAAGCTGCGGTAGATGAAAAGGTAGGGGATTACCGAGATAATAATATGGTCGAGGACCTTGTTCTCGCTATAAAGGAGCGGTATCGACAGGCAATCATTGACCGGGCTGCCGAAGCTCGCTCCGGGAAGGAAGGCTAAGTCATGACGATTAGAAACGCCTTACGTGATATGAACAATGCAGTCCTAGACTTGCAAGCTGCTGACTACAACACATTTGAGCGCCCCCTTCAGCAATTGTCACACGTACTTAATAGTGGCGACCTGAAACAGATCACAGACGAGCTTAGATCAAAGGCTGACTTGGACAAATTTCTTGAAGGTGCTAATCCAGGTGTCAGTATGGTAGGCAGTGCCAGCCTAAACTGGCCAGTCGATAAGCTAGAGGGACTCAGCCTTGCATTGCAGGTAATTGAGCGCTCGGCACAGAACCCAGATTGGTTCCGCCAGTTCGCTTATAAGTATTATAACAGTGGGGCCAAGATAGCTGCACATATCAGGAAGGTTACTACATCAGTTATCATCCCATTCAGTCGAGACTTTTCCACATATGTCTACGAGTTCGAGTCTGAATTATCTAAAGATCAATCGGAGACGGGTATGGCATCTACATCAGATAAATATGAGCTACTCGAAGCTCTCTTCGAATTAGGGCAGCATTCAGGCAAGCGTCCATCTGTTATGGATGCACACATTAAGCGCTTTCCGGATTGGGATAGAGAACGTCTTTGGAGCACAGCGCAAGCTTTGCTGGACGATGGGTTAATTATGAACCCCACAGGTGCGATGGTACACGTGGATATCTCCTCAACGGGCCGGAAATGGGTAGAACAAAAACGCGCTACGCCAGCGCCATCCGCTACCACGATTCATATCGGCTCTGTGAACCAATCACCATTTCAGGTCAATTCAGCGGGAGCACACGGAGTACAGAATACTTCCTACTCTACAAACGATCTGCAAAGTGTCGTCGACCTCTATAGAAAGCACGTTGATGAGCTTGGGCTGGATGATGTACAGCGCCGACGGGCTGATGCACAAGTCGCCGCGATTGAGGCAGAGCTGATGGACGAGCCTAACTCTACAATCGCCGAGAATGCCGGAAAATCACTTAAGACGATCCTTGAAGGGGCCGTAGGAAGTGCAACCGGTAGCGCATTGGCATCATCTCCTTTGTGGACGCAGCTAATCTCGTTATTCGGATAAGTCTTCGGCACACTCCCTTGATCAGGCGTCCGTTCTCAAACTCCTTCAGAATCTTGACGATCTGAGACTTGCTGTACCGTGATTTCTTCGTGCCGTTCTCCGTTTGCCTCATTGTAGGCGGGAGAACTCTAATAACGCATGCACCAAATTTAAGGGATGGTTACACCAATACGGTCAAACACAAAATCCATTGACCAGACTTGATTGGCGGCGCCAGGGCGGCCTAGTGGCTTACGCTCAGACGTGGGAACCTTCTTACGCTTGCGCCGTTTTACCTGCAACCGAGCAGCGGAGTAGAGGCGCTCGACGCGCTTATGATTGACCTGTTCACCGGCTTGACGCAGTTTCAGGTAGATCATGCTAGCACCGTAGCGACGATGCCGATATGCTAAGGCAACAATGCGTTCACGTAATGCCTCATTGCGGTCAGGGGCCGATTGATAGCGTAATGCACTGGCACTCATACGGATGACACGGAGCGCTCGTCTCTCACTCAGACCCCGTGACACCATAAAGCGCACCACGTCTCGGCGTGCAGGGGCACTCACCACTTTTTTCTCAGCGCCTCGCGAGTTTTTCAAGCATCCATTTTCGGCTTCGAGTTCTTTGAGTCGTTTCGCATCGGGCACGCTCATGCCGCCATACGTGCTGCGCCTCAGGTAATAACTGGCTTCCGAGAAACCGTGCCGACGGCATAGCTCCTTGATGGGCAGTCCCGCTTCTGCTTAGCCCAGGAAGCCAATGATCGGTTCTTCTCTGAAACGCTTCTTCATGTCCAATTTCCTTGCCCATCGGATCGGGCTCTAAAGCGTAGCGCTGCTCAATCTTGGGGTGACGTCGCATTGAGGAAAACTGCCTTACTCTGGGGAAACTGAGTGTTTAATACCATTCACAGTTAAGCCTATGAACCGTTGCTAAACCATTAAGCCATTGCGAATTTTCAACAATTGCTGCGACAATGCCTATGTTGAGTTTACATAGAGCGTGAACTTGTGACCGTTTCTCTCAAACAATGCAGAACCTTTAGCTTACCGGATGGCACCCTTAAAAACGAAGCTGAGCGCTTAGTCGTTTGGTGGTATGGGCCTATCTTCAAAAATACTCGCTCAGAAAGCGTCCCTAAAATTTATGTATTTTTAAAACCTATTGATCAGGAGAACAATTTAGGAGATGTGATTAAGCGAACGACGGTCTTAACGCATGTTGGGCTATTAAGAATCGGTTCCGTCTGGGAAAAGGGGGTGAGCAACTCCCGCATCGCGTTTGATGAGAAAATATTCCCAGTTTCGTTCTCTCCAGACGGCTGGCGGATTGTCTCTTTAGACGACTTGCACAAAGCAGGGCGCAGCCTTTATACCCCCTTTAATGATGCAAGCTATTTACCACTGGACAGAAAGCACAAATCGTACCTGATTGAATTTGACCTCCCGGATGACAAACATCTACTCATTCCTTGTACAGAATTTTTTGCACGCGTTTACGGCCGATCCTCTGAAATCAAGCGTGTGCTCGCCACTTACCCTTGGGAGAAGGTCAAAGAACGGCTTTATCGACCGCTTAATGCGCCCGCATCCCCAGGCACCTGGCCTGTCAGATTTACGCATCGAGTTCATAGGGACGATGCGATTTTGCTCGCGCACATGCTGTACGACCCCTATGCCGAGCAGGCTGCCAAAAGAATTTATTCGCAGACAGAAGCCAGCTTCCCCCAAGATAAGATGCTTTTAAAAGTCACTCCATGGTTTCAAGGCAGCGGCGAGATCTCTGTATCTGGCGTTCCAATTGATGATGGCAACACATTTCTAGGGTTGCAGATATTAGGCTGTACGCAGCCTGACGGTGCCACGATCCATCGCGAAAGAGAGAAATCAACGACGATATCAGCAACCGATGGCCCCGACGCACTACCTCAATTTCCCTATAATCAGCTTCAAGAAATTCCGGATGTCATTGATCTTACGGATGATGACGAGCCCGACCATGGTTCATCTTGGCTTGATCTTCCTGAGGACGAATTCGTTGTTCTAGGTAAGCCCCGCGCCGTCCTTGATAAAAGACATAATCAAAAAAACGTGCCCAGTAAACGAGGCGTCCCCGTTGCTGGTGACGAAACGATGTTCTCCACTGGGGAGCCACATGGATCAGGAAAGTGGGTCGGACAAGTGTCTATTCATGCCCCTATTACACTGGAGTCGCAGGGCTTTCTACGTGATATGTGGAATGCGCTTCTCTATTTACAATCCGCCTATCCCGCGACGATTCATAGTATTAGCTGGTTTACCTTTGAAGATGGCTTTAGTACTTCCCCTGACCCCCGATTGATCAGCCTCGAACCTTTCGGAATAGACGACGATGTGGAAACGTCTGTCGCCAATTGGGTCTACATTGATACCCAGACCAAGGTTCCTCGCGGGGTGCTCATTATTAGAGTGCATGTATTAGACCAAACGCTCTACCTCATGGAGCTCCAACGCCGTCCTCCCAAACCTAGAGCTGACGGTAGTGAGGAGACTTCCAAACCGCCCTCCTATAAAGGTTTAATATTCACTCTGAACCATCAAGACAACTTTGAAAATTGGTTGCGCCAAGTGCTTTCTAATGTGCGACATGTCCAAGGTGTCGTCCAAAAATTGGCGGGGCACTGTCCAGGGGTTGCCGATACGTTCAAGCACTCTAAACCCAAAAATGAAAATGTTCTCTGCGAAGCTTCAGTGCTGAATGCCTTTAGCAAGGTCGGTATCATGCGAGGTGACTTAGCTTAGTAGCAAACAGTCACAAAAAAGAAACAGCGCGTTCGGTTAGTTCGGGAACCCGCGCTGGGTCGCCACCAGTCTGGGGATCGCAGCCGACGATCTCCTGCTCACAGCCCTGGCGGTATTAGGTGTGTCGACCATCTTGATGGCATTCGCCGTCGCTTTATACAACATGAAGTATATGGGGCGGCTTACCTGACTACCTTGGGGTAAAAGCTATTCTAGGGCCTACCCATTCTTTTGATCGGCCCGCAGAGGGGCGCAAGGCATCCAGGCAGAGGGTGCTCTGTGAGGCTCTGAACCCCAAGTCGGCCATGTTCTTTCCGGCCTTTCTGCCACAGTTTGTACAAACAGAGACGGGCAGTGTCTCATTGTAACTGGGTATGCTGGGCTTGTGTTTCGTGGTGATCAGAGTAGCGGTGACGTCCGTCTAAGCTTGTGCCGCCGGCAGGGTAGGTGCCTTTTTGAAAAACAGCCCCGTGATGGCAAAGTGGCAGAACAGGATCGTTGGCAGCCTCTTTTGTGCCCTTGGCATGCATCTAGCTGTGCAAGAGCGATAACGCTTAATTTTGCCAACCCTTTTTTCCAGATACCACACCCAACATAGCGGATAGAGGCTTGCGGGATCCACTGCTGTCAACCAAGCACAAGAAGAAATTGGGTAACGTTCTATTAACCAATTGTAACGATTTCAAGTTGGGAGCCTGGAAGGCCCCAGCAACCATTTAATCCGTATCCGAAATTTTACAAGACGCAGCCCTCACTACACTCTTACTGCGATAAATCCCGGTGGATCTCGCTCAATAGAACCGATAGGCGACTTGCTGAGCTTGGTAGACAGCTATAATGTAACGAGTGTGATAATAATTATGTGGTCACAAGACAGATAGATGAGAGGCCACAGGCTGTCTGGAGAAAATTAACAACCCGAAGTTATATTTACAATCAAATACCTAGAGGAATAATTAGTGAATGAAGCATTGAAATTTTTTATAGGCATATCTCCCATACTACTGATCATGATAGCCACGATCTGTGCGGGTGGATATGAGGTTTTCAAACTGTCAAAAATCCGTAGCAACTAACCACTGATGTGTAACCTTTTTCACCCATAACACCATCTCAATAGCAAAAAAAATCTTAATCATAACTAAAACTCATAATTCCGCTGCAGCTATGCAGCCTCTGCATACTCATATAATCCACCGACGATGGCATATTGAACATTTCTATAAGCTGTCTCACGTGCATTGGTCGTCTCCGAAATAGTCATTTCTTGTAACTAAGCCAAATTTTTCATCTGCGGTGTTTACACCTGTATTATCATCGTCACTGAATAAATTTTGTATGCGCCGTTCGTCTTTCATGTATGCCACTGTACGAAAAAAACAGCTTTCGCATAAATGTAGTTCGTATCGCTCGCCATCATGCGTGGCTCCATACCCCCAACGAGCCTGAAGAGTCGCAAACTCCAGCCCGCCAGCTACTTGAGTGGAGCATAGACAGACATCGCAAACTACGTCAGTAACTGTATCAATTTCGGCCTTTCCAATAATCTTCATATTACCTCCAACACCACTTAGCCAAGCATTCGACTGTATCAATGAATCTGGCTAGTTGATTAGTGTAGCTATATATTTACCAACCAGAAATTGGTTTCAAGCCATTTGATGGGGTATGTCGGGAGTACGGCATCTCCGATGAGGCTTACATACAACGGGAAAGCCAAGTATGGCGTCATGAAGCCTCCGACGTGAAGCGCCTCAAGAAACTGGAAGAAGAAAATCACCGCCTGTAGCTGGTACACATCGAGCAAAGCTGAGGCCACATGCTGCTGAATGATGTGACCAAAAAAGGGCTATTAAGCCGGCCGTTGGACGAGCAATTGTGAACTACCTCCATCAGCCTCATGACGTCAGTAAGATATTATTCATTAGGCCTTAGCGAAAGGCAGACATGATCCTAGCTCTACTAGAAACAAGGGGGAAGCCAAATGACGCTACCTTACGAACGGACACGTGCAATTATACAGACTGAAGCTTTTCTCACTGAACTGAGCAAGGATAAAACCCTTCCAAATGAGAAGCGGCAAGAGGCAAACCGCTTGCTGCGCCATTATCCAAGCCGTAAAGAAGTGCTTTTGGCTGCAGAAATTGAGGAAAGGCTTACGTCAGGGACTATTTTTAATCCTTTGCTGTCGAGCAGAGAGGAATAATTAAATGCAAACTCAATACCACCTAGGCTAATCTAACATATGGTTCCGCAGGAGCTTGCTAGGGATGATGAGAATATGCATAAAGCGAATGACCCACAGCAGCAAATTAATATCGCAATCTGGAGGTCTGCTCTTGAGCTGTTTGGTGGGGATCGTTCAGCAGCGGACCAGTGGTTACATAATGAAGCAATGGGCCTAGGTTGGAAGCGTCCCATTGACGTTATGCAGGATGACGCTCAGCAGGTTCTGGATCTGATTACTAGGATAGACAGAGGCGTTTACACATAACATCGCTTTTCTACAGTGTGTAGATCTTTGTGACGTAGCTGCTCTTAGTCATTCTGATTGAGGAGTGGTATTACTGTCAGGATCGCTATCGATCCCCGTATGAATGCCCTCGAAATATGTCTGTTCCATTTCCCATATAGCACTACTTTATGTTGCGCAGCGCTTTTTTCATCTTCACTAACTAACCATACACTAGATTAATAAACACCTTAAAATTCAATGGAGTATACTTTTTATCATCAATTATCTTTGAAAGTATAATTGCGCTTGGGGCTATTCGACCTCGTTTTCGAGTACGCATAAGCGTGCCTCCAGCATTTCACGAATTACCTTCCCTATTGCATATCGTTCTTCTTGCGTTAGGCATATGCGGCCGTTGGCAGTGGATACACTCAACTGCGAGGGGCGCCATTGCTGGTCGAGTGCGGCGCGGGTGCACTCAATAGCTTCATCTAACCTCTTTCCGCCCAAGGCAGCGAGGATGTTTTCGTGTCGCATCATGGCCATTCTCCTGTCGTTAATTATTTATTAAACGGGTTAAGAGCGTAGATGAATTACGTTTACCACAATATTCATGTAACTCTATCAAAATTGACCTTTGTCCATGGCTGTCCGCAAAATCAGCGATCTCAAACCAGTTTTCACCAGGGACAATGTAGTCGAATGGCAGTCGTCGAGCGGGATATATGATACCGCTATGAGCATGACCGCTACGCCGTCGGCTAGGAAAAAACATACTCTTCAGTTATACCTATTGCTAGCCTGTTCCCCTTTTTCTACCCACTGGACAGTAAATCAAAGAGAATTAACAAAATAGGAGGGAGCGGGTAACAATACTTTCTCATTAGTAGGTTGAATGCATTGGGTGTTAGAAGTTGTTTTCTACCGGCAGCTCTTGCATGTCTAGCCTAGTTATCACGACGATCACTTACACGATGGCTAGCTTATAAACCAAGTCATCAGGCAACTGATCTGGCATAAATACCCAAGATAAGGGTGCCTAAGACTATGACCAAACCAAATAATTTGCGCGAAGCAGAGATGGAAACAAGAGCACGTCGAGCCGTGATGGAAAGCGGCGATTGGTTAACTGTCGATGAAATATTACAGTTGCCAGGCGTCAGCTCACGTAGTGATAGCGCTCAACCTGCTCAGTGGAAACAACAAGGTGATATTTTTACGATCAATGACCATGGCACCGATTACTACCCAGCTTTTGGGCTTGAGAAAGATGCTGGCTACCGACCGTACAGCGTCATGTCGAAAATCATCGACATCTTCAAAGATAAAAAAGACGGATGGGGAATGGCCTATTGGTTCCAGTCGGTAAATAGCTATCTCGGCGGGCTAAAACCTCAGGATCTGATAGCCACAGACCCTGATCTTGTTATCGACGCCGCTCTTGATGAGGGTCAAGAAATCATGCATGGGTAGTGAGTAGAACGATAAGGAATATTGGCAACAACGATCGACACGCTTCAATCGATCAAACAGGGTAATGAGGTCTCTGTCCTTAACGGGACAGGATTTGTGAAGAAAAGCTTCCCGCAGCAAGTGAGTTCTGTCTTGTTGATAGGGCAGCCGCAATAACCCTATGAATCGCCCCGGATATTCTAGACACCCGTTAGGCTCTTAAAGTAACGCCTTTCATACTCAACCGGTGACAAGTTATCACTTGTGCCGTGTCGGCGCTTTGGGTTGTAGAACATTTCAATGTAATTGAACACGTCGTGTCTAGCCGCTTCCCGTGTCGAATAAATCTGTCG
>NZ_JALPZO010000105.1 GCF_023507745.1 Vreelandella olivaria | reverse complement strand
GGGAACTGCGTGAGGCGTACCGCCATATCCATGGGCTGATCGAGCGTGACGATACGGAGGCGATCTTCCGTGAACTGGAGCCGGTGTGGGCGCGCACGGCATATATGCTCACGGAGCATGATTCCGCACGGGAGTTTATCGAAAATACCAGCCTGGGATTACCCAGATACAAGCGAGTTCGTCCCAATGGCGCGACTTTGCAGCCGTTTCACTGGAACGACGATCCGCAACAGGATCAGGTAGAGCTGATGGCCGAGGGGCGGTTGGTGCGTATTCAACCCACTCCGATTCTCTGGGAGCACCCACCGAGCGGCAGCGAACGCTATGCCAGCTTCCCGGTGGTGTTCTACCAGTCTCGCGACGGCCAGTGGCGGGTGGCGGACGTGTTGACCGGCGTATGAAACCCATGACAGGCCAAGGTGATCGGCAATACGAGACACGCCCATGACACGACTATTGAACCTGCTGGCCGTTACCCTGCTGGCCACGGTCGGCTGGCAAGGAACGGC
>NZ_JALPZO010000104.1 GCF_023507745.1 Vreelandella olivaria | reverse complement strand
GCCTGATGCGTAGAGAAGGTTTACGCTCTCAGACCGGCTATCGACGACGCCCTGGCTGCTATGGCGGTGGAAAGCCGGCCATCGTATCACCCAACCATTTAGACCGTCAGTTTGAAGTAACAGCGCCAAATATTGCTTGGGTGACGGATATTACGTACATCCGAACGTACGAAGGCTGGCTTTACTTAGCGGTGGTTATCGACCTGTTTTCTCGTCAAGTGGTTGGCTGGTCGATGAAGTCACGTATGACCACGGAGTTAGTGCTGGATGCTTTATTGTCGGCAGTTTGGCGACGCAAGCCACAAGGAACTGTGATGGTGCATTCGGATCAAGGAAGCCAGTTTAGCAGTGGAGACTGGCAAAGCTTTTTGAAAGCTAATCACCTGGTGGGCAGCATGAGCCGACGTGGTAACTGTCATGACAACGCCGTTGCTGAAAGCTTCTTTCAACTCCTCAAGCGAGAGCGGATCAAGCGACAGATTTATTCGACACGGGAAGCGGCTAGACACGACGTGTTCAATTA
>NZ_JALPZO010000103.1 GCF_023507745.1 Vreelandella olivaria | reverse complement strand
ACCTTGCTGGCTTCCTGCATCAGTTGGTCTTCTTCGGGACGGCATTGCAGGTTATCGGGGTCGCTGAGCACCACCATCGAGCCGGGTAGTACTACCTCGCCCAGGTGGCCATTAAGACGCTCGAACATCGCTTCCACCTCGGGGGTGGGCGCGGGGAGAATGTCACGTTTCAGTTCCGCCCGGGGTGTGAGTTTGCGCACGATAATGAAGCCGGGGGCAAGATCGCTGCTGGTATTGCCCTCGTCCCGCTGGGTATCTTCCGGCGTGCCCTGCGCCGCTGCTTGAAAGGAGGCGGTTTGTGCATTGCTGCGGGCGATCTCGGCGTTGAGCTCGGCCTCAACGTCGGCAGCCGACATGCGCTGGAATGAGATGCCCGGCCCCAGGGAGACTGAGGAGGGCGAGCCTGTGACAGCGCTCGATGACGCAGCCACATAGCCACCGCAGGAGGTGGCGCTGCCGTTGATTGCTGCCGGGGCGTCTTCCACCTCGAACCAGGCCGCTCCTGTGGTAATGGTGGCCCCGCATGA
>NZ_JALPZO010000102.1 GCF_023507745.1 Vreelandella olivaria | reverse complement strand
GAGTTATTTTGAAGCATGTGTTCAATCAGTTGGCGAGAGTAGGCTGTCACTATACGGATTCCCAAAGGCTGCGCCAATTATCCCACCATGGGAAGTTGGCCCTATCTTGGCAAGTCAATGACTTACCGGTGCTTCACCGAATCGGTCACGCTGGGGTTTCATGCTGATGGAGCAAGGGCATCATGTTGTGCTCGCATTCGGTCGGCACTATCACGATATGACGGTGTTTCGTGGTCAATACCAACGACGCCTTGCTGGCGGGATCAACAAAGGCAAGTCGCCCATAATGCGTGTTTTCATACACCAGCAATATTTGCAAGCCTCCCTGTTGTAAGCCATTTCTTAAAATTTTGTACGATATCTCTTACATTTTTGTAAGACATCGCTGACACCTGCCCTTACGGGGTTGTGCTTCGCTCCTGGCTCGTTATTATCACTGTTTCTCATTAACAGTTGATGATTCCAGGAGGGAGCATGGCACTCAGCACGGGACTGCACTTCACCATCACACTGCCCGGCGTGGATGAGA
>NZ_JALPZO010000101.1 GCF_023507745.1 Vreelandella olivaria | reverse complement strand
TAGTCATCCGGCACGGCTTTAGGCAGCACATGCTTCATGCGGTACTCGGTGTACCAGTGGGCGAAGCGGGCATGCTCCCACAGCCGTTTGCGCCGAAAGCGTCGCCAGCGGGCCATATCATTAGTGCACTCGCACTCGGCTTTTTCACGGGCCACGTAGGCATTGTACCACGCCACGCCCCACTCCCTGGCGGAGGGGGTAATCGCCCCGGCCCCTTCTTCCATAAAGCGGCGGATATACTCCCACTGGGCCAGCGCACCGGGCAGGCCACCCACGCCGACCATAATACCGGCCCCAGGCAGGGTGTAGCCCGGCCGCTCGGGGTCGGGCGGCAACAGCGCAAAGTTCCAGCCAAAACCGGTCACCGCGCCCGGCCCCAGGCTGGGGTTAAAACCGCATACTGCGATCACGTCTTCCCAGGGCACCAGCACCGTGCGGCGCTCACGCTTAAAGAGCCGACAGATGGCATCGTAGATGGGCGGGTAAACAAACAAAAAAGCCATGGAGCCGATATGCATCAGCGTCAGGCC
>NZ_JALPZO010000100.1 GCF_023507745.1 Vreelandella olivaria | reverse complement strand
TGGCTTGCTTGCCAAGCAACACGAGGCCGGGCTGCTCTTCGCCAACCACCTTGGCCAGCAGTTTGGCGACCGCCAGGGATTCGGCGCGCTCGTCGGTTTCAATATGGAGGGCGCGGTCCGCGCCCAGAGCCAGGGCGGTGCGCAGTTGTTCCTGGGCGGCCTTGGGGCCTACCGTGACGGCGACCACTTCCGTGGCCACGCCCTGCTCTTTCAGGCGTACCGCTTCTTCCACGGCAATTTCGCAGAAAGGATTCATGGCCATTTTGACGTTGGTAAGGTCAACGTCGGAGTGGTCCGCCTTGACGCGGATTTTGACGTTGTAGTCGATGACGCGTTTCACCGCGACGAGAATTTTCATAAGGCATGCTCCATCTGAATACTTAGCTCACGAATTCCGCATAGCAAAATAATATTTTACTTTTAAAAAAGGACAATAAAAAAGCACTCTACAAAGGTCAAGCATTTACGCTCGGTCGATAATTAAAAAGGCGGCCATATAAACCACACCGCCAATAACGGAATAGCGGCTATCATGAAGTAACCGTTCCAACGATAACCAATGTACGTGGCAGATACGCCGGTAAAACGCGACAAAATCAGCATTGATGCAGTCATTGGCGAGGACATCAGCGCCAGCGCCCAGCCAACCATCAAAGATGCCCCAATAAGCGGTGGCGTAAGCCCATCTATACCTAACTGCGGTAATAACCCTACCAGAAGTGTCACTGTGATAATGGGGTTAACACCCACCTGGGCCAGCCCCAACACCACCAGCATGGCGAGCACCGCATTAAAGGCCCCCCACGGATTGAGTAGCGCAAACAATGGGGCCAATTGCTGGGTATCCACCAAGCCAACACACAGGTGTCCCAAATAGCCAGCGGCTCCCAGTACCACGATTTCGTTTGCACTGGGGGAAAGCAACCACGGCAGTTGCCGGTGAACGGTACCCACTGCGGCGGGCAGACCGACATAACCCAGCCGCCGGCGTTGCCATGCAAGCCAAAGAAGTGCTCCGCCAGGGGCCCCCAGCAAGGCGGCAATAGGCAGGCGGAGTTCTAACAGCCAGGCAATGCCAAACACTAACGCCACAATACCCAGTAGCAGCACACAGAACTGCGCCAAAGGGCGCAGGGAAGGAGCCGCTAGCGGGGTGTTATTGGCAGCTGGATGCGGGCCGGTGAGAAAATCAACCGCCCAGCCCGTCAGGAAAATCAGTGCCGCCGCGCCCAGAATGTAGGGAGCCAACGCCCACCAGGACACCTCCGGCAGGCTTGACAGTACCACCGCTACCCCAATACCCATCGGGGAAATCAGCGGTGCCAGGGAAAAGCCACGCAGCAGCGCCAGCATCATGCGGCGCTGACGCGCCTGCTGCACCCAGAGGCGCCCCTGGGCCGCATTCAAGGTGTTACTTTTCTCAATCATGGCGGCAAACAGGTTGAGCACGCCAATATTCAGGATAATGCCAAACAGTGCCGACCCCAGCGACAAAATTGGGTAACGTCGGCTGGGAGGTTGAAGCAACATACACTGCCCACAGCGACGCACTAAGCGTGAACGGTAGGCAGGTAAGCGCAGCATACTTAACGCCACTACAAACGTAGCAAAAAACGCAAAGCGCCCAGCGGCGTCAAACAGCAACGGCGCTGGTGATGCTGAGCGCCATAACGCGAACAGCGTAAGTATTCCCGCCGCCAGCAATAACCCTTTGGACATGCGCGTTAGCTGACCGGCAATCGTCAATAAGTAAAGCAGCAGCGCCCCAACCCCAACAGCCTGCCAAACAACACCACCGATAACCAGATGAGCCAAGGTTGCCAACGTGACAAGCAGTAAAAAAGAGACCCTCAGGCGGGCTTGGCTCACCTTCCAGGCTCCGCTGTATTGGTAGTGGTGGGGTCAGGTGTCCCCTGGGCGGATTCACTGCCACTGCGCCGACGAAACGATCCCTCACCTAGTGCCACCAGATTCCCGTTCTCGTCGGTAACCTCTCCACTGGACATATAGGTCTTCTGGCCGCCGCCACGCACTGTTCCTGTGGCACGGAGCACACCTTGGCGAGCAGGGCCCACAAAGGTGGTGGTCAGTGACAACGTCATACCACGGCGTAGGTGGCCCGGCACTTCGCAATGCAGGCCCGCCAGACTCATGGCACTATCCAGCATTGAGGCGAGGACACCACCATGTACATTACCGCTACGGTTTAGGTGCGCAGGTTCAATGGTCAACGCTACTACAGCGCGGTTCGGCTGCCACTCCATAATCTGCATACCAAGCAATTCGTGGTACCCCATCAACGCCGGTGAACCTCTATCGGTCTGGTCCAGTTGATTCATGTAGCGCTCTCCTGCTGGGCCAAGTCCCGCAGCCGCCCTTTTAGAATCTTGCCACTGGCAGTGGAAGGCAATGTATCCATCAGTACCAGTTGAGTAGGCCGTTTGTAGGGCGCCAACCGCTCGGCGATAAACGCTTTCAGCTCTGCAAGGTCAACCTCCACGCCTGGCTCACACTGAACGAAGGCCACCACTTCCTCATTCCCTGCCACCTGCCGCCCTACTACCGCCGTCAATGTCACCGCCGGGTGCTCATTAATCACCGCCTCCACGTCCGGCGGATAGATATTGAACCCGGAGCGGATAATCAACTCTTTGCTACGCCCAACAATATAGAGCTGATCGTCCTGATCCAGACGGGCTATATCGCCGGTGTTGAGCCAGCCGTCTTCGGTTAAGGTGGCGCGGGTAGCCTCTGGCTGACGAAAGTAACCCTTCATGATATTAGGACCTCGCACCCACAGCTCGCCGACTTCATCATCAGGTTGTACGGCAGACCCGCTGTCACCAAGGGGTTCTAAACGGTACTCCAATAATGGAAGCACACGGCCCACCGTGCTGCTGGTGTGATGATCATCAATCCGGGTTTGGCTAATGGTCGGGCTCGCCTCCGTTAAACCGTAACCGTTGTGCAGTGTCAGGCCAAATGCCGCTTCAACCCTAACCTTGGTATCACTGTCCAGTGGTGAACCACCGGCAGAGATATAAACCAGATCAGGTGCATCCAGGGAGCGTTGGGCGCGTTTTAAAAATTCCAGCGCCCGGGCATACATGGCCGGCACCCCCTGGAGCACAGTAATCCGCTCCTGTTTAAGTGTTTCCAGCATATGGGCTGCATCAAAACGAGAGATGGTATAGAGGCAGGCACCGTTGTAGAGCGACCCCATGCATACCGATGAAAGCCCAAATACATGGGACATGGGCAGCATGCCGTAGACTCGCTGACCTTCGCTTAAATGGCGCATACCACCGGAAATTGAGGCGATATACAGAATGCCACGATGGGTCAACATCACACCTTTAGGTGTGCCGGTGGTACCCGAGGTATAGATCATGGCGGCCACCTGCTCACCACCGCTGGCGCACACAGGCTCCGGCTCGCTTTCATACAGCAGGGAAATAGCCAGATTACCCAACTGTGGATGCTGGTAGCGATCCGCACTATGCCGTTCAGCATGCTGGCACGCCTCCTGAGAGGCTTCGCAGGTATAAAACACTCTCCGTGGCAGGCAGTTGCCTTGAATCAGGTCCACCTCCTGGGCCGAAAGCCGCGAATTAACAATCGCCACCCACACATCCATCTCACTGGCTGCAAGCAGTAACACGATCAACGCACGACAGTTTTCACTTACCACCATGATGCGGTCGCCAGGGCGAATATCCAAGGTGCCTAACCAGTTGCAGGCAGCCGCTATTTCCCGGCCAAGTTCAGCGTAGCTCCAGCGAACCGGGCCATCAACGATAGCGGGGTAATCCGCCAGTTGGATGGCGTTCTCCAGTACGCGGGTACTCAGGCGCTCGGGCAGTTCAGCGATAAGCTCGCTGGCAAGCCGTCCAAAAATGGATTCATCAGGCGCTTGATAAGTGACCGAAAGAGCCATTACGACGCCTCCCGTACCATATTCCGGGCAATCACCAATTGTTGGATCTGAGTGGTACCCTCGTAAATGCGGAACAGCCGCACATCACGGTAGAAGCGTTCAACAGCATACTCCGCCATATAGCCCGAGCCTCCATGTAACTGCACCGCACGATCCGCGACACGGCCAACCATTTCAGCGCAAAACAGTTTGCAACAGGAAGCCAGCGTCGAAACATTTTCGCTATCATCTTTGCGCCGCGCGGCATCCATCACCATGGTTTTGCCTGCATAAGCTTCGGTTTTGCTATCCGCCAGCATAGCTTGAATCAGTTGATGCTCGGCAAGCGCGGCACCAAACTGCTTACGCTCCATGGTGTAGCGCAGCGACTCTTCTACCAGTCGTTCCGCCACTCCCACACACACCGCCGAGATATGCAGCCGCCCCCGGTCAAGTACCTTCATTGCGGTTTTAAAGCCTTGTCCCTCCTTCCCACCAATAATGTTTTCCGCAGGGACACGGCAGTTCTCAAAAATAATGTCGCAGGTATGGGCACCTTTCTGCCCCATTTTGTTATCCGCAGGTCCGCGCACCAGCCCAGGCGTATTGCCTTCAACGATAAAAGCAGAAATTCCACCAGCGCCTTTATGCTCAGGATTGGTTCTCGCCATCACAGTGAACAGGTCAGCCTCGGGCCCGTTGGTGATGAAGCGTTTGGTTCCGTTGAGGATATAGTGGTCGCCATCCTGCACCGCAGTCGTACGCAGACTGGCAGCGTCGGACCCTGAGTCCGGCTCGGTCAGACAAAACGCGCTCAGGATCTCTCCGGTAGCAAGACGTGGTACATATTTGTCTTTTTGCTCCCTGGTGCCATCAATCAGCATACCCTGGGCACCAATACCATTGTTGGTACCAAATACGGAGCGAAAGGCGGGTGAGGTTTTGCCAATTTCAATAGCGACTAACGCCTCTTCCTCCATGGTAAGACCCAGGCCACCATACTCTTCAGGGATCGATAACCCGAACAGCCCCATCTCCTTCATTTCCGCCAGAATGTCTTCCGGCACCGCATCATCTTCAGCCAGGCGCGCTTCGTTAGGGATTAGGCGCTCGCGAACAAAGCGAGAAATGGTATCAACCAACTGATTAAGCAGTTCGGGATCGCGAATCATGACAGCTCCTCATGGCGTTGTTTTTTTGTCTTTTAGGAATGCTTTCTCAATGCAGGCAACATAGTTTTGCCTAGCGAAATTAACGTTCACTTTGCTTGTCAGGCACTTTTGCATAGCCTAGGATGGCAGTCAATAAACGAAATACTATTTTGCAATGCAAAACAAAAACCTTTGCAATGAGGATTTGCCGTATGTCCAGTGAACCAACCCCAAACGCGTTTACTACTCTTGGTATTGTTGGCACAGGTGCCATGGGCCGCGGTATCGCCCAATTGGCGGCACAGGCAGGTATGGATGTCATGCTCTTCGATGTTAAAGAGGGTGCGGTCAAAGAGGCCCAAGCCTTTATCAATGGGCTCTGGCAAAGAAGTGCTGAAAAGCAGCGCATTACACCTGAACAAGCGCAACGCTATAGTGACCACTTAATAGAAGCGACCTCGCTGACTGCCCTGGCCCCCTGCGATATTGTGGTTGAAGCGATTGTAGAAAAACTCGAAGCCAAGCAGGAACTGTTCAGTGACCTGGAGGGTATCGTTAGCCCACAGGCGGTGCTTGCAACCAATACATCATCGCTCTCCGTAACGGCGATTGCGGCTGCCTGCCAATGCCCGGAACGGGTGATAGGTTTTCACTTCTTTAATCCTGTTCCGCTGATGAAAATTGTCGAGGTTATTCCAGGGCTGCGCACCCATGAAAAGGTGATAAAGCTGGTCAAGGCCATGGGTGCAGCAATGGGACACTTCACCGCATTAGCAACTGATACACCAGGATTTTTGGTCAATCATGCCGGGCGTGCCTTTGGTACCGAAGCACTACGCATTTTGGGTGAAAACATAACAGACCCGGCCACCATTGATCGCATTATGGTCGACCAAGGCAAGTTCCGGATGGGGCCTTTTACGCTGCTTGACCTGACGGGACTTGACGTTTCCCATGCGGTGATGGAATCGATCTACCACCAGTATTACGAAGAAGCCCGTTTTCGGCCCTCCCCTCTCACTCGCCAGCGGCTGGCAGCCGGGCTGCTGGGGCGCAAAACAGGTGAAGGTTTTTATCGCTATGTTGAGGGGCAGGCCCAGGTGCCGGAAGAAACTGCTCCTGCGCGTGTTCCCCCCCGCCCGGTATGGATCAGCCAGGATGATCCCGAAAGCGCCAAAATGCTGGCTGATATGGTCAATGCTGCTGGCTGGCCACTGGAAACCACTGCACAACCGACCGACCAGGCTCTTTGCCTGCTTACACCCTTTGGTGAAGATACCACCAGTTGCGCACTGCGCCAGGCGTTAAACGCCAGACAGTGTGTCGCAGTGGATATGCTCGCCGGGCTTGAGCAACGACGCAGCCTGATGGCCACCCCCATTACCCACCCTGACGTTATCCAGGCCGCGAGCAGCCTGCTCCACCATGATGGCACGCCGGTTAGCGTGTTAAATGACAGTAATGGCTTTGTGCTGCAGCGGATCGTTGCCTGCATCGTGAATGTAGGGGCTGATATTGCCCAACAGGGCGTTGCCACCCCGGACACGATTGATCGGGCGGTAGAGCTTGGCTTGGGCTATCCCTTTGGTCCATTACGCATGGGTGACCACTACGGCATTAAGCGCATCATGACAATTTTAACGAATCTACTCGCTGCAACGGGCGATCCTCGCTATCGCCCAAGCCCGTGGCTACGCCGCCGCGCCGCACTTGATACGCCTCTCACAGCTGCTTAACCTTTCGTGGAGAACAACGATGATACAAGACGCTTATATTTATGACGGCCTGCGCACACCTTTTGGTCGCCATGGCGGTAGCTTGGCGGCGGTACGCCCTGATGAATTGCTTGGTTTAACGCTTAAAGCCCTGGTGGCACGTAACTCATTTACACCAGAGAGCTACGAAGATGTGCTTGTCGGCTGCACCAATCAAGCAGGCGAGGACTCCCGCAATGTAGCGCGACACGGGGCGCTATTGGCAGGCTTGCCCATTACTGTCGCAGGCCAAACCGTCAACCGGCTATGTGGTAGCGGCCTTGCCGCCATCATGGATGCTGTCAGGGCATCCCGCCTGGGCGAAGGTGAGTTGTTTCTGGCTGGTGGTGTCGAGTCCATGTCCCGGGCACCCTATGTACTCGGCAAGGCGGACTCCCCCTACGCCCGCAACCAGCCGATGTACGATACCGTCATCGGCTCGCGATTTCCAAACCCATGGATTGCCCAGGAGTACGGCAGCCATAGCATGCCGGAAACAGCGGATAACATTGCCCATGACCTGGACATTGATCGTGATGCCAGCGATACCTTTGCCGCTCGCTCCCAGGCCCGTTACGCCCAGGCACTTGCCTCGGGTTTCTACAGCGGCGAGCTGTTCCCGGTGGAAGTACCGCAAGGGCGTAAACAGCCCCCCTTGTTAATTGATAACGACGAACATCCAAGACCTGGTAGCACCGAAGAAAAACTGGCCAGACTAGGCCCGCTCTTTGCAGGAGGGGTGGTTACCGCTGGCAATGCATCCGGGCTTAACGATGGCGCTGCCGCCCTGATTGTGGGCACACGGGCAGCAGGCGAGCGTGCTGGCGCCGCTCCCCGAGCGCGTATTGTGGCAAGCGCCGTTGCAGGAGTTGCCCCAAGGGTAATGGGGTTAGGGCCGGTACCCGCCACCCAGAAAGCGCTTCAGCGTGCTGGGCTTACGCTTGCCCAGATGGATGTTATCGAAATTAACGAGGCCTTCGCGGTGCAGGTGCTTGGGTGTGTCAAACAGCTTGGACTTTCCAGCGACGACTCACGTTTGAACGCCAATGGTGGTGCTATCGCCATTGGCCACCCTCTGGGAGCCTCCGGAGCACGTCTGGTGCTGACAGCCATGCGCCATCTGGAAGCCTCTGGAGGCCGCTATGCATTGGTAACCATGTGTATTGGTGTGGGCCAGGGCATCGCCACCATTATAGAGCGCCTCGACACTTAACAGCCGACGCCGTACTTGCCTGTTGGGTAAGTCCTTGTGGGTAAGTGCGGCTGGCTCAATACTTAAGCAGGTAATACGTTGACAGCAGTACGCAAGAGAGCTTTGCATTGCACCCGAGCAGTTATGCGATACTTGCTCAATTCATTACTCATATGCCGAGATGCCAGATGGACTCTACCGACGCCACCACTGACGATGCCCCACTGCCAGAAAAGGATCGTAACTTTGTTACCGCCCTTGCCCGTGGCTTAGAACTACTGCGTGCCTTTGGCACAGGCGAAGAGTATCTAGGCAATGCCGAACTTTCCAATCGCACCCATATCCCCCGTCCCACGGTCTCCCGGCTAACCTATACCCTGACCCAGTTGGGCTATTTACAGCACAACACCCACCTGGAAAAATACCGCCTGGGCCCTGGCGTGCTTGCGCTGGGGTACCGTTTCCTCGCCAATATGGGGATTCGTGAAATTGCCCGCCCGCACCTGCAGACCTTTGCGGATGCCACTGATTGTAATGTCAGCCTTGGCGGTGCCGACCGAAACGATATGGTGTACCTGGAAACCTGCCACGGCCATGGTCCACTGATTATTCGCCTGGATGTTGGTTCACGGCTACCGATCGCCACATCCGCTATTGGGCGGGCGTGGCTATGCGGCTTATCGGATGAACGGCGCCAACAGGTACTCCAGGAATTGGCAGCGTTTTACGGCAATGAATGGCCGCATTACGAAGCCGGAATTCAGCAGAGTATGAAAGATTACGCCAAGTATGGATTCTGCCTTTCAGAGCAGGATTGGCAACGGGATATCAGTGCCGTCGCCATGCCGCTGATTTTGGAAGATGGTGCCGAAGTCATGGCTATTAACTGCGGAGGTTCCAGCCTGCGCCTGGATCATCACCGATTGGTGAGCAATCTCGGCCCCCGCTTAAAAGAGGTGGCTGCTAAAATTAAGCAGGAGCTGGCACCAAAATATTAGCTTTCCCTTTAAATCTCTGACGACTTGCCTTTAACTAACGCTCGTTTGATTGCATCATGGGCCTTTACGTTATCGTCCAGGTCGATAAGGAGCAGGGATGCCAGACGAGTGGGTAACAAAAGAGAGCGGCCATATGTCGCTCCAGGGAGAGTGGACCCTTGCCCATTACAGTGACCTGAAGGGTGCACTGGATCGGCAGGGCAACATTTCTTCAGCAGATAGCATCTCGCTAAACGGTCTCAAACGACTGGATACAGCGGGTGCTGCACTGATTGTCGAGCTGATAGGCGTTGACAAGGCAAAGCAGGTGGCCGAATGGGCGAGCGAGTTACCTAAGGAGCAACAGGCCCTGCTGGTGCGTATTGCAGAAGCCATGGATACGCCTCTGGATATACAGCACCAGACCCCACACCGCATTACTGATGCGCTTGCCAGTATTGGTCAGAGCATGGCGGGAGTATGGTCGCAACAGCGGCAGTTACTGGCATTCGTTGGGCTGGTACTGGCGACGCTGTTGCCTCTTTTGCTACGTCCCCATCGCTGGCGCTTCACCGCCACGGTTGCGCATATTCAGCAAAGCGGCCTGAATGCTGTGCCTATCGTTGCGCTGCTGACCTTTATGGTGGGCGCTGTGGTTGCGTTTCTGGGGGCAACGGTGCTCGCGGACTTCGGTGCGACGGTCTACACCATCGACCTGGTAGCCTTCTCATTTCTGCGCGAGTTTGGTGTATTGCTGGCCGCCATTTTGCTGGCAGGACGAACCGCCAGTGCTTTTACTGCTCAACTGGGCGCGATGAAGTCCAACGAAGAGATAGACGCCCTTCAGGCTCAGGGACTTGACCCCATTGAGTTACTGGTGCTGCCCCGCGTGATCGCAATGCTTATCAGTCTACCCCTGCTCGCTTTTGTAGGTATGATCAGCGGACTAGTGGGTGGCGCCATGGTGTCAACGTTATCGCTGGATATCTCTCTTACCCAATTTATGACCACACTACAAAAAGACGTCTCCGTCACTCACTTTTTGGTGGGCCTTAGCAAAGCTCCGGTATTTGCTTTTGTGATTGCGGTTATCGGTTGTCTTGAAGGTTTCAAGGTTAGCGGCAGCGCCCAATCTGTTGGCTCTCACACCACCTCAAGCGTGGTTCAGTCAATTTTCATGGTTATCCTTATTGACGCCCTGGCAGCGCTGTTTTTTATGGAGATGGGGTGGTGACCAAAACTCACGATCAATCTCAGCATGATGAACAGCCGGTCATTAGCGTGAAAGGCCTGGTAAATCGCTTTGGCGCCCATGTCGTTCATGAGGGGTTGGATTTAACTCTGCGGCGAGGAGAAATACTGGGTATTGTGGGCGGCTCAGGCACAGGTAAATCGGTTTTGCTGCGTAGTATCGTTGGGCTCAAGCGACCTAACGAAGGCACGATCGAGGTGCTGGGCACGCGCCTGAATGATCTAAGTGAAGAGGAAAGAAGCCAGGTGGAGCGCCGTTTTGGGGTGTTGTTTCAGCGGGGGGCTCTGTTTAGTTCATTAAACCTACAGGAGAACATTGCACTTCCCCTCATTGAACATGCCAAGCTGTCTCGCGAAGATGCCGAGTACATAGCGCGTATCAAACTGTCGCTTGTGGGGCTTCCCGCCAAGGCCGCCCTGCAGTTTCCCGAATCACTCTCCGGCGGTATGGTGAAGCGTGCCGCGCTGGCACGGGCGCTGGCCCTTGACCCTGATATTCTGTTTCTCGACGAACCCACTGCGGGACTCGACCCCATTGGAGCCGCGGCCTTTGACCACCTGCTGGTCACGCTGCGCGATGCCCTGGGCTTTAGCGTGTTTCTTGTCACCCACGATTTGGATACGCTTTATGCCGCCTGCGACCGGGTAGCGGTATTGTCTCAAAAACGCGTCCTGGTGACGGACACCATTGAAAAGGTCGCCAAAACCGATGATCAGTGGGTTCAGGACTATTTCAACGGTCCCCGGGGGCGTGCTGCCCAAACGGCTGCAACCTCCTCATCGACCACTGCTGACCTCAAGGAGTAATTTGCCCATGGAAACGCGCGCGCATCATGTTCTGATAGGTTTATTTACTCTGTTGACTGCGGTCGCAGCCCTGCTATTTGCGTTGTGGATGAGCCACGCCGCCGGGGACCGTAACTATCAACCTTACCGTATTTTATTTGAACGCAGCGTCAGTGGTTTATCGGTAGGCGGTACCGTTCAGTACAACGGTATTGAAGTGGGGGAGGTAACCGAATTAACCCTTAACCCTGACGATCCTCGCCAGGTTGTTGTCGATATTCGTGTCTATGAGGACACGCCTATAAAGATCGATACCCGTGCCAAGCTGGCGTTTGCCAGTATCACCGGCAGCATGTCGGTGCAGTTGTATGGGGGCACACCTGAGAGCCCGCGCCTGATTGATCAAACGGATGATGACATGCCGTTCATCCGCGCAGACCCCTCGCCGATCGCTACGCTATTTGAAGAGGGGGAGAATATGATTGAAAACATCAACACAATTTTGAAAAACGTTAACGAACTGTTCGACGATAACAATCGCGAGCAGGCCGGTAACATCCTTAATAATATTGCACAAATCACCGATATGATTGCCTCTCAGCAGGCAGCACTGGACGAGAACATGGCACTATTCGGTGATGTATCCCGCCAGGCAACATCAACCCTTGAAAGTATTGATACGCTTAGCCAGGAAGCCACCCAGCTGCTACGCCAGGAAGGGCAAATGGTAATGGAGAGTGCGGCCAATGCCAGCCGGGATGTAGCCAGTGCCGCCCAACGCATTGAGCAATTGGTCAACGACAATGCTGGAGCCGTTGAGAATACCCTGCAAGGAACACAGGATATTGCCCCTGCTCTTGCGGCATTGCGTTCCACCCTTACGACGCTGGACCGGATCACCCGCCAGCTTGAAGAGAGCCCAACGGATTTTTTCCTGGGCCGTGATCAGGTAGAGGAGTTCCGTCCATGAGCTTGCGCCCCACCCTTAGTATCCCCCTGTTAGCAATCCTGCTGGTGAGTGCTGGCTGCACAATACTCCCTGAAAGCGAACGATCAACCCTCTACAGACTCCCCACGTCCGACTCGGCATCTATCCGCTCCCCTTCCTCGACCACGGTTCCACTGCGCCTGGGGGTAGCCACCCCAGAGGCGGGGCACTTGCTTAGCAGCAATCGCATCGTGGTGTACCCTGAGCGCAATGTCGTCAATGTCTATGCAGGCACCCGCTGGCATGAAGATGCACCAGATATGCTACAGGCACGCTTAATATCCGGCCTGCAACAACGCCAGCTGTTTGCCAGTGTGGGCAGCGACCGTCTACCTAACGATGTATTGCTGCTAAGCGAGTTGCGTCACTTTCAAAGCGAGTACGACGCTACCCCCCCAAGCGCCCATATTCAGCTCGACGTACAGTTGGTCGGTGGGCAAAACCGTCAGCCGATAACGGCCAAAAGCTTTACTACCCGTGCCCAGGCCAGCAGTGTCGATATTCCTGATGTAGTGGATGCGTTTGGACGCGCCAGCGACGAGTTAACAGAACAGCTGGCCACTTGGTTGGCCGAGCAAGCACGTTTGCTTTAAGCAGGGCTGGCAACAATAGCGTTCAGGACTTGGCTATTTTGCTTGCATGCTTTCTCAGGTAATCACGTGGGTCCCTGGGGTAGTAACGCTCTGGCTGGCGCTCAAGATGGGTAAAAAAGCGCGTGTCCTTATAGGGCATTTTCATAAAACCGGACACGCCCAGCCCTTCTATCTGGCTGACGGACTGCAGCATCTCTGCCAATAAGGCACGAAACTCATGCTCTCGGCCAGGGTCCAGCAGTCGATAGTAGCTGTGAATTTTGAGGTGCTTTGGCAACGCCTCAAAGATGATCATGCCGGTATGATGAATATCATTCAGCCGCTGTAGAATCCCTATAATGGTGCCGGGTAGTACCAGCAACTCTTCCGGGTCGGGACCATCTTCAAAATAGCTGTGCTGACGGGTACGATCCTCCATTTCCGGTACCGCGCTCAGCTCATAGGCAATCGCCATATTCGGCCCGCAATCAAACGGCTCATCCACCCCTTCACGTTCCAGGTGAAGGGTTTGCCGGGCATTAAACAAGCAGCTTTTAAAAATCCCCTGGCGGTGAATGGCTCTGGCCAAATGGACCATATTATTTACGGCCCCAATAAATGCCGGCTTTAACGTTGGGTCATGTAGGTTGAGCGAGGAGTCGATATACACCCCCTCCCGTTCCCAACGCACCGCCAAACCACCCACTACCGGGTATTTGCCCAGTCGGCTCACAGAGGCCAAAAAGGCTTTCTCAGTCTCGCCCATGCCCTGCATAAACTGTTTGTAGTAGCGATCCAACTGCACATCATTGACATCATTTAAGGTTTCTTCGGCATCGACTTCGCGTAGAAATGCTTTACGTGAGCTATACACCACCGTGTCTATCTCTTGATGTGCAGCGCGTGCCCATACAGGCACCAGCGGCGTCTGGGGTTCCACTGGCAGATCAACCATCACCACCCTGGCCATACGCGGCATCGCGGTTATGAAGTAGTCACCCGCCCGGCGGCGCACAAGAGGGTCCGGGTCCAGCATACCATCCAGTGTACGGGCGAACTCCATAGGAAGCCCCAGTGAGCTTGCAGGAATAGCGCGGTGACCAAACCGGCAAGACTGGGCTGAGGCAAGCGCATACAGGGTCCCCGCCGCCCCCTGTTCGTCAAAACGTGGTGATGACAAGGCGCCGTTAAGCTGTTCTTCACCGATAAAGTAGACATCCCCCAGACGCGCATTGGTTTGTTGAAGGTTGTCAGACATCAGCTCCATTACATTGGCACCCACAAATTGCAACTGCGCGTCCAGTTGGGCAAAAACGGAAGACCCCCAGTCAATAAGCGCAATGGACTCCTTTTCGGAGTCAAACACCAGATTCGATGGTTTGATATCACCATGTACAACAGGCCGGGCACCGGGGCCGGTTTCTCGGCGCAACACGGACAGAATATCTGCCAGCTGTGACGCTATATGTATGATCAGGCGTGGCGAGAGTCTGCCTTCCTTGAGCGACACCTGTTCCAGATTCCAGCCTGGGGCACGCTCCATCACCAGAATCGACTGGCCCCGTGAACGCTGATAAGCCACCAGTTTTGGAATACGTGGGTGAGCAACCTGATCCAGCATGAACGCCTCTTCTTCAAGGCGCTCCTGCAGGTGGGTGGGTAAGGTGATGCGTGAAAATTTAAATACAAAGTGGGCAGGTATGCCGTGTTGTAGCGCACTGCCTGCAAACACAAAGCCATAGGCACCTTTGCCAATCAGTTCAATCCCGGTATAGCCCAACTGAGTCAGCTGCGCCTGGCACAGCGCCACCCAGTCTTTAAGCTTGCGGGCATCATGGTGGCTTAACAGGTATACCGACTGCTCTTCCGGTATATAGAACTGCTGAAGCGATGCCTGACTCATCTGCTTTAGCCCAGATGGAGCAGCATGGTTTCCGGCGCTTCCAAAAAGCCTTTCCAGGCGTTACAGAAGCGAGCAATGGTTCCGCCATCAATAAAGCGGTGATCCCCTGCCCAGGTAATGGTCATGACTGCCCGCCGCTGTACCTCACCCTCTTCATCAAAGCGTGGCAGCCACTGGGTTTTACCGATGGCGACAATCGCCGCTTCCGGTGCGTTGATAATCGGTGCGGCATACGTGCCTCCCAGTGCGCCAATATTGGAGATACTGATCGTGCCTCCCTTAAGATCCGCCTGATCTACCCGCCCTTCCCGAGCAGAAGTGGTGAGGCGCGCGACTTCCCTGGCAATCTCTAACAGTGTTAGCCGTTCAACACCTTTAACATTGGGTACCAGCAAGCCAGCCTTGCTATCCACCGCCATACCGATATTGCACTGGGTAAAATAGTGCAGCTCATCACCCGTTGCATTCAGCTGGGCATTGATAATCGGTGTTTCCGCCACGGCCAACGCCATGGCTTTCATAAAGAATGGCATCAGTGTCAATCGCTCACCCAGCGCCTCCACCTGTGGCTTCAAGCGTTCACGCAGTGCAAGGAGTTCAGTGACATCAATCTCTTCGCCGTAGTGGAAATGGGGAATGGTGCTCGCCGCCTCTACCATGCGTTTCGCCATAACGGCACGCACACCCCTAAGCGGTTCGACTCTGGGCGATTGAGAAGCCGATGAAGCAGTGGAAGGCTCAAACGACTCAGATACCGCTGTGGAGTGATTCAGGTGCGCCAGCACATCCTCCTTCAAGACGCGCCCATCCTTACCGCTGCCTGTAATGGCACTTAATTGAAGCTGATGCTCTCGCACCAAGCGACGTACCGCCGGACTGGCAGGCACTTTGCCACTCCTGGCACCATTCATGATGCAACTGGGCGCCTGTTCATTCGGCTCGGAGGGAGTTTTGGTAGTCTTCTCTACAACGGTCTTGGTCTTCTGCTGCTCAGTGGGTTCATCAGCGGGGCTGTCCTGCCCTGCTTCGTGCTCAGCCTGATAGGCATATAGGGGGGCATGTACCTTGGCAATTTGCCCCTGGGCAACATAAAGCTTGTTCACCACCCCGGCTTCTGGCGCGGTAATCTCCACCAGTGCCTTGTCGGTCATTACCTCGACAATTGGCTGGTCTTCTTCAATGTGATCACCTTCCGCGACATGCCACTCCACCACTTCACACTCGACGATACCTTCACCGATATCCGGTAGTAAAAAATCGCTCATTGTTACTCTCCTTGGCGCTAAAAGTTAACGCTTTCACGAATCGCTTCGAATATCTTCAGGTGATCGGGCAGATACTCTTTTTCCAATGTCAGCGGGAAAGGAGTATCCAGACCTGCCACTCGGGCAATGGGCGATTCAAGATAGAGAAAACAACGCTCCTGGATGGTGGCAGCTATCTCACCGGCAAATCCGCCGGTCAAGGGCGCTTCATGGCTGATTACCAAACGTCCGGTTTTCAGCACCGACTCGGCTACTGTATCTGCATCCCAGGGAAGCAGCGTACGCAGATCAATGACTTCACAGGCAATACCCTGCTCTTCAGCCAGCTCCACCGCTTTGCCAATCACTTCCATTTGGGCTCCCCACCCCACTAACGTGATATCAGAACCCTCTTTGATAATGTCAGCTTCGCCAATGGGAAGTTGGTAATCCTCATCGGGTACCTCACCCACCGCGGCCCGGTAGAGCCGCTTGGGCTCCAGAAACAGCACCGGATCAGGATCACGAATCGTGGCTAACAGCAGTCCCTTGGCCTGGTAAGGGTTACGGGGCACCACGACTTTCAACCCTGGCGTATGGGTAAAGTAAGCTTCTGGCGACTGAGAGTGGTAGAGGCCACCGGCAATACCACCGCCATAGGGAGTCCGGATGGTTAACCCACCTACATTGAACAGGTCTCCTGAGCGATAGCGAAACTTGGCGGTCTCGTTAACAATCTGGTCAAATGCGGGAAAGATATAATCCGCAAACTGAATCTCAGCAACCGGAACCACCCCTTGGGCAGCAAGTCCGTTGGCAAAGCCGATGATGCCTTGCTCCACCAGTGGTGTATTAAAGCAGCGCGCCTTGCCGTATTTTTCCTGTAGGTGACTGGTGGCCCGAAAAACACCGCCAAAAACGCCTACGTCCTCACCAAAACAGATGACTTTCTCATCTTCTGCCATGGCGGTATCAAGGGCATTATTAATTGCCTGTAGCATATTCATCGTCGACATTTTTACACCTCCCCCCCGGTATCAGTGGCCGCACCCACATCCAGGTCCAGCGACTGAGCGCCTTTCGGGTAGGCATCCGGATAACGACGAATATGGCGTTTAAGCTGATCCAGCTGACGCTGCAGTGCAGGTGTTACATCGGCATAGACATCACTGATCAAAGAGTCCAGAGGCGGCGGCGGACGTTTTTCAGCCCGTTTTAGGGTTTCAAGTACTTCGCGGCGCAGCGTTTCCTGCTGACTGGCTTCTTCTTCCTCACTCCACCAGCCTTTTTTCACCAGCCACTTCTGCATACGCAGCAGAGGATCTTTGAGCCGCCATGCCTCCTCTTCACTCTTGGCCCGGTAGCCAGACGGGTCGTCGGATGAGGAGTGGGCTGCAAGCCGATAAGACATCGCTTCAATCAACACCGGCTGGTTCTGCTCTACGGCTATTTTACGGGCCTGTAGCGTGGCTTCGAAAACCGCCAGTACATCGTTACCATCCACCCGAATCACGTGCATATGGTAGCCAAACGCTCTGGGTGCAATACCATCGGCAGCAAACTGCTCTGTTGCCGGTGTCGAGATGGCGTAGCCGTTATTGCGACAGAAGAAGATCACCGGCACCTGATGCACCGATGCCATATTAAGCGCCGCGTGAAAATCACCTTCGGATGCGGCGCCCTCACCAAAGAAGGTAAGGGTGCAATGCCCTTCTCCCGCCAGCTTTTGACCGTAAGCGTAGCCGGTTGCCTGGGGAATTTGTGTCGCCAGAGGGGAGGAAATGGTCATGTAGTGCAGCTTGCGCGATCCATAATGGATGGGCATCTGGCGGCCTTTACCATAATCCAGCTCATTGCCAAACAGCTGATTCATGAACTCATCGATGGAGAAACCGCGATACATCAAAGCGCCCTGTTCACGGTATTGCGCCATGATCATATCGGCATCATCCAGTGCAGCGGTGGCGCCCACAACAGCGGCCTCCTCCCCCGTACACTGCATGTAGAAACTGAGTCTTCCCTGGCGCTGTGCCGCCATCATGCGTTCATCAAGAATGCGGGTAGCCAGCATCGCCTGATATAGCCGCCTGGCATGGTCACGCTCAAGGGCAGGCTCGCTGGCGCCCTGGTACAGCTCACCCTCAGGACCGAGCAGACCAAAGGTCGCAATTGAGAACTCGTCGCCGGTCATAAAGAGCGGCTGGTGTACGTACTTCGTCATCATTTTTGTCCTTGTTTTACCCCTTTTGAGGGTATTGTTGTCGGTGTTGACCTTTTTATGCCAGTGGATTTATCCAGCATAGGTCAATGACATCAAGGTTCATGCAACCCAGATCAACGCAACATAAGGACAGTAACGCAGCACGCTACTTTTAGGGATACAACTTAAGACGCAGATAAGCGGGTTCGAAGCCGTTGTTGATACACATCAAAGGCACTGTCGACCGTTAAGGCCAGTAACGCAATCAGCAGCGCTCCTTGTAATACATAGGCCATATTGCCATTCACAATCCCGGCAATAATGGGATCGCCCAGGTTACTGGCGCCCACCGTGGCGCCCAACGCAGCGGTCGCAATATTGATAGTCACCGAGGTACGCACTCCTGCCAGTATCACCGGAGCCGCCAGGGGTAACTCAACACGGCGCAATATCTGCCAGGGGGTCATCCCCATGGCAAGCGCCGCCTGTTTAATATCTGCGTTTACATCCTGCAGCCCCACCAGTGTATTGCGCACAATAGGCAGCAGGCCGTACAGCATAAGCGCCACGATAATAGGCAGCGTTCCAAAGCCTAATACGGGCACTGCAAGGGCTAATACAGCTACCGGTGGGAATGTCTGGCCCAGGGAAGCCAGTTGTCCGACAAGGGGTAGAAAATCGCGCCCCCGCTGACGTGTTACCGCTATGCCAGCCAGCACACCGACCGAAATAGTAACCAATGCAGCCACGCCCACCACCAACAGATGCCTTGCCAGTAAGGTATAAAACTCAGCCCGGTTGTAAATAACCTGGCGCGCATCCGCCTCCATCCAACGGAAGACCCCTTCCATATAGGGCATCCCCAGCACACCAACCAGTAACAACGCTCCCCACACAAGCGGTAAGGCCCATCCTCTGCGGGTCAGGTGCTGCTCAACACTTTTATTGTTACGCATGATGCTGTTAGCCCTTATCCAGTTGGGCTTCTTTAACGATCTTTCGCAGTGAAAGCTCGCCAATGGGAACATCCTGTTGGTCAACTACCGTTAAGCGATCACTATGATCGCGCAACATCATGGAGAGTGCCTGGCGCAACGAAAAATCACCAGGGATACGCGACTGGGCAGGCAGGGTTGGCCCAAGAGAAGACATATGGTCTTTAATGCGGGTCAGCGCTGCCTGCTTAAGGCCTCTTTCCAGCCCTCCAAGGAGTGACTCCACAAAGGGGTCCGCCGGGTGCTGTAATAGCGCCAGTGGCGTTCCCTGCTGAACAATGCCCCCATCCCTCATCACTACTAAATGATCGGCAAGCTTAAGCGCTTCATCCATATCGTGAGTAACGAAGACGACTGTCTTGTGCATACGTGCTTGCAGCTTTGCCAGTTCATCCTGAAGCTTTTCGCGGGTAATGGGGTCCAGGGCACCAAAAGGCTCATCCATCAATAAAATATCAGGGTCAGCGGCCAATGCCCTGGCCACACCTACTCGTTGTGCCTGTCCCCCTGAAAGCTGATGAGGATATTTATGAGCAAACTCTGCCACTGGTAAGCCCAGCAGGTTCATCAGCTCTGATACCCGGCTGGTCACGTCTTCACCTGACCATTTTAGCAATCTGGGCACCAGCCCTATATTGCGTGCCACCGTCCAGTGGGGAAACAACCCGGTACTTTGAATCACATAGCCAATCCGCCGCCGTAGCTTAACCGGGTCATAGTTCTCAATCAGTTGGCCATCCAGGGTAATCTCGCCCGCACTGTGTTCAATGAGCCGGTTAATCATGCGCAAGGTGGTTGACTTGCCGCACCCGGATGTACCAACCAAAGCACAGAATTTTCCTTTCGCGATGCGCAGCGTTATATCATCAACAGCGGTTTCTTCACCAAAGTGTTTCGACACATGGGAAAGCTCTATCATGAACGTCCTCCAGGGCGCAGCGCTTCCGCCAGGGCCCCTAACCCGCTATCTACCAGCAGCGCCAGTAATAAAATAGGTAGCGCGCCCAACAGCACCATATCCATCGCTGCCTGGCCTAGCCCCTGAAAAATAAACGTCCCCAACCCTCCGGCGCCAATCAGTGCCGCCACGGCAGTCAAACCTATCGCTTGTACGGCAGTAATCCGAACGCCTTCGAGCAAAACGGGCAGCGCCAGCGGAAAGCGAACCTGCCAAAAGCGCTGGTAGCTGCGCATTCCCATTGCCTTGGCAGCATCAAGGGTTTCGATACTCACCTCATCCAAGGCGATATAGGTGTTGCGGACGATAGGTAGCAGGCTATAACCGATAAGCGCAATTAAGGCGGGGGTCGTACCAATGCCGCTAACCCCCGCCTGCGCGAGAAACGGTACGTTAGCGGCTAACCAGGCCAACGGAGCCAGCAGCAGCCCAAATAAGGCTAAACTGGGAATCGTCTGTAGAAAGTTGAGCGTGGCAAAAGCAGCTTTCTGGAGTTTGGCATAACGCCTCATCAGCATGGCCAGTATCAACCCCAGCACAATGCTGACACCCACGGCAATACTGACCAGACGGATGTGTTGCCACACGGCACGCCAAAACTGTTGATCTCTAGCTCGAAACTCCTGTATTAACGCCAGGTTTTCAAGCCACCATGTTGCACATAGCCACCAGACAATGCCCACCGCGCTTAGCAGTAAAGTGGTGGTCAAACGGTTTACGCCCAGCTTCAGCCGCAGCTCCACCAAACAGAGTAGGAGAATAAACAGCAGGGCCCAATAGGCAGGGCCGATACCCAATCTCGCTTGAGGGTGGTCGGGATCCATCAGCCAATGACCAGCCACCATCAAGCCGAAGGGCATTAGCAATAACACCACCAATACCAGCACCAGGATTGCCCGATAGTTAGTCCGTGTGGGCACCAGCGCCAAAAAGCACATTGCGCTGATCAGCAACGTAACAAGCAGTGCGCCTGGCCACCCTATCGCCTGCCACAGGCTATAGGAAGTCCCAGGAACAATTCGATTTGGGGCAACATGAACGGTGCTGAATAACCAAACAATGCCGAGCATCACAACGCCTAAACTCAACACTACCACATTTGGCTGCCACGCTTGACGGCTCAGCTTAGGCGTTGGGAGCGCATCTATAAGCGACATTCATCAGTCATCCAGTGTATCAAGATAGTCTCTCGCCACCTGGTCTGGGGATAGGCCATTCACGGCCACATCCGCATTTAAGGTTTGCAGGGTGATAAGATCCAGCGTGGCAAACACATCGCTTAGCAGGGTTTCAAGCTGCGGGTATGCCTCAAGAACACTGGCTCGTACTACCGGCGCTGGCTGATAAACCGGCTGAACGCCTTGCGAGTCTTCCAATACCACCAGGCCCAACGCACTTAAACCGCCATCAGTGCCGTAGGTCATCGCGGCGTTAACCCCACTTGTTTGTTGGGCCGCAGCGCGCATGGTGGCCGCCGTGTTACCACCAGAAAGCACCAGCAGTTGGTCGTCGCTCAGCTCAAAACCGTAAGCTTCCTGAAACGCGGGTAATGCCTGTGCAGACTCAACAAACTCGGCACTGGCTGCAAATTTAAACACTCCACCGTCGGCCAGGTAAGCTGCCAGATCGTCCAGGGTTTGCAACCCATGCTCCGCTGCAACATCTTCACGCACACTCATCGCCCAGGTATTGTTGGCACTGGCAGGCTGCAACCATACAAGTCCCTGTTCGGCATCACGCTCTTTCACGGTTTGATAAGCGTCATCCGGGTCATTCCACACCGGGCTGTCGGCCATATCAAAGAAAAATGCCCCGTTGCCGGTGTACTCTGGATAGAGATCTATTTCCCCGGCCTGAAGGGCACTACGTACTACGCTGGTACCGCCCAGCTGCAAACGGTCTTCGGTAGGAATATCGTTTCGCTCAAGGATTTGGATAATCAGCTCACCCAATACCGAGCCTTCAGTATCAATCTTGGATGAAACAACGATGGGTTCATCAGCATATACAAATGAAAAAGCCACAGCCGATAGAGCACAGGCAGCCAGCCCAGGGGTAATGACAGAGCGCATCTTAGTCGTCCTTTTTTAAGCGTCTTGTAGGCGTCACTTCAGTATAAGAGCCATCTGCACTAAAGTCAGACGCCGCTTTCGCGGCGTCTGCATAAGCGCTATTACTGAGGTGTTTCAATTACCCACGTCGTTCCTTCACGCGAGTCTTTCAAAATAATTCCCAACGCAGCCAGTTCATCCCGTATAGCGTCTGCCTGGGCAAAGTCTTTATTCGTTTTGGCCTCTTTACGTTGCGCAATCTTAGCCTCAATCTCCTCTTCGCTTAGCGCTACTCCCTGTTGCTGAGAGCCCTTCAGAAATATTTGAGGTGGCTGTTGAAGCAGGCCCAACACTCCTGCCAAACGCTTTAACTCTCCTGCCAGGCGTAGAGCATGTTCCGGCGCCTCACTCCTGGCACGGTTAAGGTCCCGTACTAAATCAAACAGCACAGCAAGCGCCTCAGGCGTATTGAAGTCGTCATCCATAGCTGCGGTAAAGCGCTCGGCATAGACACCAACACAACCTTGGTCGTCAACGGTTTCTGTAAGCCCATCCAGCGCAGTATAAAAGCGCGTCAACGACTTACGTGCTTCATACAACGAATCCACCGAGTAGTTAATTGCACTACGGTAGTGGCTCGCTACCAACAGATAGCGCACCACTTCTGGGTCGTGCTCAGCCAGTACATCACGGATGGTGAAGAAGTTACCTAGCGACTTCGACATCTTTTCCTGGTTTACCCGTACCGCCCCGGCGTGCATCCATGTGTTGACGTAGGTTTTTCCCGTCGCAGCTTCCGACTGGGCAATCTCGTTTTCATGGTGGGGAAAGGTAAGATCCGGCCCACCACCATGAATATCGAAGGTATCGCCCAGGCAGCAGGTCGACATCGCAGAGCATTCAATATGCCAACCTGGGCGACCATCGCCCCAGGGCGAAGGCCAATGAGCCTCCCCTGGTTTGGCAGACTTCCACAGTACAAAATCAAGAGGGTCCTCTTTATGCACATCCACGTCTACCCGCGCGCCAGAGCGCATATCGTCCAACCGGCGGTTATTCAGCTTACCGTAGTCGGTAAATTTGCGGACCCGATAGTACACATCACCGTTATCGGCGGGGTAAGCAAAGCCCTTGGCAATTAACGTTTCGATCATGGCGATAATATCGCCAATATGCCCCGTGGCACGTGGTTCATGGCTGGGCGGCAATACATTAAGACGCGTTTCATCTTCATGCATTGCATCAATCATGCGCTCAGTGAGCACGCTAATGGTTTCGCCATTCTCATCGGCACGTTTAAGAATTTTGTCATCTATGTCGGTAATGTTGCGAACATAGGTCACATCAAAACCGCGGTGACGCAGATAGCGGGTAATCACGTCAAACGCCACCATGACCCGCGCATGGCCAAGGTGACAGTAGTCATACACCGTCATGCCGCAGACATACATACTCACCTTACCCTCTACCAGCGGGATAAACGGCTCCTTGCGGCGTGTCAGCGTATTATAGATATGCATATGACGTTTCCTTAACCCTTCTGTTTGATTTTCGCCCAACTATCTTTTAATCCAACGGTACGGTTAAACACCAGTTGGCCCGGCTTAGACGCATGGCGATCTGCGCAGAAGTAACCCACCCGCTCAAACTGAAAACGATCTTCAGGAGCAGCGCTGGCCAAGCTTGGCTCACCAATGGCTTGGCAAATAACAAGAGAATCGGGGTTAAGATGTTCAAGGAAGTCGACATCCTTATCCCGGTCCGGCTGCTCTACCATAAACAGATTGTCGTATAGACGGACTTCCATCGGCACACCGTGGGCAGCGCTTACCCAATGGATGACCCCTTTCACTTTGCGGCCTTCCGGGTTTTTGCCCAGAGTGTCGAAATCTACCGAGCAGTAAAGCTCTACTACCTCGCCAGCCGCGTTTTTAATCACGTCGTCACAGCGGATCACGTAGCTATTGCGCAACCGAACCTCTTTGCCCGGTGCTAAGCGGAAGAATTTCTTCGGGGCATCTTCCATAAAGTCGTCTTGATCAATGTATAACTCGCGACTAAACGGCACTTTACGCATCGGCATATCGTCGCGGGCGGGGTGGCCCGGTACGTCATACACTTCCTGATGCTCCTCGGGTACGTTGGTCAGCACCACTTTTAAGGGATTAAGAACGCACATGGCACGAGGTGCATTATCTTCAAGATCTGAACGAATGGCATGGGTCAGCATGGCAATATCGACTAACCCGCCATCTGCTCGTGTCACACCGATCATTTCACAGAATTTACGAATTGAAGCAGCAGTGTAGCCACGGCGTCGCATTCCCGAAATGGTGGGCATACGCGGGTCATCCCAGCCGTCAACAATCTGCTCATCCACCAGCAGCTTCAGCTTGCGCTTGGAGGTCAGGGTGTAGTCGAGATTTAAGCGGGCAAATTCGATTTGACGCGGTTTTGCCGGTACCGGCAGGTTATTTAAAAACCATTCATACAGTGGCCGATGATCCTCAAACTCTAATGTACAGATTGAGTGCGTGATGCCTTCAATGGCATCGGATTGCCCATGGGTAAAATCATACGAGGGGTAGATTTTCCACTTATCACCTGTCTGATGATGGCTTGCATGACGAATACGATAAAGAATAGGGTCACGCAGATTGATATTGGGCGAGGCCATATCGATTTTTGCGCGTAGCACCTTTTCTCCCTCGCCAAACTCACCCTTGCGCATACGTTCAAGCAAATCGAGGTTTTCGTCAGCACTACGTTCACGGTAGGGGCTGGGTTTACCTGGCTCTGTCAGCGTGCCACGATATTCGCGAATTTCCTCCGGGGAAAGATCATCCACATAGGCTTTTCCTTCGCGGATAAGGTGCTGCGCCCAGGCGTAAAGCTGGTCGAAATAATCCGACGCAAAGCGCACCGGGCCTGCCCATTTGAAACCTAACCAGCTCACATCTTCCTTGATGGCATCAATATACGCCTGCTCTTCTTTTGCTGGGTTGGTGTCATCGAAGCGCAGATGACACTCACCACCCAGTTGTTCCGCCAGCCCAAAATTCAGACAGATCGACTTAGCATGGCCGATATGCAGGAATCCATTGGGTTCAGGAGGGAAGCGCGTCACAATTTTGGTGACCTGGCCGCCCTCTATTTCGTCGCGTACTTGGTTGCGAATGAAGTTCGGCGCTGGGGTGGTCTCGTTGGTCATGGTGGTGTTGATAACCTCTGGTGGATGGCGTGCCGGGCAACTGATGCCTACGCTTAAGGGTATTGCGCTTCGCGGTGCCGAGCAAAACCGCTATTATAACGTGACGCCGATGCACAGCGCCAAGGCGAACGCCTTTATTGAACAGGAATTTATCTATGATCGTATTACAGACTAACCACGGTGACATCACTATTGCACTTAATCACGAAAAAGCGCCGGTCAGCGCAGATAATTTTGAGCAATACGTGCGTGAAGGCTTTTACGATGGAACACTATTTCATCGCGTCATCGATGGGTTCATGATTCAAGGTGGTGGCTTCGATCAAGAATTCAATCAAAAAACAACACGTGACCCGATCGAAAACGAAGCCGACAATGGCTTACAAAATACCGTAGGCACCCTGGCCATGGCACGAACCCAGGACCCGCACTCTGCCACGGCGCAGTTTTTTATCAATGTAGGCGATAATAGCTTCTTGAACCACAGTGGCAAGAGCCTTCAGGGTTGGGGCTATGCTGTATTTGGTGAAGTCGTGGAAGGTATGGACGTAGTGAACGCCATTAAAGCCGTAAGCACTACGCGTCGTGGGATGCATGCTGACGTACCCAGTGAAGATGTGGTCATCGAGCGTGCGTATATAAAGGAAGTGGAATAACCTTCTGGGAGCCTTATGCGCACTCTGCTGATAGCTGACCTGCACTTGAGTAGTGATACCCCTGATATTAACCAGGGGTTCTACCGCTATTTGGAGCAAACCGCGAAGGGGGCGGATGCCCTCTATATCTTGGGCGATCTGTTTGATGCCTGGATTGGCGACGACCTATTGGACGTTCCTCAACATCCTCTCAACCTGATCGCAGGGGAAGTCATCCACCGGCTGCGCAAGCTGAGTGGCAATGGCACGGCGATTTACTTTATACACGGCAACCGGGATTTTCTACTGGGTGAACGCTTTATTGAAGCATGCAATGGCACCCTGCTACCTGAGATTCACCAGTCGGAACTGCAAGGCGTTCCCGTAGTGATTCTGCATGGCGACAGTTTATGTACTAAAGATGAAGCTTATATGGCTTTTCGCCAGCAGTCCCGCAACCCCGAGTGGCAGGCACAAATACTGGCTTTACCTTTGGAACAGCGCGTCGAACTTGCTAAAAGCCTGCGTACGCAGTCTGGAGACGCCAACGCCAATAAAGCCGAAGCCATTATGGATGTCACCCTTTCAGAAGTAGTGGCATTAATGGAGCACTGCGGTGTCACCACGATGATCCATGGCCATACACATCGGCCAAAAGTACACGACTTAACGGTAGAGGATGTCCCAGCTAAGCGCTTTGTACTCGGAGACTGGGATCATCAGCATGGTTGGGACATTGTGATTGAACAATCCAGAGACCGTCACGCTATTCCAATCCTTCGCCAGTTCCCGCTGAACTCACCTCCCCAGCCAGAATAGGCATCAATTAGCCAATAATAAAGCCGATCGGGAGATCGGCTTTATCGTTTCGCCTGACTTATCAGGTTGCCGGTTTAACGTTCGATATCCGCATCGCTATGTAGATCGTCAATTAAGCCTTGTATCACCGCTTGAGCCCGCAACTGCTCTGCCATTTGTGCCACAAATAAGGTTAGCTGCTCGTCAGACTCACCGGCAGAAACACTATCCAACGCCACAACGGCAACACTCTGTGGTAACACCACCGAACGGTACACGCTGCCACCTTCCTGCGGATGCGGCATACGGAACACCTCCTGCACCAACGTCTGGGGCAGGGTGCTTTCAGCCTGACGCGTAACATTCGTCGCCTCTAGCCAGTTCACATCAACGTTTTCACCTGCCTCTAATGCTGTGATGATACGCGCAGCTTCTTCCTGGAACGCTTCCTGGCGCTGGCGTGTAGCGACAGCGCCCTCTACCTCATCACGCACATCATCAAGAACCAACTGAGTGGTCTCACGGTGCTCAGCAACACGCAATACCAGGCGCCGATCGTCATCAAGCTCGATAACCTCGCTGTTATAGCCCTCTTCCAGTACATCGGCAACAAAGGCTTCATCCAGGACACCGGGCTCAGACAGAACCCCTTCCCCCTCCCCGCGCGCCAGCCAGCCAGTTTGGTGAAGCGTTAACTCCAGGTCATCGGCCACGCTTTGCAGATCATCAGCGGCGAAACTCTCGTCAATTAACCGCTGTACCAGCTGATTAAACTCATCGCTGACCTCACCTAATGCAACCTCTCGCTGAAGCGTTTCGCGCTGCTCTTCGAAAGAGGGCGCTAAAATATCGGTCACCAGTAAAATGTGGAAGGCACTATCCATTTCCACCAGCTGAGATGTCTCCCCTTCGTCCAGAGCAAAGGCTGCTTCGTCAAAGGCATCGCCAAAGAAACCACGGCTGATAACCCCAAGGTCACCCCCCTCTTCAGCGCTGGCGGTGTCGTCGGAGTAGCGTAGCGCTGTATCTGCAAAGGATTCACCGCTATTGAGTGCTTGCAGTGCCGCTTCCGCCCGCTCCTGGGCCTCTTCACGGCTACGCTCACTGCCAAAGGTCACCATAATATGGGACACTTGGCGGTCAGCACTTCGGTTCTGCTCACGCCACGCCGCTCGTAAAGTGTCCTCATCAACATCAAGGTCAGAGGCCATTTCCTGGCGATCAATCACGACATACTCAACGCGCACTTGCTCGGGGCGTACAAATCGCTCCTGGTTGGCGTCGTAGTAATCCTGCATCTGCTCTTCAGTCACCTCGATGTTAAGCTCAACATCCTCAGGATCTATCAGGATATAGCGAAAACTGCGTTGCTGGCTCTGAAGCTCAGCCAGCTTCTCCTGCTCGCTTTCTAAACTGAAATCGCTAAACGCCAGTCCTTGCTGCAAATGCTGGCGCTTAATATCAACGCGTAGTTCTTCCCGGAACGAGAGCGGCGTGTAACCTGCTCCCGCCAAGCGATTACGGAAAACGTCGGCAGAAAAACGACCATTCTGGTCATGAAACTCGGGTAGGCCAATGATCATCTGATCCAGCTGAGCATCTGAAACGTAAAAACCGCCATCTTCGGCATACTGGGTTAACAGCTTCTGGGTAATCAGCTGATCGAGCATGTCATTGCGTAAGGCGCGTTCCTGTTCCGGAGGCACCTGCCCTGAGCGTAAGGCGCGCTGAACCTCAAGTTCTACCTGCTGGCGCATGATCGGCTCGCCGTTAACGCTTGCCACTTCATTAGGATCACTGCCAAAGACGCTAAACAGCGACTCAATACCGAACAGTGCCATGGCAGCCACCATGACTCCGATAATTATTTTGGCACCCCAGCTTCTGGAGCCATCTCGAATACTTTGCAGCATGCTAGCCTCAGATCGTCACAGCCATATACATCGCCCTAAATATCGGGCTAGAAAAGAACATGGGCGCATCGCTGATGCGATGCGCCCATTAGATTACAGCAAACGCGGACCAATTAGTTGACGGCGTCTTTCAGCGCTTTACCGGCTTTAAAGCTGGGAACTTTTGCAGCGCTGATTTGAATCGGCTGACCCGTCTGCGGGTTGCGGCCCGTACGTGCAGCACGCTCTTTAATCGCGAAAGTACCAAAGCCTACCAGAGCAACACTCTCGCCTTTTTTGAGGCTATCGGTGACAGACTCCACCATGGCATCCAATGCGCGGGTTGCCGCTGCTTTCGGAATATCAGCAGATGCGGCAATAGCTTCAATCAGCTCGGACTTATTCACACTTCACCCCTTAACTGTTTCAAAAATGGCTCTGAACGGCACGGTCACCGGGCGCTACAACCTCAAAGCATAGCTGCGTTTTATAGCAATGCCTTGAAACACCTGTCAAGCAACCGAGCCGTGTAATGCCCTTTGCCATAGGCATCGGGTAATCTTATTAAGTGATATTACAGCCCTGGCGGGCTCTAACGCTTAATGAGTGCTTGCTACGATATTAGCATTAAATGACTTATCGGCACCTTTTAATGAGGCGCCTTCGTCGACACTATCATTGGTTAGTGCTACCGCTAATACATCATCTATCCATCGTACAGGACGAATATCAAGTACACCTTTGATATTTTCCGGTACTTCCTTGAGATCTCGACGATTTTCCTCAGGGATTAAGACTATCTTTATACCACCACGGCGGGCTGCCAGCAATTTCTCCTTTAACCCACCAATAGGCAAGACTTCCCCGCGCAGGTTAACTTCACCTGTCATGGCCACATCACATCGAACACGCCGTTGGGTATAGGCCGAGACAATCGCTGTCACCATGGCAATACCTGCACTTGGTCCATCTTTTGGCGTGGCGCCTTCCGGCACATGAATATGCAAATCCTCATTCTCAAACCGCTGGGGATCAATCCCATACTCATGGGCACGAGCCTTAACAACCGTTTGTGCAGCGCTCACTGACTCCTTCATGACATCTCCCAGCGAACCAGTCTTGTTAATACGCCCTTTACCTGGCGTTACCACAGACTCAATATTCAGCAGCTCGCCACCTACGGATGTCCATGCAAGCCCTGTCACGCGGCCCACCTGGTCTTCCTGCTCTGCCAAGCCATAGCTATAGCGCCTGACTCCGGCATACTCTTCAATCTGTTCAGCCGCCAGCACTTGTCCAGCCTGTAGTTTACTTCCCTTTTGATTGCTGGAAACCCGCTCGGCCTCCAAGCGTTCACGCAGGACTTTACGGCACACCTTGGCGATCTGACGCTCCAACTCGCGCACACCTGCTTCACGCGTGTAATAGCGTACCAACTCCAAAAGTGCATCATCCTGCAGCCCCAGCTCATTCTCTTTGAGGCCATTGGCCTTCAGCTGCTTGGGCAGTAGGTAACGCTTGGCAATCGCCAGCTTTTCATCTTCGGTATAACCCGGCAGACGAATAATTTCCATACGATCCAACAACGGGCCAGGAATATTCATCGAGTTCGCCGTGCAAATAAACAGCGTCTCGGATAAATCATAATCCAGCTCAAGATAGTGGTCGCTAAAGCTGTTGTTTTGTTCGGGGTCAAGCACTTCCAGTAAGGCAGACGCAGGATCACCACGGTGATCCATTCCCAGCTTATCTACTTCATCCAGCAAAAACAGCGGGTTTTTCACTCCAGCACGGCTCATACGCTGCATTAACTTACCCGGTAGCGAACCAATATAGGTACGGCGATGCCCCCGGATTTCAGATTCATCCCTAACGCCACCCAAGGCTAAACGAACGTACTTCCGATTAGTTGCCCGGGCAATGGACTGCCCCAGAGAGGTTTTGCCCACACCTGGCGGCCCTACCAGACACAGTACAGGGCCCTTCATTTTGCGCACACGCTTTTGTACCGCCAGATACTCAAGAATACGCGCTTTCACCTCTTCCAGGCCATAATGATCCTCATCAAGCACCTGCTGCGCTTTGATCAGATCATGTTTGACACGAGTGCGCTTTTTCCAGGGAACGGCAATCAGCCAATCCAGATAGGAGCGGACAACGGTGGCTTCCGCCGAGTTGGAAGACATCATCTTGAGCTTGTTAAGCTCTTGTGTCGCCTTGTCGGCTGCCTCTTTGGGCATACCTGACTCTTTGATCGCCTGCTCATATTTCTCTACCTCGTTGGGCACATTATCCAACTCACCCATTTCTTTTTGGATGGCCTTCATCTGCTCATTGAGGTAATACTCACGCTGAGTCTTTTCCATCTGCTCTTTCACTCGGGAGCGGATGCGTTTTTCGACTTGCAGCAGGTCGATTTCTGACTCAATCAGCGCCATCAAGTGTTCAATGCGGTCACGAACACGGTCCATTTCAAGCAATTCTTGCTTGTCACCGATTTTAAGCGACAAGTGAGCGCAAATCGTATCAACTAAACGACTGGGATCTTCAATCCCTGAAAGTGAGTTCAGTACTTCGTTGGGTACTTTTTTAGACAGTTTAACGTACTGTTCGAACTGATTGAGCAATACCCGAACCAACGCTTCCTGCTCACGACTGGTCAGTGGTTCACTCTCACGGGGCAGTAGATGCGCCTGGGTATAACCCGTTTCGCTTTCTTCAATATCGATAACATCAGCGCGAAAACTACCTTCAATCAGCACCTTGACAGTACCATCGGGTAATTTTAACAGCTGCATAATATCCGCAACGGTACCCATGGCGTATAAATCAGCGTTGTCAGGGTCATCCAGGGAGGCCTCACGCTGAGCCACCAGCAGTACACGCTTGTCAGCTTCCATCGCCGCTTCCAGGGCTTGGATAGACTTTTCACGGCCGACAAAAAGAGGGATAACCATTTGCGGGTAAACGACGACATCCCGCAAAGGCAATAAGGGTAGACATTGTGTCTGATCGGCGTTCTGCTGCATCGCAGACGTTCCTCAAAATCGGATGGGTACTTGAAAGGGTACTTAATCAAGTACCTCACAGTATGAATAGCACTGCATGGAGTGCATTACGCTAGCAGCGGCCTCTAATAAGCAACTTATGAACAACAAATTCATTAATAACAAGGGGTCGCCTAGGCGACCCCTTGTTCGGCGCAAGCGGTTAATGCCAGGCCGTGATGAAGGCCCTTTATCTAACCATCGGTACCATCAACCCTGGCCTCTTCCTGTTGCGAGTAAACCAGTAATGGCTCACTCTCGCCAGCAATGACCGAACCATCAATGACCACATTGCTAACACCTTCCAGCGACGGAATTTCATACATGGTGTCTAGTAATACGGATTCAAGGATGGAACGAAGGCCACGAGCCCCCGTTTTACGCTCCATTGCCTTAGCCGCTACGGCACGTAGCGCTTCTTCCCTGAATTCAAGAGAGACATCTTCCATTTCGAAGAGCTTGGCATACTGTTTGATCAGCGAGTTTTTGGGTTCAGTCAGAATCTGCACTAATGCATCTTCCGTCAGCTCAGTGAGCGTTGCAATAACCGGCAAGCGACCCACAAACTCAGGAATCAAACCAAATTTAACCAAATCCTCCGGCTCTACATCAGCCAGCAGCTCACCTACACCGCGCGAAGACTCTTTGCTTTTCACACTAGCGTTAAATCCAATACCGCCCTTTTCAGCACGGTCACGGATAACCTTGTCCAGCCCTGCAAAGGCACCACCCACGATGAACAGAATATTGCCCGTATTAACCTGAACAAACTCCTGCTGGGGGTGCTTACGCCCCCCCTGGGGCGGAACCGATGCGGTGGTGCCCTCAATTAGCTTAAGCAGTGCTTGCTGGACACCCTCGCCGGACACATCACGTGTGATAGAGGGATTGTCTGACTTGCGCGAAATCTTGTCGATCTCATCAATATAAACAATACCGCGCTCAGCTTTCTCGACGTCGTAATCACACTTCTGAAGCAGCTTCTGGATGATGTTTTCGACATCTTCACCCACATAGCCTGCTTCAGTCAGTGTCGTTGCATCAGCAATGGTGAAAGGCACATTCAGCAGCCGAGCCATGGTCTCCGCCAGCAGTGTTTTACCGCTACCGGTAGGGCCAATCAGCAGAATATTTGATTTACCCAGCTCCACATCGCCGTCGCGCACGTCTGTCTTTAGGCGTTTGTAGTGGTTATATACCGCTACAGACAACACCATTTTGGCGCGATCTTGCCCGATGACGTAGTCGTCCAATGTATGACGTATTTCGCGGGGCGTAGGCAACCGCTCCTCATCGCTCTCGGCATCGGCTTCGAGAACTTCCTCGCGAATGATGTCATTACATAAATCGACACACTCATCGCAGATATACACGGACGGGCCAGCAATTAGCTTACGTACTTCGTTCTGGTTTTTACCGCAGAACGAGCAATAGAGCAGTTTGCCACCTTCGTCCTTGCCTTTGCCGTCGGCCATTCGCGTACCTCTATCACTGCGGCGGCTTACGCCGCCGGAAAAGCTCGTTAGAAAAGCAGAATCCTATCACGCTATCAGGATGTAGGCCGCTTATCCAGTACTGCGTCAATTAAGCCATACTCTTTGGCTTTATGCGCACTCATGAAATTATCACGATCAGTATCACGGGCAACCGTCTCAAGATCCTGACCAGTATGATGCGCCAAAATTTGATTCAATTTCTCGCGAATGCCCAAAATTTCACGTGTATGAATTTCAATATCAGAGGCTTGCCCCTGATAGCCACCTAGCGGCTGGTGAATCATCACACGGGAATTAGGCAGACAGTAACGCTTATCTGCCGCACCTGCGGTCAGCAGTAGCGCACCCATGCTTGCCGCCTGACCGATACATACCGTGGAAACATCGGGCTTAATAAACTGCATGGTGTCATAAATTGACATGCCCGCCGTTACCGAACCACCAGGCGAGTTAATATAGAGGTGGATATCCTTATCGGGATTCTCCGACTCCAGAAACAGCAACTGCGCCACGACTAAATTTGCCATGTAATCTTCCACAGGACCTACCAGGAAGATGACACGCTCCTTTAATAGACGTGAGTATATATCGTAGGCTCTTTCCCCTTTGGCGCTCTGCTCAACCACCATGGGCACTAAACCGCCGGCGTTTTGAATATCAAACTCACTCATTCGGGTGATTCCTTGCGTCCGATAAGGGAAAGACGCACCACCACAAACAGGGGGTGCGCCACGCGATGAAATTAGGCGCTGGCCTGTTCGCCTTCTTCAATACCTTCATCCTGCTCAGCTTGTTGCTGAGCGGCAGCCAGTGCTTGCTGATAAGACATTTCAACGTCTTTGACGTTCGTCTGCTCAAGTAACTTTTCTACTGCTTTCTCTTCGAGAATGGCAGACTTTACCTGAGTTTTCAGTTGCTCGTTACTCATGTAATAGCTAACGACTTCAGAGGGGTCCTGGTACTGCTCGGCCAGCTCCTCAACTTTAGCCTTGATAGCATCGTCGTTGGCATCAATTTCGTTGGCTTTGATAACTTCCGCCAACAGCAGACCTACTTGCACACGACTTTTGGCTTGCTCAGCAAACAGTTCATTCGGCAGTTGGCTGACATCAAAATCCTCACCCAAGCCAAACTGTTGGGCTGCCTGACGCTTCATGCCATCTGTTTCCTGCTGAACCAAAGCATTCGGCACGGGAATTTCGTTAGCTTTTTTCAGTGCATCCAGAACCTGCTGCTTGACACGGTTATCAACCGCCTGAGAGGCCTCACGAGTCATGTTCTTTTTAATTTCAGCACGGAATTTGGTTTCATCACCACCTTCCACACCGAAGCGCTCAATAAACTCAGCGTCCACCTCAGGCAACTGCTGTGTGCTTACTTTATGGACGGTGACGTTGAACGTTGCTTCTTTACCCGCCAGATGCTCCGCTTGGTAATCGTCAGGGAAGGTAACATTAATGGTTTTTTCTTCGCCTGCCTTGGCACCGATCAACTGACCTTCAAAGCCTGGAATGAAGCTATTGGAGCCAATAACCAGTGCATGACCTTCAGCACTACCGCCTTCAAACGGCTCATCGCCCAGAAAGCCCTGGAAGTCGATAGTCACCTGGTCGCCATCGGCAGCAGCAGTATCGACGTCTTCCCATGTAGCGTTTTGCTTGCGCAGCGTATCGATCATTTCGTCAACATCTGTGTCGCTGACGCTCACCACGGGACGCTCGACTTCGGTGCCTTCGATAGAAGCCAGCTCAACCTGCGGATACACTTCCATGACCGCTACAAACTCAAGGTCTTTACCTGCCTGATTGACCTTGGGGTCAATTTGCGGGAAGCCTGCTGGATTAAGACCTTCGTCAGTGATGGCACGAACGTAACGCTCACGCATCACTTCGCCAACCACCTCATTGCGTACACTTTCGCCATAGCGCTGACGAACTACAGCCATCGGCACCCGGCCTTGGCGAAAACCATTCAAGCGAACGTTTTTCGCAGTGTCTTTCAAGCGAGCGCTGACGGCCTCGTCGATTTCGGCAGCCGGCACCTGAATTGTGATACGGCGTTCGATCTGGGAGGTCGTCTCGACGGAAACTTGCATGAATTGTCCTCTAGCGGCTGGGCGTTGTGTTGATTGCGAATAAAAGTTCAAGGGGGCAATTTTAAGAACCCTAGCGCATGGTGGCAAGCGCCATGCTCGCAAGATGGGGGCAGAACCATCAAATACAAGGGAATAACCAATGAAATCGACCGCTCATAATGCCTTTTTTTGAGCGGTGCTGCTTCCCCACCTGTTCTTCACCTTTTTTTCTGACCCAGTATATTTGCCTGCGTTCATGCTCTCACGTCTCACGTTTTTGCCATCCCAGACTCACTGCGTGTAGCAGTAAACCACAGGTTGCAGCGTGGGAGATAAATACCTGCCAGCTGATCCAGGCAGTAAATAGAGTATGCCACCCCCCCATTATCAGTACACCCAGCACCATCATCGCCAATAGCCGCTTTATAAGCGAAGGCAAGTATTGACGTGCGCTTACAGGTAACATTCGCCACTGTAACACGGCAGCGCCAGCGACGAAGGCCAGCGCAATCAAGAGAAGCGTTTGACGCGTTTCATGCCCACCCACCATATATCGCGGCAAGGCTGACACCATGACCACACACAGCCCAATAGCAATACTGATTCGCTCTGGCGAGTAAGTAGGTCGCTGCATATCTAAGCAACCTTCAGCTGCTGGGATTCAATCCACTGCTCAACCCATGGTACTGCAGCATCATCGGCCATGAAGGTTTCCATGGCATCCACCTCCAGTCGCTCACCTAAACGTACTGCGCCATGATCTTCCAATACACTATCCAGCGCCCTACCTGCTCCACAAAACGTATCTCCATAGGAGCTATCACCCAGCGCAATCAAACCGTAGCGCAGTTCTGCAAGCGAGGGGCTTTTATCGCGTAAACTGCGGACAAAAGGCACAAAATTACCAGGGAAATCACCACTGCCTGTGGTGGATACACAAAACAGCGTAATACCATCGCGGTCCGTCAAATCATTTAAGGTTGGTTGCTCCATAATCTCGACGCTGTACCCAGCCTTTTCAAAGAGCGGCTTCACCTGTTCGGCGACATCCAGAGCTCCCCCGTACATCGTACCAACTAAAATATTAAGCTTGGGCATCGACGCATTCCTCTGTAAAAGTGTCGCACTGACCTTCATTCAGTCGACAAATACCTGATGAATTTGCTCAAATATTAACATGACTCACAAAAACGACGCACACCTGACCCTAGCGGCTTCAGTCATCTCTATCAGGAGCTCCCATGCAGCAAGCATTTGAGACATGGATAACGCCAATAATGATCGGCGGTTTAATTATTTTTATGTGTTTCATTATTTGGGATCTGGCCAAAAAATCGAACGCAGGAAAATTTGGCACCATCATGTTGTTCGTCGTGCTGGGCGCTGGCATGATGGGTTATATCATTAAAGTCATTATCACCTGGCTGATCGAAGGACAGGGCATTTAGCACAGTAGATGGGTAAATGCCTCATAAAAAAAGGAGCCCCTGTAGGCGCTCCTTTTGTCAATCCAGCCAGTTAACAAACAGCACTCATCATCCCAACTGTCGTATTACAGGACGCTTACTGTGAACTGGTGCAGTGCTCTACTTGCTGCTTCAACTTTTGTCCTGGGCGGAAAGTAACCACTCGCCGAGCGGAAATAGGAATCTCTTCGCCCGTTTTAGGGTTACGCCCCGGTCGCTCACGCTTATCACGCAGATCAAAGTTACCAAATCCAGATAGTTTAACCTGCTCGTTCTCGCGTAAGCAGGCACGGATCTCTTCAAAAAAAGCTTCAACCATCGCTTTTGCTTCTCGCTTGGACAGGGCCAGCTCAGTATGCAAATGCTCTGCTAGCTCTGCTTTGGTCAACGCACCCATAAGGCCTCTCCTTGTAGCAAACGCATTGCCAAGAACGTGATAAGCGTCGTGTCATATGGCATGTTCAGGTTAGCCGCGCAGTTCAGCATCCAATTTAACACGCACCTGTGTCACGATCGAATCGACCAACTGATTGATTTCTCCATCGTTTAGCGTGCGTGATGGATGCTGCCAAGTCAAGCCCAGCGCAATACTCTTACACCCTTCGGCTACGCCTTTACCCGCATAGACATCAAATAGTTTAATGTCTTTCAAGTAGTTACCTGCTTCAACCCTAACACAGTCGAGCAGCACCTGGACTGAGATTTCCTGCTTTAGAATAAACGCCAGATCACGGCGAACTTCAGGGTAGCGCGATAGTGGCTCAAACGCAGGTATACGGCCTTCACTGAGGGCATCAAGACGGACTTCAAATAGCACTGCATCCACTTTAAGGCCAAGGGTCGCTCCAACCTGCGGATGCAAAGTGCCTATCCACCCAACAGGTTCGTCGTTATGCCGTAATTGAGCACTTTGCCCTGGATGAAGCGCAGGGTGCTCAGCCGGCTCAAAACGCCATGCATCCTGGTTCCCACCAAGTGCCAGCAGGCTTTCCAGATCCCCTTTAAGATCATAGAAATCAACCGACGTTTTCACACCGCTCCAGCCCTCTTCCTCCCGGGCTCCACATACCAGTGCCCCCATCATCGGTACCTGGACGAGGTTGTCTAAATGCCCATTAAACACCAACCCGGTTTCAAATAAACGAACCCGCGTTTGTTGGCGGTTGAGGTTATGTTCCAGCGCCCTCAGCAATCCAGGGAAGAGACTGGCGCGCATGACGGAAAGATCAGACGAAATTGGATTCGCTAATGCAGGAGAAACTGCATCCGGGAGTATCGCAGCCTGCAATTCTGGCGCAACGAAGCTGTAGGTAATCGCTTCCTGGAACCCACGCGCCACCATCTGATTGCGCAGCTGCCTTTGAGTGAGCGTCGCTTCATTGGCTGGTCGCAGTGCCAGGCGCGCCGCAGGTCGGCGTGTTGGCAGGTTATTGTAGCCATGAACCCGTGCTACCTCTTCGATGAGATCTTCCTCAATCGCCACATCGAAACGCCAGCTGGGCACTGTAACCGACCAGCCTTCCGCGAGACTCTCAGCCTCAAGACCCAAACGTAGAAGAATATCAGTCACATCATCACTGGCCAGCTTTTTGGAGAGCGCGCTCTCCAAGCGTGTTGTTCGCAGCACGATATTGCGGGGAGCTGGCATACTGGCATCATGCACACACTCAGTAACAGGTCCCGCCTGGCCACCGCAAATCTCAATCAACAAGCCCGTCGCCCGCTCAACAGCTACACTGGCAAGCTGAGGGTCTACCCCCCGCTCAAAACGGTGCGATGCATCCGTATGCAAACCATAAGAGCGCGCCTTCCCTGCAACCGCCAAGGGGGTAAAATAGGCCGACTCCAGGAAGATAGTCTGGGTGGTCTCACTTACTCCAGAGTTTTCCCCTCCCATAATGCCTGCCATAGCCAGGGAGCCATCATCATCAGCGATCACCAGTGTTTCAGATTTCAATGCAACGTCCTGACCATCCAGCAGCACCAGGCGCTCGCCCTCTTTGGCCAAACGCACAACAATGCCCCCTTTAAGGTTGTCACGATCAAAGGCATGCAGTGGCTGGCCAAGCTCCAACATCACATAGTTGGTTACATCAACCACTGGATCAATAGAGCGAACGCCGCTGCGCCGTAACCGTTCTACCATCCACAACGGGGTTGCTGCGCTGACATCCACCCCCCGGATGACTCTGCCAATATAGCGCGGACACTGTTCAGGGGCGTCGATACGCACGGGAAAGGTATCGTCGATAGTGGCAGGAACAGCCTGAATCTCTGGCCCACCGACAGGAAGCCGGTTCAGCACGCCGACTTCCCGCGCAAGCCCTTTAATGCTGAGACAATCGCCACGATTAGGGGTCAAATCGACCTCAATCGTCATATCATCAAGCTGCATATACTCACGAAAATTGCCGCCCACCGGCGCAGAGGAAGGCAACACCAGTATGCCCGGCGAGGTATCTTCTGCAAGCCCCAGCTCAGAAGCTGAGCAAATCATGCCCCGCGACTCCACACCACGCAGTTTGGCTTTTTTAATTTTAAAGTCGCCCGATAGCACACCACCCACCTGGGCAAAAGGAATTTTCTGGCCCACCTCAACATTCGGTGCCCCGCAAACCACCTGGACTGGCTCGCCGGAACCATCGTTTACGGTACAAACGCTCAGCTTATCAGCGTCTGGATGCCTCTCTTTGGAGAGCACCTCAGCCACCACAACACCGCTAAACGCTGACGCAACCGACTCAATGGCATCCACTTCGAGGCCCGCCATGGTTATCTGGTCAGCGATCGCTTGAGTATCAAGCTGCGGAGAAACCCATTCACGCAGCCACTGTTCTGAAAATTTCATGTTCGTTCCTGTCTCTGGCAGCGGGCTTAGGCGAATTGGCGCAAGAAGCGCAGGTCGTTTTCAAAGAACAAGCGCAAATCATTCACACCATAGCGCAGCATGGCTAAACGCTCCGCCCCCATGCCAAATGCGAAACCGGTATATCGCTCAGTATCAATCCCTGAGTGACGGAATACCTCAGGATGCACCATGCCGCAGCCCATGACTTCCAGCCAGCCGCTATGGGAACAGACCCGGCAACCTTTACCACTGCACATTACGCACTGAATATCGACTTCAGCTGAAGGTTCTGTAAACGGAAAATAAGAGGGACGAAAACGTATAGATAGATCATCACGCTCAAAAAATGCCTGCAGGAAGTCCTCTATCGTTCCCTTGAGATCGGCAAAGCTCACATCTTCATCCACCAGCAGCCCTTCTACCTGATGGAACATTGGCGTGTGCGTTAAATCAGAGTCGCTGCGGTAGACCCGGCCTGGGCACACAATACGAATGGGCGGCTCGCTGCTCTTCATCGTACGCACTTGTACCGGCGATGTATGCGTACGCAGCAGCCGTGTAGTATCAAAATAAAAAGTGTCCGCCATTCCCCGTGCAGGATGATGCGCGGGGATATTGAGTGCTTCAAAGTTGTGGTAATCGTCCTCAATTTCAGGCCCCACTGCCACATCGTAACCAATGCGGGTAAACAGCCCTTCAATACGCTCAAGGGTGCGTGTCACAGGATGCAGACCACCGTTGGACTGACCCCGTCCAGGCAGCGTTACATCGATACGCTCAGCCGCGAGGCGCGCGTTCAGCGCCTCATTTTCAAGCTGCTGTCGCCTTGTATCAATTTCCGCAGAAAGCGCCTGCTTAGCCTGATTAATGCGTTCGCCTGCCGCCGGGCGCTCTTCAGCAGATAGTTTACCCAGGCCTTTCAACAAGGCGGTAACCTCGCCTTTTTTACCCAAATAGCGTACTCGTAACTCATCTAACGCAGAGACACTCTGTGCCGCCTGAATGGCATCACGAGCCTCTGATACCAGAGTAGGAAGGTAGTCCATCCGTTTCACTCCGAATTAAGCGATTTCCATCGATAGATGGTATGGCATAGTGAGGGTGACAAAAAACAGGGGAAGAGCGGCTGCTCTTCCCCTGTATGGGTCACACTGAAATGACCTCGGACATTTCACACTACATCAATGCAGTATGAAAACCTTATTGGGCAGCCTTGGCTTTTTCCACGATAGCTGCAAACGCAGCCTTCTCGTGTACTGCCAGATCGGCCAATACCTTGCGGTCGATTTCAATACCGGCTTTTTTAAGGCCGCCAACAAAACGGCTGTAAGACATACCGTTGATGCGCGCGCCAGCGTTAATACGCTGAATCCACAACGCGCGGAACTGGCGCTTGCGGTTACGGCGGTCACGATAAGCATACTGACCAGCTTTGATAACAGCCTGCTTGGCTACGCGGAAAACACGCGAACGGGCACCGTAGTAACCTTTAGCCTGCTTCAATACTTTTTTATGGCGACGACGGGCAACTACGCCACGCTTAACACGGGTCATAACACACTCCTGACTTTATGGCTGAGGCAAAATGCACTCAGAAAAGAAAATTCGACCTTACAGATTCGGCAGCATGCGCTGAATAAGCGCTTTGTCAGAAGCATGAATCTGCTTCATACCACGCAGCTGACGCTTACGTTTGGTCGATTTCTTGGTCAAGATGTGGCTACGGAAAGACTGCTTGTGCTTGAAGCCGTTGGCAGTCTTTTTGAAGCGCTTGGCAGCGCCGCTGTTGCTTTTGATTTTCGGCATGAGAAAAACTCCGCTCGATGTTTTTTAGAAAACCCAGGGCCGACCAGTGCCTTCGCGCTGGCCCGTTGACTTCGCCGTTGGATCACTTCTTTTTCGGGGCAAGAATCATGATCATCTGGCGGCCTTCCATTTTCGGGAAAGACTCCACCGCTCCGATCTCTTCCAGGTCTGCCGCGATCCGCTCCATCAGTTTACGACCGATGTCCTGGTGCGCCATTTCACGACCACGGAAGCGCAATGTGACCTTACCCTTGTCACCACCTTCCAAAAAGCGGGTCAGGTTTTTAAGTTTAACCTGGTAATCGCCTTCGTCAGTGCCAGGGCGGAATTTAACTTCCTTCACCTGGATTTGCTTCTGCTTTTTCTTTTGAGCCGCTTTCTGCTTCTTCGTCTCAAAAACAAATTTGCCATAATCCATGATCTTACAAACGATTGGATCGGCATTCGAGATTTGCACAAGGTCTAAACCGGCAGCTTCTGCACGCTCAAGGGCTTCGGTGGTGGGTACAACACCCAACTGTTCACCTTCGGCATCAATTAGACGCACTTCTTCTTCGGTAATACGCTCGTTCATTGGTGGGCGTTTGTCTTGTGGACGCCCGCGCTGGTTGCTTCGCTTGATCGCTCCGTCTCCTTAGGCAATTGACGATGTCGCCAGGGCTGCTCGCTCTTCACTAAATCGCTCAATGAATTCATCGATCGTCATAGTGCCGAGGTTTTCGCCGCTGCGAGTTCGCACGGCCACTGAGTCAGCTTCGACTTCCTTATCTCCCACCACAAGGAGATAGGGAACTTTCTGTAACGTATGCTCACGGATTTTAAAGCCGATCTTCTCGTTCCTCAAGTCCGCCTTGACCCGTAAGCCATTTTTTTGCAGTCGCTGCTCTAATTTGAGCGCGTAATCACGCTGCGCATCAGTGATTGTCATCAGAACCGCCTGCTGCGGCGCCAGCCAAAGTGGCATAACCCCAGCATAATGCTCAATAAGGATACCCAAGAAACGCTCAAAAGACCCTAAAATAGCACGGTGGAGCATCACTGGGGTTTTCCGCGTGCCGTCTTCATCGACGTATTGCGCCCCCAAGCGCCCTGGCAAATTAAAATCTAGCTGAAGAGTACCACACTGCCACACACGATTCAGGCAATCACGCAGTGCAAATTCAATTTTTGGCCCATAAAAGGCGCCTTCGCCGGGTTGCAGCTCCCACTCAAGCCCCGTTGCATTGAGCGCAGCCTCAAGCCCCTGCTCAGCCCGATCCCACATTTCGGCTTCGCCAAGGAAGTCGTCAGGGCGGGTCGACAGTTTGAGCTCCACATCATCAAAGCCAAGTGTCTTATACACTTGCAATGTCAGCGCAATGAAAGCTTCTGCTTCCGCTTGAATCTGCCCTTCTGTACAGAATATGTGGGCATCATCCTGGGTGAAGCCGCGAACCCGCATCAGACCGTGCAGAGAACCGGAAGGTTCATTACGGTGACAGCTGCCGAACTCGGCAAGCCGGAGTGGCAAATCACGGTAGCTCTTTAGCCCCTGATTAAAAACCTGAACGTGGCAGGGGCAGTTCATCGGTTTGACCGCGTACTCACGTTTTTCCGATTCAGTCGTGAACATTAGTTCACTGTAGTGCCCCCAGTGGCCTGACTTTTTCCACAAAGAGAGGTCCACTACTTGCGGCGTTTTAATTTCCTGGTAACCATGCTCACGCTGAATTCTGCGCATATAATCTTCTAATGCCTGGTACATTGTCCAGCCATTGGGATGCCAGAAAACCATGCCTGGCGCCTCTTCCTGCAAATGGAATAAGTCCATCTTGCGGGCCAGTTTGCGATGATCACGCTTCTCAGCTTCTTCAAGTCGCTGCAAGTAGGCTTTTAGCTGCTTTTTATCGCCCCAGGCAGTGCCGTAAATACGCGTCAGCATGGGATTGGATGCATCCCCACGCCAATAAGCACCCGCCAGCTTTGTCAACTTAAACGCCTTCAGATGGCGCGTATTGGGTACATGAGGGCCACGGCACATATCCGTGTACTCCTCATGATGATAAAGGCGGATAGTGGCATCATCAGGAATATCACGGACAATTTCCTGCTTATACTCTTCACCACGCTGCACAAATGTTTGCATCGCCTTATCGCGATCAACATATTCGCGTACCACATCGTACTCGCTCTCAATGAGAGAACGCATGCGTTTTTCAATGGCTTCCATATCTTCGGGTGTGACTGAGCGCCCAAAGTCAATATCGTAATAAAAACCATCGTCGATCACGGGACCGATCGCCATTTTGGCATCGGGATACAGCTGCTTCACCGCATGGCCAATCAGGTGAGCACAAGAGTGGCGAATAATTTCCAGCCCTTCTGCATCACGGGCGGTAATAATCGCCACCTCAGCATCTTGCTCAATTAAGTCAGCGGCATCGACCAACACACCATCAATTTTGCCTGCCACACAGGCCTTGGCCAAACCAGGGCCAATGGATTCTGCAAGCTGCATAATAGAAAGCGGTGTATCGAACGTTCTTTGGCTGCCGTCAGGCAGTGTCACAATGGGCATTCAGGTATTCCTTGAGCGCAGTGGTGAGCCATACCAAGGATCACATTTCGCTATCAATGGTAGATAGATACAGGCCCGTTCAGGCCGGTCGCCAGCCTATCAGAATTTGGCGGATCATAAAATAAAACGGGAGGCACTCAGGCCTCCCGTTTCTGTAGTTAAGAAAGGAGCGTTACCGCAATCGTCGACTCCCCCTCAAACAGAGCGCATAAAGCAGATTAGTTCCACTCGTCCAGTTCAACGCGACGGTTTTGCGCGCGACCTTCATCAGTGTCGTTCGAGGCAACAGGGCGCTCTTCACCATAACCTACAGCGCGCATACGATTGGTTTCTACGCCACGCTGAGACAGGTAAGCGGCAACAGACTCTGCACGGCGCTGAGACAGGTTCTGGTTGTACTCAGCGGAACCGCGAGAATCAGTGTGGCCTTCGATGCTTACACGAACATCGGGGTTGTGAACCAGACGCTCAGCAATACCATCCAGCACTTGCTGAGCAGAAGAAGTCAGTTGAGCGGAGTCAAATTCAAAGTTGACATCACGCAGAACCAGGCTTTCCGGGCAGCCCAATGCGTTAACTTCTACACCTGCCGGGGTGTCCGGGCACTGGTCACGGTAGTCCGGCACGCCATCACCGTCAGAATCCAGCGGACAGCCAACAGCGTCAACTTCTACACCAGCAGGGGTACCCGGGCACTGGTCGCGGTAATCCGGCACACCGTCACCGTCGGAGTCCAGCGGGCAGCCTTCCGCATCAACGGCAACGCCAGCAGGCACTTCGCCGTAGCTCGGGCACTGAGGTGCAACAGGCTCAGGCGTATGGTCAGCACACAGAAGCCCCCCAATGGCCGCACCAGCAGCAGCGCCAGTAGCCGCACCAGCGTCTTCATCAGAACTGCCACTGGTAGCATAGCCAATGCTACCACCGATTAAGCCACCCGCCAGACCACATACGGCCGGGTGCTGATACCAGCTACGGTCACTGCTTGCACTAGCCTGCCCAGATGACTGAGAAGCAGAGCTGGCGCAGCCTGATAGACCCACTACCAGGGCAGAACCGACTAGCAAGCCAGTTGTTGATTTTTTCATGCAAGACTCCTTCTTGATCCAATGCTGAAATGGTCACACGACCAAATCTATCCAATGCTTCTTATTGCGAGAGCATCCATTTTTCGCCTGTTCTAATATCCGAAAGCAGTATCCCTTTCCTGATACAGAACGGTATGCCTATCATTAACGTTTGTGCGTAAGAAGGCAACAATGCCAAGATATCAACTTCTTGCTAATATCGACATGTTTAGCATAGCAAAACTGCTACCATCAGCGCCAAAAAAACATAGGCTGCTGCTAATTGAGTGTTTATTGTAGCGCTTACGCTGTATCAATGCAGTGCCGACGGCCCCTTGGCCCGCCATTTAATCACCTCAGCCGCCGCCGACAAAACCGCAGCACGCATTTTATCCTCAACGGCCAGACGCTCCTTATCCTCTTGCATACGCTCTCTCGGCGTAAGCTGCTTGCGGGCCGAGTGAGTCTTTAAGTGGCGTGTCTGATTATATACATCAGCAAATGCCTGAAACTCAGGCCGCTCGGTCAGGCTAGGGTCAACAATTTCAAGTAGCACTTTGCAACGCCAGGACCCTTCCGTTATATCCACCTGCTCTTGCACTAACGCACTGACAACATAATCCAGATTTTCAAGGCTGTTCTGCTGTGCGCGCCGCTCTTCATCCAACCGAAAAGCCTCACGACGCTTAACCTCCTTGCGCAGGGTTAGCGCATACGCACCCAAGCCAATAATGATCGCGCCCCCTAGCGCGAGTAAAACCAGTGCTACTGTGGAATTCATGGCACCCCTTGCAGCCAGCATGTACGAAATAGCTTAACGAGAATTGTACACCCTAACGCCATGATTAGACCAATATGACGCTTTTTTATCGGCCCCTTTACTCACTCAGCCAAAAAAATGATGGAACATCCCGGCATAATGATCCAGCAGCAGCGCCCCAAACAGTCCCAGAATATAGCGGATTGAAAACCAAAACGCCTGGATAGGTGCCTGATCGTCTGCCCCTTTCCACACTCTCCAATTCCAGTACATAAACCGGACATTAAGTAACCCTGCGGCAATAAGATACATCACACCACTCATGCCAATGACCACTGGCAGTAGAGAAGCCGCCACGGTGAGCCACCCATAGAGCCATATTTGTAAGCGTGTGAAAGCTAAACCATGGGTAACGGGTAACATCGGTATCTGGGCACGCGCATAATCATCACGCTTATGGATGGCCAATGCCCAAAAATGAGGGGGTGTCCAGGTAAAAACAATCAGCATTAACAGCAACGGTTCAGCGCTTACCTGCCCGGTAATGGAGACCCATCCCAGTAAAGGGGGTGCCGCACCAGCAATGCCTCCAATCACAATATTCTGTGGCGTGGCACGTTTAAGAAACGCTGTATAAATAAGTGCATAACCAATCAAGGAGGCAAACGTCAGCCAGGCGGTTATGTCATTAACCTGCCACGCTAATAACCCAAGCCCCAGGGTAGCGAGGAGCAATGCCCATGCCAGAGCCACAACGACAGGTAGCCGTTTGGCAGCCAAGGGACGCTTTGCGGTTCGAGACATCACGGCGTCTAAATGGCGGTCGATGACATGATTAAAAGCGGCGGCAGAACAGGCTGAGAGGCCAATGCCTATCAAACCAAATATGACCCTGTCCAGGGGCGGTACCCCTTGGGTGGAAAGTGCCATACCCACTCCCACGCACACCAACATCACCGCGACAACCTTTAGCTTGCATAGGCCAAGCAGCTCTTTCCACCCCCATATTGCCACGGGTAGCGTGGCAGGTAAGGACACAGCACCATATCTCATCGCCCTACTCCTTACTGTTCTTGTTATTTAAAGCTCAGTTTAAACGTGTCATCCATCTGAAATGCTGAATAGAAAAACCCTGGGCTGGCCGCAATATAGAGCTATATAGCACCACACCGGCCATAGCCCTGTCGCCAGCACCACCAGGCCGCAGCAATACTTAAGGTAAGCGCCACAGCACCTGCGGTATGCAGCAAGGCCAGCCAGAGTGGTAACCACAGCAAGACATTGGCAATCCCCAAAGCCACCTGCACAGTATAAACACCGACGGTGACTGCCAGTGCTCGCCCTACCACCTTAAGCCGACGATATCGCCACCAGAGTGCTAATAGCGCAATACCTAATAACAAGGCGCCAATCCGATGCATTACGTGTATGGCTGTACGTGCATCAGCATGGAGTTGTCCATGAAGATAGTTAGGGCCAACGGTTTGCGTCAGATGAAACCCTTCACTTAGATCCATCTCTGGCCACCACTGCGAGTTACACGTAGGAAAGCCCTGGCAGGCAATGCCTGCATAGTTACTGGTAACCCAGCCACCAAGCGCCAGTTGCAGTACCAGTAAGCAAGCCGCCAATCCCCACAGCAGGTTAATCGCCCGACGACGCTTTGCAGCCTCTTTCCATAAGAGACGAACACGCAGATGCAGCCAAAAAAACAGTATGAGAACGCTTAACCCTCCCAGCAGATGAAGAGTAACCACCTGCGGCCATAGCTTGAGCGTTACCGTAAAAGCACCAAATGCTCCCTGAATCAGGATGACAACCAATAACGCCAGGCTGACACGCCATGGATAATCGGGACGATCACGAAGTGGCCAGCCAAGAGCGACGGCGCTGAGCACCACAAGCCCCAAGAAGCTCGCGACATAGCGATGCGCCATTTCAACCCAGGCTTTAAAAGGCTCAAGGGGCACATCAGGATGACGTAATGCCGCATACTCACTATCGGGCACCAGCAACCGACCATAGCATCCGGGCCAATCCGGGCACCCCAGCCCTGCATCAACCAAACGTGTCCAAGCTCCTACCAGGATAACAACTGTGGTTAGTGCTGTTCCTGCCAGCGTGAGGTACGTTAACCAGCGCAAACGTCGCTCAATTGCATCTTGCATTTCCTTTCCTTACGGCTCTCGGTGCCGGCCAAACATTACAAAGGATTAACTTTGAACAAATGCCTTATATCGTCAAGAATAGCTGATGCACTGACCGCCTCATTGAAGGCCAGGGCGGGCCTGCCCATGGGATCTACCAACCAAACCATGTTTTCATGGCGCCAGATTGGCGTTTCATGCCACTGGCTGACATGCTCTCCGGGTAACGCTTGTGCACGCCCTCCAATGCGTAGCCTTTGTAAACGGGGCGCTTCACGCCCAAGTGCACGGTGTAGGCGCCATAACTCGTCCATCCGCTGGTTGCAGTTAGACGAACAGTCAAACGCCAGCAGCCATGTGTCCTGCTTGCTCATGGGTTCATCAACAAGCGGCCAAGTGCTTAAATTTGGCGCTTCAACCATTACCTCCCCATGAGCGGTATGCTGGCTGGGAATCCCCACTCTCCACTCCACCATTGCCCAGGCAACGACCATGGGCGCTGAAAATATAATAAAAACAAGTAGCAGGATGAGTCGCTGACGACGCGGTGACCGAGCAAGCTGCATACCTTACCCCTCCTCTCTCAGGCTGTCCTGGCGTAAGCGATACCCACCCACTAACATGACCGCAAAAGCAGCCAGTGCAAGCCCCCACCACTGCACAGCGTAGCCGATGTGACGGCTGGGCGGCATCACATTAGCTGTCCACCAGGGTGTAAAAACACCACTCCCACTATCTGCATGTAGCCAGCCTGCGTAATCAAAAGGCCCCAAAACATTTATCCAGGGCGCCTGACTCAATTGTTGAAGACGAAGCCCTTCTTGATTCTCCCCATACAATGGTCCACCAGAGTGCTCCATCTGCCACTCACCCGACACCTCCACATCGCCAGCCGGGGTTACCGCTTGTGGCGCGCTGCGGCTGGGGCCGGTTTCGACAAAACCACGCTGAATTAACCAGAGCTGCCCATGAACATCACGCAGCGGCGTCAACACCGCCACACCCAGGCGTCCATTGAGAATTCGATTATCCAGAAAGAGCGTATGCTCAGGTAAATATTGGCCTCTCAGCGTCACCTTAGCCCCCTCCTGTGGCATCTCAGTGGGAGAAACCATGGTCGGAGCCGCGTTACGCTCTGCCAGTAAAACGCGCTTGTCAGCAGCCCGCTCCCACTGCCATAGTCCTAACAGGATGCCCAGTGTGACTAACAACCCCCAAAAAACACACCAAACGTAAAAGCGCCCTGTCCCAGGAGAGGATTTCATCATGTGGTTACAGCTTCTTATTGCCTTAGTGTTTGTTGGAATGGCCGCTAGCCTTGCAGCAGGTGCGGGCTTTTTGCTGCGTGACAACGCTTCATCCAGACGACTACTTGTTTCATTGAAGTGGCGCATTGGGCTGGCCTGCCTTCTTATGGCACTACTGGTGTTTGGGTTCTGGTCCGGTGAGTTGGGGTAAGCCACCTCAAAGGACATAGACAAAGATGAATAACCCTATCCAAACCACATCAACAAAATGCCAGTACCAGCAGGATGCTTCGAAACCGAAATGGTGTTCGTTGTCAAAATGTCCCTTCCACACCCTCACTAATATGCAAGCCAGAATCAGTGTGCCAATGATGACGTGGACACCATGGAAACCCGTGAGGATAAAAAAAGTCGCGCCAAAAATGCCTGCCTCAAGAGTGATGCCGTAGTGGTTGTAGGCTTCGTAATACTCAACACCCTGGATAACAATAAAACAGCAGCCAAGTAGCACGGTCCCTGCCAGCCAGTTACGACAGGTTACGCGCTCACCCAGTTTAAAAGCTTCATGGGCAACCGTCAGGGTGATACTTGATGTGACTAGAATCAGCGTGTTTACCAGCGGTAACTGCCATGGGCTAAACATCTGCTCCGGGCCTGTTACCGCGCTATCAGGCGGGTTGAACAGCGGCCACTGCGCTATAAATTCAGGCCATAACAGTGCAGAGACGCCCTTCGCGCCCTCACCACCCAACCAGGGTATGGCGAATGTTCTGACGTAAAACAACGCACCAAAGAAAGCAGCAAAGAACATCACCTCAGAAAAAATGAACCACCCCATACCCCAGCGAAAAGAGCGATCCATCTGAGCATCGTACAGCCCTCCCATTGATTCATGGATGACATCCCTGAACCAAAGCCCCATGACTAACACAATGCCCACCACCCCAACTAACATAAGTGGTGTGCCTGTGTCGTAAACCAGTTTGATGCCGGTACCCACCATCATGACGCCCAGAGCTAAAGAGCCCAGTATGGGCCACCGGCTAGTCTCAGGAACGTAGTAACTACCGCTGCTCATATTTCATCCCCCAACGTATTGTTGTTATTCACTGAGGCACCCATCGCCATGTTATGTACCGGGTAGAGGGTATAAACCAGGGTGATGGTATTGATCTCTTCAGGAAGGTCCCTGGACAGTTGAAACACCAGAGGTACAGTTAATCGCTCATCGCCTTGTAATAACTGCTCCTGGAAACAAAAACAGCTGACTTTACGCACATGAGCAGTGGCATTGGACGGGGAAACGCTAGGCACGGCTCTTCCCCAGCTCTCTTGATGGCTATTATTGGTGAACGTAAATTCCACCTCTGCTGCCTGCCCTGGATGCACACGCATTTGCCGGGTAGCTACACTCATCTGCCATGGCAACCCAGCACTTCCCCTGGTAATAAACTGAACCGTTACATAGCGTGACTGGTCCACCTCCTCATGCACAATTGCCTGGGCAGTGGTGTCAACCTTGCCGTTCAGGCCGGTTATACGACAAAACACGTCATAAAGTGGCACCAGCGCAAACGCGAAAGCAAACATACCGATAAGCGCTGCAACTGACCGGATCACCGTACGCTGGACCCCCGCTTTTCTTACCATCTCATACTCTGTCATAACGCCCCCCTGCACCTTTTAACGACTGGATAAATATCACTCACTGGGGTGAGTACGGTGGAAAACAGGCGGTGTTTCAAAGGTATGTAATGGCGCAGGACTCGGTACACTCCACTCAAGATCCTCGGCTCCCTCCCACGCTTTAGCAGGCGCCTTTTTGCCCCCTTTGACACAAAGCACAACGACAAGAACAAAGATCAATTGCGATACGCCAAAGAAAAAGGCACCGATACTTGAAAGCATATTGAAGTCAGCAAACTGAAGCGCATAATCAGGAATGCGTCGCGGCATACCGGCCAGCCCGGCAAAGTGCATCGGGAAGAAGGTAAGGTTTACTCCCACCACCGAACACCAGAAATGGCACTGCGCCAAGCGCTCATGGGGATAATGCCCCGTCCATTTTGGTAACCAATAATAGACCCCCGCCATAATGGCAAAGATCGCCCCGGGTACTAATACATAGTGAAAATGGGCGACTACAAAATAGGTGTCATGATATTGGAAATCCGCTGGCGCAATCGCCAGCATCAAGCCGGAGAACCCTCCGATAGTGAACAAAACCACAAAGGCCAAAGCAAATAGCATCGGTGGCTCGAAACTTATGGAACCACGGAACAGGGTTGTTACCCAGTTGAACACTTTGACGCCCGTTGGCACGGCAATCAGCATGGTGGAGTACATGAAAAACAGCTCAGCGGTTAGCGGCAAACCAACAACGAACATATGATGCGCCCATACCAGGAATGACAGCAGTGCAATCGCCGCCGTGGCATAGACCATGGAGGCATATCCAAATAAGCGCTTGCGGGCGAACGTTGGAATAATGGCCGATACAATGCCGAAGGCAGGCAAAATCATGATGTACACTTCAGGGTGCCCGAAAAACCAGAACAGGTGCTGGAAAAGCACCGGGTCACCACCACCTGCGGCATCAAAAAAGCTGGTGCCGAAATTAATATCCATCAGCATCATGGTAATCACACCCGCCAACACAGGCATGACGGCAATCAGTAGAAAAGCGGTGATTAACCAGGTCCAGACAAACAGCGGCATATCCATCATGCGCATTCCGGGCGCGCGCATGTTAAGAATGGTCGCGATAATATTAATCGCCCCCAGAATCGAACTGATACCGGCAATATGTAAGGCAAGGATAAAGAACGTCGTGGAAGGTGGTGCATAGGTCGTGGACAGCGGCGCGTAGAATGTCCAGCCAAAATTAGGCCCGCCGCCGGGCATCAATAAAGTAGAGAGCAGAAGTATAAAGGCGACAGGCAGAAGCCAAAAACTGAAATTATTTAATCTTGGTAACGCCATATCCGGCGCACCAATCTGCAGCGGAATCATCCAATTGGCCAGGCCGGTAAACGCGGGCATGACAGCAGCAAACACCATAATCAAACCGTGCATGGTGGTCATCTGGTTGAAAAACTCCGGCTCAACCAATTGCAGCCCTGGCTGAAAGAGCTCGGCGCGTACCACGAGCGCAAAGATGCCGCCAATAAAAAACATGACCAGCGAAAAAATCAGGTACAAAGAGCCGATCTCTTTGTGATTAGTGGTGAGCAACCAACGCATAATCCCTTTAGGTTGTGCATGGTGCTCATGATGAGACTGGCCACCAGCGACTGCTGTAGAACTCTGTTGCAGCGAGTGCTGAGGAGGTAGTTTGGGCGCCATAAGTCTCTCCGCCTGCTTTATTGTTGTGATAGAGGATTAACCGTTTCTAACAACTATTGCGCAATCCAGCCTGATATTGTCGATGGCTGAACAGCATCACCGGTATCATTACCCCAGGAGTTACGCGTAAACGTGACTACCGCTGCTATTTCCACGGGGTTCAACGTACTACGAAATGCTGGCATGGCAGTTCCTGACACACCGTTGACAACAAGGTCTATATGCCAGTCCAAATCACTGATTAACTGTTCATTATTGGCTAGTGCCGGGAAAGCAGGCGGAGCCCCTTGCCCCTCTGGTTGATGGCATGACGAACAGATAGCCCGGTAAACGGCTTCACCTCTCTCCATCAACTCGGCCAGTTCCCACTCGCGGTCAATTCCCATGGCTTCCTGCTCTGCCGCCTCTTTACGCTCGGCAAGCCATACTTCGAACTCATCTTCCTCTACTGCGTGAACCACCACCGGCATAAAGGCATGGTTGACACCACAAAGCTCGGCACACTGACCGCGGTAGATGCCGGGCTCATTAATCTGTACCCAGTTTTCGTTAATAAACCCTGGAATGGTATCTTGCTTAACCGCTAATTCAGGTACCCACCAGGAGTGAATCACATCATCGGAGGTCATCAGAAAGCGTACTTTACGATTGATTGGCAGTACCAGAGGCTCATCCACATCCAGCAGGTAGTGCTCGCCGCGGGGTTCTTCACCCCGAATTTGTTCCCACGGGGTGCTCATGTTGGACGTGAAGGCGACATCTTCACCAAGGTATTCATAGCGCCAGCGCCATTGCTGGCCAGTAATCATGATGTCCAGGTCGGCTTGGGAGGTGTCGTACATGTTTTTCAGCGTAGCGGTAGCGGGCACAGCCATGCCGATCAGTATGACAACGGGAATAGCCGTCCACAGCACCTCTACCGACGTATGCTCATGAAAATGTGCAGCTTTCGCCCCCTTGGAATGACGATAGCGGAACAGCGAGTAAAACATTACACCAAATACAATCACGCCAATTACCACACACACCCAGAAAATGGTCATGTGCAGCCCATAGATATCGCGGCTTATATCAGTCACGCCCACAGGCATATTCCAGCCACTCGCCTGTGCTTGCGGAATGCTGGCAATAAAAGTAACAGACAGCAGCCATCGCCACGGTGAACGCATAGGAACCTCCTTTGTTATTGTTGTTATCACCTATCCTTTTATTAGGTCAGGATGAAGTGATATGAATTCAGTATAGAAAATATCCGCCATACGTCACGGCTTGAGGTTAGAAAAGCCATCAACGCATTTCATCTTGCCGCCATGCTGGCCAATGCAGCCAGCATAATCACAAAAATACATGCCACCCCTATGGCAACCACAATAAACACAACAGGTTTGCCACTTGAGAAATCCGTCCGCCGCTGCTGATCACTTTGAACGCCTATGAGCGCTGCAAGCACCGATTTGATGGCTGACCACATGACAGAACCCTCCTTCTTAACCGCGCGATAGCGAATGACACGATTCTTCTGCTGAGTCAGCATAGCTTGGCTATACTTTTAAAACACACCCTGGCGAAGATAACACGCAACCACATTTATAAGGTCAGGAGGTTTCCATGGGCACTTCCACTTCCCTCCCTCTCCCTTTCCTTGAGGCCAGCCAGCCCTTGCTTCATTGGTGGGGTGAACAGTGGCTGAAAAGTACCGTTCCCATTGCAAAGCTGCATCTGACATGGTTAGAAACTGTCACTGAAGCAATGCAGATAGAAGCCGCATTTTTTCAAGCGATGGCTGAAAGCGGTGAAAAATTGACCCAATGCTTTTCGTATAACGACGGTGATCACTCACCCGCTGCGTTGAATTCGTGTTATCACGAAATCATGCAGACCCTGACGGATGCCCATTTTCAACGCCTGGAGAAAGTGGCTGAGCTATCCCATGAGTTTCGCCGTTGCCTGTGGGAGGAAATCTAGGCCAACCAGATGTTTCCATTATGCGCAGAAGCATTTACAGGTGAATGTCCCTGACCCTACAGTCACGCTATACTCACGAGCTGCCCACTGAATGTTAGGAGCCTTTCATGCCTGTTGTTTCTGCGCCGCGTTTTTTTCTCAATCGACAAAAGCGCCGCTTCACACTCTGCACCCTGTCACTGTCTATGGCCCTGACCCTTGTCGGCTGTACCACCTATACATGGCCTGATGGCTCTCAGGAAACCGTACTGGGTGTCGCCGCAGAAGACGATAACCGTCGCTACGAAGAGCAACAGGCAGAAGGGGTACGCTACCGCATCCCTGGTGAACTCCCGCCAACTCGGGACTAACTCTTTATCTGCTTGCACTCACCTGACGCCTTCGCTTTTTCTCAACCTCTTTGAGCGTTGGTTGCCCAAACTTGCGCCCTGTCACTGCAGTGCAGCATAGTTTACTTGTATGCTTACCCGTAAGTTCACAGAACACGGAGGCTTGATGGATCAGCACCCTGTACCCCAACATACCCCCTGGCACGCGCTTGAACATGATGAGTCATTACGCAAACAGAACTCATCGCCAGACGGGTTAAGTAGCGCTGAAGCAAGCTCACGTCTAGAAAAACTCGGCCCCAATCGACTGCAACAGGAAACCGTTCGCCCCTGGTACAAGCGCCTGCTTGAGCAGTTCAATAATATTCTGATGTTAATTCTGCTGGTTGCAGCAGGGGCGAGTTTTCTGCTGGGACATTTACTTGATGCCGCAGCTATCGTCGGAGTCGTGGTCATTATTGCGCTTATTGGCTTTATCCAGGAAGGCAAGGCGGAACAGGCCCTGGATAGCATTCGTGACATGCTCTCCCCTAAAGCGAATGTATTGCGCGACGGCAAACGGACAAACATTCCCGCAGAAGAGCTGGTTCCTGGTGATGTAGTCTGGGTAGAGAGTGGCGACCGTATACCGGCAGATTTACGCTTAATTGAGGCACGGCGCTTGCGGACCGAAGAAGCCGCGCTTACGGGTGAATCAGAGCCGGTCAGCAAAAGCACTGCAGCGGTTGAGCGCGATACCGATCTCGCTGAACGTAGCAGCATGGCCTATGCCAGTACCATCGTCGTTCAAGGCAACGCTTGGGGCTTGGTGGTGGAAACCGGCAGTCGGACGGAGATTGGCAAAATTTCAGAGTTGCTTCGTGGTGTAGAGCAGCTCAAAACACCTCTACTGCAACAGCTTGACTGGGCTGGCCGGGTATTGGCGATTTTCATTCTCGGTGCCGCCAGCATCACTGCACTGCTGGGCACCCTTCTTCATAACCAGCCCGCATCAGAAATGTTTATGGCTGCGGTTGGATTAGCCGTTGCAGCCATTCCCGAGGGCTTGCCTGCGATTGTCACGATTGGCTTGGCATTAGGCGTGCAAAGCATGGCTAAGCGCAACGCGATTATCCGCCGCTTGCCCGCAGTTGAAACGCTTGGCTCTATTTCCACTATTTTTTCGGATAAAACCGGTACTCTCACTCGTAATGAGATGACCGCACAAGCAATCTGGCTACCCGATGGGCAGTACCATGTGGATGGGATAGGGTTTGCCCCCGAAGGCGCGATTCATCCAGTATCGGACCAAAATAACGTACAGGACACCAGCGTTAACCTTGGCGAGTCGCCCCGGCTTGCCCACTTTCTTCGGGCTGCCACCTTGTGTAACGATGCCGAGCTTGCTCTCGAAGAGGGCCGCTATCGTATTTACGGGGACCCTACCGAAGGAGCACTGGTTATCGCTTCGGCCAAAGCCGGTATCGACGCCCGACAATTACGTGAAGCCCACCCCCGTCAAGACGCCATTCCTTTTGAATCAGAACATAAGTACATGGCAACGCTAAACCAGCTCGATGATGCTGAGCGAATTCTGATTAAAGGCGCGCCTGATCGTCTGCTTGAGATGTGTTCAACGGAGCGCCACGAAGATAGCGACCAACCGCTAAACACCACACAATGGGAAGAGCGTATTGACGCACTCTCGTCTCGTGGCCTGCGTGTATTGGCAATTGCCGAAAAGCCCCAGGCAAAGGTGGAAACACTCGATCATCACCATATCCAGGAAGAGCTTTGCTTATTGGGTATTATTGGCCTGCTTGACCCTCCCCGTGACGAAGCTATTGAGGCCGTTTCCCATTGCCTCAGTGCCGGTATCCGTCCGGTCATGATTACCGGTGACCACGCTTCCACTGCACTCGCGATTGCCAAACAGTTGGGCTTTACCCATACCGATCGGGCCCTGACAGGGCGTGAAATTGAAACGATGTCAGATAAAGAGCTGGAAGACATCATCCTCGACATTGACGTTTATGCTCGCGCCTCTCCCGAGCATAAACTGCGCTTGGTTAAAGCAATGCAAGCCCGGGGCGGGGTATGCTCCATGACGGGTGACGGCGTTAATGATGGCCCTGCGCTGAAACGTGCCGATGTCGGTGTTGCCATGGGAATTCAGGGAACCGAGGCGGCCAAAGATGCTTCGGAAATGGTGCTGGCGGATGACAATTTCGCCACCATTGTTAATGCAGTGAAAGAAGGCCGGAAAGTCTACGATAATATTCGTAAAACAATTACGTTCATACTCCCAACCAACGGGGCTCAAGGGCTATCGATTATGTTGGCAGTCCTGGCTGGCTCCACACTTCCCGTTACGCCCCTGCAAGCGCTCTGGGTCAATATGGTAGTGGCCATCACGCTGGGGCTGGCACTGGCATTTGAGGAGGGTGAAGCCGACCTAATGCAGCGACAGCCCCGCAATCCGAAAGCCCCATTGCTCGATCTATTCCTGCTTTGGCGAGTAATTTTTGTCTCTGTTTTACTGCTGATCGGCGTCTTTGGGATTTTTGCATGGATTTTAGCCCAGGAAGGAAGCGAAGCCCTGGCGCGCGCGGGCGCGGTCAATATGCTGGTGACCGGCAGCGCAGCTTACTTAATCAATAGCCGCTTTCTGATTAACAGTACGCTGTCCATAAAGGGAATCTTTGGCAGTCGCCCTGTCTGGATAGCCATTGGCATTATTATGCTGCTCCAGTTAGCCTTTACGTATCTGCCGTTTATGCAGATGATTTTCGGAAGCGATGCACTCTCTTTAGCACATTGGCTGGTGATCCTTATGGTCAGTTTGGCTATTTATGGAGCCGTTGAGGCCGAAAAGTTATTTTGGCGAAAACGCAATAAAGCTTATGCCTAGGGGGATGTTACTTCACTCTTCCACGGCGGCGATGAGTGGCTGCCGTGGCTTCAGCACTCATCGGGTCCTCTGGCCAGGGATGCTTCGGATAACGTCCGCGCATCTCCTTACGCACCTCCGGATAACCATTCAGCCAAAAACTACGTAGGTCTTGCGTCACTTGCAGCGAGCGCCTGGCAGGTGAAAGAAGATGTACCATAACCGCAACAACACCATCTCCGATAGTGGGTGTCTCCTGCCAGCCAAAAGCCTCCTGCAACTTAAGCGCCAGTACCGGCGGGAGCCCCTGCAAACAGGGCGCATAATTGAGTGCTATTTGACTGCCACTAGGCACTGTTAAAGTGGCTGGTGCCAAGCGTTCATATAGTACCTGGGCCTCCCACTCCAACGACCCTAACAAATAGCGGTGAAAAGGCATTTTTTCAAACTGGTTAAATCGCGTAATACCTGCCATATAAGGAGCAAGCCATGCTTCCAGGGTGCCCAACAACGTTTCTTCAGACCAGTCTGGCCACTGACCTTCGAAGGTCTTATTCAATAGCGCCATGCGCCCCTGCAACTGTTTAACCTCTGCATTGAATATCACGTCCGGCCGCTGCTTTAGCGCCTTCAACAATGCATCCGACACCGCATCCGCTGGCAGATCATTCAATGTTTTGGAGGCAAGCACAAGTTCACCATGACACTGAACCGCCTCTCCGACGAGTTTGCCCAGTGCTTCTGCCCAATAAATCCGGTTAGACCACTGCCGGGTAGCTGGATAAAGGTCGGCAAATGTCGCTGAATGCATGGATTCAGCGATATAAATCGTCGCTTCACTGGCGGCACTTTCAACACTCACTGCAACGATATACGCATCACTGGCTAGTGGATGGCTAACCGGTAGTGTCGCCGTTTTGCCATTGGCGAGTTTGAACCGGCCGGGAGTGATGAGCTGACCAATACGATCAGGATAAGCCAGGGCCAGTAGAGCACCTAACGCCTCGCAAGTGACCTTGCAAGGCCACTTCATATTGGCAATATTCACCAATCGTTTCGCTTCGCGCTGCCAATGGGGAAACTGTGATGGCTGGTGAAAGCGCGCTGTTAATGTATCACATAGCGAGCCAGTCACTCGCTCCTGGCTCTCCAACAGAGCAGCCAAGCCACAGGCCAGCGCAGTGGCGTTAAGCTCGACGGATCTCACCAGCATCACTGCCAACCGGGGCTCCAGGGGCCAACGAGTACACTGCCTGCCTAACGAAGTAAGCCCACCCGCCGAATCGGTGATACCCAGTTCACGTAGCTGCGCCTTGGCACTTTGCCATGCGCCGTTGGGGGGAAGCGTCATCCATGTCAGGTCGCGAGGAGAGCGCACGCCCCAAATTGCCAACTCCAGTACCAACCTGGCTAAATCGGCCTGCTCTATTTCCGGTTCACCGTAAGGGACCAATGGCTGCTCCCGAGGCCATAAACGAAAGCATAAGCCAGGACTCTGCCGACCTGCCCGACCACGCCGCTGGTCAGCGCTGGCACGGTTGACTCGGCGTGTCGTTAAGCGGGTAAGGCCCGTCCGTGGTTGAAAAAGCGGCACTCGCTCCATACCGGCATCAATGACAACATTAACTCCCTCAACCGTTACGCTGGATTCCGTAATCGCAGTGGATACGATCACGCGCTGACATAAGAGATTTCGCTCAAGCGCCGCCTGCTGGGCTGCAATCTCCATTCTGCCGTGCAAAGCCCGAACATCGACATTCAAAGGCGCATGTTCCAACATGCCCACCAGTCGATTAATCTCTGCCACGCCAGGGAGTATCACCAGAATATCCTGGGTTTTCGGAGTGGCCAGCGCTTCGTTAATTACCCTGAAAGCGGCCACCTCAATCGTTTCATCGCCTACAACAGGACGATAAAAGGTTTCAACAGGAAACTGCCGCCCACTACTTTCAATCACCGGCGTTTCCTGCCCCAAAACTTTTAGCAAGGCAGGGAGATCCATTGTGGCGGACATAACGATCAGCTTCAGATCCTCACGGATGCTTTGTTGTATATCCAGTGCCAACGCCAGCCCCAGGTCACCCTCAATACTTCGCTCATGAAATTCATCAAAGATAATACCGCCCACCCCCTCTAATAGCGGATCATCCTGCAGCATGCGCGTTAATACCCCTTGGGTGACCACTTCCAGGCGAGTATGCGCACTCACCTGGCGATCCCCCCGCATGCAATAGCCTACTGTTTTACCCACCGGCTCATTAAGCTGCCGGGCCATGTAATGTGCGGCCAAGCGTGCCGCCACACGACGAGGCTCCAGCAGCAACAGCTTTTTTTCCTGAGCCCACGGACTCTTTAAAAGCTGGAGCGGCACCCGGGTGGTTTTACCGGCCCCTGGCTGGGCCAGCAGAATAAGACGGTTATGAGTCTCCAATGCATCCTGTAGAGGTGCCAAGTGTTCTTCAATGGGTAATGAACGCACTGCCACTCACTCATGCGGTATAGGAGGTATTTTGGGCATAGAGATACCGCAGCCTTTGAGTATTACCTGCTCAAGAAATTGGCAGATGGATTCAATATCTTCTTCACTAAGTACATCTCTGCCTAGAATCCCGCTGACTTGGGCACTATATTCAGTGTAATGCTGAGTGGCAGACCAGATGAGGAAAATGAGCCAGCGAGGATCTACATCGTCCATTTTTCCCTGTACTGCCCACTGGCGAATAATCGCGGCTCGGGAGGCTACCCAGTCACGTAACTCCCCTGCCAGATACTCATTTAGAAAGGGAGCACCCGCTAAAATTTCGGCTGCAAAAAGTTTTGAGCCTTCTGGATAACGCTGACCAAGCACCATTTTGGTGCGTATAAAATCACTAAGAACCCTCCCCGGATCACTTTCAGGGGTTATATCTTCAAGCACAGCATTCCAGCGGCTCATCATACGATCAAGTAGTCTGACATAGAGAGCTTGTTTGCTTCCCATGTAGTACAGAATATTGGCCTTAGGAAGACCTGCCTGATCAGCAATCGCTTGAAGGCTGGCGCCGCGGTATCCATGTTGAGAAAACACCTGCTCTGCAGCAGCCAATATGCTTTGCTCAATGCGATCCCGACCAGTGTTTTCCTGAGTTGCTATTACAGCCGTCATTAACGCAGTTCCTCTGGCAAGTGCCGGGCGGTTGAAAGTTTAAGCCGATGGTGACATATCCTGAGCGCTCCACAAGCAAGCATATCACTATCCGCCTGCACCATAAGAGAGCGCAAAACTAACTCTTGCAAGGTGCGCCATTTTGTCTCAAGCTCAGACCACATTGACCGATCGGTCAGAGCAATCATAACGGAGTTTGGCATGGCTACGATTGAGTTTCTGCTCAACGGCACCCCCAAGCAGTGTGATGTATCACCTGATACCAGCATTCTAACGCTGTTACGCGAGCATTTGGGGGCCACAGGCACTAAAGAGGGTTGCGCATCGGGTGATTGTGGTGCTTGCACGGTGTCAATCAGAGATCCTAATGATCCACAGGCTGGATTTTTAACTGCTAATGCCTGCATCACTCCCGCACATCAGCTAAATGGTCATCACTTAGCCACTATCGAAGGCCTGACAACCGAGGACCAGCTTCATCCGGCGCAGCAGGCCATGGTCGAGTGTCACGGCAGCCAATGCGGTTTTTGTACGCCAGGCATCGTTATGTCACTGTTTACGTTGCATGCCGCCCAGCAAAACCATCCAACACCTTTAACTCCAGAGCGGTTAGAAGCTGCACTGGGAGGGAATTTATGCCGCTGTACGGGTTACCGCCCCATTCGCGATGCGGCATTAACCATGCAGCAAATACCATGGGAGGCACCTCCGTGGTTTGATGCCGCATCAACCCGCGTGCCATCTTCCCCCCTATCTGCCCCGGCAGATAAACACGCATCGCTGTACATACAGCCAACTACATTAGCCGAGTTGACCGCTGCCCGCCAACGCTTCCCCGATGCCCGGCTAGTCGCCGGAGCGACGGATTTATGGCTTGAAAGCACCCAGCGCCTTGAGGAGCTACAGCAACTTATTGATGTGTCCCGGGTAAGCGAATTACAACGGATTGAAGAAACGCGATTTCAGGAGCAACCTGGCTGGTGGATAGGCGCAGGCGTTACCTATACCCAACTGGAACCGTTACTACAAACCCACTTCCCGGCTTTTGCCCACTTGCTCCACCGCTTGGGCTCGCAACAGGTGCGTAATAGAGGAACCCTGGGCGGCAATATTGCCAACGCATCCCCTATCGGCGATACACCGCCTGTTCTATTAGCTCTAAACGCATGGCTGGAACTGGCCACATACGAAGGTACCCGGCAAATACCCTTAAGCCATTTCTTTATGGACTATAAAAAAACAGCGCTGGCTGAGAATGAAGTTATCAGCCGCATCTTTCTGCCTCAATTGACTCAGCCAGCCATGCTCCGAGTATGGAAGCTTTCCAAACGTCGCGAAGATGACATCTCCGCCGTACTGGGCGCCTTTTGCTACCGACTCGAAGAGGGCGTTATGCGGGATGTACGCATTGCTTTCGGCGGTATGGCGGCTACTCCCAAACGTGCACCTGGTGTCGAGGTGGCACTTGAAGGCCAACCGCTCTCCAAAGCCAGTTTTCAGGCAGCACAACAGGCATTGACGAATGATTTCCAACCCATGAGTGATGTCAGGGGTAGCCAGCACTATCGTCAACAGGCAGCTCTGAATTTGCTCGAACGCTTATACCTGACGCTTTCTGCGCCTAACCAGGAGGTGATGCTCCATGCGTACGCTCACTAAGCTCGATGGCGATAGCAGCCGTGCCCGTCGTGAGTTACACGACCATATTCAAGGTGCTGGTCCATTGGCCCGCCATACGCTTGACAGCCATGGACACCGCCAGGCAGGAAGCTCAAGCTTTCATGAAAGCGCTGAAAAGCATGTCACTGGAAAAGCCACTTATATTGATGATTTGAAAACACCGGCAGATGCACTGCATGTAGCACTCGGCCTATCCCCTGTGGCCCATGGCATTTTGACCCAACTTGAACTTGAGGCGGTGAAAACAGCACCAGGTGTCATCGACGTTATTACCTTTAATGATGTGCCTGGACACACTGATATCGGCCCGGTATTTCCAGGTGATCCTATCTTTGTAGAGCAGGAGATCAGCTACGCAGGTCAGTGTATCTTTGCGGTAGCGGCCACATCATTGCTGGCTGCTCGTCGCGCAGTAAAGCTTGCCAAGCTTCATATTGAAGAACAGACGGCAAGCCTTGATCCTGTTGTCGCTGCCGAGCATAACCAGTTTGTGCGCCCTACCCATGTTCAAGAACGTGGCGACTGGCAGACCACCCTACATCAGGCGGAGCATCTCGTTGAAGGCGAGCTGTTTGTCGGCGGACAGGAGCATTTTTATCTTGAAGGGCAGGCGTGCGTCGTGCTGCCCACCGAAGATGAAGGTGTCATGGTCCATACCTCAAATCAGCACCCGAGTGAAACCCAAAAACTCGTTGCCGAAGTATTAGGCATTCCCTTTCATGCCGTTACTGTAGAAGTTCGCCGCATGGGTGGTGGTTTTGGCGGTAAAGAGACCCAAGCCTCCCCCTGGGCGTGTATCGCCGCTATTATTGCCCGCCGAACCGGAAGAGCAACCCGAATACGCCTGCCTCGCAGCGAGGATATGCGGGCAACCGGCAAACGCCACCCTTTCCATAACTACTACCGATTGGCGATTGATCAACAGGGCGTCATTCAAGGTGGTGACATCACGGTCATTGGCGACTGCGGTTACTCTCCCGATCTATCCGATGCCATCGTTGATCGCGCGATGTTTCATGCTGATAACGCCTACTCCCTAGGCAATGCCCGCGTTACTGGCCACCGCGCAAAGACCCATACAGCGTCTAATACCGCTTTCCGTGGCTTCGGCGGCCCACAAGGGATGATGATTATTGAAGCGGCCATGGACGATATCGCACGTAAAGTTGGTGAAGATCCGCTTACCATTCGCAAGCGGAATCTTTACCGTGACGAGCGAGACGTAACCCATTACGGGCAGCAGGTTGATCAAAAGCAACTGCTTCATACCCTTATAGAAACACTGGAGCACAACAGCGATTACTGGTCTCGGCGACAGGCTGTTAAAGATTTCAACGCCGCAAGCCCAGTGATTAAAAAGGGGCTTTCCCTCACACCGGTCAAGTTTGGTATTTCATTCACTGCCCAACACCTTAATCAGGCTGGTGCGCTGCTGCACGTCTATACTGATGGCAGCATTATGATTAACCATGGCGGTACCGAAATGGGCCAGGGGCTTCACACTAAAATCTGCCAGGTGGTGGCCCGTGAGCTGGGACTGGACTTGGACAGTGTGCGCATTAGCGCAACACGCACCGATAAAGTACCCAATACATCCCCTACTGCCGCATCAAGCGGTGCAGATTTAAATGGCATGGCCGCCAGGGATGCCGCCAGCAAACTACGGGAGCGTCTGTTTGATTTTGCCGCATCCCATTTCTATGGCGGTCTGGATAGGGAGGGCATGCGTCTCGAAAATGGCATGCTGATCGCCGGTATCGACGAGAGTGAACGCCGGATTCCGTGGGGAGAACTGGTACAAACAGCGTATCTGAACCGTATCTCACTTTCAGAAAAAGGGTTCTATGCGACCCCCTTAATTCACTACAACCGCGCCACCGGCCAGGGGCGGCCCTTCTATTATTTCGCCTTTGGGGCGGCTGTTGCCGAAGTTAGCGTGGATACACTTAGTGGCGAGTATCAGGTTGACCGTGTCGATATACTCCATGATGTCGGTGATTCACTAAATCCTGCTATCGATACTGGTCAAGTTGAAGGCGGCTTTATTCAGGGGATGGGGTGGCTCACCAGTGAAGAGCTTAAGTGGAATGAAAAAGGGCTACTGGTAAGCGATGGCCCTGCGACTTATAAGATTCCTACCTTCGGGGATATGCCCCCGGTCTTTAACGTTGATCTTTTGGAAGGCCATCCTAACTCCATGGCCAGCTTGTACCGCTCTAAAGCGGTTGGTGAGCCCCCATTCATGCTGGGCATCAGCGTTTGGTCAGCGCTACGCGACGCACTGTCGAGTTTGACCAATTATCAGCAGTCACCGCATTTGGATACGCCGGCAACGCCTGAGCGGGTCATGCTGGCAGCTAACGCCTTGAGGGAGAAAGCGTTGTGACGTTGTCCGCTCCAGACACATGGCATTCGGCACTTAACCGTTTGCAACGTAGCGGCATTCCCCACGTACTGGCAACCCAGGTTACCAGCGCAGGCTCAACACCTCGGGAGCCTGGGGCACGCATGGTGATTACTGCAGATGCGGTCTTCGATACGCTAGGCGGCGGTACTTTTGAGTGGCAAACCATTAGTGCCGCCCGGCAGTACCTGCTCCAGCAGCACTATGGGTTTCATCTGGAAGCTTTTTCACTGGGCGGCCGCAGCGGACAATGCTGTGGTGGTCTGGTGAATATACTACTTGAGGTTTTTCCCGGCTCGGCGGTACAGGTCGCCATATTTGGAGCGGGCCATGTCGGGCGGGAAATTGTTAAACTCAGTGCTCCTCTACCCTGGCATGTACACTGGTACGATAGCCGGTACGGCGCTTTTAATGAACACGATCAACAACAGCCGCGACTTACCTGCCGTCCTCTCAGCAATGCGACCCAAACCGTCGCAGAACTCCCCCCACATTGCCATACCCTGGTATTAACCCATAACCACGATGAAGATTACGCGCTCATTGCCGCATTGATTGAACGTGAAGACATGGCATCTATTGGGCTTATTGGCTCACACAGTAAATGGGAGAGCTTTCAAGGACGACTTAAACGCGCCAGCGTTGGAATTGAAAAAATTCAGCGCGTGCGCAGCCCTATTGGATGCGTTCACGGCACCAAGCTTAGTGACAAAACCCCGTATACCATTGCATTAACCGTGGTGACTGAACTGCTTTGGTTGTCGGACAACCCCCTACCTCAAGCAACCCGCGGCATTGAACCCCAGGTACTGCGGGCGCTCTTTGACGATACAACGACTCCGAGTTGATATGACGACCTCTACCGATACGCTTATTCGTACCGAGTTGATTAGTTTTGCACGCGATCCTGGTGATGGTGACCACCCCCAGCCAGGTAGCCTGGAACATTATGGCGATGGCCTGCTTTGGCTAAAGGGCCAGCACATTCATGCTATAGGCCACTTTTCAGAGTTGGCACCTCAATTACCCAAAAACAGTCATGTTTTAGATTATCGCAACAAGCTTGTGATGCCGGGCTTTATTGATACTCATGTTCACTATGTTCAACTGGACATCATGGCATCATACGGACGGCAGTTGCTGGATTGGCTTAACGACTACACGTTCCCCGAAGAGTGCCGTTTTGCAAACCATGCCCATGCAGAAGCATTATCGAATGCGTTTCTGGATGAAATGCTGCGCGCAGGCACTACCACAGCACAGGTATTTGGCTCCAGCCATCCAGGTTCCGTCGATGCATTTTTTAGCGCTTGTCAAAAACGGCAACTAAGGATGCTGGTCGGCAAAGTGCTGATGGATCGTAACGCACCGGATGCGCTTATGGATGGCACGGCAGGCATTGCAGATACTGAGCGTCTAATCGAAGACTGGCATGGTAAACAACGCCTTGGTTATAGTGTCACTCCCCGCTTTGCCCCTACCTCAACAAAAGCGCAAATGGATGCCGCCGGTGCACTACTACGTAATGACCCCACGCTATGGCTGCAAACCCACCTTGCTGAAAATAGTGGCGAACTTGACTGGGTGGCCGAGCTCTTCCCCGGTAGCCAGGACTACCTTTCCGTGTATGAAGAAGCAGGGTTAGTTGGCACTCGAAGCACCTTTGCCCATGGCATTCACCTTGACAACGGTATGCGCAAGCGACTGGCAGATCGAGGAGCCAATATTGCATTTTGCCCAAGTTCAAACCTGTTTTTAGGCAGTGGCTTATTTGACCGCCAGGCAGCCCAGGAAACAGGTATGGCGTTTACCTATGCCACTGATATTGGTGCTGGCACTGATCTTTCAGGATTTGGCACTCTCAAAAGCGCCTATCAGGTTGGTCAATTACGTGGCCAACCGTTGACCGCGTGGCAAGGCTTTTATGGGCTTACCCATGGCAATGCCAAAGCGCTCTCCCTGGATAACCATATTGGCCAGCTAGCCCCTTCCTATGAAGCTGACTTTGTTGTTATCGACCCTCAAGCCACAACACTTCTAGCGCGGCGGATACAGCACTGCACTACCCTGGGCGAGCGTTTATTTGCACTGATGATGCTTGCAGATGACCGTGCGATTTACGAAACCTGGGCGGGAGGGCTATGCCAACACCGTCGTGATTAAACCTATGAGTGCCTGATAATATGTTCGGATTAGCATCCCGGAAGTCCGGTATTCCGGGATGTTACTCGTCGTCTTATCCTGATACTCGCCCTCCGGGGCTTGCTAACACCGTCCACGCTTGTTCCCAACAATGGGTTCATGGGGATTTCCTTCTTTTCTTTAGCGCAACAAAAAACCCAGCCGATTGGCTGGGTTTTTGCAGTATAAGTGCCTGACGATGACCTACTCTCACATGGGGAGACCCCACACTACCATCGGCGCTAAGCGGTTTCACTGCTGAGTTCGGCATGGGATCAGGTGGTTCACGCTCGCTATGGTCGTCAGGCGTAA
>NZ_JALPZO010000099.1 GCF_023507745.1 Vreelandella olivaria | reverse complement strand
CGCCAGCGTTCGCCTGTGTTGGTATCGTAGTAGCCTCCCTGGGCACTACGGCCTTCATCCTCTATCTGCCAGCGGGCACCACCATCGTAGCTGACCGCAGTCACATCCTTACCCAGCAGGCTCCCTTCGTTCACCCCATCAAACAGCAAGCCCTCTTCCGGGGTGATATACAGGGCATAGCCCACCAGATCGCTATCAAATTCATGCAGCTCGGTGAGTTGGTTACCATTCCAATGCCAGACCGATGTTGGGTGCTTCACCAACTGCTCTTTGGGCATTAGCGTGATGGGCCGACCTTTGCGGGCCAGAATATACACCTCGCCGTGTTCGTTAGCGGCAATATCGTTCACGCCATAGTCGCCTACGGCTACCTCAAAGCGTGGCTCGGTTTCCTCCCAGGGTAGCGAATAGATAACGCTTTCACCCCGGAACTGATCGAAGAAGGCCATGCGCAGTACGTTATCCTGCCCCAGGGCGACTAAGTCGAAGCGCTGACGTTCATTCTCGGGGTTACGAGCGCCTGTGGGAACG
>NZ_JALPZO010000098.1 GCF_023507745.1 Vreelandella olivaria | reverse complement strand
GGAATCAAGCCAATGCGCTGCTTCAGCCTATCACCCGCGACTTCCATCTTCATCGTGCAAAATATGACGCTGAAGTACCTGACACCGATGATCCCGAACTACTGGAACGAGCAAAACAAGCCACCTCGTTTGTCAACGGCAGAGGCAGCAACCCCTTTAGCGGCCTATCGCAAGACCAACTAGCACTGATTATTTATGACGATAGCGGCACGTTTACGGCCAATGAGCGACGTGCAGCTTGGCAGGAAGAGTATGACCAGGAAACAGCAAGAAGATTAGCAGTTATAGCTCGAGGTAAATTGGAATACAGCCAAACCGGCAAAATGACCGAATTCTTTAAGGAAGTGCTGGAAAATTACAACGAGCTGCCTCCCATTATGCAGGCACAGTATCCCGATTTTTATGCGCCGCGCCTTGAACATCTGATTGAGATGGATTTCAACTTTATGACCCACCGCGCTGAAGGCAAAGGGGCACCTGAAGATATCTTTGAAATATTAATGTCAAGTGAAGACTTTGCCAACCTAGGTAAAC
>NZ_JALPZO010000097.1 GCF_023507745.1 Vreelandella olivaria | reverse complement strand
CCTTGGCGACTTCCAGATCATACAGCCGGGTGGTGGGACCATCCGGGTGGCAACGTTCTTTAACCAGCGGCTGCCACTGGTGGGTAGCGGCCCGCTGGCGGGCATATTTGGCGGTGATATCGCGGATCAGCAGACATGGGTAAAATAAGGCGAGCCCGATAATCAGTATGGCGGCACGAGAACGTGGTGTAACACCGTCTTTGATTGACTGACGATAGCCTTCCAAATTTAACGTGGCCTTCTTTTGTCGTCGCCGGTACCCTTCCAGTGCTTGCTCGCGATTGGAGGTGGTGAGCGGGTTGCCCTGCTCATCGAACCAGGGGCCGTTATCCATATAGCAGCGCAGGTATTCCCATAACATGCCCTGGGTTTCCGCGGTGCGGCCCATGGGCAGATTGAGTTGCAGGGCAATCACATCCTGGGGGTGGTGATAGCGTTGTAGCAGCAGTTGCAGCGGGGTTTCGGTCATGGCGCCGGTGTATTGGGTCACCGTGCGGCTCTCCTGCATCCAGGCCACGGCCTCATCCCAGGGGGC
>NZ_JALPZO010000096.1 GCF_023507745.1 Vreelandella olivaria | reverse complement strand
ACAAATCACTCGGTCACGGAGGCGGATATCGAACGCTTGGGCGAGGTTCTGATGGATATGATGGGAGCCTCCACTGATATCAATGCCCTGACTTCGACGAACCATTCGGTTAATGCGATGGATGTCGAACGGCTGGTTGCCGTTCTAGCAGGTTTGGTAGGGGTATCCACCGGCACCGACATCACAGCAGCGGATATCGAACGCTGGGCGGCGATGCCGGCCGATCTGCGGCAGGACGCTATCGCTGCCGATCTGTCGGCGGCGGCGAACCTTGACTCGCTTGGCGTGATTCGCAGCGTGACCCCCAATATCGTGCTGCCAAGCAACAGCCTGTTCCAGATCAATGCCCAACCGACGGCACGTTATCTGGTCGAGACCGACCCGCGCTTCACCAATCAGCGCGAATGGCTCGGTTCCGACTATATGCTCGATGCCCTGGCGAGCGACCCGAGCACGACCCAGCGGCGCCTCGGCGACGGCTTCTACGAGCAGCGGCTGATCAACGAACAGATCATGCAACTCACCGGGCAGCGCTACCTGGAGGGATACG
>NZ_JALPZO010000095.1 GCF_023507745.1 Vreelandella olivaria | reverse complement strand
GTATTGTCCAGCGACTGCGCTATTGTCAGCGTCAGGTCACTGCCCCCGCCGGTGTGCAGCATCTCGCCCTGGCGATGGCTAAGGTGATCGGCAGTCAGGGCGAGGGACTCGGCGCTGGTGGTGGCGCCGTCGAGGACGATATCTTCTCCGTGTAGCGAAAGGTGTCCTTGGCTGGCGATCAGGCCGTCGCTACCTTCCAGGCGTGTGGCAGCGATATTCGCCTCTCCGTCACCGGCGTGGATGATCTCGCCGTCGTCGTTGATCAGCGTCTCGGCGATATCGAGGGACAGGTCACCCGTGGCTTCCAGCCGACCCGAGGTGTTGTCGAGTTCGTCCGCTTCGAGATCAAGATCGCCGCTGGCGGCGCTGATCAGCCCATCGCGGTTATTGAGGCCGGCGGCGCTGACGTCGATACGCTCCGCCAGCCATTGGCCCTGGGTATTGTCGATATCCCCCGACGCCGCCACGGCCAGGGCATCGCCAGCGATCAGTTCACCCTGCCGATTATCCAGGTCACCAACGTCCAGCCCGACATGATCCAAGGCCTGCAAGGTACCGGCGGTATTGGTCAGTTCACCGGCAATGATATCGAGCCCGGAATTACCGGCGATAAAGCCCTCGGTATTGTCCAGCGACTGCGCTATTGCCAGCGTCAGGTCACTGCCCTCGCCGGTGTGCAGCATCTCGCCCTGGCGATGGCTAAGGTGATCGGCGGTCAGGGCGAGGGACTCGGCGTTGGTGGTGGCGCCGTCGAGGACGATATCTTCTCCGTGTAGCGAAAGGTGTCCTTGGCTGGCGATCAGGCCGTCGCTACCTTCCAGGCGAGTAGCAACGATGCGGGCGTCGCCGTCACCGGCATGGATAATCTCACCGTCCTGGTTGGTCAGGGTATCGGCGATATCGAGTGATAGATCGTCGGCCGCTTCCACTCGCCCTTGGGTGTTATCGAGGTCATCCGCCTGCACGCGCAGCTTGCCGCTGGCGGTACTAATCAGCCCATCGCGGTTATTCAGACCAGCAGCGCTGACGTTTACTCGCTCCGCCCGCCACTGCCCCTGGGTATTGTCGATATCTCCCGTAGCAACCAGAGCCAGGGCATCGCCGGCGACGAGTTCACCCTGGCGATTGTTCAGGCTGCCAGCATTCAGGTAGAGATCGCCCAAGGCCTGCAGGGTGCCAGCGGTATTGGTCAGTTCACCGGCAATGATATCGAGGTCGGCATTGCTGGCAATCTGCCCGCCGGTATTGTCCAGCGATTGCCGGACGGAAAGCACCAAGTCCTTATCGTCGCCGACCTGCAGCATCTCGCCCTGGCGATGGCTGAGATGCTCAGCTTGCAGGGTGATGGACTCGGCGCTGGTAGTCGCACCATCGAGGACAGTATCTCTGGCATCCAGCACCAGATCACCTTGGCTGACGATCAGGCCATCGCTACCTTCCAGGCGAGTAGCAACGATGCGGGCGTCGCCGTCACCGGCATGGATAATCTCACCGTCCTGGTTGGTCAGGGTATCGGCGATATCGAGTGATAGATCGCCCGCCGCTTCCACTCGCCCTTGGGTGTTATCGAGTTCATCCGCTTCGAGATCAAGATCGCCGCTGGCGGCGCTGATCAAGCCGCCGGTATTGTCCAGCCCGGCAGCGCTGATATCGATACGCTCCGCCCGCCACTGCCCTTGGGTGTTGTCCACATCGCCAGTGGACACCAGGGTCAGGGCATTGCCGGCGATAAGCTCACCCTGGCGATTGTTCAAGCTCTCCGCATTCAAGTAGAGATCGCCCAGCGCCCGCAAGGTACCGCCGGTATTGGTCAACTCCGGGGCCGTGATATCGAGCCCGGCGTTGCCGGCGATAAGGCCCTCGGTATTATCCAGCGACTGCCCTATGGTGAGGATCAGGTCTCGGTCGTCACCGGTTTGCAACATCTCACTCTGGCGATGGCTAAGGTGCTCGACTTTCAGGGCGATGGACTCGGCGCTGGTGGACGCGCCGTCGAGGACGATATCCCGGGCCGCCAGGGTCAGATCGCCCTGGCTGACGATTAATCCATCGCTACCCTCCAGGCGTGTGGCAGCGATATTCGCCTCTCCGTCACCGACATGAACGATCTCGCCGTCGTCGTTGATCAAGGTCTCGGCGACGTCGAAGGTCAGATCGCCCGACGCCTCCAGCCGGCCCGAGGTGTTGTCAAGCTCATCCGATCGCACGCGCAACGCGCCGCTGGCCGCGCTGATCAGACCCTCGCTGTTGTCCAGACCGGCAGCGCTGACCTCGATACGCTCCGCCAGCCATTGGCCCTGGGCATTGTCGATATCCCCCGACGCTGTCACGGCCAGGGCATCGCCAGCGACAAGTTCGCCCTGGCGATTGTTCAAGCTCTCCGCATTCAAGTAGAGATCGCCCAGCGCCTGCAAGGTACCGCCGGTATTGGTCAACTCCGGGGCCGTGATATCGAGCCCGGAATTACCGGCGATAAAGCCCTCGGTATTGTCCAGCGACTGCCCTATCGTGAGCGTCAGGTCGCTGCCCTCGCCGGTGTGTAGTATCTCTCCCTGACGGTGGCTCAGGCGCTCGGCGGCCAGGGTAATGGACTCGGCACTGGTGGTCGCGCCGTCGAGGACGATATCCCTGGCATTCAGGATCAGGTCGCCCTGGCTGACGATCAGCCCCTCGCTGCCTTCCAGGCGTGTGGCAATGATGTGCGCCTCGCCCTCACTGACGTGGATAATCTCGCCGTCCTGGTTGGTCAGGGTATCGGCGATATCAAGGGCCAGATCGCCCGCCGCTTCCAGCCAGCCTCGGTGATTGTTCAGGTTTTCGGTATTGAGGTAGAGATCGCCCAGCGCCTGCACGGTGCCGGAGCGATTGGTCAGTGCCTGGGCGGTGATATCGAGCCCGGCATTACTGGCGATCAGCCCGTCAGTGTTGTCCAGCGACTGCCCTATCTTCAGCGTCAGGTCACTGTCCTCACCGGTCTGCAGCATCTCACCCTGGTGATGGCTCAGGCGCTCGGCGGTCAGGGCGATGGACTCAGCACTGGTGGTCGCCCCATCGAGGACGATATCCCGTGCCGCCAGGGTCAGGTCACCCTGGCTGACGATCAGTCCCTCGCTGCCTTCCAGGCGTGTGGAGGCAATATTTGCCTCGCCCTCTCCGGCATGGACGATCTCGCCGCGTTCGTTGGTCAGGGTGCCGGCGACATCTAGGGTCAGATCATCCGCCGCTTCCAACCGGCCCGAGGTGTTTTCGAGTTCATTCGCCTCGAGATGAAGATCGCCGCTGGCCGCACTGATCAGGCCATCGGTATTGTTCAGATCAGCGGCACTGACGTCGATACGCTCCGCCCGCCACTGTCCCTGGGTATTGTCGATATCCCCTTCCACCGTCAGCGTCAGGGCGTCGCCGGCGATAAGTTCGCCCTGGCGGTTGTCCAGCGCTGTCGCGGATAGCCACACGGCGTCGTTGCCCTGGAGCCGGCCGCCGACATTGCTCACCTCGCCGGCCGTGACCGCCAACTCAGCGTTGCCGAGGATGCGGCCGTCGTCATTGTCGATGGCCCCCACGCCAAGCGTCAGGCGCTCGTTCCCGGCATGCAGCAGTTCGCCGCCACGGTTGACAAACGCGTCGGCGTCGATGGTCAGGCGGTCGCTGTTGCTGGCCAGCCGCCCCGAGGTATTGTCGAAGGTCTCCACGTCGAACATGAGCAAATCGCTGCCGAGCTGCACGATATCGCCGCCGACGTTGGACAGTTCGTTCGCGTCGAGATCAAGCCGCTCGGCCACGACCCGGGCCTCGTCGGTGCGCAGCGCGCCCGGCGTCCTCGCGCTGAGCGTCTCCTGCGCGGCGAGGGTGGCGCGGCTGGCATCGATCCCCCCCGTTCCCGCGACGATGTCGATGTCCCGCGCCTGGGTATGGCTGTCCCGCAGGGCAACGGCATCAGCCTGGGCATAGATACCACCGGCAGCAAAGTGCAGACCGCCGGCGTCAATGCCATGCGACGCAGTGAATACCAGGTCGCCATCCGCGCCCAAGGTCCCATCATCAAGCACACCTGCAGCCGTGAGGGTGTCGAGATCACCATGCAGGTCGCTGGCCGACAGCTGAACGTCGCCTCCCGCAATCATCATTCCAGTGTCGAAATTAGCGATCTCAGCCTCACTGGTCGCAACCAGATCATTACCGGCACGCACGAGACCATGATTCGCGATATCGTTGTGGCTGGCCAGTCGCATGTCACCCTCGGTGGCGACCTGCCCCCAGTTGGTGATGCGTCCGTCGGCGTCGACCACGATCTCACCGGCAGAAAGTGCACCAGCGTTATGAACGCCCACTCCATGTTCAGTGGCCATAAGATGGATCTTGCCAGCATACATGCCGCCCAAATGAGCCACATCAACGGCGACCGAGGGGATACTTCCACTACCTTCTATCACCGTTACTGTCTGTCGATCGGCACTGATATGGTTGGCGCCGGCAACAACATCAAGGTCATCGGACCAAATGCCTGCCTGCACCTCAACAGCACGGGCCAGGATGGCAGTGTAATCGCTGTCGCGGGTATCCAGGCCATCCCCCGCGATACGGATGGAGCCCTCCTCGACCCGGTAACTGGTCAGTTCCCCTGCGCTGAATTCGGGGCGCCCGGTGGTCAGGGTGGTACCGCTGGCATTGATGAAGCCCGCGCCATCGACGTGGATGCCGGCGGGGTTGGCGATGACGACCTCTGCACGCTGTCCGGCAACTTCCACGTGGCCACGCAGTTGGCTGGGGTTGCGCGAGTTGACCTCGTTGACGATCACCCGCGCCTCGCCGGTGGCGAGATTGGGATTGCCCTGCACCCAGCCGCCGAGCTGGGTCTGGGTGGCACTACGTGAATTGTTGAGGATGGCGCCCTGGCCATCCACGTCAAACTGGCTATAGGCGTTACGTGATACTCCCTGAGCACTGGGCGTCTGGATGTTGACCTGGGGGGTTCCATTGGCACTTTCCAGAACGTGAGGACGTTGTTCACCTGGCGCTGTGCGGTCTGGAATGATTTGTGCCTGGGTCGGCAGTGCAAATACAAGGCCAGATGCCATCAAGACGGACCAGCACAGCGGCTTTAAACTTCCAAGAATAAACGTGGACGGTGGTTTACCTCTTGCTGACCTCGCAGACACGCTACCGCCCTTACCCTGTGTGGCACAGAGTTCGGCGGCGACGACCAGTTGCCCCTTGGCTCGATTGAATACCAAGCGGTAACAATACCTGTTCATCGTCCAGTTCCCTTATTTGTAGTACATTCCAAATGACGTGCTTCCGGCGCTAGGCAGTGCGGAGCATTGTCTTGTATATAGCTAGAGTGCCAAATTCACGCTGAACCCCAGATCATGTCCGTCACTGCGAAACCCATCCGGCTTGCTGACCGGCGTGGCTACGAAGACGTCGTAATGCAGGTGGCGCAGCAACCTCCCCCGTAGCCCCACTGCCGCCCCCGTCAGTTGCGTTCCCAGCAACCATTCTGTGCCAGCACCTCCAACATGGCCGTGGTCAAGTGCAGCGTAAACTCGCTGGCCACTCTCACCTAACGGTGCTTCAAGCTCGTTACGTACCAGCCAGCCACGCTCGGCGACCAGACCGCTGTCGTGAAAGCCCCTCACCGTATAACGACTACCGATGGAAAAACGCTCCAGGGGAGCAAGCGGCGTCAGGTTGCGCTGCATACGCCAGTGGCCCCGATAACGCAGCCTCTGGCTGCCGAGTTGAAATGGCAGATCGAGGTCGGCATTCGAGGTGACGATCTGAAAACGCGAGGTACCTTCACCGAAAAGTTCTTCTGGTGCTGGTCGAGCATTGAAAGCACCGGTTCCCCTCTGATAGCCCAGCCCCAGATCCAGCATCGCTCGTCCGAGGAACTCACGATGCGCCACACCAGCTTCCCACCCCCCCACGGTACGCCGCTGCACCTCGATCTCGAGGTCATCGATATAGTTACGCGACTGACGCTGGAAGCCAGCGAATTCGAAGGAGGTCTTGCGCGAGGCATCGCGATGGATCACACGTAATAGACCGGCCCGGAGTGTGCGACTGGTACCGCTGTATATGTAGTCTTCGAAGGCTCCTGCAACCGCCTGGTGGTAATCGTAGTCACTGGCAGTGACGTTCAGTCTCCAATAGCCCCAGGGCACTGAATAGTGCAATGTTCGGCTTTTGTTACCGCGTCCACCACTGTCTCCTCCTCCCAGATCCTTACCCAGGTAGGCATAAAACAGGTCATTGATGCCCATCAGATTATCGTAGGCCACAGTGACACCATTTAAGTACCGACCGGTTGCATCACTACCACTATTGTCAAGCGACCATCCAGGACGTAGCTGAAAACCCTGCTGGTAGTCAATAACCAGATCGCTGCTGCCCGGCTCATCGGCGGGAGCGATCTGGATGTCGACCTCCACGGAAGGTAAGTTCTGAAAATTCTCCAGTGCCTGTTCGATATCGCGCAGATTAAGGATGTCGCCAGGCCGGGCTGGCACTGCGTTGCGCAGAGTGGCGTGTGGTCGTTCGGGATCAGCGACACGCAGGCTGGCGATACGCCCGGGCAGCAGGGTAAGTGTGAGGATTCCATCGTTGAGGTCCTGGGGCTCCACCAGCACCCGGCTGGTGACGAAACCACGTTCTATCAGCGCGTTCTGAGCACGCTCAAGTACCAGATTGACACCCTGAGTACCAATACAACGACCGATGAGAGTGTCATCACCCGCTACCGCATCATCAAGCCATGCAAAACGACGAACCTCCTCGCCCTGCCATGCCAGTTCATGGATCATAAAGCATGGAGATTCATCATCAGGGAAACGTCCAACCGCTTCCAGCGGAGCAGATAATCGAATATCTACGGATGTGCTTTGCTGATCTTGCAGCGCTCTATCTCGCTCACGCTGGCGTAGTACCTCATCATCTAAAGGTAATTCCTGGGCTTGAACTGTAGTTAGGTGTATTCCAAGCACTAGTGTTATTGCATGTAACCAGCACTTATTTCCAAGTGACAATCTATCGGGCGTTGTGACAAACAATACTTATTCCCTTAAATACATTCTTTTTCTAGATGTCTGGAGAACACGTTGACACGTCATAATCCAAGTCATCAGCGATCCCCCTACTTGCATAGAGTCATCGGCAAATGAGAAGCATTCTTTAGTATTTTTTAAGCACAAAATGCCATATCCATATAAACACATCGCGAATTAACTGATTGCCAAGGCTGCTAAAAAATCGCTAGCAACCACTTCAGCCATGACATTACACAAGAGATTTAATCGTTGAAAAAAGCATACGGTTGGAGTGTGTGATAAAGGCAAGCTAGCACCATCATCAACCTGGTACTCCAAAGCGTGCTACCATCAGCGCTTTTGATATGGCAGCTTTCAGGTCCTTATTCACGTGCTTTCCAACATTCGCATCGTACTGGTACAAACTTTCCACCCTGGCAACATTGGCGCGGCTGCACGTGCAATGAAAACCATGGGCTTAACCAACCTTGTGCTGGTGAATCCGCGTACCTTTCCTGATGATGAGGCAACACGTCTCGCCGCAGGTGCAACGGATGTGTTGGAGAATGCCCGCTGCGTAAGCTCACTTGAAGATGCAGTGCACGACTGCGTGCAGGTTGTGGGTGCCAGCGCACGACTACGGAGCCTGCCTCTCCCCCACTTCGATGAACCGGACGACATGGCCCGGCAGGTGATTGAGAGTGCCACCCAAGCGCCTGTGGCGCTGGTATTCGGGCGCGAACGTTCAGGGTTGACCAACAATGAGATACGCTGCTGTACCCACCAGGTCAGCATTCCGGCCAACCCTGAGTACGGTATATTAAATTTATCGCAAGCAGTGCAGATTTTAGCCTATGAAGTACACCGCGCCTGGCGTAAGCGAGATGAAAGCGGTTTTGCTTACCAACGGCCTCTGGAAGCAACGCCGCCCAGCCGGGAGCAGCTTGTTTATTTCCAGGAGCACCTTGGCCACCTGATGCAGCAAAGTGGCTTCCTTACCCAGCCTCATGCACGAACAGAAGAGCAGTTGCAGGCGCTTTTTGCCCGCGCGCAGCCCAGCCGCAAAGAGCTTTCGCTGCTACGTGGGCTACTAAGTGCATTTGAATCTCATCTGCCTAAACATTAGATCAAGCTTGCAAACGCAAAGGGGGCAACCAATAGGCTACCCCCTTTGCATTCAGATACTGAACAACTTTTAAAGAAACATTGCCGCCAACCAGCCAAAGATAATTAGGGGGACGTTATAGTGCAGGAAAGTAGGCACTACACTGTCCCACATATGGTCATGCTGCCCATCCACATTCAGGCCAGAGGTTGGTCCAAGAGTTGAATCAGAGGCTGGTGAACCGGCGTCCCCTAATGCTGCAGCTGTGCCTACCAGTGCAACCGTCGCCATGGGTGAAAACCCGAACTGCACTGCCAGCGGTACGAAAATCGCGGCGATAATGGGGATCGTCGAAAACGATGAACCAATCCCTAACGTGATAAACAGGCCCACCAGCAACATAACCAATGCGGCAAGGCCGCGATTATCACCAAACAGATCAAAGGCCCCGGAGACCAGCGACTCAATTGCTCCGGTAGCCTTCATCACTTCAGCAAAACCAGCAGCGGCAATCATGATAAAGCCTATCAGCGCCATCATACGCATACCGCTGGTGAACAGATCGTCTGCTTCACGCCATTTAAAAATACCACCCACCGAAAGCAAGCCGATGCCAACCAAACCGCCCACTATCATAGAGCCGGTATAAAGCTGTAATCCTAGCGCTGCCACAATGGCTACCGCCGACATAATCAGTCCCAGTGTGTGGGGTTTGGCTGGCGTGTGTCCCTGTTGGGCATGGGTGGCTACCAGGTCTTGACTGGTGTACTCGCGCTGTCCACGGTAACTGAAAAACAGCGCCACCAGCAAACCAATCGCCATCCCTCCGACAGGTATCGCCATTGCCATCGGTACCATGCCCCGAGTAACTTCCAAGCCAAGCGGCTCACCAGCGGTATTTAAGTTGGACAGTAGAATATCGTTTAAAAAAATCGCACCAAATCCTACCGGCAGTAGCATATAGGGTGCTGTCAAACCAAACGTCAGGGCGCAAGCCACTGCACGACGGTCAAGCTTAAGGCGGTTCATGACCGTTAAGAGCGGTGGAATAAGCACAGGAATGAAAGCGATATGGACCGGAATAGCGTTCTGTGACGAGATAGCAACCAACAGCACTGCGGTTAGCAGCAGCATTTTGATTCTGGCCTGATGCACCGCTGTCGCTTCTTTACCTAGCATGGTGATCAAGCGATTCGCCAACATATCAGGCAATCCCGAGCGGGAGATCGCCACCGCGAATGCTCCTAATGTGGCATAAGCCAGGGCTACCTGGGCACCGCCACCAACCCCATCGTTAAAGGCACTAAGGGTTTCATCAAGAGATAAGCCACCGAATAAGCCACCGACCAGTGCGCCGACCACCAGTGCAAATACAACCGACACGCGTAACAACGACAGTACCACCATCACCAGCACTGCAAGAATTACTGCATTCATGAAAATACCCAGAGCTATTGGAAGGTCATTAACACCAAAGGCAGCAAATACTAACAGATAAGATGCTTATAAGCAGGCTTAAGATAGGGTAAACAGTTACTGTAAAAGGATCTGGCAATTCTCCTCACACCTCACATCGTGGGCGTATTGTCAGCTTAATACTTTAGTCAAGGCACTCTTGCTGCTTTGCAGCATACCACCTAGTATGCCGCCTTCCGCCTAACATCGACATCCGCTGAATTAAGCATTACCCAGGAGCTCATATGGGCATGCTCGCGATAATCATTTCACTGTTGCTGCTAATGTTTTTCGCCTATCGGGGCGTCTCTGTGCTGCTGCTGGCCCCCCTTATGGCCTCCCTGGCAGTGCTTCTGTCAGGCGATGCCGCCTTTCTGCTCCCCATCTACACCGATACCTTTATGAAAGCACTGGGTAATTATGTTATTCAGTTCTTTCCCTTGTTCTTACTTGGGGCGCTATTTGGTCAACTAATGGCGGACTCAGGGGCTGCCCAGTCAATTTCAAATGGTATCGTCAAGCAGCTGGGCACCCAGCATGTCGTGCTTACCGTGGTGCTGGCCTGTGCTGTACTCACTTACGGCGGTGTATCACTCTTTGTGGTAGCTTTTGCGATCTATCCGATTAGCCGCGAGCTATTTCGCCAGGCAAATATACCCAAGCGGTTAATCCCAGCGTCCATTGCCTTAGGCTCGTTCACTTTTACCATGACCGCGTTACCCGGCACTCCCGCCATTCAAAACGCAATTCCTATTCCCTATTTTGGTACCAACAGTTTTGCAGCGCCTGGGCTAGGCATTATCGCGGGTTTGATTATGTTGGGCCTGGGCACTTATTACTTACGCTCACGCGTCAAGAAAGCCGTCATTAGTGGCGAGGGTTACGGTGTACATAGCGAACGTGAAGTCGTCACAGAAAACGAAGCCGATGCTCCCCCTGCGATGATGCCCTTGGCGGTGGCAATGATTCCGCTAGTGATGGTGATTGGCTTGAATGCGCTGTTTACCTATGGTGTTTTCCCGGCCATGGACCTCTCTTTCATTAGCGATGCCTTTGAAAATGTATCGCCAAGCAGGCAGGCCGGACTATGGGCAATTCTGATCGCACTGCTTAGCGCCTCTACCTGGCTGATAATTACCCGCTGGAACCATTGGCAGGATCTGAAAGCAACCGTTAACAAAGGCTGTATTGGCTCGCTGCTACCTATTTTCAATACCGCATCGGAAGTAGGTTATGGCGCGGTTATCGCCAGCTTGGCTGGTTTTGTCATTATTCGCGATGCAGTACTAAACGTGTCACCTGGCAACCCACTCATTTCTGAAGCCATGGCCATGAGTGTCCTGGCTGGTATTACCGGCTCTTCTTCAGGTGGCCTCTCCATCGCCCTGCAAACCCTTGGTAGCGAATATCTGGCGATGGCCGAGCAAGCGGGCATAAGCCCAGAGCTTATGCACCGGGTGGCCACACTTGCTGCTGGGGGCATGGACACCCTACCCCACTCGGGTGCGGTGATTACGCTGCTGGCTATCTGTGGGCTTACCCACCGGCAGTCTTACGGAAACATCGCTGTAGTGACGATTGTGTTGCCGATCGCAGCCCTGGTTAGCGTTATCATCCTGGGCACCCTTTTTGGAAGCTTCTAACCACGCACTTCTCAACGTCACCAGCCCGTGTGATAGTTCAGACATAAGGCTTATAATCATTGCTTGCTTACTGTCATGATTACCAAACTATAAAAATATTAAGATCAATGACATATAAGTACCACTGAATGCTTTTAGTCACCGCTGGCTCAAGGGGAGTTGTATTAATGCTTGAACAAACGCTGGTGCAGACACTGTTATTACTTGGGGCTACTGTTTTCGTTGTTCTGCTCTTTCAGCGCTTGAAAATTCCTCCCAGTCTGGCGTATCTATTTGTTGGGGTGATTTTGGGATCCCATACCGCAGGCCCAGCTTTAGAGTCCACCTATATTCAGATGATTGCCGAATTTGGCATCGTCTTTCTGCTATTCACTATCGGTTTAAGTTTTCCACTACCCCAGATATATGCGCTTAGGAATACCATACTTGGCTTGGGGACAGCCCAGGTAGTCCTCACCACAGCAGTGATCACGCTACTGGGCTGGGCGATTGGATTGCCACTCATTGCTGCTTTTATCGTTGGAGCAGTATTTACCCAATCCTCCACCACAGTCATTAGCAAACAGCTGATAGAACAGGGTGAGAGCCAAACCCGGCATGGACGACTTGGCACCACAATGTCCGTGTTTCAGGATATTACCGCTGTTCCTTTTGTCGTGGTCATTCCTGTACTTGGCACAGCGGCTGCTTCAGAGATAGCGGGCGCACTGGGCATAGCCCTTATCAAGGCCCTGGCGGCGTTTGGAATTGTGCTTATCTCCGGGCGCTACTTGTTAAAGCCCTTGTTTCATATTGTGGCCAGCCGCCGCTCAGCAGAGCTTTTTACGCTGACGGTGCTGTTTGTTTCACTCATTGCAGCCTGGACCACAGACTCACTGGGACTCTCCATGGCCTTCGGGGCATTTCTCGCAGGTATGGTGCTTGGTGAGACTGAGTTTCGCCACCAGGTAGAAACCACGATTCGCCCCTTCCGAGACGTGTTACTGGGCCTTTTTTTCATTGGCATCGGTATGCTTGTGGAACCGGCACTACTGCCTTCGATCTGGCATCAGGCATTACTGGGTGCAGCCGCGTTGCTCACGATCAAAACCATTATTGTGACATTGATCGTCAGGTACTCAGGCATCGACTCACAAACCGCCTTTCGTACCGGGCTTACCTTGGCAGTTGGCGGTGAATTTGGCTTTGCCCTGCTGGCAATCGGTCTCGACAATCACATTATTGCCACTCAGCCAGCCCAGATCACACTCACCTCCGTACTGTTCTCAATGATTGCCGCTCCGTTTCTGATTCGCTACAACCAGCCGTTAGCTGCCTGGTTGTTTAAAAAAAGGACGCACTATAAAGACATGGATGCACTCCTTCCTGATAACCACTCCAGCTACCACCATCATGTCATTATCTGTGGTTATGGCCGCACGGGGCAGGTTATCAGCCGTTTTCTGGAGAGTGAATCAATCCACTTTGTGGCATTGGATATGGACCCTACCATTGTTAAAGAAGCGAGACTGGCAGGCCACCCCGTTTTTTACGGCGATGCATCCGACCCCGTTGTACTGGAAGGCATCGGCCTGGCTACATCATCGCTCCTCATTATCAGCCATGATGACCGCACCGCGACACTGCGCACACTGCACCATGTCCGCTACGCCAAGCCAGACCTTCCCATAGTGGTAAGAACAAATGACGACAGTGGTACCGAAGAGTTGCGTAAAGCGGGTGCAACCGAAGTGATACCGGAAACACTAGAGAGCGGGATGATCATAGCAATGCATTCGCTATTAACGCTGAACGTTCCCCTCTGGCGTGTTACTCAACGGTTGCAGGAGCAGCGTATCAAGCGCTACCCAATGCTTAAAGAGCTATTCCGAAGCAGCCTGGAGCGCCTGAACGAAGAACATGATGGTAAAACTGAACGTCTCCACGCGGTTCAAATTGACGCCAAAAGCCCCTGCTTGGGCAAAACCTTAGGCAGTTATGACCTTCCATCACACGCGGTTACCGTAACAGCGCTGGTTCGCGATAACCAGCGCACCCGATATCCAGCACAGGAAACCGTGCTTGAAGCAGGTGATGTCGTGGTATTACTGGGTACACCCGATGCCCTGGAGACGGCTGAAACCTGCTTATCAGCAACCCCAAGTGAGCGCTGATGGTCAATTGCACTTAGATGCTGTCGTGCTCAACATGGCAGGCATCCGTATATATAGCAGCTCATTTACCTAAGCGGCGACACTTGCCCCGCCCCAGGCTAGCGATGCGCAGAGCATTACCCACACAGATTGCTTGGTCATTATCTCTCTCCAGTGTGCTAGCATCCACTGGCTACCATGCAGCTCAACAAAAAAGCCCTGTGCAAACAGTTTAGCCTTAGCTAACAATTATCCGCCAAAATACGCTACCATCACCAATTAATGTTTCCACTAACCTTGATAATATTTGCCAATGAGTGATCACCAACAGCGGCGCATACCCTCTACACCCGGCATCAGCGGCGACGCTCTCCCACCTGTGGAGCAGCATGCAAAGCAGTACGAAACGGTGCGTAACGCTCATGAAACTGAGCTGATTGAAGACTATGTTGAGCTAATTGGCGACTTGATTCGCCATCGTGGAGAAGCACGAGCAGCCGATATTTCCAATCGCATGGCTGTCAGCCAGGCTACCGTATCGAAAATGATTCGCCGTTTGAATGAGCTGGGGCTTGTCACCAGTAAGCCATACCGTTCTCTCTTCCTTACCGAAGAGGGGCAGAAAATGGCGGAAACCTCACGAGCACGCCATGATGTAGTACTGCATTTTCTACGTGCCTTAGGCGTTGATGACAGTACAGCGCGTATCGATGCGGAAGGGATGGAACATCATGTCAGCGATGAAACACTCGCTATCATGCAGCGCTTTACGGAGCAGCATCAGCAATAGCCTGACTGCCGGCATGGCTAACCCGGAGGCGCTGAAAGTCTATTCACCTGGGTAATTCTTCCATTCCAGATCATCTCCAGGTGAGTGGTCTGGATAACGTCTTTTACATGTTGCGGGGTCATCAGCGCCCAGCAGATAGCATTAGCCTGACGCACCGAGTGATAGCGCACGCCAGCGCATTTTTCTTCACGCAATGCACTGCCCAACGCTTGAGAGGCACGATAATCGTTGGGAGCATAAATAGGGTCTGATCGCCTGATAATCAGACCATCCCGACACGCCACTTCGTCAAACTCGCACTTCAATCCACGAAAAACAAACCGCTCAAAATGCAGTGAGGGAACATTCTGCCAATAGGTTTGTTGGTGATACCTGACTTCGGCGATTGCTGTAGCCAATGTGTCAGCTATATAAAGCACCCCAAAACTGCCATCACTAAAGCGTGAACCGTCTGGGTTGACGTGGGTAAAAGGTGCAGTGGCGTAAGAGCAGCCTCTAATGCCAAAAGGAATTTCCTTAACAGGAATAAGCCCCAGGTCACCTGCTTCATTCCGTAAACGCGGATTGGTTAACGCCTGAAGAGCATAGAGTGCCTCAAACTCAGCATCATCTGCCACATCATCAAACAGACCAATGGGTGGAAACTTGCTGTTAACCAGGCGGTATCCCTCGACCTGCTTTTCGCCACATAAAGGCAGCGTATCCAGGGCTACCATTGAGCCCCTCGCAAACTGTCGATGCGTTTAAAGGTTTCGTAAAGTGCAGCGAAATCACCGCTGCCAATCACTTCAAGTGGAGAGCGCCCATTGAAGTATGGGTTGTAGTTCGCCATGGCAACAAACCCGTAAACGTTATCCGGGTTCTCAAATAGCATTCGCAACGCCGCATGTATATTCAGTACATAGCTGATACGGGTCAGTTGGTCGCTATCCAGCTTAATCTCACTCAAACCCTCCCGCCTGGCCCGGGCATAGGTGCTATGCGAAACACGCAATATGGATTCCCCCTGTTCACCAGTGGCTCGCCACTTATCCAGAATACGTACCGCGGCTTTTAAGCCTGCCGCCGCTGCCGCTTTGCTGTGAACCAGGTTATTTGCAGTTTGCATAGCCATTTCCTTAATATCTTTGTAAATACTAATTCATATAAAAAGTTCCTGCAAATACATACACTCTTTACCAACCTGGCTATTGTCCTATAAGCTCACAGCATTAATGGTTCAAGAAACTGTAGTTTCAGGATGCCCCATGTCGCCATCTTCCAAGGAGCGCTCCTTTCTGGCCCGGGTGCGCAATGCCTTACCCTCTCTACACCCTGCCGAACGGCGGCTGGGTGAATTTGTCTGCGACTTTCCTGGCGAGTTGGCAAGTTACGATGCCCAAGAACTGGCAAGATTCGCCAATGTTTCCAAGGCAACGGTATCGCGCTTTGTGAGACGGCTTGGCTATGAAAGCTATGAAGCCGCTCGCAAACATGCCAGAGAAGAGCAAACTACCGGATCGCGGCTTTTTTTACCCACCTCCAGTGTCAGTAAGGCGGAACAGTCGCTAGCCAGTAACCTTGAACAGGGAAAAGCGAATTTGGACCGCACCTTTGCCACCATTACACAGGCGGAGATTGATGCGGTTGCCGAGGCATTTTTAACCGCCCGTAAAATTTGGGTCATAGGATTTCGCGCCAGCCATCCGTTTGCGGACTATTTACGCTGGCAATTAACCCAGGTAGTTGAAGAAGTCACCAGCATCCCTGGTGCCGGCGAAACGCTGGGAGAACACCTGGTTAACTTTCACCAGGATGATTGCGTGGTTATCTTCGGGCTACGTCGTCGTATCGCCCTCACAGAGCAGTTGCTGGAACATGCCAAAGAGAGCGGCACACAGCTGGTTTATATTACCGATGAGGGAACCGAGGTTGATCCAACGCCAGCCTGGCATTTTCGCTGCCATACACTAGCCTCGGGGCCGTTATTCAATCACACTGCTGTCATGGCACTCTGCCATTTGCTGGTTATGCGTACAATCGAGCGGGCCGGCGATACATCAAGATCACGCCTGCGTCGTATTGAAATGCTTAACGATCGCTTTGAAGAGCTTTAACCCCCTGCTCGCCATAGAAAGCACTAAAACAGCACACAACCCCCATCCAATGCACCCAGAAGGTGCGCGCGCTCTTGCTTATACAATACGACTAATCCCCACGCAAAGAGGCTAATTGTCTGTTTTTGATATGAAACTACAGTTTCATGATAGATATGGCATGAAATATGGATCAACATATCAAACACTGTGCAAGGAATAGCAGTGTCATTGATCGCAACACCACTGCGTCCAGGAAGGCACGTGCTGGTAATGACGAATAGGAAAAGACATGTTGAAGCGCACCGTCCTAATCACCGCTTTATCCTCCGCTCTTATAACCTCACATGCACAAGCCGAGTCACTCTCCCTTAAAGTGCTTGGGCAACCCGCTGGCTCTGGCCTTATCGCCCAAAATAAGGAGCAACCCTTTTTCGAAAACTTTGCCGAGCATAGCGGCCTGGATGTTTCCGTCCAGTATATTCCGGTGGATGTTGCAGGCATTCCCGATACTGATGGCTTGCGAGTCCTGAACTCTGGCCTTTTCGACATTGTGTCACTGCGTGGTCCTCAGGTCAGCCGAGATGAACCCTCAGTACTGGGACTTGATTTGATCGGTCTTAACACCAGCTTCGAAACGGGCCGCAATAATGTGATGGCCTTTTATGATTACGTGGATTCCCGTCTTCAGGAACGCTTCAACGCGAAACTGCTGGGCGTGTGGCCTGCCGGCCCCCAGGTCATATTTTGTAGTGGTGAAATTACCGGCTTGGACGACCTACGAGGTCTGCGTGTACGCGTTGGTGACCAAAGCGCAGCCAATTTTGTTGGTGAACTTGGCGCTACCGGTATTTCCATGCCCTTTGGAGATGTACAGCAGGCACTTTCACGCGGCGTCGTTGACTGTGCCATTACCGGACCTGCCTCGGCTAACTCCGGAGGATGGCCAGAAGCGACAGATTCTGTGCTGCCTATTGCCCTACAGTTAGCGATTAATGGCTACGCCATCAATATGAATACCTGGAACAGCCTCTCCAGCGAACAGCAGACACAGCTTGAAACCGCCATCACCAATCTCAGTGACGACATTTGGGAGTACTCGGAAGCACTCTATGAAGATGCGATGCGCTGCAATGCCGGCAAGTCTCCCTGTGAGTTTGGCACTGAATACTCTCTTTCAGAAGTGACTGTATCAGAGGCTGACCTGGCAACGGTTACCGCTGCCGTGGAAGAGGTTTCCCTGCCTCTTTGGGCGAGACAGTGCAATGCCGTCGCACAGGACTGCGAAGCTGTCTGGCGCGATACGGTTGGTACTCAGTTGGGCCTATAAGCACGGGATAGCCATATGACGATTTACGCCCGCATTTTAGGGATCATTTTTGGCGCTCTAATGCTTACGCTTGCCGCGCTGATTACACTTGAAACACTGATCCGCAAGTTTTTCTCACTCTCCTTTGGCGGCGTTGATGAACTGGGCGGCTACACCATCGCTATTGCCGCTCCGCTGGCCTTCTGCGTCGCCATGGTCGAGCAGTCGCATATTCGTATCAATTTAGTACATATGCGCCTGCCAACCACTATTCAGGCCGTACTTAATGCACTGGCAACCCTTTCACTAGGGCTGCTGGCGGCCTTCCTGCTCTACTTCACAGTAAAGACCGTTATGGGTACCCACACATATAGCTCTATCGCGCAAACGCCCTGGGCAACCCCCCTGATCTACCCACAGGCGGTTTGGCTGGCCGCCATGACAGCTTTTGCGGCAGCTGCAACACTGCTCTCCATAAAAGCACTCCTGCTGCTGGTCAAAGCCGATTGGAAAGGGCTTAACCAGCAATTTGGCCCCAGCTCCACCAGTGATGAACTGGAGGCAGAGCTTGCCGACCTGGAACAGCGAGAGGGAGTCAACAAATGAGCATTCCTCTAATTATTAGCGCATTTCTCATTATGCTGGCACTGATGCTACTCAGTTTACCGGTTGCGGTCGCCATTCTTTTTGTGGGAGTGCTCGGCGGCTATCTTATGTATGGAGCACCATTGGTCGATATGATGGGCAGCGTGGTATGGAGCAGCTTAAACAGCCCATCCATGCTTGCCATCCCCCTGTTTATGCTATTGGGGGAGCTTCTCTTACGCGGCGGCATCGCAGACCGTATGTACGCAGCCCTGGCGGTTTGGTTCAACAAACTGCCAGGAGGGCTGTTACATACCAATATCGCAACATGCACGCTGTTTTCAGCCACCTCCGGCTCATCAGTGGCTACCGCTGCAACGGTAGGTACCATCGCACTACCGGCACTCCAACAATATCGTTATCCCATCAGGCCATCGCTTGGTTCTCTCGCTGCAGGTGGCACACTCGGTATTCTCATACCACCCAGCATCAATCTATTGGTGTATGGGCAACTCGCCAATACATCGGTTAGCCAACTGTTTGCTGCCGGCTTAATTCCCGGCATTACACTGGCACTGCTATTTTCTGTTTATCTGTTCATCGCGCATGGCAAAGCAGGCAATTCTTCACTGGTAGAGGTCAATGTACCTTTCAAAGAAAAGTTGTCACTATCCCGGCACCTGATCCCTCCTGTGGTCATTTTTGGGGTAGTGATGGGAAGTATCTATGGAGGCCTTGCCACCCCTACCGAATCCGCTGCTATTGGCGTAATGATTGCCCTCGCCTTTATCATCGCGGGCGGTAAAATGAGCGTTGACCTACTGATCCACTGCTCACTGCAGGCGGCTAAAACCTCAGGCATGGTGATTATCGTCCTGATGTGCGCCTTACTGCTCAACGTGACGATCTCCATGTTGGGTGTTACCCAGGCGCTCACCCAGTGGGTTGCTTCTTTTGGGCTTACGTCCATCAGCCTGTTACTTGTTCTACTGCTCTTCTATGTGGTACTCGGCACCTTTATGGATGCCATGTCGATGCTGGTGCTGACGGTGCCCATCACCGTACCGATGGTGGTGGCCGTTGGCATTGATCCTATCTGGTTTGGCATTTTTATCGTGCTGATGTGTGAAATCGCGCTGATTACCCCTCCTGTCGGCATGAACCTGTTTGTGGTGCAAGGGGTGCGCAAAGATGGTGGCAGTTTTAACGATGTCATCTACGGATCATTGCCTTTTGTAGCCATTATGGCGCTATTTACCCTCGCTATTATGGTGTGGCCAAACATTGTCATGTGGTTACCTGACCTACTGGCGGGGCGGTAATGGGCCACGTTAATCACTCGCGGACAAACTCACGACATTTCCTGGTCATTAACCCGAACACCAATGTTAATGTGACGGCAAGTATCCGTCAGACCATGGTAAACATTACACCGCCTGACGTGACAACGGAGGTCACCAGCCCCAGCACAGGACCACACGCCATTGAAAGTCAACAGGATAAAAACGTCGCTACCCAACAGGTGTTAACTCTTATTAAACAGCGCCAGGAAGAAACCTTTGCTGGCTATATCATGGCCTGCTTCGACGATATCGCCATCACCGAAGCACGTGCAATCACGCAACGCCCGGTGATTAGCCTAGCCGAAGCCAGCATGCGCTCGGCCGCCACCGCTGGGGGAATATTTACGGTGATTACAACATTTGATAATGCCGTTCCCACTATCGTGGCACTTAGCGAAAGTTATGGCTTGGGCCAGCGCTGCCGAGTGGTTGCTACCGGCATTGGCGTCACAGATACCGCTGCGCAAACCGAGCGTGCAGAGGAGAGGCTGCATACCGCTATCACCACAGCCATTCAATGTGGCTCAAAGGCTATCGTGCTGGGCTCAGGTGCATTCGCAGGGCGTGCCCAAACGCTGAGTGAGCACTACCACATCGATGTTACCGATGGCTTCAGGGAAGCATTGGAATATACGATGCGCCAACCCTATCTTGCCGACAATGCGTCAGCCTAATCACCATGCCAGCGGGAAGCTGGCATGATTACCTACTATTTCCCGCTAGTCTTGGCTGCATGCCTAAGCGCCCAATGCCAGGCAACTTAAGTGCCGGGCGCATAACATCAACGCCAGCGCTAAGTCCAAGCAGATTAATCTCCAGCCCCTCTTCAACAGCCAGCATAATGCCGAAAACACCAGCTAACGAAAGCTGATAACCCGTACCACTGGGAACCGGCGCTACAACGCTATCAAACAAATAGTCCTTACCCACCGCCGTAACGGGTAGTGCCACCTCAAAACCCTCCACTTCACGTATCACCCAGGCAATAAAACTATTGCTATTGGGGCCAGGCCACACCCGGTAAAGATTTGCCTGGGGGTAGTTTGTGGCCGCCTCAGCGATCAGTGGAATAAGCCCTGCCGCTTCGTCACCCCGATAGTCCGCCAATAGTTCAGGCGAATGACCAAACCAGGCGCGATCGGGGGTATCAACGGATGAGACGACGGTGGGTCGACGCCAGCTCAATACCTGATGAAGGTGGTAGCTATCAGCGCCCGCCTCTTTGGTAGCAATCCAGATATGTACGCCAAAAGCCCCGCGCCAGTTATACGCCCGTGCCGCATACACCTGTACAACGGCTTCCTGTATCTGGCCTGGGTCGGGCGCCAGACCTGCCGAAGAGCGATCGAGGCTGGACCAGTGGCCGTCGGTAACCACCTGGTTACTCGCCAAAATCCAGACAGGGCCTGATAACAGCAGTGCCAACAGTGCCACTATGGCAAGTAGCCAGCGTAACAGCGCTCTCATGAAGCCACCCAACAGTTAGTAAAAGGACGTTTGGTGTAAGTTAACAATGAAAATTAATCTCTTTGGTTGATACGCTTATAAAAACATCTGCCCGGCGCCCCTCATATCAGACGGCACAGCGCTTCCACGCCTGCCCTTGGGTGACTCCCTTCCCAATTGTAGTTACATAGCTTGACCTGTGTGCCGCACATAACCACGACAATGTAAGCAAAGGTCCTGAATGGGCCACACCCGCAGGAGGCATACGATGACCGCTTCGACACCGAGGACGATCACTCTGACGGTACCCGGCATGGGCAGTGACCACTGTGCCGGCATCGTGCGCAAGACGCTCCAACGTCTCGACGGTGTGGATGCGATCGAGACCAATATCGCCAACCACCGGGTCCGTGCAACTGTGACTGCGGATGGCCCCGATGGGGACTCACTGAAAGATGCCGTGGAGGGTGCCGGCTACGATGTGGCCGCCGTGCAGAGCGACGAGGCGGAGGATGCCGACAGCAGCGCCGAGATCGAGGAGGCCTACCTCGCCCAGGCCCGCAAGCGGCTATGGATCGCTGGCGTACCCACCACCCTGATCATGCTGCTGATGATGCCGCACATGTTCTGGCAGCCGATGCCCGGCTATCTGGCGATCGTGGCACTGCTGGCCTTCCCGGTGGTGTTCCTCTACGGCGGGGCAGCCACCCATAAATCGAGCTGGCGATCGCTGAAGAACGGCACCTTCAACATGGACGTGCTGATCTCCATGGGCAGCCTGCCTCCCTATCTGATCGGCTTGATCGGTTTTATCTACCCGATGACCTCGTTCATCGAGATGGCCGCCACCATCATGACCTTCCACCTGCTCGGCCGCTACCTGGAGGCCCTGGCCAAGGGGCGCGCTTCCCAGGCCATTCGCCGCCTGCTGACCCTGGGTGCCAAGACGGCGCGGGTGGAGCGCGACGGGGAAGAGGTCGAGGTGCCGGTGAAGGAGCTGGCCCCCGGCGATATCATGGTGGTCCGCCCCGGCGACAAGGTGCCCACCGATGGTGAGGTGGTCGAGGGCGAGAGCCACCTGGACGAGTCCATCGCTACCGGCGAGTCGGTGCCGGTCTACAAGAGCAGCGGCGACAGCGTGATCGGTGCCACCCTCAACAAGGAGGGGCGGCTGCGCGTCAAGGCCACCCGGGTTGGCGGCGACACCTTTCTCTCCCAGGTGGTGCGCCTGATCGACCAGGCCCAAGGCTCCCGGGTGCCGATCCAGGAGTTTGCCGACCGCATGACCGGCCGCTTCGTGCCGGTGGTGCTGCTGATCGCCCTGGCCAGCCTGATCGTGTGGCTGCTGCTGCCCGATGTCCTGCGCCCGATTCTCGACTGGGGCGCGACCTTCCTGCCCTGGGTGAATCCCGAGGCCGCCACCCCGGTGCTGGCGATACTCGCCGCGGTGGCGGTGCTGGTCATCGCCTGCCCCTGCGCCCTGGGCCTGGCTACGCCCACCGCACTGATGGTGGGCTCCGGCATCGGCGCCGAGCGTGGCATCCTGATCCGCTCCGGTGAAGCGATCCAGACCTTCAAGGACGTCAGGGTGATGGTCCTCGACAAGACCGGCACCATCACCCGCGGCGAGCCGACGCTGACCGAGGCGGTCGCCGCCGAAGGCATCGACGAGACCCGCCTGCTGACCCTGGCAGCGAGCGTGGAGAACGCCTCGGAACACCCCATCGCCCGGGCCATCGTCGACGGCGCCAGGCAACGCGGTATCAAACCTGGCGAGGTCGGCGAATTCCGCTCCACCGGTGCTCGCGGCGTCTCCGGCAAAGTGGGCGACGAACAGATCCTGATCGGCAACCGCCAGTTGCTGACAGAGCAAGGCGTGACCGGCCTCGACGCCCTGGATGATGCCATGGGTGAGCTCGAGGGCAAGGGCCGCAGCGTGGTGATCGTCGCCACCGACGGCCAGGCGCTGGGTCTGGTAGCCGTGGCCGACACCCTCAAGGAAACGTCGGTCGAGGCCATCCGCGGCATGCACGCCCTCGGCCTGCACGTGGTAATGATCACCGGCGACAACGAGCGCGCTGCTCGCGCCGTGGCCGACGAGGTCGGCATCGATGAGGTGCAGGCCGGCGTGCTGCCCGAGGGCAAGGTCGACGCCATCCGCGCACTTCAGGAAAAACACGGCGACCACGTGGCGATGGTCGGCGACGGCATCAACGACGCCCCTGCCCTCACCCAGGCCAACGTCGGCATCGCCATTGGCGCCGGTGCCGACGTGGCCATCGAGGCCGCCGACGTGACCCTGGTGAGCGGTGAGCTGACCGGGGTGGTGGAGGCCATGCATCTCTCCCGCGCCACCTACGGCAAGATCGTCCAGAACCTGATCTGGGCCAGCGGCTACAACATCGCGGCCATTCCCATCGCCGCCCTGGGCCTGCTGCACCCCATGATCGGCGTGATCGCCATGACCGCAAGCTCGCTGTCGGTAATCGGAAACTCGCTGCTGCTCAAGCGACGCTTCACCCGGGAGACCCCGCAAGGAGACACCCAATGAACCGCCTTCACCACTGGGTGATGACCGCCTGCCTGCTCCTGATGGGGGTAGTCATGCTGCTGCTGATGTGGCGCGCCCAGTCACTGGGCGGCGGGGTCTGGCTACTACTGCCCATGGCCCTGTGCCTTGGCGCCCATTTGCTGCTGCACCGACACAGCTCGCACCACGATGAATGAGTCACCCACCTGCCGATCAGCATGAAAAGAGCAGGGAGAACTACTGAGGGGGAGCTTGATGCAAAAAGGGAGTATAACAACCAGCAATGGAGGCGGCCCCAAAAGCCACATCCCGGCACACGCAGCCACCACTACCGTTGCTCCCTTCCGGGCCTGGCGGGGTTCGCAGTTTAGCGTTGCGGGAGGACCTAAGGGGCCACCATAGTTATACGCTTGAAAATGCGTATTGCCGCTGACCGGTGGCTACGCCCTGATTTGAACAGGGGACCCCATCATTATGAGTGATGTGCTCTAACCAACTGAGCTACGTAGCCTTTCCGACATCAGCGGGTGCAGAGTATGCCTATTTAAGATATAAAAGGCAAGCCAAAAACGGCTTGCCTTTTCATCCAAAGCACTAACAGGCTTATAGTGCAGCTTGAACCGCAGGAAGCGCTGCTTCGCCATCACGGGTTGTCACACCGTCAAGCCAGGCATCCAGCACATCACTATGCTCACTGAGATACCTGCGGGCTGCCACACGAGGCTCTACACCATCATCCATAATAGCGCTCATAAGCTCGTTTTCCATTTCCAGAGTGAACGTCATATTGCCTAGTAACGTGCCAACGTTCGGGCACTCTTCAACAAATCCTGCACGCGTATTGGTATGTACAGTTGCTCCACCCAGGTCAGGGCCGAAATAGTCATCAGCATCGGCCAGATAGGCCATATCAAAGTTAGTATTCATGGGATGTGGCTCCCAGCCCAAAAAGACCATCCACTCTTCATTAGGCACACGTGAGCGCAGCTCTGCCAGCATTCCGGCTTCGCTGGAATCAATCACCTGCCAGTCACCCAGACCATAGGCATCGTCATCAATCATTTGCTGAATCAGCTCATTGCCATCATTACCCGCTTCAATCCCATGAACACGGTGCTCAAACTTCTCCGCATGCTCTGCCAGGTCATTCACCGAGGTTACACCGGCATCGTAGACATACTGCGGTACCGCCAGGGTGTACTTGGCTCCCTCCAGGTTCGCCACCAGACGCTCAACTTCACCTCTTTCGATATAAGGATCACTAATGGATGCCATAGAGGGCATCCAGTTACCCAGGAAAACATCGAAATCATTATTGCGCATGCCCGCATAGGCAATCGGTACAGAAACGGTATCCACACGCGGCTCGTAGCCCAATGCTTCCAATACCTCGCTGGCTAATGCGGTAGTCGCCGTGATGTCTGTCCAGCCAACCTCAGCAAAACGGATACTGCTACACTCATTAGCCTGCGCCATTGCTGGCAAGCCTGCGGTCAGTAAAAGTACGCTGAGACTACGTGTATAGGTGCGTTTCATGATGAACGATCCCCTTAATCTGTTTTATAGGACACGCGTAGGGCGTGGTAATCGCCTTAAGCAGCGACGGGTTAACACCCCTTTATTGATTGAACGTTCAATAAAAAAATGCCATGATATTTAGGTAACCATGCCTAACCCGGCTTTTCAAGAGCGGGGGCTAATGAGCATTCAACGTCGTCAGGAGATCGCCGTGCCAAAGGTGGGAATGGAACCAATACGCCGCCAGCAGCTAATCAAAGCCACGATGGCGGCCATCGATGAGGTTGGCCTGGCCGAAGCAACCGTGATGCGCATTGCACAGCATGCGGGGGTATCGGCAGGCATTATCAGCCACTATTTCGGCGGCAAGGATGGCCTGCTGGAAGCCACCATGCGGCAAATCCTGACAGACCTTAGTCAAGCAGTCGCAGCACGGCGCCATGCCCTCGAAGACAACTCACCCCGCGCCCACATCGGGGCCATCATTGAAGGTAACTTTGACCGTACCCAGGTGACAGGGCCCGCCGCCAAAACCTGGCTCGCCTTTTGGGCAAGCAGTATGCATAAACCTGTACTTCAGCGGCTGCAGTACGTCAACGATCGCCGTTTATATACCAATTTATGTCACCAATTCCAACGAGTTATGCCCCGCCCCCAGGCCCGCAATGCTGCCCGAGGGTTAGCCGCAATGATTGATGGCCTATGGCTAAGAGGTGCCCTCGCCCCAGAAGGGTTAGATGCTGATGAAGCACGGCACCTTGCGCACACTTACCTCAACCAATTACTTACACATCATGGATGCCTGAAAGAAGCAACCACTACCGATGTCGATTAAGGAGACCAACATGGCCACTCAAAACGTACAGCCTCTTTATATTGATGGTCGCCCGGTAGACGCCACCTCTGGCGATACATTTACGGTTACCAACCCTTTTGACGGCAGCTTGATCGCCACGATTGGTCAAGCCAGCCGACAGGATATTGATAGCGCTGTAGCAGCAGCCAAACGTGGCCAGCGGACATGGGCAGCCATGACCGGCATGGAACGCTCTCGCATCCTGCTACGCGCTGTTGCGCTACTGCGTGAACGCAATGATGAGTTGGCAGAGCTGGAAACACGCAATACCGGCAAGCCCATCAGCGAAACCGCCAGCGTTGATATTGTTACCGGCGCGGATGCCCTGGAGTACTATGCAGGCTTGGCGCCTGCGATTGAAGGTAGCCAAATTCCGCTGAGGGATAGCTCATTTGTTTATACACGCCGCGAGCCACTCGGCGTTATCGGCGCTATTGGAGCCTGGAATTACCCCATCCAAATCGCCTGTTGGAAAGCTGCCCCTGCACTGGCAGCAGGCAATGCGGTCATCTTCAAGCCCAGTGAAGTCACTCCGCTGACCGCTATCAAGTTAGCCGAAATTTTGACCGAAGCAGGTCTGCCAAATGGCGTGTTTAACGTTGTGCAGGGTGACGGCCGTGTTGGCGCCATGCTCACTGAGCACACAGGCATTGCCAAAGTGTCCTTTACGGGTGAAGTCGGCACTGGCAAAAAGGTGATGGCCGCCGCCGCAGGCTCAACACTTAAAGAGGTCACCATGGAGCTGGGCGGTAAATCACCGCTGATCGTGTTTGCCGATGCCGACCTGGACCGGGCTGCTGATGCCGCGATGATGGCGAATTTCTACTCCAGTGGTCAGATATGTACCAACGGCACACGAGTGTTTGTGGAACGGAGCGTCAAGGAGGCTTTTGAAGCCAAGCTGGTCGAGCGTGTTTCTCGCATCAAGGCCGGTGACCCTATGGACCCTGGCGTTAACTTTGGCCCTCTGGTGAGTTTTGAGCATCAGCAGAAAGTACTTTCCTACATTGCCCTGGGCAAAGAGCAAGGCGCGCGCCTGCTGGTAGGTGGCGACAACTGGAACAGTGGCAGCTGGGCCGATGGTGCCTGGGCCGCCCCTACAGTGTTCACCGATTGCAGCGATGATATGCGTATCGTTCAAGAGGAGATTTTCGGCCCAGTAATGTCCGTGCTGGCGTTTGATGATGAAGAAGAAGTCATTCGTCGCGCCAATGGCACCAAATATGGTCTGGCGGCAGGCGTGTTCAGCGAAAGTCTGAACCGTGCCCACCGGGTTATTCATCAACTGGAAGCTGGAATTTGCTGGATCAATACCTGGGGAGAATCACCTTCCGAGATGCCGGTGGGTGGTTACAAAGAGTCAGGCATTGGTCGCGAAAACGGTATTGAGACGCTTAACCACTACACCCAGACCAAGTCAGTACAGATTGAGATGGGCCCGTTTGAATCGGTGTTTTAGTTTCACTCTTGAAGCTTACGCACCACTGGCGAAAGCGCCCCCCCTCTATAAGTTCCGGTATAACCATGTCTCAAACACGTGAATTCGACTACATCATTATTGGTGCAGGTTCAGCAGGCAATGTGCTGGCTACTCGCCTGACCGAAGACAGCGATGTCAGCGTCCTGCTGCTGGAAGCAGGCGGCCCTGATTATCGCTTTGATTTTCGTACCCAAATGCCAGCGGCACTGGCCTTCCCATTGCAGGGAAAGCGCTATAACTGGGCATTTGAAACTGACCCAGAACCTCACATGGGGGGCCGCCGTATGGAGTGCGGCCGTGGCAAAGGGCTGGGTGGCTCTTCACTCATCAACGGTATGTGCTATATCCGTGGCAATGCCCTGGATTACGACAATTGGGCCAAGCAGCCAGGACTTGGGGAGTGGGACTACTTAAGCTGCCTGCCCTACTTTAAAAAGTGCGAGGCGCGGGATATCGGTGCAAACGACTACCATGGCGGTGATGGTCCGGTCAGTATTACCACGCCTAAAGCGGACAACAACCCGCTCTACCGTACCTTTATCGAAGCAGGCAAGCAGGCTGGCTACCCAGAGACTGAAGACGTTAACGGTTATCAGCAGGAGGGCTTTGGCCCCATGGACCGTTTCGTCACCCCAACAGGGCGCCGTGCTTCTACCGCTCGTGGCTATCTGGACATCGCCAGGCAGCGTAACAACCTGACGATTGAAACCCATGCCGTCACCGACGTAATTGAGTTTGATGGCAAACGCGCCATGGGTGTGCGCTACGAGCATAAAGGCCAACCGCAGCAAGCCCGCGCCCGTCGCGAAGTGCTGTTGTGTGGCGGCGCAATTGCCTCACCGCAAATTCTCCAGCGTTCCGGCGTAGGCAATCCAGAATGGCTCAAGGAGCTTGGCATCCCCATCGTTCATGAGCTGCCGGGGGTTGGCGAGAACCTGCAAGACCATCTGGAAATGTACATTCAGTACGAATGCAAAGCGCCTATTTCGCTCTATCCGGCGTTAAAGTGGTATAACCAGCCAAAGATTGGTGCTGAATGGTTGTTCAAGGGCACCGGCATCGGCGCCAGCAACCAATTCGAAGCTTGCGGATTTATTCGTAGCAACGATGATGAAGAGTGGCCTAATCTTCAATACCACTTTCTCCCCATTGCCATCAGCTATAACGGCAAAAGTGCGGTGCAGGCCCACGGTTTCCAGGCTCATGTCGGCTCCATGCGCTCAGAGAGCCATGGCCGTATCCGCCTGACCTCCAGAGACCCGCATGCAGCACCGAGCATTTTGTTCAACTACATGGCCAAGGAAAAAGACTGGCAAGAGTTCCGCGATGCCATTCGCCTGACCCGAGAGATTATCGCCCAGCCTGCCTTCGACAAATATCGTGGTCGTGAAATTTCGCCAGGCCCTAATGTGCAAAGCGATCAAGAGCTGGACAATTTCGTTAAACAGCACGCAGAAACTGCCTACCATCCCTGTGGCAGCTGTCGTATGGGCGAAGGCGAGCTGGCGGTCACGGATAGCCAGGGACGTGTTCACGGCCTGGAGGGGTTACGTGTGGTCGATGCATCACTGTTTCCGATCATCCCCACCGGCAATCTGAACGCCCCAACGATTATGCTGGCAGAAAAAATCGCCGATCGTATTCGCAACCGAGAGCCGCTGGCCCGTGCCAATGTCGCTTATTATATAGCCAAGGGCACACCAGCCAAGCAGCCCAGAACTACTCGGTAGCCCCCGAACTCAAAACGCCATAGCCACTGCTATGGCGTGAGGTTGATGACAAACCTTCTTGCCATCATTTTTAACATCATCTGAATCAACCCGTAGTGGGGGTCTTTCGCCATGGCCGGAAAATATTCCCAACAATTCCGGCATTTCCTCCATCCATGGCGGTCAGATGGCGAAAGTAGCGCCCATGGAGGGGTCCACAGCGCCCCCGCCAAGGGTTGTTCGGATGAAGTAATCAGCAGAAAAATACTTTGTCATCAGTCTCGCGTTTTTTTATACCCTGCCTCTATTGGGGAACCACCGCCCCACTCAATACGCTACAGTGTTGGTTAAACGCGATGATGAAAGAGCGAAAGGCTTGCACAGGATAGCGTGAGTCTGCCAATATTCAAACATTCGTTTTAAAAACGCATTCCACTAACAAAACATGGAGATGTTATATGCTTACCCTACTACTCATCGTGCTGGCCATTGTCGGCCTGGTGGCGGTCATGCGCCGGGAGGCAGGCGCCACTCCAGCGCTAGCCGTACTCGGCGTACTCGGCCTCACTGGGGTATTATTTGGCGCACCTGTCATCGGCGTACTATTACTCATCGGTGCCGCCGTGGTTGCCGCCGCTGGACTACCTTCCTTACGCATCAAATGGCTGACACCGCGTATTTTTGGCACTTTCAAAAAAGTGGCACCCAAGGTATCCGCTACTGAACGCACGGCACTTGAGGCAGGTAGCGTTTCCTGGGATGGCGAGCTATTTTCGGGTAAGCCGCAGTGGAACACATTACTGAACTACAAAGATGACGGCCTTCGTGAAGATGAACAGGCCTTTCTGGACAACCAGTGTGCCAAAGCCGCTGGTATGTGTAATGCCTGGGATATCGCCCGTGAGCGTGCCGACCTCCCCCAGGAACTGTGGGACTTCCTAAAAAGAGAAGGCTTCTTCGGTATGATTATTCCGAAGGAGTACGGTGGTTTAGGTTTCTCCGCCAAAGCCCAGTCGATGGTGCTTCAAAAGCTCTCCGCCAATGAAACACTGATGGTCACCGTTGGAGTACCTAACTCCCTCGGCCCAGGCGAATTGCTACTCAAATATGGTACCCAGGAACAGAAAGACCACTACCTGCCACGTCTGGCCGATGGCCGTGAAATCCCCTGTTTCGGCTTAACAGGCCCCCGCGCAGGCTCCGATGCCACCTCCCTGCCGGATACCGGCGTCGTGTGCAAAGAGATCATCAACGGCGAGGAAGTACTGGGTCTGCGCCTTAACTTTGAAAAGCGCTGGATCACCCTCGCCCCCATCGCCACCGTAGTTGGCCTTGCCTTCCGGCTCTTCGACCCCGACAAACTACTGGGCGATGAAGAGGATCGTGGCATTACCCTGGCGCTGGTTCCCCGGGATACCAAAGGAATGGAGATTGGCCGTCGCCACCACCCCATCGGCAGCCCCTTCATGAATGGCCCTATTAAAGGCCAGGATGTTTTTGTGCCGCTGGATACCATTATTGGTGGTCAGGACATGATTGGTCAGGGCTGGCGTATGCTGGTGGAGTGCCTCTCCATTGGACGCTGTATTACCCTGCCCTCTGGCGCTACCGGGACTGCCCGTTATGCGCTGGGCTGGAGTGGCGGCTTTACCCGTGTGCGCCGCCAGTTCAACGTTCCGGTTGCCGAAATGGAAGGTGTCCAGGAGCCGCTTGCACGTATGGCATCACTGGCCTACATTTCAGCAGCCACGGTTTATCAAACCGCTAACCTGATCGACCACGGCGAGAAGCCAGCCGTCCCTTCAGCCATTCTGAAAAGCCAGCTGACCGAGTTTCAACGGGTACTGTTAAGCGATGCCATGGATGTTCATGGCGGTAAAGCAGTGACCCTTGGGCCACGTAACTATCTTGGTATTGGCTATAGTGCCAACCCGGTGGCAATCACCGTGGAAGGCGCTAACATCATGACCCGTAACCTGATGATCTTTGGTCAAGGAGCTATCCGCTGCCACCCCTATGTCCTGGAGGAACTGGCCGCAAAAGATGCGAATGACCTGAAAGCATTTGATAAAGCCTTCTTTGGCCATGCCGGGCTCATTTTCGGCAATGCCGCTCGCGCCTTCACTATGGGGTTGGGAATTGGCAAAACCAGCGTGCCTTTTGATGGGCCTGCCGCCGCATACGCTCAGGATATAGCACGCCTTTCCGCCGCTTTTGGCCTATGCGCAGATGCTGCGATGGCAAGTCTTGGTTCTGAGCTTAAAAAGCGTGAAATGCTCTCTGCCCGCCTCGGCGATGTACTCTCCAACCTGTACCTGACCTCTATGGTACTGAAGCAGTGGCAGGCGGGTGATAAGGTAGAGGGTGAAGAAGCACTACTTCACTATAGCTGCCGCTTCTTGCTCCACCGGGCTGAACAGGCCTTTGTTGAGATTTTCGACAACCTGCCCAACCGCGCCCTAGGCAAGGTACTTAACGCCGTGGCAATGCCGACTGGGCGCCGTTGGGATAAGCCTCACGACGATTTGGCGCGGGATATCGCTCACCGGGTTTCCACCCATAGCGCCCTGCGCACCAAACTACTTGCTAACACCTGGGACCAGGACGATGGTGAACAGCGCAACCCCCTAGCCCGCTATAACGCCTTACTCATGGATTATGAGCGCGCAGAAACCATCTACCGCACTGTCAATAAAGCATATGCCAAAGGAGAGCTACCGCAAACCGCACTACATCCAGAAGCTCGGGTGGAAGCTGGCCTTGAGAAAGGACTTATCAGCGAAGAGGATGCCCAGTTTATGCGTACCTTTGAAGCCGAAGTACTTGAAATGTTGACGGTTGATGACTTCGCTTACGATGCGTTTGCAACCAATAAATCGACGTTGATTGATCATAATGCAAAACCGGCGGCTAAATCGCTCCATGAAGAAGCCAACATAAAGTGACCATGCCGTAGTGGTTACTAGTGCTCCCGACCGGCCTTATGGGCCGGTTTTTTTATGGCTATATTTTCTAATATTGATACTTGAAACGATGCTCATCGACATGCCTGTCACTTATTAAATCGTCTATACCCGACTAAATCCTATTGAATGTTCGAAAACGATCAACTAAAGTTTCGATAATGAAAATCATAAAATGCTCACACTTCGTGTAAGGGGAAGTATGGGCTCTCTTTACTACCTTGGGGCCGCTATGAAACTGCGTAACCGAAATGTTGAGAAGTTACACACCGATGAATTTGACGCGCTCATCATCGGGGGTGGTATCAATGGTGCAGCAGCAGCTGCCGCTCTTGCCGGTAAAGGCGCGAAAGTCGCTCTCATTGACCGCGGAGACTTTGCAGGCAGTACCAGTATGCACTCCTCCAACCTGGTATGGGGGGGCATCAAATATATGGAAAGTAACGATTTTCTGCTTGTCCGCAAACTGTGCAAAAGCAGAAATCACTTGATTAAAAGCTACCCTTCCACGGTTCAGGAAATACGTTTCCTCACCACGATTAGCAAAGGTTTCAGGCACTCACCCCGCTACCTATGGGCAGGCACATGGCTCTATTGGCTGATGGGTAATGGGTTTACCCAGATTCCACGCCTGCTTTCAGCGCAGAAAATTAAACAGGAAGAGTCCATTATTGATGTCACAGGGGCAGTGGGAGGCTTTGAATACTCAGACGCCTACCTGCATGATAACGATGCGCGCTTTGTGTTTAATTTTGTGCGCCATGCCCTCAACTTTGGTGCGGTAGCTGCAAATTACCTTGAATCACTTGGCGCTGAGCGCGTCAATGGAAAGTGGCTTACCCGTGTACGCGATGTCATGGATGGCAGCACCTTTACCATTCGCTCAAACGTGCTGATCAATGCCGCTGGCCCATGGGTAGATCAACACAATGAATTGACGGGCCAAAAAACCACGCATCAGCACATCTACTCAAAGGGAATCCATTTAATTGTTCCGCAATTGACCAACTCTAAGCGTGTATTAGCGTTTTTCGCTGATGATGGCCGGCTGTTTTTTGTTATTCCCATGGGCAACCGAACCTGTATTGGTACTACTGACACCCATATAGAACATCCTGAAGTTGATGTGACTGCCGAGGATATTGCTTTTGTATTGGAAAACATCAACAAACGCTTAACGCTTGAAAAACCATTAACTCCAGATGACATTATCGCTACCCGATGCGGCGTCCGCCCCCTGGCGATTAAAGCGGACCAGGGGGATAACCGGGATTTTCTACAGCTTTCCCGCAAGCATGTGATTGATACGAATCCCAATAGCGCACATATCAGTATTTTTGGTGGAAAGCTCACCGACTGCCTGAATGTAGGCGATGAAATATCAGAAGAAGTCATGCGGCTTGGTGTGCGCCTAAGCTCACCCAAATTCCGCTGGTACGGAGAACCACCTGAACCCGTTAAACAACAGTTTATGGATCAGGCCAAACGGATGAATCTGGATGCAATGACCGCCCCCACTTCATCCGAGCCGCTGTCAACGCGCCTGTGGCGTCGCTACGCGGAACAGGCTATCCCCATGCTTGAGAAAATCCGCCAGAACCCGGCAGAAGCCGATATTCTTATTGAAGGCACCGAGTACATCCGATGCGAACTGGAGCATGCAAAAAACCATGAAATGGTTACGCAACTAGAAGACTTTTTACGCCGCCGGGCCAAGGTCTCGCTAGTCGTTCACCACGAACAACTGCGCCGCTCAGAAGGCTTAAAAGAGGCCTGTAAAGTACTCTTTGGCGAGAAGGCGGAAGAGCACTTTAATATTTATTTCGATCAACACAGAGATACAGCCTTACCGGTAACGCCAACACCAGTTGAAGAGAGTTTAGATAAATCTCACCTGCGGCACTGAAATCTACCCCCTCTCATCAACAAATAATAACCGAATAAAAAGCCCCCTTACGCTAAGCAAGGGGGCTGAAAGTCACACAAGCTAGTTAATCGCTTACTCTTCGTTTTCGATGATCAGTTGAGAATCCCCCGCCAACACTTCATCCCACGCTTCTTCCAATGTACAGCCCAAACGGCTGTCAATAGTATCGATTACTTCAACAGCATGCTGTAGCGACTCACGATTGCTCTTCAGCGCCAATACCAGTTTAGCTAAATCCTGTTTGCTGAAAGTGCTCGCGATACGGTCGGCTTGTTGGCTCAATTCAATGCAGTTCATGGTTAAACCCTCATGGTATGCGCATCCGCTGCTGATTATTCCTGTAGAACACTTAGAGTAATCAAGCAGCCATCTTATTAATGACGAATAGTGACGTTGCTACTCATGCTGGACCGGATAAGTGCCCAGTTCGGTAACTGCGAAACGGTCACAAGCGTTACAAGACCTTCGCCTCTAGCGCTTGGGTAAAACTAAAGCGCCTCGGTTGTAGCAGGGGTCAGGTTACTGCACCGGGATAACGGCACACCACTCTGATCCATGGCTTCACTATGGTTCACTGCAGCAAAGCTAACAATGCATCATTGGCAGCAGGCGCGGTTGTAGCTTGACTACATCTATAATAAACAAGCAGATTCGCTGTTAAATACTTTCAAGAGAGCCTATAAGCATATGTTACTTATCATAATACAGAGTGTCGATTTATTTCTTATCAACAGGCGTAGGTAGCGTTTTTGGGCAATAATGGGCATCACTAAAAGTTAGTGGCCCGTTTTTAGTTAAACGTTATCAGGAGGCAACAAGCATACGCGCTTTCGACAAACAATCCACTCAACAAAAGATGTAAAAAGCCGCTATACCACAATAGCGGCCTATGGCTATATCCCTTTAAGTGGAACGAACTCTCGAAACCGCATCCAGCCAGCCCTGATAAAGTTGCTCCCGAGTATCTTCCTGAATCATCGCAGTAAAACTTTTTTCACAGCGCCACAGTTGTTCAATCTCTTCAAGGGTTTCATACCAGCCAAGACGCAAACCTGCCAAATACGCCGCACCTAGCGCGGTAGTCTCCAGAATTGTTGGCCTATCAACCTGAACATTGAGCATATCCGCCAAAAACTGCATGACCCAGTTATTTTTCACCATACCGCCATCCACGCGTAAATTGCCCGGAGTGACGTCCATATCGTCATTCATACAGTGCTGCAAGTCACGGGTTTGATAACAAACCGCTTGCAGTCCCGCCGCGACAATTTCGGCAATACCAGTATCCCGGGTAAGGCCAAGTATTGCTCCACGTGCTTTAGGATCCCAATGGGGCGCCCCCAAGCCGGTAAAAGCTGGCACCAAGTAGACACTATGACCACTACGGGTCTTCTCTGCGAGTGCTTCGGTCTCGGCAGCATCAGCAAATAAATTCAACCCATCCCGCAACCACTGTACGGTTGCGCCAGCCACAAATATGCTGCCTTCCATTGCATAAGTGGGTTTGCCATTTAGCCGATAGCCGATGGTCGTTAACAAACGATTGCGGGAAAGTGCAGGCGACTCTCCCGTATTAACAATCATAAAGCAGCCCGTACCATAGGTGCTTTTACCCATACCAGGCTGAAAACAGGCCTGGCCCACCAGTGCGGCCTGCTGGTCACCTGCCACACCGGCAATGGGTAACGGCTCACCCAGCCAATCTGCCTCCATCACACCAAAATCATCGCTTGAGTCCTTCACTTCCGGCAGCATATTGCCTGGCACATTAAACATCGTCAGCAACGATTCATCCCACTGCTGCGTATGAATATTAAAAAGGGCCGTACGCGATGCATTGGTTGCATCAGTGACATGCTGTTTGCCGCCGGTTAATCGCCAGATCAGGAAACTATCAACGGTACCAAATGCCAGTTCGCCACGCTCTGCCCTCCCTCGTGCACCCTCCACATTATCGAGAATCCAGGCCAGTTTGGTGGCTGAAAAGTAGGGGTCAATCAGCAGGCCTGTTTTCGCCTGAACATCCTCGGTATACCCTTGATCCCGGAACGATTGACAGCGTTCAGCAGTGCGCCGGTCTTGCCATACGATAGCGTTGTAGACTGGCTGGCCGGTTGCCTTATCCCATACCAGGGTCGTTTCGCGCTGATTGGTGATCCCTATACCGTCCACCTGTAAAGCGCTGACATTGGCTTTTACCAGCACCTCTTTACAGGTGGCAATAACAGAATCCCAAATATCTTCAGGATCATGCTCCAACCAGCCATCCCTGGGGAAATGTTGCGGTAGTTCCTGCTGAGCAATGGCTACAATTTGTCCTTGTCGATCAAAAAGAATAGCGCGGGAGCTGGTCGTACCTTGATCAATGGCGAGAATAAAGGAGGACATATCATGTTCACTTTGTTGTCAGATTCTTTCGATTTTATATGCTTATTTTCGGTTTATTATTATCCAAGGTACTCCAGCCGCCTCCAATGCTCAAGTATGAATGCATCCTCTTTTAGTCTCACTGTTATACCTAACGTTATGCTCCTCACAAAGGAGATAAAAGTTAGGCAATATGCAATGCAACACCGTACTGCGTTAGCAGCTGTTGAATGGCTTCGGGGGGGGGGCGGTCGGTAAAGAGAGCATCCAGTTGAGAGATATTACCCTGTCGAACCACAGGGTTGCGGTGAAATTTGGAGTAGTCAGCAGCCAGATAAATACGCCTGGAATTAGCGATAATCGCCTGGGCAACACGCACCTCCTGGTAATCAAACTCCAGCAGTGAGCCATCCTCATCAATACCACTGATGCCGATAATGCCGTAGTCCACCTTGAACTGATTGATAAAATCAATGGTTGCCTCACCGATAATACCACCATCCCTCGAGCGCACCTGCCCACCGGCAATAATTACCGTGAAGTCTTCTTTGTGCTGAAGAATCGCTGCAACATTGAGATTGTTGGTGATGATTTCTAACCCCTGATGCTCTAAAAGTGCCTGAGCAATCATCTCATTGCTGGTACCAATATTGATAAATAGCGAAGAGTGGTCGGGGATATGTTGCGCCAAACAGCGGGCAATCCGGTCTTTCTCTTCCAGATTCAGTGATTTACGGGTGCTATAAGCCGTATTGACCGTACTTGACTCAATACCTGCCCCTCCATGCACCCGCCTTACACGACCATCGTTTGCCAGTGTATTCAAGTCGCGGCGAATCGTTTGTGGAGTGACTGAAAAGTGGTCGGTAAGCTGCTCAATACTCATATAGCCGTGCTGACGTACTAGCTCGACAATAGCATCCTGGCGATATTGTTGATTCATAAGCCCGGCCTGTTCGTTATTTGTTTATCCATGGGCGTAATAGGTTAGCAAAATTTTCGTAATCAGACTTCCACCTGGGTAAGAGCCAGCGGCCTAGAGGGCCTACGGTGACCGCTGGCTGAGATGATTTTAACCGTCCAACCAGCGGTGGGCGGTCCATGGCAAAGCGAACATAGCGTTATATCAGGGGAGCAGAATGGTGGAGCCCGTTGTTTGACGGCTTTGCAAAGCATCTTGCGCTTTACCTGCCTCTTTCAACGGATAGCGGTTCGCCACGTCGATACGGATTTTACCGCTCTCAATCATAGAGAAGAACTCTTCACACATTATTTCCAGACGTTCGCGGGTGTCGGCATATCCGTTGAGGCTTGGACGGGTAACAAATAGCGCGCCTTTCTGGTTAAGAATACCAATATTGACACCATCAACAGGCCCGGAGGCATTGCCAAAGCTCACCATCAGCGCACGCGGCTTCAAACAGTCCAGCGACATTTCCCAGGTATCTTTACCCACGGAGTCATAGACCACATCGCACATATCACCATTTGTCAGCTCACGCACCCGCTCTACCACACTCTCTTCGCTGTAATTAATGGTTGCCCAGGCGCCATTGGCCATGGCCAGTCCCGCTTTTTCTTTTGAGCTAACAGTACCAATCAGCTTGACACCAAGCGCCTTGGCCCACTGGCAGGCAATTGACCCAACACCACCGGCAGCTGCATGGAACAGAATCGTTTCGCCCCCTTTTAGCGCATAGGTCTGGCGTAGCAGATACTGAACCGTTAAACCCTTTAACATACTGGCGGCAGCAGTTTCGAAATCAATAAAATCAGGCAGCTTAACCACTTTCGATGCGGGCAGCGTATGCAGTTCAGCATAGGCACCCAGCGGGCCTTGGGCATAGGCAACCCGGTCCCCCTCTTTTAAGTGGGTAACCCCCTCGCCTACCGCATCCACTACACCCGCACCTTCAGTACCCAGCCCGGAAGGCATGGAAGGCGTGGGGTAAAGCCCGGTGCGAAAATAGATATCAATAAAGTTGAGACCAACCGCTTTATTGGCAATGCGTACTTCACCTGTACCAGGAACGGGGGCTTCAACATCCACCCACTCCAACACTTCTGAGCCACCTGTTTTTGCAAACTGAATGCGTTTGGACATGATCAAAACTCCTTGTTCATTATTAAGCATGCGCTGTGCCGCTATCCAACCGCGTCGGGGGCGATAAATCAAGCGATTGCCATGAGAGTGCGACACACCAGTGTCATGCACCCATGCTAGACTTCATGCAATTTTACCTGTTACTCACAAATGGATGTGGCATGACGCACCCAACGATCAAGCTACCCACGCTCATTGCGCATCGTGGCTATTCTGCAGCAGCACCTGAAAATACGCTGACGGCAGTGCGTGCCGCCCATCAGGCAGGAACGACCTGGGTCGAACTGGATGTGCAGTTATTAGGTGATGGCACACCGGTTATCTGGCACGACAGTGATGTCAGCCGTTGCTCTGATGGGAGTGGCCTGCTAGCTACCATGACATGGCCACAAGCACAGCAGTTGGATGCAGGAAGCTGGTTTGGTGATGCCTTTGCCGGTGAAAAGATGGCAAGCCTGGAAGCCATGCTGGCACTGTTGAATGAGTTGAAGATGGGCGTAAACCTAGAAATCAAGGTCAATAAGGGTCGAGATCCCATCGCCCTTGTTGATACCGTGTTGCCCATGGTACTGAATAGCCTCCCCGCCGAACGCTTGATTATCTCATCATTCGATGCTGATGCCCTCAGTCGCTGCCGTCACTTTGCCGCCAAAGAAACATTGGCGATTGGCGTACTATTTGGTAGCACTCCAAAAAACTGGCGTGCCCAGTGTGAGGCGGTGGAGGCATTTAGCATCCACTCCCATTGGCCCAGGCTCAAGCGGACCCAGGCAGACGCAATGAAACGCGATGGCTACCAGATTTTATGCTATACCCCCAACGACCCGAGCGCGTTTGAAAGCCGCTGGACATGGGGAATCGCCAGTGCCATTACCGATGAACCGGTGGCCTTTCAGCGCTTTTTAGATAACCGCCGGCAGCGTTAGAGTATCCATATCCCTCTTCGCCAATCACTTAAGGAAAAAGATGAAATATCTCGGCGCCCATGTCAGTGCAGCAGGCGGTGCAGATCAAGCCGTTCAGCGTGCCGTCGAAATCGGTGCAACGGCGTTTGCTCTGTTCACCAAGAACCAGCGCCAGTGGAAAGGCAAACCACTGACCGAAGAGGCTATCGCTGCCTTCAAGCAGGCCTGTCAGCAGCATGGTTATGGACCTGAGCAAATTCTGCCCCACGATAGTTACCTGATTAACCTGGGTCACCCGGAACGTGCCGGTCTGGAAAAATCTCGTGCCGCTTTTTTAGATGAAATGCAGCGCTGTGAAGGACTCGGCCTGACTCTGTTAAACTTTCACCCTGGCAGCCACTTAAACAGCATTAGCGAAACCGAATGCCTTAAACGTATTGCGGAGTCGATTAATGAAGCGCTGGCAAATACCCACGGAGTGACGGCGGTGATTGAAAATACCGCCGGGCAAGGCACCAATCTTGGTTGGCGCTTTGAGCATTTAGCCGAAATTATTGCGCAGGTTGATGATAAAACCCGCGTGGGCGTATGCATTGATACTTGCCATGCCTTTGCCGCCGGTTACGATCTACGTACCGCCGACGCCACCAAGGCTACCTTGGATGAACTGGGACGCGTGGTGGGGTTCGAGTTTTTACGTGGTATGCATCTAAACGATGCCAAAAGTGAATTCGCCAGCCGTGTTGACCGCCATCATAGCCTTGGTAAAGGGAATATTGGTCTGGAGGCGTTTACCACCATCATGCAGGATGAACGCATCGACGGCATTCCGATGATTCTTGAAACCATTGAACCAGACATCTGGCCCGATGAAATCAATTGGCTGCGCGCTCAAGCGCCTGGGGCCGCCCCCGGCAAATAGTGAACGAGGTAATGAAAGCGTAGCAGGCTCAATCTTACTGCTTACCAGATGCTGAGGCTGATGTAGCGAGCGAATAAACATTCTCCCGGCAGACAACGTCTGTCGGGAGAAAGACACTCACAAGGTGGCAAGGCGCTCTTCATCCAATACGCCCGACATGCGAACCATGGCCAACGCTTCATCCAGGCTGTCCACTTCTTCAATCATCACCAGTTCGTTTTCCAAACTAACCGGCTGCCCGGCTTTGTCAGACAGCAGTTTTTCCAATGTAGCAATATCCACCGTATCGTCCAGGTGGTGGACATCTACCGATGCACTACTGTTACTGGGCAGATAAATAGTGCCATTGGAGAAATCCACGGCGTAAGCAATCACGCCGGGGATAATAAAGAACAGCAGTCCAACACCATTGGCGATGGCAACCACCGGATCCACATCGCCACTTAATTGTCCCTTTCGCTCAGGATAAAAAAGCGTTCCACATCCACTCAATGCTACGATGGAGACACCCACGACGGCCCCCGTAAACCAACGGCGTACTGCTTGCTGCATGAAGGTTCCCTCAAAGTTTGAATGTATCGATAGCCAGTGGCACTGCCACGCCTTGTATGGGCCATGGATAGTGTGAATCAACGGACGTCTATCGAACCTAAAAAACCCGCTCAGTTTAACACACTTCAACAACGGTACAGCTGTGGTTGTTAACGCAGGATTTTGCTGCCTTACCCGCTTAGCTTTACAATGCCGCAATCACTGCTTTTTTTAGCGCTGTTTCCAACTGAACGACCCAGCATCACCCCCTATAACCAAGGAATGCTCACGCTCATGCGCGCCAGCCAATTATTGATTGCGACATTAAAAGAAACCCCGGCCGACGCTGAAGTCATCAGCCACCAGTTAATGCTGCGCGCTGGGATGATCCGCCGTCTTACCTCGGGCCTTTACACCTGGTTACCTCTTGGCTTACGCACCCTGCGGAAGGTGGAAGCCATTGTGCGTGAAGAGATGAACCGTGCGGGCGCCCAGGAAGTGTTGATGCCGGCGATACAACCTGCCGACCTGTGGCAGGAGTCTGGCCGCTGGGAGCAGTACGGCCCTGAGCTGCTGCGCCTTAAAGACCGCCATGAACGAGACTACTGTGTGGGCCCTACCCACGAAGAAGTCATCACTGATCTGGTGCGCAAGGAAATTTCCAGCTACAAGCAGTTGCCGGTGAACTTCTATCAGATCCAGACCAAATTCCGCGATGAGATCCGCCCCCGCTTTGGCGTGATGCGCTCTCGGGAATTTATCATGAAGGATGCCTACTCTTTCCACCTGAATGAGGATTCGCTCAAAGAGACCTATCAGGCAATGTACGATGCCTATTCGCGTATTTTTACCCGGTTAGGCCTCGACTTCCGCCCCGTGATTGCCGATAACGGTTCCATTGGTGGCACCGGCTCCCATGAATTTCATGTGCTGGCAGATTCTGGCGAAGACGATATCGTATTCTCGAATGCTTCTGACTACTCCGCCAATATTGAAAAAGCCGAAGCACTGCCGGCTCCACCAGGCAGCAACCTGGAACGCCCAGCACCCAGCGAAGAGATGCGCCTGGTAGACACACCGGATACCAAAACCATCGCCACACTGGTTGAGCGGTTTAAACTGCCCATTGAAAAAACCGTCAAAACGCTGATGGTGCATGCGGCCGAAGGTGGTTTGATTGCCCTGCTGGTGCGCGGTGACCACGAACTGAACGAAGTCAAAGCCGAAAACCTTCCTCAGGTGGCAGCACCGCTCACCATGGCCAACGAAGAGCAAATTCGTGCTGCCGTAGGCGCTGGCCCTGGCTCACTGGGTCCAGTAGGCCTGGAAATGCCAATTATTATTGACCGCAGCGTGGCACTGATGAGCGACTTTGGCGCAGGTGCCAACATTGATGACAAGCACTATTTTGGCATTAACTGGGAGCGTGATGTTGCCCTGCCCGATGTAGCCGACCTGCGTAATGTAGTGGAGGGGGACCCTTCCCCTGATGGTAAAGGCACACTTTCCATCAAACGTGGTATTGAAGTTGGTCACGTGTTCCAGCTTGGCCAAAAGTATTCCGAAGCGATGAACGCAACTGTACTGGGCGACAATGGTAAAACCAGCCACCCGTGGATGGGATGTTATGGTATCGGCGTGACCCGTGTGGTTGCAGCGGCCATCGAACAGAACCATGACGAGTCTGGGATTATCTGGCCTAACGCCATTGCGCCGTTCCAGGTGGCACTTGTACCAATGAACGCCCATAAATCCCAACGTGTACGCGAAGAGTCTGAACGCCTTTACCAAGCCCTTAACGCTGCGGGCCTGGACGTGCTGCTGGATGATCGTGATACTCGTCCTGGTGTTAAATTTGCCGACCTGGAACTCATGGGTGTTCCCCACCGGCTGGTGATTGGCGACCGTGGCCTGGATAACGGTGAGCTGGAGTACAAGGGCCGCCGCGATAGCGATGCCACAATGATCCCCGCCGATCAAATTGTGGATTTCCTGCGTGAAAAAGCAGGCATTACCAACCTCTAAACCACCACTTACGCTAATGCGGCCCCGCAACTGGCAAATGGATGGGAGACTGGGCTGGTGGCTAACACTGGCCAGTCTCATCGCGTTAGGTATCGCCCCTTTAGCAAACGCAACAGAACCACCGTTGCGTTTGACGTTCGAGGCCATCCATTACCAAACCCCGCAGCAGCAGTGGCAAGCCCAGCAATGGCGCAACCGCATGGATGCGCCATTATCACGCTTTATTGACGACGCCGAACAAAGGCGGGAACTTTTAACGCGGCTATATCAGGAAGCCCGCCTTGCGGGTCTGCCTCCCGAGCTGGTGCTGGCGCTGATTCAGGTAGAAAGTGCTTTTAACGCCGATGCCGTATCTTCAGCCGGTGCAATAGGGTTGATGCAGATTATGCCTTTCTGGGTAGCGGAGCTTGGGTTACCTGTTGATGACCTAACTGAGCCAAACCGCAATTTACGCTACGGCTGTACAATACTGGCCCATTATTTAGCGATTGAGCGGGGCGACTTCACCAGGGCACTGGCACGCTACAATGGTAGTCTCGGCCACACCTGGTACCCTGAGCGAGTACTGCGAACCTGGCGTGATTATTGGCGCTAATACATGCCCTACAGATACACGTCCTACAGATAAATCATGCCTCCTGGATGAGCCCTTCCTCCATTAACTGACTTAACAAACCGGCAACATCACGGCGTACATCAGCGCTGCTGGCTCCGTCAAAAAACGCCAGCAGCGTTTCGCAAATCTCTTCCAGACGGATCGGCTCATGCTGAAGCAATGCCCACACTGCCCGGCTGGTAATATTCAGGCGATGTATGGCACCTCCCTCCTGAGCGATGACAAATAGTTCGTCACCAAGGGGAAACTCATGGGCAGCAGCACTCGCGACCCATAACCGTGAGTCATCTTCATTAAGCGATCTCAGCTCCTGGCCAGATGGGCTTACAACACGGCTTGACTGAGGGGTAACAACCGCATTGCAGTGAGGAATATCACTCGGCAGCTGTTTGGTCACCCACTGCTTACCCACCCACTGGGCTGCCTCGTAAGCATCACTATAGCGCAGTAAAAAGCAGGGCAAACGCTGTAGCATTGGCAAAAATCGCTGGATCAGGGCCTGATCGGATTTATGTTCTGCGAAGTTCTGGCGTAGCAATTGCCATAACCCTTCACCAGGCTGCAGTACTGTTAGTTGGGGTTGAGCAAGGCCTTCATCACGATCAAATAACAGTATGCCACCGACCGGGCACTGAGTGCCGTGAGTAGCCAGTTGATGCTCATTTAGCGCCAGATAGCCGTAGCGATCATCATGAGGCCCCAAGTGATCAGCAACAAACTGATGAAAAACAGGAGAAAGCTGTTCAGGTAGGGGCAAACGCAACCTGGGGGCAATGCCAAGCGCCACCCCCTCTCCATCACTATTGACGGCCAACACATCATCGCCATAAACACGGTAACCCGCAGCGGCAAATGCCGCAGTTAGCGTACTCTTACCCGCCCGATGAGTGTCTGGAAATATCACCAGTTGACCATTGATTTCCACCGACCCGCAATGAAGCCCAATCAACTCTCGATGTTGATGTAAATACGCACCCGCTACATCCGCAATAACACTACAGGCGGTTCCGGTTGGCGTATCCAATAGCATTCCATCAGGAAGTGCTGGCGCCTCTTGCCAGAAACCATCTGGATGCTGCCACACACAAACATCAGGAGCTTTTTCCTGTGGCTCACAATGCGTAAAGCGCCATCCAGGCATCGCCTGACGTAGTACCGGCAATAGATGCGAGGCATCAACAAGCCGCAAGCAGGGCCCTAAATTTTCTAACGCGTAGTCGTTAAACAGCGCTTGTTGTTTCACGGCGCTCTCCTACCAACGGGGCAACACGCGGCTTAAGCGGATCTCAATGACGCCATCACGCTCCCAGCGTGAACGGCCCGAACGTACATAGCGGGAACGATAAGGTCGGGAGTAATACTTATCATGCCGCTGCAAATTGGAGCGGTGGTGGCGAGAATAACTTGGGCGAGAATAACTGGGGCGGGAATAGCTGGGACGAGAGCTACGATGACCACGGGCTTCTGCCTGCCCCATTGACACCAATGTTGGCGCCACATAGAGAGCGGCAGCACCAAGCCCCATGGCGGCAAGCACCTGACGACGCGAACGGCGCTGGTTCAAAACGCTACTGGATTTATCATTACTCATCGCGCTTCTCCTTAATTAGCACTGACAGGAAATTAAAGAACACTGTTTGATAACAGTTACTTTAGCCAGCACCTTTTGAATAAGCTACCGATGACAAACCACTTCCCAATTATTTGCTTTTTTAAGACATTCAGTAACAGAATCACTGAAGTGAAAATTACACCAACCTGGATGAGCGTTGAACCATTATAAGCTTGCCGTCATTTGCCACCCATCCCGTCCAGCCGCTTTTACTCGATAAAGTGCTTTATCAGCAGCCTCATAGGCATAGGCAAAGGTTGTTTCCATCACGGAAAAGCGCGTTGCACCAACGCTTAGCGTGACATTCTTATTATCAGGGTGTGCTGGGTGTTTAAAAGCCGAGCGGCGCAGGCCATCAATTAACTGATGGCAGCAGGCGATCAATGCCTGATCATTTGGGCAGCTAAACACCGCCGCAAATTCATCACCACCCAGCCTGTATAGCGTGGCATCTTCTCCCAGTTGCTCTTTTAACAAGTTCGCCAGACGACGCAGTAACTGATCGCCCTCAGGATGGCCCAGCGCATCGTTGTACTGCTTAAAATAGTCGATATCCACGAGAATTAATCCCAGAGACTCGTCTGCACTGACCATGACATCCCGCTGGAGTGCACTGCGGTTGCCAATACCTGTTAGCGGGTCGCGCATAGCCCGCTGCATCCATGCCAATGTCTGTGCGGTGGCTCGCTCTGTTCTTCGTAACTGACGCTCATGCATAGCCCAGAACAGAAGCCCCACGGCAAAAATGATCATGCTTGAGTATGTCAGCACATCATTATGCCGGCGGGTACTTTCCGAAAAGTCGTTAATCGCCTTACCGCGCCGGTCTAACTGACTCATTTCTATATGTGTCAAGCAGTCAATCGGCTCCAATAACTCACGAGCAGCCGCAAAGGGCGGCACACTTCCAGACTCAAGACGCAACGACAATGAATCGAGCGCCGCTAAACTTGGTGTCGTACAAGCATAGTGACGATGATAGATATCGACGTCCATCAGCCCATAAGCAAGGTCAAGGTTAAGCACAACAAGGGCTGTATGCTCCTCCTCAAAGCGTTGCTCGTTCAGGAGTGTTTGTTGAGCACGCTGCAAGTAATTGCGTGAACGGGTGGCAAGCTGCTGGCCCGTCAGGCTTCCTGTTTGGCTAAAATAAGCCTGAATTTCCGGGTATACCCAGCGCGCCTCATACATGATGAGCACCATTAACGCCATAAAACTCGTCAAGCACAGCGAAAGCCACGTTATATAGCGCCGTACTCCTCTTCTCGTTCCCACCGCTACGGGTTGCTCGAAAGACTCATGCTTACTCACCATCGAGCCTCGATACTACGAATCATCCATATCCAGTCGTTAAACTCCCGCAAGCTCTCTACCTCACGTGCACCATGATTACGTTCCACCAAGCGTAATGGCCCTCGTGTGCGCAGAGTTAATGGCTCCCCATCCTCTTCGGTCACCATCAACCAGTTAGGGTCATCCCATCCGCTTAACGTGACTTCATAATCATCCCAGGCGATAAAATGCAGCGCGGGGGGCACCTCGCCAAACTGGTCAATCAGAAAACGACGAAACTCAAGGCCACGCATCTCTACGTCGCGCCCTTGGTAAGGATCGAACAGGGTAACGGCAGTATCAGACTGCTGGCGTAAATCGCTGATAGTGATCTTCTGTGTTTCATTACCATTGATCATACTTAATGCCTGAGCATAAGCAATCGATGGCAGATAACTAGCGACTATGATAAACGTACATGCCAAGCTTGCTCTCAGCCATTTCGCTAAGCTACTTTGCACGGCAACAAATGACATAACTGCGCTCATAGCAAACAGTTCCCTGGTGAAGTAGTGTTTTATTTTGGTTAAACGCACTTTACCAGAGCATGGGCACTATTGCTCTTAAACGCCTATTGACTTAGCAATAAAAAAAGCCGGCCCAAGTGGGCCGGCAACAGGAAGCTTACTTATCAAAGCAAGCCCCCTCCCCTGACGACGGTCATAGTCAGCTGAGTTACTTCTTGCGTTCGTCCTTACGAAGATGATCACGAATCACGAAGCCTACCCAACCCACCATAAAAGTGATCACTAGCGCGACAGTGGCTAAGCCGAAAATAACAGTATCGTCCCAGTACATGATGTCCCCCTCCCGCCGTGATGTATGAGTTCATCGTACTGCGTTTACGGTGGGGGAAACTGACCCAGGTCAAACTTTTCAAATGCGCTAAACATGTCGAATCCGGAACTTGATACACGTCAGTTTTTACAAGCCTATAGCGACTCAACAGGGAGGAATCGCTTACTTTATTCGCGTTTCAAAAAGCTTAAAGCACTTTCCGGTCTTCTACTTTGCCATGTTCTGTGCCAGGCGGTAGCGGATGCCCTTTGGCAAGCTCTGCCCGCGTTGCCTCCCGTACATCCAGGACATTAACCTGATAACGCAGGGTATGCCCTGCCAGGGGGTGGTTGGTATCAACGGTTACGTTGTTACCATCAATGCTCAACACCGTAACAATCTGCGGGCCTGCTTCACCTTCGGTTTGAAAACAACTGCCCGGAGCAAGCTCAGCACTGCCAAACGAGGCCCGGCTGACCTCCTGAACAAGGTCTTCGTTACGCAGCCCGTAGGCATCCGCAGGCGACAAGGTAACGCTGAGTTCATCGCCTACCTTTTTCCCTTCTAGCGCACGCTCTAAACCGGGTAAGATATTATCGTGGCTATGCAGGTACTCCAGCGGTTTATGTCGTTCGTTGGAGTCATCCAGCACGCGGGTACTGCCATCGCTAAGTACGTCGCTCAGTACATAGTGTAAGGTCACCACCTGATGGGCCGTAATCGACATGGAAAACTCCTCTCCGGTAAGCTGTCGGCTTGGTCATGGATGTTTGACCTAGTCTAACACTGACCCTTTTTTTGCGGGCCCTGACGCAGACGTTTTCTTTTTGGAGTTCTAATCAACATGCCCATCCCTACCCCCCAGCGCAGTTGGCTTGCCGCGCTTGCTATCTACTTGCGCGCGCCTGTCATTACCATGTTATTTCTGGGGTTTTCCGCAGGGCTGCCCTTCTTGCTGGTGTTTTCCACCCTCTCTGCCTGGTTGCGCAGCGACGGCGTGGAGGTTGCCGCCATTGGCTTTTTCGCCTGGATTGGCATGCTCTACTCCATCAAGTTTTTCTGGGCTCCCATTGTGGACCGGCTGGCTCTGCCGTTATTGACCCGCATGCTTGGCCAGCGGCGTGGCTGGATGCTGCTTGCCCAGGGGATGATTGCCGCCGGGCTCATTGGCTTGGCTGGGCTGGATCCCGTGGATAACCTTGGCTGGGTAGCCGCCTTTGCCCTACTGGTTGCCTTTGGGTCGGCGACCCAGGATATCGCGATTGATGCCTACCGCATCGAATCCGCTGATGACGATGTCCAGGCAGCGATGGCCTCTACCTACATTATTGGCTATCGAGGCGGCTTGCTGGCCGCAGGTGCCGGGGCACTTTATGTCGCCTCTGCCGTTTCATGGAATGTAGCCTACCTGACCATGGCGGCACTGGTGGGCATAGGTGTGCTTACCGTACTGATTCGCCCCGAGCCTAAACGCGCCTCACTGTCGGTGCAGTTGATCCACGAGCCGAAGGTCCGGGCCTTCATCCGCGCCAGCCGTGGCAAACCCAAAGTAGTGCGCCGGCTAGGTGCCTGGGCCATCGGCGCCATTGTGTGCCCTTTTACCGACTTCTTCCGCCGCTATGGGGTCAAAGCACTGGGTATTCTGGTGTTTATAGCGGTATTTCGTATTAGTGACCTTGCCATGGCCTCGATGGCAAACCCACTTTATATTGATGTGGGCTTCTCGCTGGCAACGATTGCCAACATCACCAACATCTTCGGTATTGCCATGAGTATTTTGGGAGGCATTCTGGGCGGGCTGTTGGTAGCCCGTTACGGTATTGGGCCACTACTGATCTTCGGTGCAGCTGCTGCTACGCTAACCAATCTGCTCTTCGCCGCGTTAGCATTAATCGGCAATCAAGTCCCCATGCTGGTGGTGACGATTATTGGCGACAATCTAGCCAATGGTTTGGCCAGTGCGGTGTTTATCGCCTTTCTCTCCAGCCTTACCTCCCGAGCCTATACCGCCACTCAGTACGCGCTGTTCTCATCGCTGATGACACTACCTGGCAAGTTCCTGAGCGGATTTGGGGGATTAGTCGTCACTGCACAGGGGTATGCCACTTTTTTCGTGATAGCCACTCTGCTTGGCTTACCCGCCATACTGCTCGCGGTCTGGATAAGCCGTGACAAACAGCTGGTGCCCACTCCAACGGTTAAAGGTAGGAATTAAGCCACTTTAGTGCTCCAGGGGTTGTCCGCCACTGGTCACGCATCAGAGTGCGGTACTGCCAGGCCTCAGCGCGGGAGCCGGGATCTACCTGCCCATCCGCATGGGGCATAGAGGGACGCGGACTCTCTGCGCACATCAATGCCAGAGCGTGGCGGTTGTGCGCAATAACCTCCTGGAGTGCCGCTTCGGCAGCCTCATGTTGTTCAAGCCGGTAAAGCGCCAGCGTACGGCCCATTAATAGCCCCAGCACCAGCGAACCATCATCCTGTTGTGGCTCTTCGGTTAATGCCAGCGCTTCCTGGTTGCGGTCATCCCGCAACAACTGGTCGAGCACCAGCTCTTTCAGGCCCAGGCTATCTTCCTGATCGATAGAGAGCAGCTCTTCAGCCAGCTGCCGTGAGTGTTCACGGGCACCCCGCTCCATCCCCACCACCAGCGCCAGACCAGTGCGCAACAGCACAACGTTATCCGCATCATCCCAGCACAGGCTGCCATCGCCTGCTGCACGAGCCTGCTCCAACCAACGGGAAAGGCGCAGTGCCAGTGGCTCCAGCAAACCAGGCGCCATCCATGGAAGGCTACCAAACCTGCTGGTAAGTGCCAGTGTCAGATCCTGAACAACCTGGGGAGCATCCAGCCATTCGGGATGGGAGCACAATGACGACATCCACTCCACCGCATTAACCCAGGGGTCATCGCGGAAGCCAAGCGCCACCTCTTCGTCCACCAGCACCTGAAACTGCTCATGCCAGGCAGCAAACAGCGTCTCTTCACGGGCAGTGGTGGTGTAGTGCAACCGTCCCGTTTCGGGGTCTTGGTGGATGTCGAGTTTCGGCGCCGTAGGCAACGCGGCCAGTAGTGCTTGCAGCGCAACCAACGGTGTTGCCATATCCTCTTCAGCACTTAACAGCTGATCGGCAAGCGTCGCACCTGGGTTTTCAGCCAAAGCAGCAAGGAAATCGAGCTGTTCTTCATCCAAATCCCCCTGGCGTACCAAACGACGGTACCAGAAGTTAGCGCGTTCTTTGGCTTCATGCTCATGGCCTTCATGGAGCAGCAGCATAGCCTCTATATAAGCCAGCGTGGGCGAGTCCGGCAGCGCTTGCTGTGCCTTTACAAACGCCCCCCGGGCACTATCCAAATCGTCATTATCCAGATGCATCAGGCACAGCCGCTCTAAAGCGACACCACGCAGAAACAGCGGGCCACGCTCCATTACCTCATCCAACAGGTCCGCGCGTTTGCGGGTAAAGCCGCGCTCCTGGTAGATATCCAGCAGGATTTCAAAGGCGGGCTCAGCCTGCTCCGGTAGCCGCGACCAATCACGGCCATCGAACAAAGACTCAAGAATCTGCATGGAGCGGCCTGTCTGGCCACTTTCAGCCGCAATCAGCCCTGCTTCCAATAATGCCTGGGCCGGGGCCTGCTGGCTCTCCAGCGCTGCTTTTAACGTGGCGCCTTTCCACTCCCGTAGAGAGAGCATCCACATCATCTGCTCGGGAATCTCGGTGGGAAAATCAACGCGGTAGCAGCACTGCTTGTATTTATGCCCGGAGTCGCACCAACAGGGCTCGTTACGGCCTGGAGTAGCCAGGGGTTCGCTGGAGAAGCCCAACCGCTCAAGCGGTGTTTGCGACCATAAAACAGGTGCCAACGCCTGGGCCATGGTGACATCGCCATTGAAAGAAGCTGCGCCTTCGGCACGTACCCAGGTCATAAAATCGGGGTAATGTTCTTGTTGCCTGATTGCCGAGAGTGCCCCAGAGGCAAATCCCAGCAGCTGATCGACCCATACCGCCAGCATTGCCGTCTCCACTGTCTTCAAAACTCAATTTAAAAGCGCAATAGTCTAGCATGGCTGTCGGCTCATCCGCAGTGTCAATCGGTTACAGCACTCTTGTTTGGGCTAATAGTGGCTCGGTACGCCCGTGCATATCCAACCGCGCCTTAAGGCGCACCAGATTCCAGTAGTGGCCATTCAGTGCCCGTGAAAGCAGCAGGGTATTCGCCGGAGGCTGTAGTCGGTCCATGGCAGCCCACACTTTGGGGCTCAGCTCACGCAAGCGCTGGTGTATCCGTACATCACTGAAGTCCTGCTCACCAGGAGCAAACAGAGGCGCAATGCTCTCAGCAGCCTCTTTATAAAGCGCCAATGGCGCGCCCTGCCCCTGGCGCCCCCCTAGATTCATCATGGCATCATCCATGGCCATGGGGTCTTGCGCCAGGGTGGCCTCCAGTAACTGCATCATGGCTTTTAAGCGCGCGTCCGGTACGGCAATCACTGCGCCCAAATCATAAATCACCAGCCGCCCTTGCTCATCGCAGGCAAAGTTGCCTGCATGAGGATCGGCATGCAGCTCCTGGTGAATGAATAGCTCTTGGGTAATCCAGTCCGCCAGGGCAACCGCCACCTTTTGGCGAACAGCGTCATCAGCATGCTCTAACTCCCTCAACGGGGTGCCATCCACGTAGCGCATGGCTAATACGTGCTGACCGGAAAGATCAAACAACGGCTCGGGAATCACCAACGCCGGGTTATCCTTATAGCGCTCCCGGTAACGGGCCAACGCAACCGCTTCGGCTTGGTAATTCAGCTCTTCCCGTAACCCTACCGCCAGCTCATCAAACAGCACCTCCAGGCGCGCCTGGGGCACTTTAAGCCAGCGCCCCAGGCTCATAATTCGCTTCACTTGTTTTAGATCGCTTTCCAACACCTCGGCCAGGCCAGGGTACTGCACCTTCAGCACCACGGTTTCGCCTGCCAGGGTGACCGCTTTATGCACCTGCCCCATTGAGGCACTGGCAAAAGGTCGCTCCTCAATACTAAGAAAATAGTTTTCGGTATTACCGTACTGCAGTGCCAGCGCCTCCCGTATGCGCGGCCAAGGCATGGGTTCCGCTTGACGCTGTAGGCGCGCCAGTTCATCAGCAAGGTCCGGCGGCAGCAGGTCATCCCACTGGGACATCATCTGCGCCAGTTTCATCGCCGGGCCCTTCAACTCGGAAAGCCCTTCAAAAAGCGCTTCACCCAACCCGCCCCAATCGGCTTGGCCACCCAAACGGGTTTTCAGCAGAGCGCCACCAGTACGAACACCCAGCCCTAGTAAACGTCGTGTTCTACCTCGCTCGCGCATGACAATTACCTCGTAATAACTTCCGAAGAGAGTACCCAATTCGACAATTTTGTACCAAAACTATACGACAACGATGCTCCCCCCCTGCCTCACATACTTCCCTGCTTTTTTAAACACATTTGGTTTTTGCACGGCGGAGCAATTAGCATTTCTGTATCGTTGTGGTTTCAGCTACGCTTTCAACCACTTGCTATCACACCTTAGGGCCAAGCATCGCATGCGTTTGATTATCGCCGAAAAACCCAGCCTTGCCCGCGCCATTGCCGAGGCACTACCCGGCAGTGCCAAGCGCCAGGAAGGCGCAATTGTTTGCGGTGATACCATCGTGACCTGGTGTTTAGGCCACCTACTTGAACAGGCCGCCCCGGAAGTCTACGACCCGGCAGACAAACAGTGGCGACTCGACCGCCTGCCCATTGTGCCCACTAGCTGGCAACTGACCCCACGCCCAAAAGCCCGCGGGCAATTGGCGACCATTCGTAAGTTGATAAAACAAGCGACCAGTGTAGTACACGCCGGAGACCCAGACCGCGAAGGCCAACTGTTGGTACAGGAAGTGATTGAGCATCTAAAATACCGCGGCCCGGTGCAGCGGTTACTGATCAGTGACCTTAACCGCCCGGCAGTGAGCCGAGCGCTGGCAGGCCTACGGTCCAATGCAGAGTTTCAGCCACTCTTTCAAGCCGCCCAGGCGCGCTCTCGTGCCGACTGGCTATACGGTATTAACTTAACCCGAGCCTGGACGCTCACTGGCCGTCAGGCAGGCCATGACGGGGTACTGTCGGTGGGGCGGGTGCAAACGCCGGTACTTGGGCTGATTGTGCGCCGCGACAACGCCATTCGTGACTTCGTGCCCCACCCGTTTTATCCGCTATGGGTGGATCTACAGGTCGCCCAAGGACAGTTGCGCGCATGGTGGGCGCCCAAAGAACACGCGCCCTTAGACGAACAGGGTCGCTTGATCGACCGTGCACCTGCCGATGCCCTGGCAGCTCAACTGCCCGGCGCGACAGGCCAACTGACCAAACTTGATCAGCAGGAAAAGCGCCAGGCACCGCCGCTACCCTATTCACTTTCCGCGCTGCAGGTAGATGCTGCCCGCCGCCACGGCCTTTCCGCCCAAATGGTGCTGGATATTTGCCAGCGGCTCTACGAACAGCACAAACTGATCACCTACCCACGCTCCGACTGCCGCTACCTGCCTGAAGAGCATCTTCCACTTGCCCAGCGCAGCTTAAGCAGCGCCTGCCAGAATGATGACACCCTGCGCCAATGGCTTAACGGCGCCGACTTCACTCTGCACTCCAAGGCGTGGAACGATAAACAGGTGGGCGCCCACCACGGCCTTGCCCCTACCGGCAAACCCGCCGACTTCGGCCAGCTTTCCGCCACCGAAGGCCACGTATTCCGGCTGATCGTGCGCAACGTTATGGCTCAGTTTTATCGCCCACTGCGCACCTTTGAGGTAAAGGCCGAGTTTACGCTACTGAACGAAGCCTTTCGCGCCCGCGGGCAAAGCATTCTCGACCCAGGCTGGAAGCCACTCTTCACCACCCGGGAAGATACCCCGCCGTTGCCGCCACTCACTCAAGGGGAAGCCTGCCAAGCGCTAGGCGCAGGTGTTGAGGAACGCGAAACCCGCCCGCCGGAACCCTTCACCGATGCCAGCCTGATCAAGGCCATGATGAATATTGGCCGCTACGTGGATGATCCCGAGGTACGCCGCACCCTGCGCGATACCGATGGCCTGGGTACCGAAGCCACCCGCGCAGGTATTATTGAAACCCTGGTACAGCGTGGCTATCTGGTACGCCAGCAAAAAGCCCTGCGCGCCACCAAACTTGGCTGTGCACTCATCGCCGCCCTGCCCAACGCCGTCAGCACCCCGGAGCGTACCGCACTATGGGAACAGCGCCTGCGGGCGATTTCCGAACAGCAGGACGACCCCAACGCCTTTCAGCACGCTCTGCTCGATGATTTACGTGCTCTGCTGCGCCAAAGTGATGCAGGCAAACTGCGCCACAGCCTGCAAACCGCTCAGGGAGAGTCTGGCAGCCCTGAGAAAAAACGCTCAAGTAAGCCGAGAAAACGTTATGCAAAGAGGAAAAGTACCGCAGGAAGAAAAAAGACAAACTAAGTGGTGATGAACGATGTCGCTTTCCTATTCAGCACTTTAGTTGCATGCTGGCACAGCTGTATCGATTTCCTGGCAGGCAAACCAAGATAACGGTATAAGAAAATATGGCGTTAATCAGAGGACAGCACTCCAGGCACCGCCATTACCCATTCACGAATAGCCAGAACCGTCGGATCGTTCCGGCGACTCTCCGGGTAGACCAGAAAGAATGGTTTACCTTCAAACTCTGGGCCGAAAGGTTGTACCAGGCGCCCCTCCTCCAACTCTTCCTTGATCAACTGACGGCTCATCAGCGCCACCCCCTGCTCACCGACGGCGGCCGAAATGGCGTGAGTTTCGTCGGAAAACACCGGCCCGGCACTGACGTCCAATCCAGGTACCTTGGCCTCTTTCTGCCATGCAGCCCAATCCAGGGGCGCGGATACGGCTCCCTGACTGCTGAAGTGAATCAAGGAGTGCAACGGTAGCTGCGCTATCTCCTGCAAACCAAGGTGTGGGCTACAAGTTGGGATAAAAGTGTTATCAAACAGCTTCTCTGCTACCAGCCCTGGCCAACGGCCATCACCATAGCGAATGGCGAGATCGGCAGTTACCCCATCTAGCGCAACTGACTCATGGGACGCGTGAATGCGCAGATCAATGTCTGGATGGGATTCGCTTAACAGACAAATCCACGGTAGCAGCCACCGCATCGCAACTGCCGGAGTCGTAGAGAGCGTTACAGCTTGGCGAACAGGTACAGCGCTCAACCGCTCAACAACCTCACTGATGCTATCAAAGGCGTTTTCCAATACTCGCAACAGCTCACGGCCCTGAGCGGTCAGCTTTAATTGACGAGGCTTCCGTAAGAACAGTGAAACGCCCAGCGCCTCTTCAAGACCACGGATTTGATGGCTGATGGCGGTGGGGGTAACCGAGAGTTCTAGCGCCGCCTGCTTGGCACTCTCATGGCGCGCAGCGGCTTCGAAAGCCCGGAGCGCCGAAAGTGAGGGTAGTCGCCGATGGCTCATGAATGAATTTTACTCATCTATATCCGAAAGAAAAGATCGTTTGTTACTGACAATATCCAGAGCCTAGACTGAACCTGTCATTAATCATAGATGAGTTCAGCTCAGAATAGGAGGCTATCCATGCCGCATATACTGCATATCGATGCCAGCGCCCGCCCCGGTATTGCGGGAACCGACAATCACGGTTCCCACAGCCGCCATCTGACCCACCGCTTCGTCAGCCAGTGGCAAGCACGCCGTGCTCAAGATACGGTCACTTATCGAGATATAGGCCAACACCCTCCATCCTTTCTCAACCACGACTGGATTGCATCAGCTTTTAAGCCGGAAATACAACGAGAAGACTGGATGAAAGAGGCTCTGGCGGAAAGTGACCAATTGGTCGATGAGTTAATTGCTGCGGATGTGGTGGTCATTGGAACACCGTTCTACAACTTCGGTATGCCTGCCGTCCTAAAGGCGTGGATTGATCAGGTAGTGCGCCCCGGCCGAACAGTGGATATCGATGAGAGCAACCCCGCCGACCCATACATTCCAAAGCTCGGTGACCGACCAAGGCATGCGGTTATTCTTACGGCTAGAGGCGGAACAGGCTTTGGCCCTGGCGGTGAAATGGCCTATATGAACCACTTGGAGCCAAGCCTGACCACTGCGCTGCAATTTATCGGCATCACGCGCATTCACTACATTGCGATCGAAGGCCAGGAAGTGGGTGGGGAGGTACTGGCCCAGTCGGTTTCTGAAGCGATACGGAAAGTCGAAACCCTCATCGATGAGTTGCAGGCGGTACTGGAAAACACGCCATTACCTCAACCTGCTTAAATACGGCCGGTAATTTTCTTACCGTAAGCAATCTAAGTGGGTGCAGTTATCGCTATATCGCTAATTCAGGATATCCGCACTCACTCACCTTTCCGAGCGGATACCAAATATATGATATTGGCAGGGCTTGATACCCAGAATGCATTAAGCCCATTAGGGAGTGGACCATCAGGTAGTAAATTAAGCAAGACGACCAGTGAGCACACCGTGTATTTCATCTCATCGCACGTGCAGCAATTGCAGGCTTACCAGGTTTCGTTGGAATCCGGCGGCCCCATTTCGATCTGTATATCGGGCGCAATATCCACAACCCCCTGAACCTTTTTCAGTCGCTCTACGGTGACATCATCAGCCGAGCCGGTAATACACCCAATCTCTTCCAGTATATCCCTAATGGTTAGCCCTTCCGCTCTAAGGCGTGTGGCTGCTTCCTCGATCGACTGATCGTTGGAAATCGTAATTATCCAAAGCGCTATTTTCGACATTGATCCTACCTTCGAAATCAGTTTCCTGGGCAGATGCAAAGGTGCAACTGCCCTGGGCCAGTCGATCTACGAGGGAGCTTGTACCAACCCAGCCCCTACGCGGGAATCAGAAAGTGACAGAGTCTGCGCTGAATCCAGCAGTTGCCGCCATAGCTTCTCCCCGCGCAGAGAGGCATCAGACTCAGCCCAAAGTGCCGCACAACCCGCCACATGCGGGGTCGCCATACTGGTTCCGCTAATGGACTTATGATGGTTTGGCCGAGGCCATGAGGAAAGAATATCCCGCCCAGGTGCCGCAATCTCGATCTTGCCCCAGTTAGAAAAGTTTGAAGGTTTCAAATTAGGGTCAAGCGATGCAACAGACATGATGGTGGGTGAGTTGGCCGGAGCACCTGTGTTTGTGGAGGAGTTTCCGGCAGCGGCGATAATAAGGCAGCCATTGCGAAGAGCCGCTGCCCCAGCATGCGTGTAGGCTTCCTGTACCGGGCTCTGGCTGCCCAGCGACATTGATATAACCTCGCAGCGATTGGCAATGGCCCAATTCATCCCCGCCAGCACCCCCGCTCCCGTGCTACTGCCTGAATTTGTCAGAACCTTTCCAACAAATACCTGAGAGCCAAAGGCGATACCGTAACGGGGAGTGTTTCCGGCAGGCGCTCTGGGTCCACAAGCCGTGCCAATACAGTGCGTTCCATGTCCATTAATGTCTTGAACTGGCTCTCCTACGAATGACCGGGTATCGAACTCTCTATCGGCGAAGTCTGGATGCCCAAGGTCCATCCCAGTATCAAGCACGGCTACTTTAATACCAGAGCCACTCCAACTGCTTTGCGGTACCTTGCACTGGACCAGCCCCCATGTCACCTCAAGCGCATCCGCCTCACGTTCCTCTTCAGTTTCACCAATATCGAAGTCAGCACCAAGGTCATGAGCTATCGTACTTGCCGCCCTTAAGAAGCCACGCAGGTACTCGGAACTTTCTGAGAACGCAAAATATTCAGGTTCAATAATTTGTATGGGGCTGTCCGCCGTTATCTCATCATGAATGCTCATCCCATGCAGTTGCAGGGCATCACCGCCCACCAGCGCTACACCAAGCTCTGGGAACACCATCGCCTCTGCATCCCCAGCATCCTCCAAACTGACCGCTTGATCAGCAAAGTCACGTGCGTCAGCTACCCGAAAGTTCTGGGCCTTCAGCCGTTTGATTCCCTCTTCTACCATTCCCTCACGATAACTGATGAGGAAGCGCCCCGTTTCGAGACAATTACTTCCACGCTCAAGCGCAGCCATCAGGAGTTTTTCGGTTCCGCATGAAACCGTTGCGATTGATGCGCTCTGGCCAGAAGGGGTGCGAGCACTACCATTTCCGTTTGGTTTTTTAGCCATCCGAGACCTCATTACGCTTGGCTCTTAAGAGATGTTGCCTAACTGAAAACAGAGCCGATGCTTTCACCCACGCTCTGCATAAGCCAGCTGCTTTCAGCTTAACTCAACAAATGATCTTCGCCAGATGGATTGCAAAACGTTACATCGATCACCCACCTCAGCCTGGAAGTTGGAGCCTTGGGTAAGTACCTGGCAACCGGTCGAGGTGACCGCGACCATAACCCCCCAGCCAGGCTTTTTGAAACATAAGCTTTTTGAAACATAAGAAGGTAGTAATAAAACAGAATGGCGGAGGTGTTAGCAAGCGCGTTGGTTAGGCCGCACGGCAAACCAGCTGGCAAGCACCAGACTACCAAAAACCGTGTAAACCAAAACAAACACCCACTCTGGCGCGCTGTAATACAGCAGGCTCTGGAGCCAATACTGGATAAAAGACCCCGAATAAGTGGCCGCACCCGCCTCAGCCCTTAGCGCCATTTCCCATGTGGTTAACGGGCAAATCGCACCTAACCAGGCTTGCCCTACTACATAACCTATGGCGCACAGGTGGGTAATGCGAAAAACTCGGTTGCGTACCCATCCCCATTTCAGAAAATAACCTATATAGACGGCAAACAAACCGAGTACCACAAAGGCCACGAACAGTACGTGAATGATGAGGATAGTATCTGCAAGTAGCAGCAGCGACTGTGAAGACATGTCGATTCACCCGGTAGAGCTCGGCTCCTCCATCGGTTCGTCGATCAGTAGCGGCGGCACAGGACAACCAAGCATATCTGCCACAACCCTGAATAGCTCAGCCTCGGCTGGCCGTATGTGCCCACTGTGCTCAATACAGCGAGCCATAGCTTGCATCAATGCCGATTTTTGCATCGGCTGCACACGACGCAAACGTTCAACGGCCAAGCTTAGCGCATGCATATCGCTCACATCATCCTGGGGCGATAGAGCAGCCAGTTCGAATGGCAGCTCCCCTTCAGCAGCCGTCATTGCCGCACTCACTTCATCCGGGTCATCCTGGCCAGCATTCGCTAGCACCATAAGCAGTAGCCGGCACTCTCGCTGCAAGTCACTTAACTTAAGGTTAGCGGGCCTGTTATCCTGTTCACCCAAGTTATTCAGCACCAATTGATACAGCGTCCATTCAAACAGGCTTACCTGACCATCCGCATTGATCAGTTGCTCCATACACAGACGAAAATGCTGCCCCTGCTCCACTGAAAGCGACTTCAGTGCCGGTAGCGCCAGCTCTATCAGTGGCAGTCGCAACTGTACGTCCAGCATCAACACCTCTGGTGCATGCTGAATCAACTCGTGGTAAACATCGGGCAATGCGGTTTTCTGCAACGTTTCCAATTGATGTTCACGTACCTGCTGATCTTCGCTTAGCAACAGTGCATACATTAAGGCTCGCGCCGCATATGGCTCATGGGCGGCAGCTTTAATTCGCTCGGGCAATGCATCCAGGGTCGCCTGAGCGTGCTCAAGGTGGCGCTGGCCGGGCTGGCCCATGGATGAAATCGCGGTTTGAGCAGAAGCCGCTGTTAATACAGCAGCCAGCGTTCTGCCCTTGAACACCGGCTTTGTATCGCGCCCAGAATCTGGCGTCTCACTCTCGGCCTGAGCAGCAGCAGGCCAGGTAGCCTGAAAGCTGCCATCCCAATCTGGCATTACCCGGCTGATACGATCCTTTAACGGCGGGTGGGTAGCCATCATTTGGCTAACACCCAACCTCACAGCCTGTCCAAAAAACAGATGACTAAACTCCGGCGCCTGAGCAGCTTGCAGGTTAGCCCCCTGGGTATGTGCGCCAATCTTGACCAGCGCATTGCCAATTCCCTGGGGGTTGCGAGTGAATTGCACGGCGGAGGCATCGGCCAGATATTCGCGCTGACGACTAACCCCAGACTTAATCAAATTACCAAAAAAGGTGCCCGCGTAACCGACCAACATTAATACAACACCCAGCGCCAGAATGACCGCGCCAGAGTTGTCGCGTTTCCCACCACCCATCCGCCGAAAGCGCATACTACGCAGCACGGTTCCACCCAATAAACCAATCAGCAAGATGCCATGCAACACACTGATCAGGCGCATATTCAGCCGCATGTCGCCATGCAGGATATGACTGAACTCATGGGCGACAACCCCTTGCAGCTCTTCCCGTGTCAGGTTGCGGATAGCACCTCGTGTCATGCCGATGACCGCATCATTAGGGCGATGCCCTGCCGCAAAGGCATTGATACTCTCCTCTTCCAATATATACACGGAAGGCACCGGCGTTCCGGCCGCAATTGCCATCTCTTCCACCACATTGAGGATACGGCGCTCATCCTGGTCACGGGTATTTAGATTAATCTCACGACCGCCGAGTGCTTCCGCCACGACCCGGCCACCACGACGTAGCTGCTGTTGTTTAAACAGTCCGCCAAGAACCACGATCGCCAACACCGCAATAGTCACACCAGCGATGAGTTCATAGGAGAGTGCTGACCATACCCCTTGAGCGGATAGGTTGGTTTGCGCTGCGGGCTGCCCTCCACTCATCAGGTGGAGCGCAATGGTAATCGCCAGTGTAGTGACAACGATCAGGGCGAGTACCGCCAATATCATTAAAACGACCAGATACCCGGTTTTACGTCGAGCTTGATCCTGAGCGGTAAAAAAATCCATACGTCCGTATTCCTTTTTTAGCCTCACAGTCGCTTCGATGTTTTACGCCAAGCCTGTAGCCACCGACATTTCATATCTCGCGATGAACACATAACGGAAAACAGCATCAGATTAGAACGACACCTGGGGAGCTACTTGAATCTGGGCGCTGTCCTCAAACTCCAGCAAGGATGCATCCTGACCATGGCCGAACATGCCTGCCACCGCTACCTGAGGAAAGCTCTGCCGATAGGTGTTGTAGTGCATCACAGCATCATTGAAGGACTGCCGCGCAAAAGCGACTTTGTTTTCTGTACTGGTAAGCTCTTCTGACAACTGCTGCATATTTTGCGAGGCTTTCAGGTCTGGGTAAGCCTCCATGACCACATTTAACCGCCCCATTGCCTGGGTAAGAGCACCTTCAGCACTCCCCAGGTCAGCAATCGCCTTGGCACTGCCAGGGTTAGCTGCCGCCGCCTTAAGCCCGGCCACGGCAGTATTGCGGGCCTCGGTGACCGATTGCAGGGTTTCCCGCTCATGATTGAGATAGCCCTTAGCCGTCTCTACCAGATTAGGGATCAGGTCATGACGCCGCTTCAATTGCACCTCTATCTGGGAAAAAGCGTTCTGAAATCGATTACGCAGCGACACAAGTCGGTTGTAGATCGCAATGGCATAGAACACAACAGCAGCGATGACCGCCAGGATGATAATGAGAGTGAGCGTCATGATCATTTCTTCCGAAGATAGGGGTTAATGGAAAAATAGTACCATCTAAGTTACTTAAGCGTAGATCAGCTGAACATAGGCACCGAGCGTTTGGATACATATTAATGCTGAAAAAGTTGGTGGGTGCCTATTAACAAGATGGCCTGCCAGCAGGTAATGCCAGCAGGCCATTTGGATCAATTAACAGCGGGAATCACAATGTAGCAGTTACAAAGGAGTTAAGCCCGTTACATAATTGGCTGGCCGTTAATGATCAGGCTACCGTCCTGCCAAAGCAACTGCTGTTCTTCACTCGATGCATCCAGCATGGCGGCGAACGGCATAGGAATCATGCTTAAGATGAAGTCGGGGGGAGTGGTCACAGTAACGGCCACACTCAAGCGATGACTGAGGTACTCCTGAGCTTCAAATGGACTCATCACATCATCCGCCTCCAGCAACTGCTCTGGCAGTGGATAGCGTGCCCCCCATAACGCGCTGTACAACGCGCTCTTCGACAGATCGGTGCCATCAAATGCCACCTCTGCCGTTAAACGCGGCTCAAAGTCCACCCCAAACTCTGGCAGGGTAATGCGCGCTTCCAATGGCTGGAAGGCAATGGAAGGGTTAGCAATCAGAATATCGTAACCACTCTCAATCGCTTGAATCATTAAAACACGCTCTTCTTCCTCATCTATGCGCGCTCCGGACTCCTCTGCTTCCATATGCATGGTCATCAGCGGAGTGTAAGCTTCCTGAAAAGATTGGAATGCTTCCACATCCCAATTTTCGGCTACCATGTCAAATGACATACTGCCAAACGAGGTGTCATCCGCCCCAATATCGGCGATTCTGAAATAGCCACTCTGATTAACAACGGCACCTTCACCGGTGGATTCAGCTTCCGACTCAAGCCCCTCCAGGTAGACACGAACCCCCTCGGCAAATATCTCAGTTCGCGGTACCTCAAGACGCTGCTGCACTGCATATACACCTTCTGCTTGCGTATTAATCACTAAGCGCGGCGTTATCACGCGTACTGTTTCATTATCACCGTTATAGATGATTTCCTGAGCCAGGCTATCCACATGCCAAACACCGTTGGCTTCTCTGCGCAGATCCACCACCAGATCACTAAGCGCTGCATCCACCTCGACAGCACTTAACGCAGCGGCAGTAAGTTGCCCTTCAATGGAGGAACGGGTAGCCTCAAGATCGATATCAATACTGCCGGTTAACAACTCCTGGTTGGGCTGAATGTCTCCGGTAATATCCGCGCTCAGCACCCCGTGGTTCACAAATAGATTGACCTCTGCTGTCGCGCCTTGAAAACCTCTAACCGCTATTGTGGCCGAAGCAGTAGTGTTAAATGTGCCTTTATCGATGCGCACATTGCTGACATCATAGGAAGCTGATTGATCCAGCTCCTCAAAGCTTTGGGCGAGAGCCTTTTCAACTTCATTGCCAACCAGCGCCTGAGCGCCGATATACCCGCCAGCCCCCACAATCACAATGCCAACTGCCGTGACTATCCAACCTTTTGAACTTAGCGCCATGCCACACCCCTAATAAGAATAATTATCAATCATGCCAGATTGCGTTAAAAAGTATAATCCTAAATTTGTAGAATAAATGCAGCACTGCACTCACCCACTTAATGGCCATACCAATTTAGAATCATAACCGTCCACTGGATTATCGGCCCTGGTGCCATTGGACGCCTACTGGCCCCTGGAGCGCATCAGCTGCCTGCCTTTATCCATACACCACCAAATCGATGGCCGCTGATTGAGAGTGCCCAGCAGTAGGGGTTGGTATGTGAGGTATTGCAGGCACGGAATAATAAGGTGGTGGCGTTGTAAACTGACTATCTGGCTAGTTCTAGATAGCACTCCTGAAACGCACTTCGTTACGAACTGGTGCCCAATCTTAGCTGCCAGTAACCAACGTCCTGCCACTGATTGAATTTAAATCCCACCTTTTCAAAATGGGCTACTTTCTTCATCCCCATCTTTTCATGTAGCGCAACACTGGCTGGGTTCGGGAGTGTGATGCCAGCAAGGATGGTACGAATCCCGGCCTTCTTGAGCCTGGCAAACATAGCCTCATAAAGCTGCCGCCCCAGGCCTTTACCTTTTACATGGTTGGCAAGGTAGACGCTGGCCTCAACTGAAAACCGATAGGCACTTCTTTCTTTCCACTTGGTTGCGTAGGCATAACCCACGACAACCCCCTCTTCTTCTACCACCAACCAGGGCAAGCCCGCCTCTTGCACAGCTTCAATCCTGCCTTGAATATCGGTACCGGACACGCGCGCCTCTTCAAATGAGATAGCGGTGTTATCAATGTAGTCATTATAAATCGCCGCAATAGCTACCGAATCTTCCTGTAAGGCATCTCTAATCATGATCGATTCCATGTAGACTCCGATGGTTTAACCTCATCACACTTAAGAAGCCATTTAACCACTACATGGCATAACCGGAAACTGGCCTTGCCGATTAACCGCAAATAATCAGAAATCGGCTGGTATCGCATATAGGAAGATGAGCCATTTCAATGACCTCAGCACAGTAGCTAGCGCCTCACCCGCTGGAGTGATTGGTTAAGCCCTTCGAGTGTATCCGGTGCAGCGGCATATCTTATGCACCCTACCCCATCTCGCTCCCAGGCAGCAGACGAACCCACATGAAGATGAACAGCAATCTCAGACTCGGTATCGCGTGTCTTGATAGTGAAATCTCCGTTCATCAAGATTAGCTGGAAAGCTCACCAAGTTCATGGTGTTAGTTTTGGGGGAAAGGTTAGGGAAAGGTCACCTGCGAGCTTTAGCTGTGTTGCTTATTGGGGGCAACTTCATTCTGATTAGTTGGTGCTATTAGCGTTGGAGCCTCACCGCCCGCGGCTTCTTCAATAGCTTCAACAATCATTGAAAGCCGCTCTGTTTCGAAGTCCCTGTGCGCGGATTCAATAACGGGCATCGTTTTGGTGACATTGGCGGAAAGCGTACCAAACCGCTCGACCTTGCCATACAACCCTTGCTTACCAGCCAATGCCCTGACCGTATCATTGTAGTGATTAGAGGCAGTGCCTAGCGTGCCACCTAGTTTCTGCAGCCGCTCCGCTACCAGGCATACTTGATTGTAAATCTCACCTGCTTTTTCACTGATCTCTTGGGCCTCTGCGTTGCTACGCTCCATCATCCACAGGTTGGATACCGTGCGCAGTATCGGTATCAGCGTGGTATGAGATACCAGCACAATATTTTTCTTATACCCAAATTCAAACAGGTCTTTATTATTCTTAAGCGCTTCAATATAAGCAGGTTCGATAGGCATGAACATCAACACAAAGCTGGGGCTACGCATTCCCACCAAACTGGTATAATCCTTGGAGGCCAAATCAACGATATGTCGGCGCACCGCTTTGATGTGCTCATCCATGGCTAAACTGTATGCTTCAGGCGTTTCTGCCGAAACAACACGGTCGTAGGCAACTAATGAAACCTTGCTATCGATGATGATGTGCTTACCGTCAGGCAGTTTGATCAGATAGTCAGTTTGCTTTTGTTTTCCATCTGTATCCTTGAAGCTGTTTTGAACCTCGAAGTGCGTATCTTCAATGAGACCGCTCATCTCCAACGTTCTACGTAACTGGGCTTCGCCCCATGCGCCCCGCTGCTGTGAGTCACCTTTTAATGCAGAGGTAAGGTTGTTCGCTTCTTTGCTCATTTGTAGGCCAATATCCAGCACTTTCCTGATCTCTGCGTTCAAGTTTGTATTGCCTTGAAGCGAGACGTCATGAACCTCATTGATACGTTTCTGAAACCCTTCAATTTGTTCACGAAAAGGCTTGAGCATACTGTCGATACTGCTCTGGCTGGTTTGCGTAAACGTTTTACCCTTCTCTTCAAAAATTTTGTTGGCGAGGTTTTCAAACTCTTTCGTCAGTGACTGTTTAGTTTCACTGAGCTGCTGCATCTGCTCTTTGTAATGTTGCTCTTTGCTTTCCAGGGTAGTGTTGAGTTTCGTGTATTCACTGTTCAGGCGTTGGTAACGCTCCTGCAGTTGATTCAGAAGCTCCTGCTGATGCGACAGATTTTGTTTTGTTTCAATCAGTTGCTCTCTAGCCTCTTTATCGGATGACTCTAGCGCTTTGGCTCGCTTACCCTCCTCGGCCAATTTTTCCTTGAGTAAGCTGCTTTGTTCGCGCTCTTGCTGCAATTCATTCTCTGTTCGCTCAAGCCGTTGACTTAGATCACCAGCTCGCTCCTGAAGAGATCGATTATCCGCTTGAAACGTTTCTAGCTGCTTCTCAGCTGTGTGATGCTGTTGTCGTATCTCTTCCAGCCTGCCGTTCAGCGAGTTAAGCCCGGCCGTTTTACTCAGCAACTCATCAGTCAGGCGTTGCTCATTCGCTTGGGTGTTAATCAGCTGAGAACTTAGACGACTCCCCGCCAACTCTTTTTCATGTAGATTGGTTTCAAGCTCTTTAATGGAGGCCTGGGCTGATTGGCTCTGAGCATTTGCCTCCGCTAACGCTTCCTGTATTTGTTCAAGTTGCGTTGTAAGCCTGATGGTAATACGGCTTTGTAGCGCCCTTGCCAGCAAATAACTCATACCGGTCAGCAGCACGCCGATGACGCTGACAAGAGTGATTAATTCTGTCGTCCATTGAATATTTTGCATGTTCTTTTCCTTGTAACCCTGTTGGCCAGCCGGGCCATTGTACTGCCTGGACGAATGTACGTTGCAGCTTCACCCCAGTCACATAAGTGGTATAACGGTTTGCCTCTACAAACCTTCTGTTTTTAAATATAAAAGGTTACTCGACTTTACTCAGCCTGCGTTGCTTTGCAAAGCAGAAATCACTTATTTGTGGCCTATAACAACTGATGATGATTACCCATTGGATTATCGGCCCTGGGGCCATTGGTCGCCTGCTAGCGCACTCGCTGGCACCGCTTGCGGAAGTGGTGGTGATTGGCCGCCGTGCGCTGCCTGCGCAGCAGTTGCTGACCACGCCCGAAAGCGAGCAGCGGGCACAGCATTTAAATATGGTGACACTTGCCGAACTAGCTTCTGAGGCACACGAGCAACCTGCGTTTGTGCACATCACCACTAAAGCGATGGCCGCCGAGGCGGCACTGGAAAACCTCAAAAATGTTATTGCTCCCACTACCCCCTTGGTGCTGTGGCAGAACGGCTTTTTAGCTCAGCCGCGGATTAACCAATCATGGTCTGGCCCGGTGCTGTGCTCCACTACAACTGAAGGTGCTTACCTAACCGGGAATGATGGTGTAGTGCATGCCGGGCACGGGCATACGTATATAGGTGACCTGAAAAACCAGCACGGTGCGCTGGCGGAAACAGTGGTGCAAATGTTAACGCAGGCTGGGCTAGCCGCTACAAAGGTGGACGATATTCGCAACCGTTTATGGCAGAAACTGGCGGTGAACGCAGCGATTAACCCGCTGGTGGCGCTGCATGGCGTTCGTAACGGTGCACTGGGTAATGCGCCTTATTCAGGGCAAGTGGCAGCCGTGGTGAAGGAAATCGCGGCGATTATGTCAGCAGAAAGCATTCTCCCTCCAGCTGGCGAGCACGGTGTAGATGCCTGGTTGGCGCTAGTGTGGCAAGTAGTGGAGAACACAGCGAACAACAAAGCCTCAATGTTGCAGGATGTAGAGGCCAAACGCGCCACCGAGCGCGGAGCGATTTTAGGGCCATTGATTGAGAATGCCCAGCACCATGGGCTGGCATGTGAGGTGTTGCAGAATCTCAATGGTAAACTAGCAGCGCTGGAAGCTGGCTATCTGCACTAATTAATCTCACTTTCAACCACCACACCTCGTTGCCAGAAACTCTCCATTGCCAACGGGTACAGTGCACGTAGTGAAATCAGGGTCTGCCCTCGCCAATTCTGTAAAAGCAGCCACCCTCTGAATCGCCTCGGGTATTCTAGACACCCATTAGGCTCTTAAAGTAACGCCTTTCACTTAACCAGTAGAAAGTCCAGCCGTTCATCTGCTTTTTTCGGCTCAATTTCAAGTATTTCCGCCGTAACGACATGCTCGGCCACAAATGGGTCTTGATCAATCCGGTTCTCAAGAGCTTCCCTTGACTCACCATGAGCAAGAACAGAACCTCCAAGACCGGGTTGAAGACTGCCAACCATCAAGAAAACCTTATCCTCAAACCCCCGCCTGATCCATTGATTATGGCCCTCCATAAAATCACTGGCCTGATCCTTGTTTTCTGAGAACCGTAAAAGAACGACAAACATTAAGGCACCTCCGGTTGAGTGTTGGTTGCAGTGGTAAAAGAGGCCAACCAGTCTTCCAGGCGGCTTACCTCACTGTGAATGAATTTCTCATCCTGGAATGCACTAGAAAGTGTCGCTACTCCCTGGCTGAATGCAAGTAGGTACATTGCCAGCTCATCGGCGTCATCAGAACGACCAAGTTGCTCGAATTGTCGACGCAACCAGGTTCTGAATAACGCAAACAACTCATTTGCGTGACTTCTTGCGGGGTGATCCAGCTTAACAAGTTCCGTACAGAGCGTCCCTACCGGACAGCCATAACGCTTAATTTTGGCCCGATTCATTACCAGAATATTGATGAAACTGCGGATACGATCAGCTGGTGTGTCGCCTTCTAGCTCCCAGTTATCGAGCATTGAGTTCGTGCGAACAAGACGATGGCTGATTACGGCATTCAGGATTTCATCCTTGGTCTTGAAGTGGTAGTAGAAATTTCCTCGAGAAATGCCTAGAGCTTCCGCAATTTGCGCGAAAGATGTGTGCTCAAAACCCTGCTCATAGAACAGCTGATCTGCCTTATCGACAATGCGATTTCTTGTCAGTTTATTAGCCACCGAAGCGCCTCCCAACAACTATTCCTATCTATAGGACAGTCGTCCCACTTTTATTTTTAGGACAACTGACCTAATTGGTCAAGAAATAGCTACAGGAAGGTTGATGGGATCAAGCCGCGGGCACTGAGTGCCACTCAGGCAGCCGTCGTCAAGATTTCACCGGGCTAGAGAAAGCGAGCACTTCGGCATGGTTGTCGATATTCGCTGCTAACGTTCATAAGGCTTAGGCATACACCAGAGATATTTGCAAGCCTCCCTGCTGTAAGCCATTTCTTAAAATTTTGTACGATATCGCTTACATTGTTGTAAGACATCGCTGACACCTGCCTTCAAGGGGTTGTGCTGGGCTCCTGGCTCGTTATTATCACTGTTTCTCATTAACAGTTGATGATTCCAGGAGGGAGCATGGCACTTAGCATGGCGCTCAGCACGGGACTGCACTTCACCATCACACTGC
>NZ_JALPZO010000094.1 GCF_023507745.1 Vreelandella olivaria | reverse complement strand
CCGGATATTCTAGACACCTGTTAGGCTCTTAAAGTAACGCCTTTCATACTCAACCGGTGACAAGTTATCACTTGTGCCGTGTCGGCGCTTTGGGTTGTAAAACATTTCGATATAATTGAACACGTCGCGTCTAGCCGATTCCCGTGTCGAATAAATCTGTCGCTTGATCCGCTCTCGCTTGAGGAGTTGAAAGAAGCTCTCAGCAACGGCGTTATCATGACAGTTACCACGCCGACTCATGCTGCCCACCAAGTGATTAGCTTTCAAAAAGCTTTGCCAATCTCCGCTGCTGAATTGGCTTCCTTGATCTGAATGCACCATCACAGTTCCTTGTGGCTTGCGTCGCCAGACTGCCGATAACAAAGCATCCAGCACTAACTCCGTGGTCATACGAGGCTTCATCGACCAGCCAACCACTTGGCGAGAAAACAGGTCGATCACCACCGCTAAGTAAAGCCAGCCTTCGTACGTTCGGATGAATGTAATGTCCGTCACCCAAGCAACATTGGGCGCTGTTACTTCAAACTGACGGTCTAAATGGTTGGGTGATAC
>NZ_JALPZO010000093.1 GCF_023507745.1 Vreelandella olivaria | reverse complement strand
CTAACGCCGCAAACACCGGTGACAAAAGTGGAGCGCAGCGTAGCTTTTGACATCCGCGTGCTTTGCCTGGTTATGCATTTTGATAACGCGCTTGGACTTCAGATAAAAAACTGTACGCCATTGAAAATGGATCCACGTATATACCGCTTCTACGATCAGTCGATACCTTCACATACGATACAACTTTATTATCTTCTGAAATGTACGACAAATGCTCGGGTAAGTGCTCGAAAACCACCTCAAATGAATTGGCGTGCGCAATTAAATTGAGTGCTCTCCAAAGATCTAGCTCAATTTTACTATCATCTATATTTCCAGATGGCGACCAGCACTTTTTTTTCAATCCAAACTTTGTGCTTTTATCGAACGATTCGAGCACTCTTCTTGCATTTAGCGAAAACGTGCTGATAGTTTTCTGCAACTTGAGCTCCACTGGGTGCAAGACATCATTGTTATTTATATATTGGGCGCCAACTAGTGACCAAATTTCAACAGCAGAATCCTTAGCTATATCAAATGAATTTTGCAAAATGCTCATATTCTTTCCTTATGCATAACG
>NZ_JALPZO010000092.1 GCF_023507745.1 Vreelandella olivaria | reverse complement strand
GCAGCAAACGCCCTTCAAAGTGTACCCGGATCTTACCATTGTCCGTTTCTCGTTGCCCACGATAGGACAGCTTTTCGCCGGTTGGGCAGATACACGTTAGTTCTACTGGGTCAAACTGGAACGCGCTAGCTGGCGTCGTCTCTCGCCAGCCTTTATCTGGTAAGTTCTGGTGGCGCTTGCCGTATTTGTTTTTCTGGTCGGTGAATTTCGGATCTCGGCTGCGGAACTGATTATCAGGGATATAGCCATTAATCCGTCGCTCGTAAAGGTACTTCATATTGGCTTCATTCGCGAAACCGGTATCCGCAGTGACGACGGTGCCTTTCTGGTAGATGTTTTCCTCAATGCCCAGTTTCTTAAAACGGGCTTCTACCTGCTCCAGAACTGGCTTCAGGGTGTGATGCTCCTGGCCTTCACCGAAGGCTTGAGCGTCGATCACGATCTGGTGCTTTTTATCCACCGTGGCGACGCCGTTATAGCCCTGGATCGTGCCCTTGCTTGTCGTCATTTTGGCACTTTCGTTATCGGTCAGATTGCTCTTCACTTCCTTGATGCGCTTCC
>NZ_JALPZO010000091.1 GCF_023507745.1 Vreelandella olivaria | reverse complement strand
TGGGTGACCTGTTGGCCAATCGGTTTTCGTTAAGCCCGGTGCAACGCTGGTGCCAGCATAGCCACTGGGGGCGGCGCAGCAAACAGTGGGATTTTAAATCGCACGAGCAGGAGCTGGGTAAATTAAGCGGCAGTGACGCCATTGTGGAACGGCAAGGGGTCGCCACAGCCCATGCGGGGCCAGGGCCTGGCCCCGCCGCCAGCGACCTGGCCTTCCGGCTGACCCTGCCCGGCGGCCAGCCCCCCGATGAGCAGACCCTGGCGTTCGGGCTATGGGGGGTGCCCATGAGCGGCATGCACCAGGAACTGACCCGCGATGTACTGGCCCATATACGCAATGAAGCGGGTGGGGCGGCGATTACTTATCACTTTGCGCCCGAACAACTTGGCCAGTTCTATTTTATCCGGCTGGTCGTGCGTGTGCGCCTTAACGGAAGCGCTGCCACCCAGGTCTACGAGTTACACCGCCGTGGCCGCCCACTTCCCGGTGAGTGGCGCACCCTGGCCCCCCTTGAGGAGGGGCTCTTCAACCACATCACACCAGGCACCTGGCCCAGCATGCCGCTGA
>NZ_JALPZO010000090.1 GCF_023507745.1 Vreelandella olivaria | reverse complement strand
TGGGTGACCTGTTGGCCAATCGGTTTTCGTTAAGCCCGGTGCAACGCTGGTGCCAGCATAGCCACTGGGGGCGGCGCAGCAAACAGTGGGATTTTAAATCGCACGAGCAGGAGCTGGGTAAATTAAGTGGCAGTGACGCTATTGTGGAACGGCAAGGGGTCGCCACAGCCCATGCGGGGCCAGGGCCTGGCCCCGCCGCCAGCGACCTGGCCTTCCGGCTGACCCTGCCCGGCGGCCAGCCCCCCGACGAGCCGACCCTGGCGTTCGGGCTATGGGGGGTGCCCATGAGCGGCATGCACCAGGAACTGACCCGCGATGTGCTGGCCCATATACGCAATGAAGCGGATGGGACGGCGATCACCTATCACTTGGCGCCCGAACAACTTGGCCAGTTCTATTTTATCCGGCTGGTCGTGCGTGTGCGCCTAAACGGAAGCGCCGCCACCCAGGTCTACGAGTTACACCGCCGTGGCCGCCCACTTCCCGGTGAGTGGCGCACCCTGGCCCCCCTTGAGGAGGGGCTCTTCAACCACATCACACCAGGCACCTGGCCCAGCATGCCGCTGA
>NZ_JALPZO010000089.1 GCF_023507745.1 Vreelandella olivaria | reverse complement strand
GGTGGGGGGCGGTGCCACCGGCACGGCTGTGGTAGCTGCGCTCGCCCAGGTTGACCAATACCTGGGGATCATCGGCGAAGATTAGCCGGTGGGCGCCCCCGCTGCTCTGGTCGTCTGCTGCCTCGAATTCATGGAAGTAGAACAACCCCTCTTCGGCAGCCAGGCGCTCGATAAAGGCAAGGTCGCTCTCGCGGTACTGCACACAGTACTCACGCTCGGACAGTTCACGGTTAACCACAAAGCGCACATCAGTAACCCCCCGTTCAGCGCATAGGGTCGTCATGAGGGTGAGCGGATCGACGTTTTGGAATATCCGCGAGTTGTGGCGTAGCGAGAGGCGCCACAGGGCGGGGCGCAGTACCAGGGAGTAGAAGGTTCGCCGGTGGCCGGTGTCGCCACGGCTGAACTCGGCGGCGATGCCGTGGATGCGGCGCAGAGGCTCGCCATCCTGCCAGATGGTTAAGCAGGCCTCACGGTCCAACAGCTTGGCGGCATCCAGGTTGCTGTCCCGGCTTGCCAGATTAACGGTGAGTTCAAAGGGCTGGGAGAGGGCTTCCCGGTGGGTAAAG
>NZ_JALPZO010000088.1 GCF_023507745.1 Vreelandella olivaria | reverse complement strand
CCCGCTTCGGCTTCGCCCAGGAAACCAATGATCTGTTCTTCGCTGAAACGCTTCTTCATGTCCAATCTCCTTACCCATAGGATCGGACTCTAAAGTGTAGCGCTACTCAATCTGGGGGTGACGTCGGCAACTCAATCAGCTCCGGACTATAGCCTTGCTGGTAAAGTCGAAACGCATTATCTAAGATTTCTTCACTTTTCTTTTTTGGCATGACGGGAGTTCCTAATAATTTACCCTTATCATGTTGCCCAAACGAACTCTCAGCTTGGCGGGTGTAATTTACCCTTTTTCGTAATTGAACAGCTGTACTTTTTTGGCTGGCTGCGTTGTCTGCATTTCGGGGTGACTATTTCTAGTCCTTCAAGGTGTGCAGCGCGGTTTTACAAAATCACTTTAACCGATCCCTCGTCGTCTCATGTAAGGAATGCTGCGGTTGCCGATGGGATTGTGGGGCAACGAAAAAGGGCAACTGTTGTTGCCAGCTGTGCCTTCTTGCTTCCGACGCGTGCTACCTATTTGCTACCTAAAATCTAACCAAACAAAAACGGCCACTGTAGCAATTAGCTAAGTGACCGTTTTATATGTCTTTTTTGGTCGGAGCGACAGGATTCGAACCTGCGACCTTTGCAACCCCATTGCAACGCGCTACCAAGCTGCGCCACGCTCCGATGTCTTTTTAGATACCTTTTTGCTAAACGCTGTCAGCCAACAGCGTTTGCCTCAAGACGGTGCGTATACTAGCGTTTTATCAGCCAAATGAAAAGCTCTTTTTGCGCTTTCTTTTCAATTGGTTGCCGTTACGCTTGGTCGGCAGCTTGCAGCAGGGAGGCCATCTCATTGTAAATATTGGGCGTGGTTACCAGTAGCTGCTCAGGATAGAGGTCAGTAGGTACGCCATCCGGCACCTTGACCAAGTGCCCCACCTGTGCCCCGGCCTCACGGGCAATCACCCAACCGGCCACAAAATCCCATGGGGAAACCGTTTCGTAGTAAGCATCCAGGCGGCCACAAGCGACATCGCATAAATCCAACGCCGCAGCACCATTACGGCGAATATCCTGGCAGTGGGCTAACACCGCTTCCAAACGGGGCAGCAGCTTTTTACGGGCTTTCTTATGGTAGGGAAAACCAGTGGCAACCAAGGTGTTGGCAAGTGTCTTGGCACTGCTCGGCTTAATAGGTCGCTGATTACAAAACGCGCCCATTCCTTCTGCCGCTGTAAACGTTTCCTGTAAAAACGGCGCATGGACAACGCCCACCTTGCCGACTCCCCTCTCCATCCAACCAATGGAGACCGCCACATGACGAAGCCCCTGGGCAAAATTCACCGTTCCATCAATCGGGTCAACGACCCAGAGCTGATCGGCGGGTGTGTGTAAGGCGTGCTCTGGGCTTAGCTCTTCGCTTAACTTTTCCTCACCGGGAAAATGCTCTTCCAGGCGTTGGCTGATCAGTGTATCGACCGCGACATCTACATCAGTGACTAACTCAACCCCTGATTTAAGTCGTTGGGTAAATGCCTGCTTGGCACGGGCGTTACGAATCATTTCGCCCGCTTCTTCAGCAATACGAACGGCCAGTGCCAGCCGTGCCTCTAAGGTATAAGCCGCCATTAACACTCCTTGATGGGTTGCTATTCGCTTATCAGCATAAGCGGTACTGGCACGCATTGCTACGCTAGCAGGGGCATGCGCCTATCGGTGTAAGGCATCCACCAATACCTCCACCACCACTCGGGTGGCGGCCTCAATCAGTACCACATCAGCTCCTACATGTTCCCACTCATAACCTGGGTAATGTGGCAGTTGCGAGGCGAGCTGGCCGTCAAAGCGTTTGGCAATACCAGGAGGCAAAGGCTTGCCCTGTTCCAGATTGCGCTGAATACCAGGAGGCAATGATTCAGCGCGGGGAGCATCGTACTGCCGTAACAACCGTAAAACCTCGCGTTCATTAATGCGTGGTAGGTCGATATGCTGCTCGCTTCGTTGGCGACGGCTATAACCACCACTATCGTGCCCTCCCCGCTGGTGCTCTCCCTGGGTCGCCTGCTCACGTGCCCCATGGGCAGGGGCATGAGTAGGCTGCGCCACCGCAGTCGCGTGCCATACCATGGTAGTCACTAGCACGCAGGCGGCTAAGGTAATGGGTTTCATGATCGGCTCCTTATTCACAGGAGCCTTGAGTGTAGAGGGAAAATGCGGAGGGAGTATGGAAGAAGAGAGTGCGGTTTTAAAATAAAACTCAAGCACGAATATCTTGATAGATAGCTGACCTCAGGCACCGAAGGCAGGGCGATCCAGGTAAGTCAGATATGCGAGCAGTCTCCGCTTGGGAGATGATACCAGTGATCGCGATTACAATAAGAATCAATTAGAGCAAAATCTTTAATACTGTAGATTCCAACCTATATAGCCTGAAATAATGAACCCTACATTCTTGTAGGGTTCTTAATCAAACTCAAGCTGACTTGGTAGGCTATATCTACAGTAGTGAAAGGCAATCCTATTCCGTTCTAATCGATATTACGAGTAATACTACCATTGGTATTGAGAGTGACACTAACCCCAGAACGGCTTGTGGTCAGAGCTAGTGAAGTAGTATTCTCATCTACATCACCTTCAAGAATATCAATTAATGTTGCATTGTCATCCTGCAGGGGAGTATCAGCGGCTGTAAAACATGATTGGAAAGTAAAAGAAAATTCATCTTGTTCATTAAATGTGCTAGCAGCTGTATAACCACTTCTGAAGGAACTTAGCTCACCTTCACACGCTGATGCAGCCGCACGATCAAGGTAGTTACCATACTGCGGTACACCCACCGCTGCCAGTACACCGATAATCGCCACCACGATCAGCAGCTCAATCAGGGTAAAGCCTTGCTGCTTAAAGCGGTGGGGTTGGTTGGGTTGATTTTTTTGCATTGCGAGGTTCCCTTGCAGTGATGAGTAATTTATATGCTGCGACCCGGCTAAAGCAGCTTAGACTAACATCTCGCTACATTAGCTGACCGTTCTGGGGTTGGCAACCAGCCTTCTCACGCTATTTATATGCTTTTTTCAACCTTTTTGACGGCCGTCACGGCTTTGTTGGATAGTTCTTTGTCAGTACCTGGGCATAGGCAAATATGATAAAAAGAGTATTACCTTCGTCATGCCGCCGGGATTTGAAATTTCCATGAGCCAAACCGTTCCAGAATCCACGCTTAGCCATGCCGCTTTAAACGGCGGCTTGCGCGGCATTGCCGAAAGACTGGTCAAACACGGCTTGCTCACCAATGCCCAGGCGGCAGTGGCCGAATCCACGGCAGCTGAACTGGACATGTCCTTACTCCAACACGTGGTAGACAGCGGGCTGGTAAGCGCAGATGCCGCGGCTCTGGCTGCCGCCTGGGAGTATGGCCTGCCAGTGATTGACCTTGAGCCGATCCGCATTAACGCACTGCCCCCCGCGAATGACTATCCGGTCAAAATTCTTAAGAAGCTGGATATTCTCCCTCTGGCGCGGCACGGGCATCGCCTAACGGTCGCGGTTCCCTTCCCGGCCACGCTCACCCAGCTTGATGAGCTACAGTTTGCCACCGGCCTGAGTGTGGATGGCGTGCTCGCACCTGCGGATCAGCTAAAAAACACGCTGATTCAATACCTAGCGCAAAACGAACGCAGCATGCTCGATGAGTTGGAAAATGTAGATGATGCTGTTAGCGCGCTGAATATTATTCAACACCATGATGGCAGCGACACGGCACCGGATAAAACCACAAAGGATAGCGAAGACGCACCGGTCGTAAAATTCGTTAATAAGATACTGCTGGATGCCATTAGCCGTGGCGCATCGGATATTCACTTCGAACCTTATGAAACACAATACAGGGTGCGTTTTCGTATCGACGGGATGCTGATTGAAATCGCCCGCCCTCCTTTCGCCCTGCGTGACCGCATTGCCGCACGGCTGAAAATCATGTCTCGCCTGGATATTTCGGAGCGCCGCCTGCCCCAGGATGGCGCCATAAAACTGCAGCTTTCCCGTACCCGTTCAATTGACTTCCGGGTTAACTCACTACCAACGGTATATGGTGAGAAAGTGGTACTGCGTATACTGGACCCCACTTCAGCGCAGTTGGGAATTGAGCAGCTTGGCTTTAGCCCTGAGCAACAGGCTACCTATGAGCGCGCGCTCAAAAAACCCCAGGGCATGATTTTGGTTACAGGCCCCACCGGTAGTGGTAAAACAGTTACACTTTATACCGGCATCAATATCCTCAACCAGATAGAGCGTAATATCTGCACCGCAGAGGACCCGGTGGAAATTAAAGTACCAGGCATTAATCAGGTTAATGTACTGCCTAAAATTGGCTTGAACTTTGCCAGCGCACTGCGGGCGTTTTTACGCCAGGACCCGGATGTCGTCATGGTGGGGGAGATTCGTGATCTGGAAACTGCTGAAATCGCGGTAAAGGCCGCCCAGACCGGCCACCTGGTACTTTCAACGGTACATACCAACTCTGCAGCGGAAACTCTTACCCGCCTTGCCAATATGGGGGTGGCTTCGTACAACATTGCAAGCTCAGTCAGCTTGATTATCGCCCAGCGTCTGGCACGTAAACTCTGCAACCAGTGTAAAACTCCTGCCAATATCCCCGCTGAAGCGTTGCGTAAAGCAGGCTTTAATCAGCACGATATTCGTAATGCCACCATCTATAAAGCGGAGGGCTGCAAGCAGTGTACCCAGGGGTATAAAGGTCGCATCGGGGTGTATGAAGTAGTGCCTATTACAGATGAGATGCGCCAGCTGATTATGCGCGATGGCAATGCCATAGAAATCGACCAACTGGCACGTAAAGAGGGTTACCCAAGCCTGTACCAGAGCTGCTTGAGCCGCGTGCTGGACGGCAGCACAAGCCTGGAAGAAGTTAACCGCATAAGTAAGGAGTAAGCTGTTAAATGGCTAAAGCAACAGCGCGCCAGACGAAAAAAACACCACTCCACCGCTGGAAATGGATAGGCAAGGGGCCCCAGGACCGCCCCATGCGGGGAGAGCTCATTGGCCGCTCAAAAGCCGATATTGTTGATCAGTTAGCCAAACAACGGATCACCGCAACAAAAATTCAAAAGCGCAGTAGCTTTACAGGCCGGGGAAAGGTTACCAATGTGGACATTATGGTATTTGCACGCCAAATGGCCACTATGGTGCGCGCAGGTATCCCTATTCTTCAGGCACTTCAAGCCGTTGCTGAGAGCTTGAAAAAACCCGCCATGGTCGCATTGACCCAGCAGCTGATGGAGGATGTCTCGTCTGGGGATAGCCTCTCAGCCGCCATGGCAAAACACCCCAGGCAATTTGACCAGCTATTTGTCAATTTGGTGGATGCTGGCGAACAGGCGGGCGCGCTGGATCAAATGCTGGAACGGGTTGCCAGCTATAAAGAGAAAGTGGAATCGCTCAAAAGCCGGGTCAAAAAAGCACTATGGTACCCAGCAGCCGTCATGACCATAGGCGTGGCTGTTACCATGCTGCTGCTCATTAAGGTAGTACCAGAGTTTGAGAGTATGTTTCAGGGGTTTGGGGCTGAATTACCCGCCCTTACCCAGTTTACAGTAAACCTTTCGGAACTGGCCCAGCAGTACTGGCTGCATGCACTGGGAACGCTCGTGGGCAGCATTATGTTACTGAAGGCTGCGGCCAGACGCTCACCTGGGATAGCCTACCGCCTGGATAGCTTACTGCTTCGCTTGCCGGTACTTGGCGATATCATGGATAAATCTGCCGTCTCCCGCTTTACCCGCACTCTGGCGACGACCTTTTCATCGGGTGTGCCGCTGATTGAGGGCCTGGAAACGGCAGCTGGAGCTTCGGATAACCGCGTGTATGACAAAGTCATTAAGAGCATTCGCCAGGACGTTGCCACCGGCCAGCAACTCCACTTCGCCATGCGCATGACGAACCGCTTTCCAGCCCTTGCTGTGCAGATGGTAAGCATTGGCGAGGAAGCAGGGTCGTTAGACGCCATGCTTAATCGCGTGGCCGATTATTACGAAGAGGAAGTCGAGAATAAAGTAGACGCCCTCACCTCGCTGATGGAACCCATCATCATCGTCGTTCTGGGCGCATTGGTCGGTGGTGTTGTCGTGTCGATGTATCTACCTATCTTTGAAATTGGCACGGCACTTTAACACCAAACACCCACCACTATTCCACAATTTCATGCCATAACCTCTGCCGCAACCCTGGGAGCATCATGGGCTTACCGCCATCATTCATGTATCTATCTGCGCTGTTGCTGGGACTATGCCTCGGCAGTTTTTTTAACGTCGTTATCACCCGTCTGCCGGTGATGCTGATGCGGAACTGGCGCAAAGAGGCACGCGCTTCATTGGAGCTTCCTCCTGAAAAGTCGCCGCGCTTTAACCTGGCTACCCCTGGTTCGATGTGCCCCCGATGTGAATACCCTATCGTCTGGCATGACAACCTTCCTCTGCTGGGCTGGTTAAAGAGGCGAGGTAAATGCGCCCATTGCAAAACACGTATCAGCGTTCAATACCCTCTGGTGGAACTCATGGGCGGCTTGCTGGCTGTTGCCGTTATGGCGCTTTATGGCCCCCACATGAACGCGCTATTTATCTACTTGGCCTGCTTACTGTTACTTGCTCTGGCAGTCATCGATTTTCGCACCTATCTCCTCCCTGATATTTTGACCTTACCGCTGCTTTGGTCAGGTCTTCTTTACCAGTTACTCTTTCAACCGCTGATGTTACCCAGCGCGGTTATCGGTGCAATGGCTGGCTATTTAGTACTATGGAGTTTTTACTGGCTATTTAAGCTGATCACCGGCAAAGAAGGCATGGGGTTTGGTGATTTCAAATTATTAGCGGCTCTGGGTGCCTGGGTCGGCTGGTCAATGTTGCCGCTACTGCTTATTTTATCGGCGGGCGTCGGTGCCATCATTGGGCTATTAGCTCAGCTGCTTATACCCCGGTTACGTGGCCAGCCGCTGCCTTTCGGCCCCTTTTTGGCTCTGGCGGGCTGGGTATGCTTACTGGTGGGTAATGAGTTGATGGCGCTTTATACATCATTGCTTTATTGACCCTGGTAAGCGCAAATCATCCTGATTGAGACAGCATGGGCCAGGGCCAATGATGCATAGAGAGAGCTTATGATTATTGGGTTAACAGGTGGCATTGGATCAGGCAAATCAACAGTTGCCCGTGCATTTGGATCATTAGGCATCGGCTGGGTGGACGCGGATGATATTGCGCGGGAAGTGGTCGCCCCTGGCGAACCCGCGCTCTCAGCAATCGCCGACCGCTACGGGGCTGGGGTGCTACATGGTGATGGTACACTTAACCGGGCTGCCCTACGCACCATTGTGTTTGAAGACCCAACGGAACGACAGTGGCTGGAGTCAGTGACTCACCCCAAAGTACGTGAGCGTCTGCTGGCACGTCTTGAGGAGTTAAAAGCGCACTCCCCCTACGTGCTTCTTGTTTCCCCGCTTCTCTTTGAGTCTGGGCAATATAAGCTGGTTAACCGCACGTTAGTGATCGATGTTCCCGTTGATATACAGCTTCAACGCACCCTCGAACGCGATGGCGTGAGTGAAACTCAAGTGCGTTCTATCCTCGCTGCCCAACTACCCCGTGAAGACCGCCTTGCCAAAGGCGACGACGTTATTGATAACAGCGATGACCATGCTTATATGATGCAACAGGTCATTAAGCTGGATCAGCGCTATCGCACCGGTTTTCCTGACACCACAATCATAGGAGACGATGATGCCGACACCTGCCAACGACGCCCCACTTGAGGTGGATTGCCCACAATGCGGCACGCGAGTCGCCTGGGGCCCCGAAAGCGCCTTTCGGCCTTTTTGCAGTCAGCGCTGCCAATTGCTTGACCTGGGGGCATGGGCAGAAGAGTCACATCGTATTTCAGGTGAATCCTCCATGGATGAAGCTGATTTGGAGACATTGCTGGCCCAAGCCGATAGAGACGCTCCACTTTCCTAGCAAAGAGCCATCCGCATGCACGATAACGCTCTGCCCCTTTATCAGTTGCTTTATGAGCTTGAGAGCTGCTTTGACCAATTGATGATCCGTATTGATCAGGCAGTCACTCTGTATGAGCAACAACAGGCTCCTACATGGCACTTTCAACAACCAGCAGGGTCCGACTGGTTACGTGAAGCATTACTCGATATGTGGCACCAGCAAGGTCAGGATGGGCGTGAGACAAGAAACTATATTGCGCTAATCGCAGCGAATGAGGAGTTAGTCGCGGCATTTAATGCCATCAATCTAGCAAAAACACACATCAGCGAGTTGCTCCAGCGTATCAAGCAGGCACACCCCGCATCTGTTAATGAAGCAAAGCTGCGCTTACCTCAGCGCCATCCCCATGTTGATGACGTGTTACGCAAAAGCGGATACGCCAGGCTACACCTCAAGCAGTGCTGGCGACACATTCCCATCTCCCCAGTGCCTGTATCACGGGTGCGTTTTGCCTGGTATACCAGCGGCCGCTCTATTAAAAAGATGACTGTCCAGGAAGCTGAACACAGACTGTTGCAGCTGGATACCGATGCACCTCATATCCGTATTCAGCTGCGCAGGCTGGCAAGTATACCGAGCAGCGAACCACTGGCTCAGGTACAGTCACAAGCGCCGTTACTAAGGGCTAACTTATTCTTTACCGAGCCGTTGGCAGATGGGCACACCCGGCAGGCGATGAATATTGCCCTTCCACTTATTGTGCCTGGCGTTAACCGTCAACTGCCCGATATCAAGGTACCACCGCTTGAGCCGCCTACCCAACGAACCAGAGCCAGACGGCGCGATGAGAAACTGGAGCATGAAGCCTTTCTGCCCAGTTTGCGTATTTACCGCTATCGTTAACGCATCACTACCTTAGCTTTCAATGGTCGGTGTCTTATCCAATTCCCACAGCCCATAAGCCAATAGCGTCTGTATCACTTCGCTTAGCTCCCGCTCGGATAGGTCATACTCACTGATCAGTGCCTTAAAACGCTCGTTAAATAGCTTTTCACGCTGCTGAGCCAGCGCCGCTTGATCATCAGCCTCTAAATCCGCCAGCGAGCGTACTGGAGGCCCTGTAGGGATATCCAAACTGTTCTCAGGGTCATCCAACTGACGCAATGCCTGCGCAAAGGCGTCATCCAGCTCACGAAACTTACGGAGCTTTTCACGCTCGTCCAGCTGTTTTTGAACCTTTTGATATTTCATCGATGTTTCATTTACACCTTACTTGAAATGGTCGACACACCTGTTCAACAGGCCATTTTTCACAAAAACTGTGCACAAACGCGTAAACCCACAGAGCAAACTTGCCTTTGCCCCCCTATTAGCAGCATAAAGACATCACCGCAACGCAGTTACCAGCGGTTACAACTACTAATTGGAGCCCGGCGGGTTACCGCTGGAATAGTGACACTCAATAACAACATCAAATTAAGGTCGCTCATAGAACGACAGCCCTATCTGGCGGGTAAGTGCTAATTCTACTGCCCACCAGGTAACCAGCATCAATTAGCACCGGGAGGGTGCATTACAGGTGAAATAATACATGTACCTGTATGACTCACGCATGGGAGGCCAGATAATGTTCAATGCAATGACACGAGCTGAGATCTGGCTGCAGGATACACTCGATAAACCACTTGGTATCGAAGACCTTGCCAACCACATTGGGTACTCAGCGTCTCAAGTACGGCGTCAATTTCGCCACTGTTTCAGTATATCGCCTGGCGCTTATCGTGAAAAAAGGCGCCTGGAGCGAGCAGCCGTTCTACTCTCGCTTACCTCACAAAATATAGCGCATATTGCCTCACGCTGCGGCTATCTTAATCACTCTTCGTTCTCACGCGCTTTCCAGCGTCGCTACCAGCTTACACCACGGAGTTATCGGCAGGCATTAGCAGGTATGCATCATTTACCATTCCCTAGACGCAGTTTCAATATCACGATTGAGAAGAGCCATCCCAGGCAAACCATTTTAATGCGTCTTTACAAGGCGCCTGAACATATAAGCGGATTAGGAAGCACGACCTACCATGCCAATCATCTCAAATGCTTACAAGCGCAGTTAGGCGCATCCACCCCCACAGTGGCTCTGCCAGATTTATTAACAGAGAAAGCAGAAGCACTTGAAGTGGAGGCAGCCGCCCCTCATCAGACGCGTACAGATATCGGGCTCTATCTGAAAACCAAAGACAGTGCCTCCCACCTCGCCTTGCCAGTGGCATACCGACGGGTGGATATTCCCATTCACTACTATGCAAAAACATGCTTCGAGGATTTTTCAGAATTATCGGAAGCAATGTCAGCAACGTTGATACAGGTTATCAGACATCAAAACCGTTTTCATATTAGCGGGGAAGCGCCAAAAGTGCTGTGGCATCCAGATCATTTAGAGCTGCAGATACCACTATTAGCTTAGTCAGTGCACTCTCCGCTGATAATACAGAGACGGATAAAAGCAAAACCGGCACTTCTCGTTAGAAATGCCGGTTTAAAATTGCTTAGTCTTCCATGCGGACCAGCCAGGACTCCACGGCTTCATCGCCATGCTCATCCTTCCAGCTACGCAGACCTTTATGATTACCACCACGGGTTTCGATGACATCACCAGTGTGGGGGTTTTTATAAATTTTCAGGCGACGTTTACGGCGCGTTGATGCTGCAGGAGCTTTTGAACTGCGCTGGTCTGACGTCGGGTCTAATAGTGCAATAACATCCGAAGGACGTTTACCAAACTCATTCATCAGTGCTTCAAGCTTAGCTTTAAATTCAAGCTCGCTTTTCAAGCGCTGATCACCTTCCAGACGTTGTAGATCTTCTTGCAGTTGTTTTAGCTGCTGCTCTTTCTGAATATATTCGTTTAAGAGTGACATGGGGATTCCTATGTTGCTTAGGTTAAAACGCACAAGGTATTCAGTGGACCAACTCAATACCTAACTAGTTCAGGATGCGGACACATTATTGCCGCAAAAACGCTAGCTGACAACTAGTCTAGTTGAATTTGTGCTAATTACTAATCAATTTTCATAGCTTAGCGAACAATTAAAAGTTTAGCTTTTAAATTAGCAGATAACAAACAATTACTACGCTGTTTCTCACAATAAAAGCCATAAAAAACGCCGCCCTAATTGGGCGGCGCCTTTAGAGACAAAGATTAATTAATTAGTCTTGTCCCATTTGCTGCTTGATCAGATCACCAATGGTGGTTGGACCACCAGCTTCAGGTTCCTGCTCACGCAGTTTCTTCAGGTTCTGACGGGTATCGTCCTGCTCTTTCGCTTTAACCGACAGGTTAATCTGACGGCTCTTACGATCGACGTTGACAATACGCGCTTCAACACTGTCGCCTTCGTTCAGAACGTTGCGTGCGTCTTCGACACGATCCGCGCTGATTTCAGAGGCTTTCAGAATAGCGATAACATCAGTTGCCAACTCAACGTGAGCTTCTTTTGCGTCTACTTCAACAACACGGCCAGTAACGATACTGCCCTTGTCGTTAACAGACAGGTATTCAGCAACTGGATCAGAATCCATTTGCTTGATACCTAAAGAGATGCGCTCGCGTTCTGGGTCGATGGAAAGAATAACGGCTTCCGCTTCGTCACCTTTCTTGAAGTTGCGAACCGCTTCTTCGCCAGTCTCTGTCCAGGAGATATCTGACAGGTGAACCAGACCATCGATACCGCCTTCAAGGCCGATAAAGATACCAAAGTCAGTGATTGACTTGATGGTACCTGAAACGCGGTCGCCCTTGTTATATTCAGCGTTAAATGTTTCCCATGGGTTAGCAGTACACTGCTTGATACCCAGAGAAATACGACGGCGCTCTTCATCGATATCCAGAACCATAACGTCAACATCGTCGCCCACCTGGACAACTTTAGACGGATGGATATTTTTGTTGGTCCAGTCCATTTCAGAAACGTGAACCAGACCTTCAACGCCTTCTTCCAGCTCAGCAAAGCAGCCGTAATCGGTCAGGTTAGTGACCACAGCATGAACTTTGGTGCCTTCCGGATAACGCTCTTTGATGTTGACCCACGGATCTTCGCCAAGCTGCTTCAGACCCAGAGAAACGCGATTGCGCTCACGGTCAAACTTCAGCACTTTAACGTTGATTTCATCGCCAACCGCAACGATTTCTGACGGATGCTTGATGCGCTTCCACGCCATATCGGTGATGTGCAGCAGGCCATCAACACCGCCCAAGTCAACGAAGGCGCCGTAGTCGGTCAGGTTCTTAACGATACCTTTAATCTGCTGACCTTCCTGCAGCGTTGCCAGTAGCGCTTCGCGCTCGGCACTGTTCTCTGCTTCAAGCACTGCACGACGCGATACAACAACGTTGTTGCGCTTCGGATCAAGCTTGATGACTTTAAAGTCCAGCTCTTTGTTTTCCAGGTGCGCAGTATCACGAACCGGACGAACGTCAACCAGAGAACCCGGCAAGAAGGCACGGATAGAGTCGACGTCGACAGTGAAGCCGCCTTTAACTTTACCGTTGATCACGCCCTTGACGATTTCGTCTTTTTCGAAGGCTGCTTCCAGAATCTTCCAAGCTTCTGCGCGCTTGGCTTTTTCACGGGACAGACGTGTTTCACCGAAGCCATCTTCAACGGCTTCCAGCGCAACATGAACGTCGTCGCCGATCGCGATGTTTAATTCACCATTTTCATCGCGGAATTGTGCCGCGGGGATCTGACCTTCAGATTTCAGACCAGCGTTGACGGTAACCCAGTCACCATCAATGTCGACAACCTGGGCCGCGACAATAGCGCCTGGCTCCATGTTGATGTCGTTAAGAGACTGTTCAAACAGTTCAGCAAAGCTTTCGCTCATGGTTTTCCTACGTGATCAACGTTGTTGAGGCATAAATGCCTTCTCCGTACCACCAGCGAGTACGGGCCTAATGTCATTCAGCTTTTGGCGGTGTTAGCGCTGGTTAGACCTGACCGGGCTCACTGATATGGAGTTATCGCCCTGCCACGTCGTGACACCTTTCCAAAAACGCCGCAAGGGAGAATCAAATGCCGTTTGCCATGCCACGCTGGGCCAGCAGATCGGTCAGCCGATCAACCACTTCCGGTATGCTCAGGCATGTGGTATCAAGCGTTATGGCATCATCTGCCGGCTTGAGAGGGGCCACACTGCGCTGCGTGTCGCGTGCATCGCGCGCCTGAATCTCCTTCAAAAGACTCGAAAGACTAGCATTCACCCCGGCTTCCTGCAACTGTTGATGCCGTCGATGAGCCCGTTCTTCCGCGCTGGCGGTGAGAAAAATCTTAAGCGGCGCCTCAGGAAACACCACGGTTCCCATATCGCGGCCATCTGCCACCAAACCAGGCAACTGGCAAAAATCTCTCTGCCGTTGCAGCAGAGCTTCACGCACACAGGGCAAGGCAGCAACCTGTGATGCGCGCTCGCCTGCCTGTTCCGTGCGAATGGCGTGGGTGACATCCTCACCTTCCAGCAAGGTACATGGCTGGCCATCGGTTACCGGAAAGGCAACATCCAACTGGGCAGCAAGCTTGGCCAGAGAGACCTCATCATCCAAAGCCACATCATGCTTCAGAGCGGCCTGTGCCGTCAGCCGGTAGAGCGCGCCACTGTCGAGAAGGTGCCAGTTAAGGTGTTCGGCGATCAGGCTGCTGATAGTACCTTTGCCCGCCCCCCCAGGCCCGTCAATGGTTAGCACCGGTACGTTAGACATTATCGCCCCCCACATTAATGCTCATGCCAATACGCTGGACCAGGGCGACAAAATCCGGAAAGGAGGTGGCAACGTTGGCGCAATCCTCAATGATGATGTCATCACCGGCCCGTAACGCGGCGATGGCAAATGCCATAGCAATCCGGTGATCGCCCAAACTATCAATACGGCCACCACCATAACTGGGCACCTGATCATTACCGTTGCCAATAATATCAATACCATCTTCAACGACGGTGTGCTCGACGCCTAACGTCGCCAAGCCATCTGCCATGGCCTGAATACGGTCGGACTCTTTTACCCGTAGCTCCTCAGCTCCGCGCAAACGTGTTGTACCCCGCGCATTAGCGGCAGCGATAAACAGCGCAGGAAACTCATCAATAGCCAGCGGCACTTGCTCCACGGGGATATCGATACCGTTAAGGGGTGCATAGCGAATACGAATATCCGCTACAGGCTCGCCACCCACCTCTCGCTCATTTTCAAGCGTAAGGTCAGCCCCCATAAGGGTGAGAATATTGATGACCCCGATCCGGGTGGGGTTGATTCCAACATGCTCCAAGGTGATGTCAGCACCCGGAGTAATGGCGGCGGCCACCAGAAAGAAGGTTGCGGAAGAGATATCAGAAGGCACATCAATCGTGCCAGCGGTTAGCTTTCCGCCACCCTGTAGCCAGCAGGTATCGCCTTCACGGGAAACGGGATAGCCAAAACCGTTTAACATACGCTCAGTATGGTCGCGTGTGGGCGCAGGTTCACGTACGCGGGTTTCACCCTCGGCATACATACCTGCCAGCAATAAGCAGGACTTCACCTGAGCACTGGCCATCGGCATATCGTAATCAATACCCTTAAGCGCTGCGCCACCATGAATCTTAAGCGGCGGACGCCCTCCCTCAGCAGTATCAATGGCAACGCCCATCAGGCGCAGCGGGTCGGCTACCCGCCCCATAGGCCGCTTGGTTAGCGACTCATCACCGGTTAATTCACTATCAAACGCCTGGCCTGCCAATAACCCGGCAAACAGACGCATTGCAGTCCCTGAGTTACCCACATACAGCGGTCCAGCTGGCGGCTTTAAGCCATGCATTCCCACCCCATGAATGGTCACGCGCCCTTGATGAGGACCTTCAATAGCAACCCCCATTTCCCTGAACGCCTGCAGGGTTGCCAGGCTATCTTCACCCTCTAAAAAACCCTTAACTTCGGTAACACCTTCAGCTAAGGCGCCCAACATAATAGAGCGGTGGGACATTGATTTGTCGCCTGGCACGCGCAAACGCCCCTGCGCCTGGCCACCTGGCCGTACCCGATAGGTAACTTTACCGTGTGGTTGCATATGATATTCCGCCTGATAACTGGTTTTATTCAATAAGGTATCAAAATAGTGCCGGGCATGACTGGCGCGATCAAACGTGGCAATCAGTGCATCACTATCGCCACACTCAATGGCTTGCCGTAGCCGTGCAAGCCCCGCTTCAAAATCATCCAGGGACGATAAAACCGCATCACGGTTGGCGATAAAAATATCCCGCCACATCACCGGGTCGCTTCCCGCGATACGGGTAAAGTCACGAAACCCACCCGCAGCGTAGCGGAAAATATCCAGCCGCTCATCTTGACGCGCCAATGTATCGACCAGGGAAAAGGCCAACAAATGCGGTAAATGGCTGGTACGGGCAAGCACCTGGTCATGCCGCTCAACACTCATCTGCAGCACCTCAGCACCACAGGCCTGCCAGAGAGTTTTCACCCGCACCAGTGCGTCCAACAAGACATCCGGCTCGGGAGTAAGAATGACTTTGTGATTGAGGTAGAGTGAGGGGTTCGCGGCCGATACACCGCTTTTTTCAGAACCTGCGATGGGGTGGCCAAGCACCATGTTGGAAGGCACGCAGCCAAACACTGCCTCGGCACACTCACGAACGGTTGCTTTCGTGCTGCCAACATCGGTAATGACCACATTAGGTGCGGCGGCTGAAAGCGAGCCTGCAAGCGTTTTCATCACGCTTTCCATGGCAAGCACAGGCACCGCCAGCACTGCCATGGAGACATTTTCCAACAACTCAGCCAGCTCGGTACCGCCTGAGTCTATCAGACCCATCTCTTTCCCCAGGGCCACTTCATCGGCATTAGGATCACACGCCACAATCTGCCCATTAAAGCCTGATGAGCGCAGCGCTGCCGCAAGGGAACCACCAATCAGCCCAAGCCCAACAATCAGTAGCCGCTCCTCAGTACATGCCGAACGCCCCTCAATGCCAGGTACCAACACCGTCACAGCACGCCCTGCGGGTATGAACCCAGAACGCGTAACTCGGAGGCGCGCAAACGCACCTCCTCGAGCACTGCTGACACCTGTGGCTGGTCACGGTGGCCTTTAAAATCAATAAAGAACACGTAATTCCACGCCCCTACCCGTGACGGGCGGGTTTCGATACGTGTTAGATCAATTTTGTGGCGATGGAAGGGTTCTAGCAATTCGTGCAGTGCTCCCGGCTGGTTACGCATAGCAACCACAATCGACGTTTTATCTTCACCCGACATGGGCACGTCATCATTGCCAATAATCAGGAAGCGCGTTGAGTTGTCGGGACGATCTTCAATTTTGTCTGCAATGCGCTCCAGGCCATAAAGCTTAGCCGCCATATCACCGGCAATCGCCGCACTGTGCCACTCCGTTTTCACCAGCTTGGCAGCTTCCGCATTGGAAGAAACAGGTACACGTTCCGCATGAGGATAGTGGGCATCCAGCCATTTGCGACACTGACCAAACGATTGGGGGTGGGAGTAAATCCGTGAGACTTTATCTTTACGTGTGGTTTCACTGATCAGCAGATGGTGGTGAATACGCAGAACGACTTCACCACAAATCTTGATGGAAGAGTCCATAAAGGTATCAAGCGTATGATTAACAACACCTTCAGTGGAGTTCTCCACCGGCACTACGCCGTAATTAACGGCCCCGGCCTCTACTTCCCGGAACACTTCATCAATGGCGGCCATCGGCAAGCTAACCGCGCTTTCGCCAAAGTGCTTTAAGGCCGCCTGTTGGGTAAAGGTGCCTTCCGGGCCAAGATAAGCCACTTTAATAGGCTGTTCGAGGGCCAGACACGCCGACATGATTTCGCGAAACAGTCGCGCCATTTCCTCAGAATCCAGCGGGCCCTTATTAAGCGACATAATCCGGCGCAGTACCTGCGCTTCACGCTCTGGGCGATAAAACACAGTATCTTTATCTTCAGCAAGCTTTACATGGGCCACTTGCTGGGCACAATTCGCCCGCTCGCTAATCAGGCGTAATATATCGCCATCCAACTGGTCGATACGTTGACGTAATTCGTCTAAATTGATTGGCGTATCGGACATCCTGGTTAGCCTCTTCGTTGTTCAAAATCCGCCATAAAGGCGATTAAGGCATTCACCGCTTCTTCAGGTACCGCGTTATATAAACTGGCGCGCATACCGCCCACGCTGCGGTGGCCCTTCAAGTTTAGCAACCCTGCCGCGTCCGCCTCTTGTAAAAACGTTTTGTCCAATGCAGCATCCGCCAATACGAAGGGCACGTTCATACGCGAACGATTATGCTCAGCGATAGGGTTGCTATAAAAAGCACTACTATCAATAGCCGCATAAAGCTTGTCTGCTTTGCGCTGATTCAGCACATTCATAGCATCCAGGCCGCCCACGTCATCCTTAAGCCACTGAAAGACCAGGCCTGCTAAATACCACGCATAGGTCGGTGGAGTATTAACCATCGAACCAGCTTCAGCCAGCAACTGATAGTCAAACAGGGACGGAATACCTGATTGAGCCTTACCTAGCAGATCATCGCGAACAATCACCAGTGTCAGGCCAGCGGGGCCAATATTCTTTTGCGCACCAGCATAGATAACCCCAAAGTCAGCGACATTGATGGGGCCAGACAAAATGTTCGATGACATATCACAGACCAGAGGCACATCAACGCCATCAGCACGCTTTACCAGGGGCGTATAATCAAACTCCAGCCCGCCAATCGTTTCATTGGAGGTGTAATGCAGATAGACAGCATCACCGCTAACACACAAGGTATCATGGTTGGGCACAGCAACATGGCCGTTCGCCTCACTACTGCCAGCCACGTGACACTCGAAACCAAGCCGTTTGGCCTCGCTAAGTGCTTTTTTGCCCCAAATGCCCGTTTGGACAAAATTCGCACTGCCCCCCCGGCCCAGCAGGTTCATCGGCAGCATCGCAAACTGCATGCTGGCACCACCCTGAAGGAACAACACCTTGTAGTTGCCAGGAATGCCCAATAGTTGGCGAAGGTCAGCTTCTGCACGTTCGGCAATGGCAATAAAATCATCACTGCGATGACTCATCTCCATTACCGACAATCCACGCCCCTGATAATCCAGTAGTTCATTTTGTGCGCGTTCAAGTACGGCTGTTGGCAAGGCCGCTGGCCCTGCGCAAAAGTTATAATGACGTGTCATCGGCCCCTGCTTCCTGTGCGCCATCGTCAGCACCACCTAGCTCCCCTTCTTCAAGCGCTTCAATATCGCTGTCAACGGGTTCATCCACGCGGACGGTTTTGACTAATTTTTCTTCTTTACCCAGCCTGATGAGCATCACGCCCTGGGTATTACGGGAGGTGGTAGACACCTCTTCCACACGGGTGCGTACCAGCGTGCCACGATCGGTGATCAACATCATTTCATCACAGTCATAGACCTGCATCGCGGCCACCAACTCACCATTACGCTCGCTGGTTTGCATGGCAATCACGCCCTGGCCGCCACGGCCACGAAGCGGGAACTCTTCCAGGCGCGTGCGTTTACCATAACCATTCTCGCTGGCGGTCAGAATATAAATCTGCCCCTCAGCCTGGGAGGCTTCAGCAGCTTCCACCTGAACTTCGCCCTCGGCATCAGCCTCGGCATCAATCTGCTGACTCTTGGGAATAATCAGGCTGATCACTTCAGCCTTATCGGCCAAACGCATACCACGTACACCACGGGCCGTACGCCCCATGGCGCGAACATTGCCCTCTTCAAAGCGAATCGCCTTGCCATTGGAAGAGAGCAACATGGCATGATCAGTGCCAGAAGTAATAGCGGCGCCTACCAGTCGATCCCCCTCGTCCAGGTCAATGGCAATCAAGCCCACACTACGCGGGCGGGAGAACTGCTCAAGACTGGTACGCTTAACTGTGCCGTTCGCTGTTGCAAAGAAGATGTAATGTTCCGGGTCGTAGTCACGTACCGGCAGAATGGCATTAACCGCCTCGCCCTCTTCCAGAGGCAGCATATTGACCAGCGGCTTACCCCGGGAGCCACGGCTGGCATTGGGCATTTCATACACTTTCAGCCAGTACACCTTGCCGCGGTTCGAGAACAGCAATACGGTATCATGGGTCGATGCCACCAAAAGGTGCTCGATGACATCTTCATCTTTCATGGCAGTAGCTGACTTACCACGACCACCACGGCGCTGGGCCTGATAGTCGGAAAGCGGCTGGGTTTTGGCGTAGCCGGAGCGGGATACCGTTACCACCATGTCTTCTTCGGCGATCAGGTCTTCAATCGACAAATCGAGATGGCTGGCCTGAATTTCCGTACGACGGTCATCGCCAAACTGATCGCGCACAGCGTGCAGCTCTTCACGGATCACCTCCATCAAGCGATCGGGAGAGGCCAGAATAGCGGTGAATTCCGCAATTTTCTCTAGGATCGACAGGTACTCATCAAGCAGTTTCTCGGTTTCAAGACCTGTCAAACGATGCAGGCGAAGCTCCAGAATCGCCTGCGCCTGGGCTGGTGACAGACGATACTCCGTGGCCGAAGGGTTAAGACCGAACCCCTCCTCCAGCTCTTCGGGTTTACACGACGTCGCGCCAGCCCGCTCCAGCATGGCCGTCACCTGACCAGGGCGCCACACTTTCGCCAACAGCTTCTCACGGGCTTCAGCCGCATTAGGAGAAGCTTTAATCAGCTCAATCACCTCATCAATATTGGAGATGGCGACCGCCAGACCTTCCAATAAGTGGCCGCGCTCACGCGCTTTTTTCAACTCATAGAGTGTGCGACGGGTAACCACTTCACGGCGGTGGCGGATAAATGCCTCAAGCATCTCTTTTAGATTCAGAGTGCGCGGCTGGCCATTCTCCAATGCCACCATGTTGATACCAAACACATTTTGCAATTGCGTTTGGGCAAACAGGTTATTGACCACCACATCGCCAGACTCGCCACGCTTGATCTCAATAACCACGCGCAGGCCATCTTTATCCGACTCATCGCGAAGCTCGGCGATACCTTCAATCTTCTTCTCTTTAACCAGTTCAGCGATTTTTTCGATCAAGCGTGCCTTATTCACCTGATAAGGCAACTCAGTGATGATGATGTGATCGCGACCGGTCTTATCATCATGCTCAATGGTATGGCAGGCTCGGACATAAATACGCCCACGCCCCGTGCGGTAGGCATCCAGGATGCCCGCACGGCCATTGATAATGCCGCCCGTGGGAAAATCCGGCCCGGGGATGTACTGCATCAGGTCATCAACGGAGAGCGTGTAATCGTCGATTAACGCCAAACAGCCATCAATTACTTCCCGCATATTGTGCGGCGGAATATTGGTAGCCATGCCCACGGCGATACCCGATGACCCGTTAATCAGCAGGTTAGGGACTTTGGTCGGCAGTACCTCGGGGATGCGTTCAGTGCCATCGTAGTTATCAACCCAATCGACAGTATCTTTCTCAAGATCTGCCAGCAGCTCGTGGGCAAGGCGCGACATGCGCACCTCGGTATAACGCATGGCGGCCGCGTTATCCCCGTCGATAGAGCCAAAGTTACCCTGGCCATCGACCAGTACGTGACGCATCGAGAAGTGCTGGGCCATACGAACGATGGTGTCATACACCGCACTGTCACCGTGCGGGTGGTATTTACCAATGACATCGCCGACGACACGCGCCGACTTCTTGTACGGTTTATTCCAGTCATTACCCAGTTCATGCATGGCAAACAATACACGCCGGTGAACTGGTTTAAGGCCGTCACGCACGTCGGGGAGCGCGCGGCCAATAATGACACTCATCGCATAGTCGAGGTACGACTGCTTGAGCTCGTCTTCAATATTGACGGGCAAAATTTCTCTGGCGATGTCACCCATGAAAGTCAGATCCTTTGCACTGCATTGGCACTGCGAGAGTTGAAAGCGCTTAAAATACCGCCTTTAAATGCACCACAAGGCGGCGCGCAGATACCGTGCCATCATACCACTGCATAAGCACCAAGGGCAGTCAGAGACATCGCCATTGTTTATTGGGCTGAAAACGCCTCTTTCGTCACGGCAAGACGTTTCAACACCTCCCGTACATCGCCCTCGATAGCAGCAGCTTTATTGGCCTGCATATCCAACAGCACAAAGGTTAAATCCGCCTGGGCGACAAGGGTGCCGTCCTGGCGAACAATACGGTGATGACAGATCGCGCTACGTTCACCCACCTCGACAATACCGGTCGATACACGAAGATCATCGCCCTGAACCGCCGCAGCGCGATAATCAATATTTAAATTAACCACGACGAAGGCTTGCCCGCCCTGGTGAAGTTGCTTGATCAGCCGTGGGTGTTCATCAAAAAAGGCCCAGCGTCCCTCCTCCATAAATTCAAGATAACGCGCGTTATTAACGTGACCATAGCCATCCAGGTGATAACCACGCACCCGTAGCCCCACATTGGTAATTGACATACTCACTCCCTGATCAATAAATAGTGACACCGCCTCAATCAAACACAAGTTTAAAACAACTACAATAGGAGACATTGACCTTGATGCTGGCAGGAAAGGCCCGCATTCGACATAATGTGCCACCTTTTGGATAGGATTGGTGACATGTGGTTTAAGCACCTGCATTTATATCGCCTGCACGGCGCCCCAGAGCTGGACAGCTCAGCATTAGCAAGCGCACTAGAGCCCCATGCAGCCAAGCCTCTTGGAAATGCCGATGCCAGGCGACTAGGCTGGACAGCGCCTGCTGGGCGCCTTGGTGGCGGCCAATTGCTGCATGAAATCCAGGGACATCGCCTGATGTCAGCACTCCGTCAGGAGCGTCTGCTGCCCGCCTCAGTGGTGAAGGAAGAAGTCGACGAAAAGGTGGCTGATATCGAAGCCAACGAAGGCAGGAAACTTACCCGTAAAGAAAAAACTGCTCTCAAAGAGCAAGTGACCGAAGAGCTACTGCCACGAGCGTTTGTACGCAGTCAAAAAATTGATGTGTGGTGGGATACCCGCCGCCATTTGATAGGCATCAATGCCAGCTCCAGGACCCGAGCTGAAGATATTCTCGATTTGCTGCGCGAAACCCTGGGCAGCTTAAAAGCTACGCCTATCTCTTCACAAACACTGCCTATTCGCGCCATGACCACATGGCTTGGCGATCCAGCCAGCCGCCCTGCCGACCTGCAACTGGGCGATCAGGTTGAGCTAAAAGCCAAGGGTGATGATGGCGTTTTACGCGCCCGTCAGGTGGACCTGGATAGCGACGAAATTCAGCAGCTACTTGAAAGCGGGCGTCAGGCAAGCAAGCTCGCTATTAGCCTGGAAGGTCGCTTGAGCTTTGTTCTGCATGATGATTTAGCCCTGAAGTCGCTGCGCTTCGGCGATGCATTGATTGAAGAGGCAGACCATGCCGATGATGGCGATGACGCCCTGGCCCGATTGGAAACCGACTTTATTTTAATGGCACAGGCGCTTTCCGATGACGTTACCCGCTTGCTAGAGTGGCTTGGCGGTGAAGCACAGCGGGAACCTGCTGCCCAGCCACAAACCTAATGTGCGGTTTTACAGCTGCTGTCAAACGACTTACTTCTGCTTAACACCCAACGGATCGCATGACTCAACACAACAACACACTCAACGCAGACACCATCAATGACCCCTGGGCAGATATTCGCCCTTATACAGATCAAGAGGTGCCTGCTGTCCTTGAGCATCTATCACGAGACAGTGAGCTGTTAGACGCACTCACACGCTTTCGGCTACCACGCATGGCAAAATGGGCTCCGCCCATCGCCCGAGCCTTGGCCGGGCATGTTATACGTCGAGAAGTCAAAGGCGTTACCACCGTCCGCGACTTCCAAATGCGCATTGCCAATTATATGGACCGCATGATTCGCACCACCACGGATGCTTTCGAGGTGGCGGGTCTCGAGAAGCTCGATAACGATAGCGCCTACTTGTTTATTGGCAATCACCGTGATATTTCCCTGGACCCTGCGTTTGTTAACTATGCGCTCTATCAGGCAGGTCGGGACACGGTGCGCATCGCCATTGGCGACAATTTACTTAAAAAGCCCTATGTCACTGACCTGATGCGCCTGAATAAAAGCTTTATTGTTCCGCGTAGCGCCCGGGGCAAACGGGCTATGCTGGCAGCGTATCAGCAGTTGTCAGCCTATATTCGGCATTCAATTACCAAAGATAACCACTCGATCTGGATGGCACAACGAGAAGGCCGCGCCAAAAATGGCATCGACCGCACTGACCCAGCCATTATCAAAATGTTGACCATGGCCAAGCGCAACGCGGAACGTGACATGGAGTTTGGCGAGGCGATTGCCGAACTCAAGCTGGTTCCGGTGTCGATCAGCTATGAGTATGACCCCTGCGATCTGCAAAAAGCCCAGGAACTGCATGATATTGCCACCCAGGGAAGCTACGCCAAAAGTGAGTTCGAGGATATCCGCTCGATTGTGGCAGGCATTACCGGTTCCAAAGGCCGGGTGCAGCTGAAGTTTGGCAGCCCCGTTGGGGCGGATATGGCAACCCCAGGTGAAGTTGCAGCAGAAATCGACCGGCAGGTGATTGGCGGCTACCGTTTATTCCCAAGCCACTATTTAGCCCTGGAAGCCCTGAGTGAGGCCCCGGAGCTGGTAGCGCGGAAATCAATTACCCGCCAGGACCGGGAGCGCTTCAAAGCACGTCTGGCAAGCGTACCTGAGGCCCTTCGCCCCTACTGGCTGGAGCAGTACGCCAACCCCGTCAAACATAAAGCGGGACGTTTAACCCTCTAATACCGCTCTCGAATATAACGCAGCAGCAACCAGGCAGAGCATGCCCGGAAGCTGAAAAAGTGCTATGGTCAAGGCATTGATTGGTCCGCTTGGCGTTTCGCCCAGCGCGGTCTTAAGGAGAGTCCTAATGTCCGCATCAGAAATTCAAAAAACACGTATTATTAACGAGCTGAGCGGCTTTATCCGCAAACTGCTCCAAGACCCCAAAATTCTTGAACAATCGCTGGCTATCGCCCGCCAGCATTTGGCCGAGGGTAACAGCCCTGCCGTGATGGCGCGTATCGCCAACGAGATATCTGACACAACGAGTGTACATATCCCGGAAGATCCGGCTGAACACTCTGATGCCGATAAACTGTTTCTGGAATTGCTGCGTGAAGTCGTTCAGGAAGAACAGGCGCTATACTAGGCTCACTCTCACACGATCAGTACGTTATCGGCGAAGCGCACCACACCTTCGCCGTCTTTATTTGTTATCGCCTAATTGGAAGTATCATTCACCATGTCCAACACTGCCCCGCGCAACATCCTGGTGACGAGCGCGCTCCCCTATGCCAACGGAGCGATTCATCTTGGTCACCTGCTTGAGTATATCCAAACTGATATTTGGGTACGTTTCCAAAAAAGCCGTGGCCAGCAATGCTACTATGTATGCGCTGACGACGCCCACGGCACCGCCATTATGCTGCGCGCAGAGCAGGAAGGCATCACCCCCGAGGCACTGATTGAGCGCGTTTCCCAGGATCACCAGGAAGATTTTGCCCGCTTTGGCGTGGGCTTTGATAATTACCACTCCACCCATTCTGATGAAAACCGCTATTTCAGCGAACTGATCTACAAGCGTCTGCGCGATAAAGGCCATATCGCAACGCGGGACATTGAGCAGATGTTTGACCCTCAAAAAGGCCTCTTCCTGGCAGACCGTTTCATAAAAGGAACCTGCCCTAAATGCGGCAGTGATGACCAGTATGGCGACAACTGTGAAAAGTGTGGTGCCACCTATACCCCTGCCGATTTGATCAACCCGGTTTCCGCTATCTCCGGGGCAACCCCCGAGGTACGCAGCTCTACACACTACTTCTTTAAGCTGCCTGATTTTGCTGAGTTTCTGCAGCAGTGGATTAACGATGGCCACGTTCAGCCGCAAATTCGCAACAAGCTGATGGAGTGGTTTGAGTCAGGCTTCAATGAATGGGATATTTCCCGGGATGCACCCTATTTCGGATTTGAAATTCCCGATGCCCCCGGCAAGTACTTTTACGTTTGGCTGGATGCGCCTATTGGCTATTTAGCCAGCTTTAAAAATTTGTGTGAGCGTAAAGGCATCGATTTCGACCACTTCTGGCATAAAGATTCCGATGCGGAGGTTTACCACTTCATCGGTAAGGACATTGTCTATTTCCACGCTCTGTTTTGGCCAGCAATGCTACATGGTGCGGAGTTGCGTACACCGACCGCTATCAATTGCCACGGATTTCTGACGGTAGATGGCGCGAAGATGTCGAAGTCCCGTGGCACGTTCATTAAAGCGGCTACCTACGCAGAGCATTTAAACCCTGAATACCTGCGCTACTACTTTGCCGCAAAACTGACCTCTAAAGTCGACGATCTTGACCTTAACCTGGAAGACTTCGCTGCACGGGTTAACGCCGACCTCGTGGGCAAAGTGGTGAATATCGCCAGTCGTTGTGCGGGCTTTGTGAAAAAGCTGGGCGACGGCACGTTGGCCGGACACTGTGCAGAGCCAAAGATGGTAGCCCGCTTTATTGCCGCCGGTGACGAGATCGCTGACGATTATGAAGCCCGGGAATTTAGCCGTGCCATGCGTAAGATTATGGAACTGGCTGATGAGGCCAATACCTATATCGCTGATAAAGCCCCCTGGGCGCTCGCCAAGTTGGAAGGCCGTGACACCGAGGTGCTTGAAATCTGCTCAGTGGGTATCAACCTGTTCCGCCAGCTAATGGTTTATCTCGCACCTGCAGTACCTTCCATGGCCGAACAGGCCAGGGATTTCCTCAATATTGATTCACTCGACTGGGATAGCCGCAGCAGTGTACTGATCAATCATCCGATTAATAAATTCAAGCCGCTGATGACCCGGGTTGAACGGGATAAGATCAATGCCATGATTGAGGCATCCAAGGAGGACCTGGTGGAAGAGCAAAAGCTGAAAAACACGCCGAAGGGGCCGCTGGCAGAAGAGCCAATCGCTCCGGAAATTGGCTTTGAAGACTTCATCAAAGTGGATTTGCGTATTGCCCGTATTGCCAAGGCCCAATATGTAGAAGGAGCCGATAAACTGCTCCAGCTCACCCTGGATATTGGTGGCGAAACTCGCAACGTTTTTTCCGGTATCCGCTCTGCTTATGCACCCGAGGCATTAGAGGGCCGCCTGACCGTGATGGTTGCCAATCTGGCACCACGCAAAATGCGCTTTGGCGTGTCGGAGGGTATGGTATTGGCTTCAGCCAATAAAGCAGGCATTTACCTGCTTTCACCTGACTCAGGGGCCGAACCAGGCCAACGTGTCACCTAACCGGCTTGACGAGCACCCTAAGGGCAGAGCCTGACCGGCTCTGCCCTCTCTGTTTTCTCCGGTCATTTAGCCGGTGCCAGGCTACACCTCTAGCCAGCGACACTATTTCTGCGCACAATACGCCGCCATGAATGAACTCTTTATCATTTTGGTCAGCACTGCGCTGGTCAACAATTTCGTGCTGGTACAGTTTTTAGGACTCTGCCCCTTCATGGGCGTGTCCAACAAGCTGGAGTCGGCCCTGGGTATGTCGCTGGCCACCACCTTTGTACTCACCCTGGCCTCTGCGGCCAGCTACGTGGTGTATCACGGCCTGTTGGTGCCGTTTGAGATCACCTACCTGCGTACCATCAGTTTTATTGTAGTCATTGCCGCTGTCGTTCAGTTCACCGAAATCATGGTGCGTCAGCTCAGTCCTCTGCTACATCAGGTATTAGGTATTTTTCTGCCGCTGATTACCACCAATTGCGCGGTGCTTGGCGTAGCACTGCTCTCCCTTAACCGTGAATTGAGCTTTTTCCACACCACACTCTATGGCTTGGGCGCCGCATTAGGGTTTTCAATGATACTGGTGCTATTTGCTGCACTGCGTGAGCGTCTGGCCAATGCTGATATTCCTGCGCCATTCAGAGGGGCCGCCATCGCTATGATTACGGCTAGCTTAATGTCATTGGCATTTCTTGGTTTTTCAGGCCTGGTTCAGGGGTAGCCGCCATGGGTGAAACATTTTCGTGGTGGGGCATTCTCAGTGCGATAGGCGTGCTGACAGGGCTGGGCATTACTTTTGGTGCTCTGCTGGGGATGGTCAGCGAGCGCTTCAAAGGCGAAGCGAATCCGCTAGTTGAGCAAATAGACGCCCTGCTACCCCAAACCCAGTGCGGGCAGTGTGGCTACCCTGGCTGCCGTCCCTATGCGGAAGCGATCAATCAGGGTGACGCAATCAATAAGTGTCCTCCCGGCGGTGAAATGACAATTCATGCCCTGGCGGATTTGCTGGGCCGTGAGCCAGCGCCACTGGATGGCGAGGCCGCCACCGACGACAGCGTAGCGTTTATACGCGAAGCAGAGTGCATTGGTTGTACCAAGTGTATTCAGGCATGCCCGGTGGATGCCATTATCGGTGCCGCCAAGCAGATGCATACGGTGATAGAAGACGAATGTACCGGTTGTGATCTATGCGTAGCTCCCTGCCCTGTCGACTGTATTGATATGCTGCCAAGAGCGAAGCCACTGAGCCAATGGCAACCCGTTTTCCACACAACGCCTTCCCTGATTGTCAGCGACCGTGCGTCAGCCAGGAGTGAACATGCCAGCCTATGATTTTCCAGGCGGCATTTATCCGCCCGAACGCAAAAGCCGCACCAGCCAGGCGCCCTTATGTGCGGCACCACTGCCTTCCCGTGTGCAGCTTCGGCTCAGGCAGCACGCAGGCAATCCCGCCAGCCCCTGCGTCGCGGAAGGCGATACTGTTCAGGTGGGGCAACGGATTGCCAAACGCGAAGGGATGGTGTCAGCCAACCTGCATGCCAGCATCAGCGGTATGGTTTCCCATATTGACGATGAAGCTATCACTATTGACGCCGATGGACTGGATAAGTGGCAAATGCTGTCGGCGCTTGACTGGCGAACCGCATCACCTCATTCACTACTTGAACGGCTTGAAGAGAGCGGTCTGGCAGGCCTGGGCGGCGCGGGTTTTCCCACCCATGTGAAGGCCCAGGTGGCTGGTCACCACGCCATCGATACGCTGATCGTTAATGCCGCCGAGTGCGAACCCTACATTACGGCAGATGATTTAACGCTACGCAGCTATCCGCACGAGGTACTGGACGGCGCCCAGCTCATCGCCAAACTCTGTGGTGCACGCCAGATTATGGTGGGGATTGAAGATAACAAACCGCAAGCTATCCAGGCACTACAGCATGTGCTAACTGAACAGCAGCACCCGATTGAGGTAACACTGAAGGTCATTGAAACCCGCTACCCCAGTGGTGGCGAACGGCAACTGATTAAAAAGCTGCTCAACCGCGACGTACCCAGCAACGGGTTACCGGTCGATGTTGGAGTCTTGTGCCATAACCCTGGCACGCTGCTGGCAGCGCTCCATTCCGTGCGAGACGGTAAACCATTGGTTGAGCGCATCATTACATTAACCGGCGGTGCCATTCGCCATCCTGGTAACGTCTGGGTTCGTCTGGGCATGTCGGTAGCGGAACTATTGAATCACGCGGGCTTGTCCCGCGAACGGCTTTATCAGGTAATCAGCGGCGGCCCCATGATGGGAACACCGCTTTTCACCCTGGAAATGCCGGTGCTGAAAACCACCAACTGCCTGATTGCCGCCACGCGAGATGAGCTTCCCCCGGTCCCCGCAGAATCGCCCTGTATTCGCTGTGGTGCCTGCGAAAGCGTCTGTCCCGAACAGCTGCTGCCGCAGCAATTGCACTGGTACAACCAGACGGAAGCTGATGACACGCTGGAAAAGCTGCATCTGTTTGACTGCATTGAGTGTGGAGCCTGTAGCTTTGTCTGCCCCAGCTATATTCCTCTGGTGCAGGAGTATCGTGCCGCAAAACAGCGCATTCGGCTAAAACGGATAGAAAGCGCCAAGTCTGAGCACGCCAAGCACCGTTTTGAGTTTCGTCAGGCAAGGCTTGCACGTGAAGAAGCAGAAAAGCAGGCCCGCCGCCAGGCACGGTTGGCTCAAAATCGCCAGTCTACAACCGGCCCACACGCAGGGCCAAATACGGCTCCTGTGGCCGATTTACGTAGCTTAAGAATCGCACAAACCGCTGCCAAGGCAGCGGTTAAAAAGGCTGAAAAAGTGCTGGCCCGTGCCACTGAGCAGGCCCCAAACCAGCGCCATGATGATTTGGAAATCCAGCTCGCCACCGCTCAGGAAAACCTCAAGGCGGCGGATACCAGGCTTGCAGAAGCACGCGCCGCTGTGCCCCAGAAGGAGGCCCCATGAGCATGATGCACGCCTCGCCATTGGGCGCGGCCCCTTCTACCGCCCATTTAATGCGCTGGGTAATAATCGCCACCCTGCCAGGCCTTGGGGCCATGACCTACTATTTTGGCCTGGGAGTCGTGAGCAATGTGCTTCTGGCAGCACTAATAGCACTGGGTGCAGAAGCCCTGGTGTTAACACTGCGTTCCCGCCCGCTGCGGCCCGCACTGACAGACTCTAGTGCACTGCTCAGTGGCGTTCTGCTTGGGGCATCTCTGCCCCCCGCCAGCCCTTGGTGGTTAATTGGCATCGGTGTCCTGGCGGCAATTATTGTTGCCAAACAGTTATATGGCGGCTTGGGTCATAACCCTTTTAATCCCGCCATGGTCGGCTATGCCCTGCTGTTGGTGTCGTTCCCTGCGTATATGACGCTGTGGTCTCCCCCTCAACCGCTGGTTACTGAAACCTTGTGGTCACAAATTATCGGCTCATTGCCCACCGCCGCTCTGGATGGCCTTAGCGGCGCCACACCGCTGGATGCCTTTAAACATAAAGGAGAGGCCGTGCTTGCCAGCGAGTTCTGGGCCAGTCAGCCGCTCCCCGAAGGCACCCTGAGTGCATGGCGAAACATTGCGTTGGCGTGGTTAGCTGGCGGCTTGCTGCTGATCGCCAAGCGTATTATCAGCTGGCATATTCCGGTCGCAATGCTTGGCAGTATCACCCTGCTTGCAGCGCTTTTTTATGCCAGCGACCCAAGTCACTTTGCATCGCCGCTCTTTCATCTGCTGACTGGCGCGACCCTGTTCGGTGCTTTCTTTATCGCGACTGACCCGGTAACAGCAGCCACCAGCCGCCGTGGCAAGCTTATATTTGGCGCAGGCATTGGCGTACTGGTGATGATCATTCGCTCCCTGGGCGGTTATCCGGATGCCATTGCCTTTGCCGTGCTGCTGATGAATCTTTGTGTGCCGTTATTGGATATCTATACGGTGCCACGTCCCAGTGGCCAACCCAAACCAGCTCGCCTACCTACGCAGGGAGGGCCACAATGACGCCCCGTCAGGCGATGCTTCGCGGAGCCCTTACACTTGGAGTGTTTTCACTGGTCACCGCAGGCAGCGTTGCCATCACCCGCGCCATTACCGCTGAGCGCATCGCTACACATCAGTTAGCGTATCAGCACCGTCAGTTACAGGAAGTGCTGCCAACCACCCTGGCCGATATGCCAGTGGAGGACGTGCTGGAAGGCGCATTTGAACTCCCCTCGCCAGAGCGCTTGGGGCACCGGGAGACACAAACCGGCTGGTGGGTACAACGTGGGGGAGAGCGCACGGTGGTAATACCTGTTGTGACACGGCAAGGTTACAACGGTGAAATAAGATTACTGGTGGGGATTGACCAGCAGCATACCATTACCGGCGTTCGGGTTACCCAGCACCAGGAAACACCAGGGCTTGGCGATGGTATTGAGCGCCAGCGCAGCGACTGGATCACCGATTTTAACGGGCTGAGTTTAGCCAGCCTGCCATCCAGTGGATGGGCTGTCAGTAAGGATGGGGGGCAGTTCGATGCATTCACTGGCGCAACCATTACGCCCCGCGCGGTTATTCAGGCAGTGTATAAAGCGCTTGAATATGCCGCCGACAGCCCACTTCCTCTCAACGTTGAAGAGGCTGCCCAATGAGCCAATGGCACACACTGACCCGCGAAGGGCTCTGGTCGAACAACCCCGCGCTGGTGCAATTACTCGGGCTTTGCCCTCTGCTGGCGGTCAGTAGCAGCGTGGTGAACGCCCTGGGGCTCGCTCTGGCCACACTGCTCGTGATGGCCTGTGCCAGCACCACCATATCGCTAATACGCCATCAGGTACCCAGTGCTGTGCGGCTACCTGCGTTTGTTATGGTCATTGCGGCGTTTGTTACCTGTGCTGAGCTGTTAATGGCCGCCTTCGCTTACCCGCTGCATCAGGTATTGGGAATTTTTATTCCATTAATTGTGACTAACTGCGCCATTTTAGGCCGCGCCGATGCATTTGCCTCACGTCAGCCGGTACTGCCAGCTGCGATAGATGGCGTTATGATGGGGCTGGGCTTTGGCGCCGTATTAATATTACTTGGCGCTATCCGGGAATTGCTCGGCCAAGGCACGCTATTCAGTGGCATGTCACTTCTGTTTGGACCCACTGCGGCTAACTGGCAACTCACGCTTGTTGATGACTACCAGTTTCTGTTTTTCATACTACCCCCAGGGGCCTTTTTTGTCGCCGGGCTGTTAATCGCCCTCAAAAACAGTATCGACCAACGCCACGCCAGCAAAGCACACCCTGTTGCGGCGACTCCCCGTGCAGAGCGTCGGGTACGAGTCACCGGTACGATCAAATAACGTAAAGAGACCACCCATGAATGCCCAAAAGCGTCATGACATATTTGCTCGCCTACAGGCGGAAAATCCACACCCCACCACCGAACTCAACTGGAGTACGCCTTTCGAGCTACTCGCCGCCGTACTGCTGTCAGCCCAGGCGACTGACGTAGGGGTGAATAAAGCCACCGCCAAGCTCTTTCCTGTTGCCAATACCCCCCAGGCAATCATTGATCTGGGTATCGACGGTCTGAAAAGCTATATCAAAACCATCGGGCTGTATAACACCAAGGCCGAAAACCTGATGAAGACCTGCCACCTGCTGATCAATCAGCATGGGGGCGAAGTGCCTCAAAGCCGCAAAGAGCTGGAAGCCCTACCCGGTGTTGGAAGAAAAACCGCCAACGTAATACTTAATACCGCCTTCGGCCAGCCGACAATCGCAGTGGATACGCATATTTTCCGGGTATCAAACCGCACCGGCATCGCCAAGGGTAAAGACGTGATCGAAGTCGAGCAGAAGCTGCTGCGCCATGTGCCCAAAGCGTTTAAACAGGATGCCCACCACTGGCTGATCCTACATGGGCGCTATACCTGCATTGCCCGTAAGCCACGATGTGGCAGCTGTATTATCGAGGATTTATGCGACTATAAAGATAAAACTGAGCTTGGATAAACACTCAGGCTGACAAAGGTAGAATGCCCATGCCCACTCCCGCAAAATTACTCCATGACCAGCCTATTGCGCAGCGCATTGATGCACTACTGGATCTCTCCAAACAACACGCTGCCCATTTCTGTAGCCCCAGTGCATGGCTGTCCAGACAGCGCTACCTGGCCCAACATCCCACCTCCATCGTGGTGATGAAGTGTATGGATGGCAGAATTCATATTCCCCATGCCACCCGCACACCACTGGGTATTATTACCCCGTTCAGAAATTTAGGTGGCATCTTCGACTTGGGTTGGCCATATCTGGGCGAGCTGCTGACCGACTCGGTACTGGATGCTGCCAACAGTGGCCGCGCTACGCTGATGCTGATTACCTATCACTTTTCCAGCGGGCATCAGGCACGGGGCTGTGCGGGCTTTAATTGCGACACTGAGGCTGCCAAGGCTCATGCATACGCCATTGCGGAGCAGGCCGGTCAACTGTTTGGCACTGATCATCAACAGGTTTACCCGTTGGTATGTGGCTTTGAAACCGATAGCGATGCACTGATCCTTCACGGCCAACAAGGCGATGTACTGGATATACGGGAATGGCCGGGACAGCCCCCGGAAGCGCTAGGAGCAAGGCTTGCCAGTCTCTGCCCTGACATGCCCGAGGAGATCCAGCAAGACCTACTGCCCCTGCTGGAAGGCAACCTTGCCCATGTAAGCGAGCTTCAGGGCGTTGAACGCGAGCTGGATATTGAGCACCGGGAGTGGGTGATTTGCATAGGACGCGGCTTCGATTTTCTTCACCTGCCTAATACAGCACTGATGATCGGCCCCTATGGACCCGATCTCGCAGAACCCATAGGTACTGCCGCAACGATTATTGACGCCAATATGCGCGCCGGACGCATCCCCAGCGACGGTTTTATGCTGCTCGCCTCAACCCCCTACCAGCACAGCGGTGTGGATCGCGCCCGTGCGGAGCTAAAATCTCGCTTTCTCTCAGAGTTCGCAGAACAGGTTATTTCCAGGCAACATCCGCAGTTGGCGCAAAAAATGCGCCGTCACACGGCGGTAGTGCACTGGCCAACCAGGCGAATGGATTCCCTCGATGGAGTATGAAATGGTGAGTCCGTCTCTCAGTAGCACACGATAGGCAGAAAGTAACGATACCCGCATCAGAAACCCTGCTGCTCAAGTTTTGTCGCTAACATCTCTAATACCGTCATGCCCTGAACATCCGTGGGTAGCAAAGGCAAGGTAGGGCGCGGCAACCGAGCAAACAGCTGGTCGATACGCGCAAGATAGCTGGCTTCCTGCTCACGGCGCGCCTGTAAGAATGCGCCATCCGCCTCTTGCGGAATCACCCGATTGATAAGCGTTCCCGCTACAGGTATTTTCACCTCTTCCAGCGCGCGTACGGCACGCTCGGTTTCCAAAATAGGCAAACGCTCTGGCGTCATCACAAACAGAAAACTACAGGTGTTGGAGTCCTCAATTCGCCTTCGCGCCTGATGAAACAGCCGACGCCGCTCAATCAGTGTTCTCGCGACATCCCGGGTCCGCTCATCCAGGTCACTGAGGGGGTCTTCCGTGGGGTCATCAAACGGCGTTGCCACATCACGCCCTCGCTTGGGCGTCAAGTGATCCAATACTTTGCCAAGCTCCGCTGACTTTCGGTTATGTGCCAACAAACCATCGGTCCATGCGGCCATCGCTTCTGGCAGCGTTAACAGCCGCAAGGTGTGCCCAGTCGGAGCGGTGTCGAAAATGATCACATCATAAGGCGCGGAGTCATCAATCATTAAACGGGCTAAACGCTCAAGCAATGCGGCTTCCTGGGTACCGGGAGACTGACGTGTAAGACGCATTTGGCGCTCGAGTTCCTGCATCATGTCTGGCGCTGCATAACGGCGCATTTGCCCCACCACCCGGGCCAGATGGGCCTCTACCTCAATATCAGGGTCAATCTCCATGGCGTCCAGATTCGGCTGTAAGCGCCGGGGTGCATCTCCCAATGAGCGGTCAAAGACATCCCCCAGACTGTGGGCAGGGTCGGTTGAGACGACTAACACCCGTTTCCCGCGGCGCGCCGCGAGCACAGCCAAGGAAGCGGCCACGGTGGTTTTACCCACGCCTCCCTTACCACCCACCCACAGCAGGCGACGATTAAGTACTGCTTGCATGGCATTCCCCAAAGTGACCGGCTAGCTTACCGGTATTGATCAGCGCTGACATGAGCCGTTAACAGCAACGGAAATGATCCAAAGGCGAGTGTTCCATGCCCATACGTTGATGCCATTCATGAAAACGCTCCAGCAGCAGGGGCTGTAGCTCCAACGTGTAGTAGGAGGCTGGATTTTGCAGCCCCATCATTTCGGCAAAAACCAGCAACATAAACAGGTCATCTTCATCACGTCGAGCCCGAGCAATAGCCCCCCGGTAGCGAGCGCTATACATCTCCTCGGTAAAGAAACGGGCCTGCTCCAGCCAAGCCCGTAATTTATTGCGGCGTGACGATGACCCAGGGGTCGGGTCATCGTGCATCACATTGCTCCTTTATGGCGCCTGACGGGTACATCCGAATGTAATTAGTCATTTTGCAAGGCAGCCTCAGCACGGGAGCGCTTCAGCGCAGCAGCACACTCCATGGCGACCATAATCGCCGCCACCAGCACCACGATATCCAGTACCAGCAGGAACATATTGCCCTGGTTCCAGAAAGTACGCAGTTGTATCAGCAGCGCCATGATGGTCATAACCAGCAGGAAGCATAACGGTGCCAGGGTGTACCACACAGGGCGTTTCATGCGCACCAGCATGACGGTAATCACCAGTAGCGTCAGGCCTGCCAACAGCTGGTTGGTGGTACCAAACAGGGGCCAGATAATTAACCCCCCTGACCCATCCGCCCCGCCAGCCCCAAACGCCAATAGCAAACAGGTACCCACCGCTAACCCGGTGGCAATCGATGGCTTTTTCATCCATGGCTGGTTATAGATCTCACCCCACTCCTGGAAGATGTAGCGCTGCAGACGAAGCCCGGTATCCATGGTGGTACCCGCAAACAGGGCAGCCATAACCGTTAGCAGTGTTGCCGCCGTGACTTCAGGCAGGCCCAGCCCGTTATGGATAATAAAGGCTCCACCTTCAACGAAGGCATTCACGCCTCCCTGGCCAAAGGCGGTATACATGGCCTGCCAGTCGCCCAGGGTGGCAAACCCAGCGGTTGCCGCCAAAATGGCAGCCAGCGCCAACATACCTTCGCCAACGGCACCAAAGTAGCCAACAAAACGGGCATCGGTTTCTTTGTTGAGCTGCTTGGAGGTCGTACCGGATGAGACCAATCCGTGAAAGCCAGAGATAGCGCCACATGCAATAGTAACGAACAGCAGCGGTATTAATGAGGGGGTTCCCGCCGGAACATCGCTGTTAAAGGCAGGGGCCACCAGGGTTGGGTTGAGCAGCACCAGTGCGCCATACAGAATCAGCAATCCAATAAATAACTGAAGGCCATTAATATAATCCCGAGGCTGAAGCAGCATCCATACCGGCAGCAGCGATGCAATCGCAGCATAGCCAAACAGCAGAATAATCCATACTGCATTACCCGACATGCCAGCAACCTCAGCTGGCATTTGCAGTGGTACTGAAGGCCCGATGCCAATTAATACATACAGTGCTATGACACCGATCACTGAAACAAGCGCGAGACCAAGGATACGCCGGTAGATCATCTGCCCGATAATAAGCGCCACAATAATGGCACCCCATACAGGAACCACGGCACTTGGGAAGTTCATCATCAAGCCCGCTATTACCACGGCAAAGACTGCATTCACCATCAGTAATACCAGGAAAATCACAATCATAAAGATGCTGCGCGCGCGCGTGCCAACCACATCGCCGGTTAATGCCCCTACCGACTTTGCTTTATTACGCACACTGGCCCATATGGCACCAAAGTCATGTATCCCGGCAAAGAAGATGGTGCCAAACACGACCCAGAGAAAGGCCGGGGCCCATCCCCAGATAACAGCAATGGCAGGCCCTACAATGGGGGCAGCCCCTGCCACTGAAGTGAAGTGGTGTCCCCACAGTACAAAGCGGTTAGTAGGTACATAATCAACCCCGTCTTCAAACTCATGGGCGGGGGTTTTAAAGTCAGGATCCAGTTGGTAAATCTTTTGCGCAATAAATTTAGAGTATACAAAATACCCCAACGCCATTGCCCCAAGACCTACCACCAGCAGGAAAATAGCACTCATGGGCGCAGCTCCTTCGGTGATTATTCGTTATTGTTGACGTATGAAACCAGCTCCATTCCACTTATCCATAGTGGTACGCCAAAGCATTCAAGTCCATGAAGAAGCTTGCTTATTAGCTTGAATTAAACCCAAAGTTGTAGAGTAACAACAACACTCTAAAGGCTAACCTGGGCAATCAACCGCTTCGTTGCGAGAAATATATGTCCACCTTGCTCTTGCTGTTTTTATGCTCTGTATTACCTGGGGCTGTTACCGGTCATCTCTTTCGCTTTAGCCATCCTGGTTATACACGTCGAAGGTCGTCTTGGCCGCGGAGCCTAGCCTGCCTAAACTCCTTGAATAGCCAACAACAACATGAACAGGGAGAACTGCATGGCCAAAGTGCTTGTAGTCGACGATGAACCCAATATTGTTCTATCGCTTGAGTTTTTAATGGAGCAGGCTGGTTTCGAGGTAGTAACTGCGGAAGATGGTGAGCAGGCACTGGCCCATGTCCGTGAGTCACTCCCCGACCTACTACTACTGGATATCAGCCTACCGGGCATCAGTGGCTTTGATGTACTTGAGCGCCTACGCAGTGAAGAGGTAACAGTACACTTACCCATTATTATGCTTACCGCCCATGGCCGTGATGTAGAGCGCGAAAAGGGTATGGCGCTGGGCGCCGACGACTATATCACCAAACCCTTCTCGACCCAGTCCCTGGTTGAGAAAGTGAAAACACTGCTGATTAAGGAACAGCCATGACCCGAGGCGGGCTGCCAAAACGCCAGCGTCTGGTTGGCTTATGGCTTCTTCTGAGCGGTATCAGCCTACTTGGTGGCGCCATTTTCGCCACATGGCTGGATACACAGCTTGCTCCCACGGGCACTACTCGCTTGGCGTTATGGTTAGGCAGCTTTTCTGGCGGAGCCACGATTTTTCTCGTCGGACTGATACTTGAGCGTATGCTGTTTACCCCGTTGCGCCACCTCCAGGTTCAGCTTGCGCGTTTAGTGGCCAACCCTGATGCCCGTGAAGAGTACCCACCCGAAGGCTGGCTGAAAGGGCTCGAACCAGACCTGCGCCGTGTGCGCGAAAGTTGGCGGGCTGATCGTAGCCGCCTCTCCACTGCCCATGCAGAAGGTGCACGCAGTGCAGCACGCATCCGGCAGGAACTGGAAACACTGTTACAGGTGCTCGAAACACCGCTACTGCTTTGCGATCATCACCGGCGGCTAATGCTGTTTAACCAGGCGGCTGAAGACTTTTTTGAAGGCAACACAGGGCTGGGGCTAGGCAAACGGCTGGAGGCTCTACTACCGGTTGCCAGTCTGCAACACTCGCTAAGTCAACTGCCCCATGATGGCTCCCCCAGAGAGCTGCTCGCGCCCTGCGATAACCGCTGGCTAAAAGTCATACTGCGCCGTGTACCGGGTAGTGATGGTGAAACACTGCTGACCTTTAGTGACGCGACAGCATCATGGTCGAGTGAAATGGGGGTCCGGGCGGAATTAGCCAGCATGCTGACACCCCTTCGTCAACACACGGCAAGCCTGACCAGCGCTGCTGATGCACTGATTCAATTACGCCACCAAAACGATGCTGACACGTCCCTACTGCGCCAACGGTTTGAACGCGTCATTCATGAAGAAGGTACAACACTGGGCGATAACGTTGCCAAAATTGGTCAACTACTGGATGACCTGCAACATCAGGGCGAACGGTTAACGCCAATGTGGTCCAATGACTTTTGGCAAGCATTGGATGAGCGTCTTGATCCCCAGCACCGACTAATCACCCCCATCGGCATGCCGGCATGGTTTAAAGGCGATGCTCCAGCACTGATTGCGCTGTTTGACTCTTTGGTTAAGCATTTAAGTGCCTACCTGCCCGATAGCGGTTTTGAAGGTGAGATATGCCTGGGCAACAAGCGCGTCTACCTGGATCTCATTTGGCAAGGGAATGCAATTCCTGAACATGAGTTGGCCGGGTGGCGGCAGCAGTCGATAAGTTCGTTACCACTACACCCAACCGTCGCCGATGTGTTACGTCAGCATGCCAGCGACATTTGGAGTCTCGCTGACAGTGATGGCACTCGTTCACGCCTGCGGTTACCACTGCCGGCAATGGAGCGGGTGGGGGCCCCAAGGGAGCACGCCGCCCCCCGGCCGGAGTTTCATGACTTTGGTATTGCCGGTCTTCCTCCGCCGGATGAGGCGTTGGCCAACCGCTCTCTGCGCACTCTTGAAGTCGTTGCCTTTGATACAGAAACCACAGGGCTCGAGCTACGCCGAGGGGATACAGTAATCAGTCTTGGAGCCTGCCGGATAGTTAACGCACGCCTGCTGGCAAGCGATGTATTTGATCAAAAGGTTGACCCCAAACGGCCCATTCCACTGGCCAGTACGGTTATTCATGGCCTAACCGATGCCGATGTAGCCGGTGCGCCACCGTTGGATATCGTGCTTGGCCGTTTTCGTGACTATATTGGTGATGCGGTGCTGCTGGCCCATAACGCCGCTTTTGATATGTTCGCCATCAGCCACAAGGGGGTTACCTTTGATATCCCTGTCATCGATACCCTGCTGCTTTCACGTGCGCTGGATGAAGCACTGGATGGGCACGACCTGGACAGTCTGGCTCAGCGCTATGAACTGGCATTCCCTCCAGGTACCCGCCACACTGCATTAGGAGACGCCCGGGTTACCGCCGAACTATGGCTCGCCCTTCTGCCTCGGTTGGAAGCACGTGGCATCGATACACTAGAGCAGTTACTCGCACTACAAGCGAATGCGTTTGATCGACAGGATGCCAGCGCCTCATGAAATTTTCAGGCCAAAAATCACGTAAGCCGGAACGCCTAATTGCCTTGGTGGGTATTACACTGCTGCTATTTTGCCCCCCCCTGATTATCGTGGTGGACCGCCTTCCCTCCGCTAATGTGGGCTGGCTACCCTTATACTTGTTTGGTGCCTGGGCGGTAGTGATCGGTTTAACAGCCTGGTTAATGGAACATCGCGCGGGGCGTTAACCATGCGCACAGACCCTATTATCCTGGGCATCGCCTTTGGCTATCTGGCACTACTGTTTGTTGTTGCCGCCTGGGGGGACCGACGCGCCGAACAAGGCCGCTCTTTGATTGGTTCGCCGATCGTCTATGCCCTTTCCATTGCGGTGTACTGTACCGCCTGGACCTTTTACGGCAGTGTGGGGCGTGCCGCTGAATATGGCCCCAGCTTTCTGCTTATCTACCTGGGGCCGACGCTGGCCATGCTATTGGCTCCCTTTGTTATCCGCAAAATGGTGCGCATTGCCGCACGCCAACGAATTACCTCTATTGCCGATTTTATTAGTGCGCGTTATGGCAAGAGCACCAGCCTTGGCGCCCTGGTAGCACTAATGGCGCTGATTAGCATCACGCCCTATATCGCGCTCCAGCTAAAAGCCATTACCGTTAGCCATGCAACATTAATCAACTACCCCTACACCGCTGACGCCACCCTGGTTGATGAACGCTTTTGGATGGATAAATCACTTTGGGTCGCACTGGTACTGGCCGTCTTTATTATTTTGTTTGGTACCCGTCACCTGGATGCCAGCGAACGCCATGAAGGCATGGTGGCAGCCATTGCCCTGGAGTCCCTGGTGAAGTTGGTGGCATTTATTGCTGTCGGGGTTTTCGTCGTGTTTGTAATGTTCGCAGGGCCCGCCGCCCTGTTCGCCGAGGTTGCTGCAACGCCTGCCCTGGTAAACAGTATGCGCCTGGACAGCGCACCAGGCGGCGCAACGGGCTGGTTCGGTATGCTGGCCCTCGCCTTCCTGGCCTTTTTAACCCTGCCTCGCCAATTCCAGGTCTTGGTGGTCGAAAATGTCGATGAGCAGCATTTAACGCGGGCAAGCTGGTTATTTCCTCTCTATATGCTGCTGATTAACCTTTTCGTGATCCCCATTGCGCTGGCAGGCTTACTGATGGGCGCCAGTGCGGGCGATCCAGACAGTTTTGTACTCACACTGCCGCTCTCGGCGGGACTTGAAGGATTGCCACTACTGGTTTTTATTGGTGGCCTTTCAGCAGCAACAGGAATGGTCATCGTTGAGACGATTGCCCTGTCCACCATGGTCAGTAATCAGTTGGTCATGCCGCTGTTGTTGCGCTCGCAACACCTGCACCTTAGTACCAAGGGAGAACTTGCGGGCTGGTTACTCGGCATCCGGCGGGTGGCGATTGTGCTTATTCTTCTGTTGGGCTACCTCTACCATGCGTTAATTGGCGACTCCTATAGCCTTGTGACTATCGGCCTGGTCTCCTTTGCCGGTGCAGCACAATTTGCCCCTGCACTATTAATTGGTCTTTACTGGCGTGGTGCCACCCGCCAAGGTGCCGCACTTGGCTTAATCGCCGGATTCATGGTTTGGAGCTATACACTGCTACTGCCCGGCTTTGCCCAGTCCGGATGGTTGAGCACCACCCTGCTTACCGAAGGCCCCTGGGGGATTACCTGGCTGACACCCTATGCACTCTTTGGGCTGGAGAATTGGGATATTTACACCCACTCCCTACTATGGAGCATGCTGGCAAACGTTGGCCTGCTCGTCGGCGTGTCCCTGTTTACCCGGCCAACGCCCCTCGAACAAACTCAGGCGGCACTCTTCACTGAAGCGATGCACCCTAATTTACAAACTACAACACTAACCACATCACTATGGCGTGGACAAACCACCCAGGGGGCACTGCAGGAACTACTTATCCGCTACCTGGGTGTTCACACCACACAGCGGGTGTTTCAGTATAACGGCAATCCCCCCCCCTTTATGGCGGATGAACCCGCCTCTCCAGAACTGATTACCCGTGCAGAACAGGCGCTCGCCGGGTCGCTTGGCAGTGCCTCGGCCCGTGTACTCATCAACTCCGTCGTCAGGGGGGAAGCGCTGGACATAGAATCGATTCTAAGTATTTTGGATACGACCTCACAGACCATTGAGTACAACCGCCGCCTGAAGCAAAAGTCCCAAGAGCTAGCACTTATCGGCGAAGAGTTGCGTAGCGCCAACGAACGGCTACGTGAGTTGGATCGGTTAAAGGATGAGTTTGTCGCCATGGTGAGCCATGAACTACGTACCCCCTTAACCTCTATCCGCGCCTTTGCAGAAATTCTGCGCGATAGTGACCAACTGCCTGATGAGAAACGCACGCACTTCCTTGGCGTGATTGTGTATGAAAGCCAGCGATTATCACGCTTGATCGAAGAGATACTTGACCTTGCCCGCCTGGAAAGTGGCCGTTTGACGCTCAATCCGGTATCTCTTGATCTTGCAGCCCTTGCCAGACACAGTATCGATGCCGTTGCCCGGCTACATGATGAGCACGGGGTCGCTTTAGAGGTCAGTATTGAGGTGGATCCCGCCATGGTGGTTGGCGATCATGACCGTTTGGAGCAGGTCATCATCAACCTGCTCGATAACGCGGGAAAATTTGCTGACCGCCTGCACCCACGCGTACGTTTGACACTCTACCGGCATCGCCGCCACTTCCGGCTAAGTGTTGAGGATAATGGCCCAGGCATTAGCCATGATGAACGTGAACGGGTATTTGAAAAGTTTCATCAAATACAGCGAGAAAGTGAGATACCACGCGGAAGGCCAAAAGGCAGCGGTTTGGGTTTGCCGATTAGTCGCGGCATTATTGCCCACCTTGGCGGACGGCTTTGGGTGGATGATGCCCATCATTTAGGCGGGGCTTGTTTAATCCTGGAACTACCAGCCGCCGCAGACAGTCAATACTCCATTCCCTCTTTATTCCCACTCCCATATCGATAACCACTCTATTTCCAGAACGTCAAGTTGTAGCGTTAATTGTATCAATTAAGTTATTCTTTGTCTGGGATTCCCGCAATAGCCTAAAGATATCTGTTCTGGATTAGCAAATGAGTAGTAATAATCATTGTTCTCAAGTAGATACAAACACCAGTTATACGATCGCAATCCAGCCAATTGTTGATGCTCAGCTATGCCATGTTGCCGATGAACTTCTTTATCGTGCCAACCAATCCACCCATGTTGCTAATGTTGTTGATGATGTACAAGCCACGGCAAGAGCCTGTGCTGTCGCAGTATATGAAATAGGCCTTGAAAAGCTCTGTGGATCACGTCAGTTATTTATCAATGCTTCTGAAGCGTGGCTAACAAACCCTGACTTAACCAACCTGCCTAGTAAACAGGTAGTTATTGAAATTCTTGAAAATACTCCCCCTACGGACGACGTTCTGAAGGCACTTCAGGCTATTAAAAATCTGGGTTATAAACTCGCACTGGATGATTTCGTTCTCAATAGTGAGAATCAGGCCTTTCTGCCGTTTTGCGATATTGTTAAATTCGATATTTCACTGCAAGTACCTGAAGAACTGATCAAAACGCTGTTAAATGATGGATTCATACTCCTTGCTGAGCGTGTGGAAACACAAGACGAGTTTGAGTACTGCAAAGCATTAGGTTTCACTCTTTTTCAAGGATATTTTTATGAGCGCCCACAACCTCAGACATCTCATTCAGCTCGCCGCTCTGCCTCTCGGGCAAATCAAATGCAACTTCTCTCTACGCTGTACAGTGATAATGTAAAGCTTGCCGATATTGGCTCTTTAGTGGCACGCGACCCCTACCTGCTGCACGCTATTTTTAAACGAGCCAACTCAGCGGAAAAAGGCTCACGCCACCCCATATCAAAACTCATTGATTGCCTGCAAATTCTTGGGTTAAGAGAGCTTCGCACGCTGGTCGCCATCGTGATGCTGGCAGGCAATAGCCCAGTGAGTAAACTAAACCTGACCAAAGGGTTAACGCGTGCATTTGCGTGCGAAGCAGTGGCGAAACTGCGCCAGTTGGATGAACAAGAAGGATTCATCGTTGGTCTGTTTTCACTAATGCCTGCAATCTTAGGCGTCAGTGAGGAGCTGGTCGCTGACGAGATAGAATTAGGCCAGCCTATTGAAGCTGCGATTAAACAACGCTCTGGCTCATTAGGCCAACTGCTGAACGATGTGGAGTCTGCTGAAGCACAGTTTTCACCCCAGGATATCCCGGCTGATCTTATCCTCCATTCCGCTGCCAAAGCACGCTCATTAGTGGATAACCATCTCAGTTAAACGCTGATCGTTACGCCTTGGCGATGGCAACGAACCGCTTTATCTGCTGGAGATCAAATTTTAATAACAGGCGTTCATCCTCGCGCAGTCGGCGAATATCCACCCACCCATCGGCTGCCTCGCCCTGGGCTTTATTAAAACGCTGCTGGTCCAACAGGCGTTGTTGAAGACGCTCAAAGGCCGCCACCAGCATATCTGACTGCTCTTTTGTTAGCGCATTGGCGGCATGGTAGAGCGCCATTAGGCGCTCTCGTGTACCTATTTCCTTAAGGCGATACCGCACACAAAGCAAGCGCGCTGCACTAATCAAAGGCAGTAACCCTTGCTGCTTAAGATTAATGGCATCGCTATGCGGAGCATGTAGGTGTGGGCTGGAAGCAAGTCGGCCAAAACAGTCTAGGGCAACCGGCAACTCATTGAGTAACACTGCCATTTCACTCATGAATAAGGAGGCCGGGGGCAGTGTTAAGGAAATTCCCTCACTAAGTTGTGCTGCCAGGGCGGTATTACCAGCGACGGGAGAAAAGTCGAGCAGAATATTAGTTTGTTGTACGCGCTTTACCTGGCGTTCAGCACTCCAGATCTCCAGCTGCCTACGCCATTCACTGATGCGCTTTCGCCACATGGGCCAGCGCGCCATCACATGCCCACCACAAAGAGGAATACCCGCCTCATTCAACCGCTGTGTAAACCGTTCACCCAGCGCCTGGAAGTAACCGTCGATTTCAACATGGCGAGCATCGGGATAATCACCAATAATCAGTGCGTTATCCTGGTCGGGGCCAAGCAGGCTCTCATAACGTGCGGCAGACCCAAGCATAAGCACGCAGTAGTCGGCTGGCGGTTCACCCCATGCTTGCGCGCGCATCTCATTTAGCGATAGCGCTATCGACTGGCGGTAAAGCCAGGCATTATGGTCACTGATAATCTGGCTAATCCGCCAGGCAGGCAGTTCATAATGCACCAGCGCCTCAACCAGCGGCAATTGCCACCTATAGGCATCAGTTAAAGACAATTGCGGCGCAGAGACTTTAGCGAAAAGATCTTGCAACGGCCCCACTAGGGCGGAAGTATCCAGTTGGCCGTTTGGATTGATCAGGGAGCGCCAGGGCGAGGCTTGATGTACCACACGCATTCGCCGCTCCTTACTTAACGTTGACTTTGTTGGACGCTACTGAACCTGGCTTTCACGTCGTGGGTCCGGTTCAAACATGGTATCCCCCAACTCATCAATATAGCGCTGGGCTTTGGTTACCATCATGGCATCACAGGCTTCACGCCCAGGCAACATATCAGAGCGTTCAAAACGATGCTCGAGAGTAACTCCCTGGTTGTCCTGCTTGCGAATCCAGCCGCTAACCCGGTACTGACCACTTTGGTTATCAGGCTGTGAAATAATCACATACTCTTTGTAGGCAACCGGGTCAGCTGCCTTGGCACCGCCCTCGTCAGGGCGCTTGTTACCGCCCCCTAACAGCCCTGAAAGTAGCTTTTTAAACATAGTGACTCCGTTAATAAAAGCGGCCAGCTTATATCGCTGGCCGCTTTACACACACTTAACTTTGTTGACGGCCTTTACCTGCAGCAATGCGTAAACGCAATGCATTCAACTTAATAAAGCCTTCTGCATCTTTTTGGTTGTAGGCGCCTGCATCGTCTTCAAAAGTAGCGATGGACTCATCGAACAGCGACTGCTCAGACTTGCGGCCCACGACCGTTGCGTTACCTTTATAAAGCTTCATGCGCACGACCCCCGCAACGTTTTTCTGGGTCTCGTCAATTGCCGCTTGCAGCATACGGCGCTCAGGACTCCACCAGTAACCGTTGTAGATCACTTCTGCGTATTTGGGCATCAGTTGATCTTTCAGGTGTGCTTCTTCGCGATCCAGCGTCAACGACTCAATAGCACGGTGGGCACGCAACATAATTGTGCCCCCTGGTGTTTCGTAGCAGCCACGTGACTTCATACCCACATAGCGGTTTTCTACAATGTCCAACCGGCCAATACCGTTATCGCCACCCAGCTTATTGAGTGTTTCCAGCACTTCGTGGGGCTTGAGTGCTTCACCGTCGATGGCCACGATGTCACCTTTCTCAAAGGTGAGTTCTACATAGGTGGGCTGCTCTGGCGCGGCTTCCGGGGATACGCTCCAGCGCCACATATCTTCTTCTGCTTCCGCCCATGGGTCTTCCAAAATGCCACCCTCATAGGAGATATGCAGCAGGTTGGCATCCATTGAATAGGGCGATTTTTTCTTTTTGTTGGAAAAATCGACGGGGATTTTGTGCTCTTCACAGTAGGCCATTAGCTTCTCACGAGAAGTCAGGTCCCACTCGCGCCAGGGGGCAATCACTTTCACGCCGGGTTTCAATGCGTAACCACCCAGCTCAAAACGCACCTGATCGTTTCCTTTACCTGTCGCACCATGTGAAATAGCATCTGCACCGGTTTCATTGGCAATTTCAATAAGGCGTTTGGCAATCAGTGGGCGCGCAATGGAAGTACCCAGCAGATATTCGCCTTCATAGATGGTGTTGGCACGGAACATGGGGAAAACGTAGTCACGTACAAACTCTTCTCGCAGATCCTCGATGTAGATCTCTTTTACGCCTAAAGCCTGTGCTTTAGCGCGCGCGGGCTCGACTTCTTCACCCTGACCGATGTCGGCTGTAAAGGTCACTACCTCGCAGTTGTAGGTTTCTTGCAACCACTTAACGATTACGGATGTGTCCAGGCCGCCTGAATACGCCAGCACAACCTTTTTGACATCGGACATTCTTTGCTCCTTGTGTATGAAAAGCAATTCACCGGAATACGCAGCATGTTGGAACGCTACGTCTTAACACAAACCATGAGTATAGCGCTCTCAATGCTCAGCGAATACCGTCAACGACGCCTGGGTACTAAAGCTGCTAGAATCACTCCATTGATTGCGGTGGCTTACCGCTTACCCTGACCGATTACTCGCTTTACTAAGGAGAGCTGCATGAGCGAGGCAATTGCCCGCGAATTGATGGCCCAGCGTTTTCGCAGTTATCTGCCGGTTGTCATTGATTTGGAAACGGGTGGGTTTAATGCCCAAAACGATGCCGTACTTGAGATTGCAGCCGTCACGCTTACGATGGACCCAGACGGTAATTTACTACCCGATGCCACCTACGCTTACCATATCCAGCCCTTTGACGGCGCCAATATTGAACAGTCTGCCCTGGATTTTACCGGTATCAATCTGGATGATCCGCTACGTCGTCAGGTTGCACTGACAGAGTCTGAGGCGTTGGGGGAGATTTTTCGTCCTATCCGCAAGTCGATTAAAGCCCATGGATGCTCACGGGCTATTCTGGTGGGGCATAATGCCGCCTTCGATCATGGCTTTTTAAATGCCGCCGCCAATCGTTGTGGTATTAAGCGTAACCCTTTTCATCCGTTCTCCAGTTTTGATACAGCTACCCTTGCCGGCTTTGTCTATGGTCAAACGGTGCTCGCCCGCGCCTGTCGTGCAGCAGGTATTGAATTTGACAACAAAGCCGCTCATTCAGCCCGCTACGATACCGAGCGCACAGCCGATCTGTTCTGCACCATGGTCAACCGCTACAAGGATCTCGGCGGGTGGCGGCTTGCCCAGCAGGAGCAGGAACTGGATGGCGGTGAATAAGCCTGCGTAATGCAGTCTTAGCCGCTTTACGCTAAACTTCGCGGCGTTCGTCACGGTTTTCCCAGGGCAAGCAGCAGTTGTTGTCCCTGGCTTAGCCTTAAAATGATTATGTCATGAAGCACTGCATGCAGTTGTTTCGCCCACCCGTTTTTAGGAGATGAGACGTTTCCATGGCTCAGCATAATGCCTTCTACGCCCAATCCGGTGGCGTTACCGCCGTCATCAATGCCAGTGCCTGTGGTGTTATCGAAGCTTGTCGGCAGGCTCCCGATCAGATTGGCAAGGTGTACGCCGGCCATAACGGCATTATTGGTGCCCTGACAGAAGATCTCATCGATGTGACCCAGGAGAGCGATGACGCGATTGCTGCGTTACGCCACACCCCAGGTGGCGCCTTCGGTTCATGCCGTTATAAACTGAAAGAGATCGATACCCACCGCGCTCAGTACGAGCGTTTGATCGAGGTTTTCAAAGCCCATGATATCCGTTACTTCTTCTACAACGGAGGTGGCGACAGTGCAGACACCTGCCTGAAAGTCTCGCAGTTATCCGAGAAGCTTGGCTACCCGTTGACCGCCATCCATGTACCCAAGACGGTAGACAACGATCTTCCTATTACCGATAACAGCCCAGGCTTTGGCAGCGTAGCCAAATATATCGCCACCTCAACCCGTGAGGCCTCACTGGATATCGCGTCCATGTGTGCCACCTCCACAAAGGTGTTTGTGCTGGAAGTTATGGGCCGCCACGCAGGCTGGATTGCCGCAGCCGGTGGCCTGGCAGGAGATGGTGAAGGCGAGCCCCCCCACCTGATTATCTTCCCTGAAGTGGCCTTTAACCGCAAAGCGGTCATGGCCCGGGTGGAAGAGAGCGTCAAGAAGTATGGCTATTGCGTTATCGTGGTATCAGAAGGTGCTCGCTATGAAGATGGCACCTTCCTGGCTGACGCGGGCAATACCGATGCGTTTGGTCATCGCCAGTTAGGCGGGGTTGCCCCAACGCTTGCCGGTATGATCAAGCAGGATCTGGGGTATAAATATCACTGGGCGGTTGCAGACTACCTTCAACGTGCCGCACGCCACCTGGCATCCAAAACCGATGTCGAGCAAGCCTACGCGGTGGGGCGCGAGGCGGTTACATTGGCGTTGGCAGGCAAAAACTCCATGATGCCTGCGATTCGTCGAATCTCCCAGACGCCATATCAGTGGGACGTCATTTCTGCACCGCTGGCCCAAATTGCCAATCAAGAGAAATTCATGCCACGCGATTTTATCAGCGAAAGCGGCTTTGATATCACCCAGGCCTGCCGCGATTACCTGTCGCCGCTGATTCAAGGTGAGGACTTCCCTCCCTTTGAAAACGGCTTACCCAAAGTAGCCAAACTTAAATTAGCCAAAGTAGAGCAAAAGCTGCCTAAGTTCACTCTCTAAGCAACGATATGCTCTATCTGAAACAAGGGCGATGAATCACCATTCATCGCCCTTGCTGATATACCCTGAGGTATTTATGCCTGGGATTAGTTAGCGAATTAGCCAGGAAAGCACCAGAAGCAACAGCAGGATGCCCGCGACACCTTGCCAAAAGCGGCGGGGTTCCTGGCGCGCCTCCTCCCGCACGGGCAACCTGCCCAGCGGCACTCTTAACGCATGCAGAAATTCCGACAATCGCCTGAACCGTAGCGCCCGTTGCGGATCCAACGCCCGGCGCAGTGCATCATCCAGTTCATGGGTTATCTCTGGATTGGTTGTCCGGGCACTTCGGTAAGACAACTCCTCAAGATCCGTATGACTGCGCAAGCGGTTAGGTGTCAAGGTGTAAGGCGAAGCACCGGTGAGCAACCAATACACCGTTGAGGCCAGGGAGTATTGATCACTGCGCCTCCCCACACTATCACCCAGCGCATATTCCGGCGCAGTATGCTCGTTAAAACCAATCTGACGAAGCAATTCACCTGAGCTGCGATGACCATCGACCTCACGCATATGGCAGGCACTAAAATCGGCCAACACCACTTTTCCGTGGGGGTCGATTAAAACATTATCGGGGGTGATTTGCTGATGAATAATGTCTCGGTGATGGAGTGCCTGCACCGCCTTGCCAAGCTGGTTAGCAATATCCAACCGTTGCACCAGACTTGCCTGAGGGTGTCGCTCAGCCCACTGGCGTAATGTTTCGCCCTCCACATGCTGCATCAGGTAATACAGGTAGCGGCGTGGGCGAGACGGTTCCATCACCTTCACCACGAAGGGTGAGTTCACCCGCTCCACCACCCACTGTTGCAGTAAAAAGTGCTCCAGATAAGCATTCCGCAACGAAAGTTCCGGGCTGGGTGCTTTCAATACCATCTCACGGTCGGAATAAACGTCCCGTACGCGATATACTCTGGACTGAGCATTGCGTGACAGCACAGCTTGTATCTCAAGACCATCCAGCCGATCCCCGGAGGACAACTCAGGCGGTATCGGCAGGTCACCGTATATTAACCCGGGATGGTCTTCGGCCTCTTCAGGCAATTCATCGATACGCAGCAACTGGAAGCAGAATTGATCCCCACCATACCCCCTTTCCTGGGCACGTTGCTTCGCCTCACTGGCAAGCCGCTCGCAGGCTGCATCCAAATCACTGGCATCCTGCCGGATCAGACGTACGTAGTCCGAGGGCATTAGCGTACCGCGGACGCCTTGTGTGGTGAATACAAACAGATCTCCCTGCTTAAGGGTTAAGTGGGTGTAGTCAATATCCACACTGCCATCCATCCCCAGTGCCCGCGAAGGATAGCGATAGCCACCCACATCCGTCACATGATCGCGGGTTAACTGCTCAAACTCCGCTCCGCGCAAGCGAAATACCAGCGTATCTCCCATATGAAACAGGTGTGCTTCCCGACCCCGGAGTACCATCACTGACATAGAGGAGACGAAACTGCCCTCCTTTACGTGCTGGCTTTGGCTATAACACCAACTGTTTAATGCGCGCAGCACCCGCGTGGCAGACGTTTTTATATCCCAATGGTCCGGCGTGGAGTAATAGTCCGCCAAAAAACCCCGCACACTCAAATCCCCGGCCTGTTTTGCCATGGTATTACGCGAGATCGAATCACTGATGACCGCGCAGCCCCCCTTTACTTTCAAGAGCGGTGCTTCAGGCAGCCGCACCGACATGGAACTGCGGTGCTGACGCCTGTCCGGGGCGACAAAGGCTTGTCCATAACTGATTAGCAACTGGGCGTGCGCCAACTCATCCTCCTGGGCCTACAACTCGGCATGGAAACCATACTGGGCCTATGATACACGCTGGTGGGATGAAACGATGCCCACCTAACGTCGCTATTGGCAACCAGATGGTCTTATTTGTGGCCGGGTTCAGCCCATAATGGTATGTGTCTGTTGCACACACCTATGTCGCATTGGTAATCCATTAGCCATCTTCGTATAATTCTTCGCCATTAATGCAATGCATCAACGCTTAGCCACTGCACTACATAAGCCAAGGAACCAACGATGAACTTCGATAATATCCCCGCTGGAAAGGATCTGCCCAACGACATTTATGTGGCGATCGAGATTCCTGCTAACCATGCGCCGATTAAATATGAAATTGATAAAGATATGGGCGCCCTACTCGTTGACCGTTTCATGGCCACCCCCATGTTCTATCCGGCCAACTATGGTTTCATCCCCCACACCCTGGCAGACGATGGCGACCCCCTGGATGCCCTGGTGGTCACTCCCCACCCTGTAGCACCAGGCAGCATTATTCGTGCGCGTCCCGTAGGCATTCTGAACATGACCGATGAAGCGGGGGAAGATGCCAAGCTGGTATGCGTGCCACACCCCAAGCTGAGCACGCTATATGACGACATTCATGAAGTCACCGACCTTCCTGAACTGCTCCGTCAGCAAATTGCACACTTTTTCGAGAACTATAAAGATCTCGAAAAAGGCAAATGGGTTAAGGTAGAGTCATGGGAAGGGGTTGAAGCGGCACGTAAAGCAATTGAGAAGTCTGCTGCAGCCTATAAAAAGGCCTAAGCTGATTCACCAAGTGGCACCATTATTACGCCCTGAATGCCTGAGGCTGCCCTGGTGGGCGGCCTTTTTGCTTTTTCGGTAATTAACTCAGTGTGAATGCCGCGTCATGTCACCACAGCGGCTACGCTGGCGTTGGGAGGTACGATATGCTTTCTCGTAAATACCCCGACACGACTGCGTAAGGATACATTGTGTTGTCCATTAAACGTCTTAGCCTGTTAGGTTTACTTTGCTGGTTGCCACTATTGGCGCAGGCCCAGTGGTTTTCATCCTCCAGCAACCAGAGCGATTTTTTACCTGTTCTCGAGGCTTTCCAGCCCAGCGCCTGGCACGATGGAGAAACCTTATATATCGGCATTGACATCGCTGATGAATATTATCTGTATCGTCATCAACTTGGTGTACGCAGTGAAGACAGCAATGTTGCGCTTGAGGAGCCGGTGATCCCTCAAGGCACCTTCACCAATGATGAGTTCATGGGTGATGTTTACATTTTTCGGGACACCCTCGTATTCGAAGTGCCCATGGCAGCCCCCTACAGCGGCCCCATTGCCATCGAATTCACTTTCCAGGGATGTGCGGATGCAGGCCTTTGCTATCCACCTGAGCGTCTATCTCTAGAAGCAGCAGAAACCTCTCCTCCCAGCGCATTCGCCAACTGGGAGAGTGAATCATCAAGCACCGCTAACGAGACAGCACCTTCTCTAAACGAGGCTAGTACCAATTCCACTGTCAACACCGGTTTTAGTGCTCCTCAAAGTGAGGACAGCCGCTTTAGCGCTCTGATCAACGATGTCAGTTTGCCTCTCGCGTTAGGACTATTTTTTCTTGCCGGCATAGGGCTTACTTTTACCCCCTGTGTGCTGCCAATGATTCCTATCTTGTCGTCCATTGTGATTGGGCAAAACCCTACCAAGCCACGCGCCTTTGTGCTTTCTGCCAGCTATGTACTCGGTATGGCGTCCACTTATGCGCTGGTAGGTGTATTGATGGGACTGTTTGGTGCAGGACTTAACCTCCAGGCTCATCTTCAGTCGGCCCCTGTGCTCATTACCTTTGCTACCCTGTTTACGCTATTTGCCCTGGCAATGTTTGGCGCCTTTGATTTACGCGTTTCCCCACGCATCGCCAACCGTGTTAACGCCTGGCAGGCACGGGCTCAGCGCAGCGGCCCTGCCGGGCTTGCACTGGCAGGTGCACTCTCCGTTCTCGTTGTATCACCTTGTGTAACCGCCCCTCTTGCCGGTGCGCTGGTCTTTATCTCCTCCACCGGCGATGCCGTAATGGGGGGTGCGGTGCTGTTCGCGCTGGGGTTAGGCATGGGGCTGCCGCTATTGCTTGTAGGTACTTTCGGCACCACATTACTGCCGCGTACCGGCGCCTGGATGAATGGTGTCAAGATTGTATTTGGCTTATTACTGCTGGGTGTAGCGATTTGGATGGTGGAACGCCTGATTACCCCGCCCGCCGCGCTGCTGCTCTGGGCTGCGCTCGCCATCGCCAGTGCTCTGGTACTTGGGGCTCTTAATACCAATCAACCCCAGGGCTGGCCAAAGGCACGGCAAACACTGGGCATTGTGCTGCTTGTTTGGGGTATTACACTCGTCATTGGTGCCGCTCAGGGAGGCAGTAATCCCCTGCGCCCCCTTTCGGTATCGGGCAACACAGCTAACTCCACCTCGGCCCAGGCGCTCGCTTTCCAGGAAGTTTCCACCCTTGAGGATTTGGAAGTGGCAATTTCGCAAGCCGAGAATAATCAGCGGCCAGCCTTTGTTCACTTTACTGCCGACTGGTGTATCTCCTGCAAAATCATGGAACGTGAGGTCTACCCTGACCCCAGAGTGATCGGTGCATTGAACGATTTCCAATTAATAGCAGTCGATGTAACCAATACGGATGCACAGAGTCGTGAGCTACTGAATCATTTCAATCTCTTTGGTCCACCTAGCTTATTATTCTTTGCTGAAGGAGTCGAAGTACGCGATGCACGCATTCAGGGCGAAATAACAGCAGAAGCATTGGCTGAGCACCTTGATTCGTTCACACGCTGGCAACAAGGGTAATCGTAAAGATACCTGTTCAACCATATCATGGGCGTTTTTAACGGTTGTGTCGCGATCATCGTCAAACAGTTGTTTAATTGCCATTGAATGAGCATATCTTGTCCTGCGCTGGACATGCTCGTACTTTTTCGGCAAACTCCGCTCCCATATTAGCTAAAACACTCATCTTTTAGAGCTGAGCATAGGGTAACGTTCATTAACGTGCAGCGTTCTCTTCATTTTTACATAGGGTTTACTGCGCATTTTAAGCGCCGCAGCATGGGCATGGCTTCCTTTATACTTGCCCGTACCGCGTTAACCTTTCACACACTTTGGGGCGATACATATGGATATTCGTAAAGTTAAAAAACTGATTGAACTACTCGAAGAGTCCAACATCAGCGAGATTGAAATCCAGGAAGGTGAAGAGTCAGTTCGCATCAGTCGCCATCCAAACGGTGTCACCTGGCAGCCCCAGCCAATGCCCCAGTACAGCCAGCAGCCCATCCAGCAAGCCCCTGTACCCACGACCACTCCTGGGGATACTGAATCTCAAAGCACCAGCTATCGTGGTGAAGCGGTTAACTCCCCGATGGTTGGAACGTTTTACCGTAGCCCTGCGCCTGGTGCCAAAGCCTTTGTGGAGGTGGGTGATAGCGTTAAGCAAGGCGATACCGTATGTATCGTCGAGGCAATGAAAATGATGAACCAAATCGAAGCCGACCGCGATGGTGTGGTTGAGGCCATCCTGGTGGAAGATGGCGAGCCGGTGGAATTCGATCAGCCAATGATCGTCATCGCTTAATCTTTCATATCAACACGGGTGGACTCTCCCATGCTGGACAAGGTACTTATCGCGAACCGCGGCGAGATTGCCCTACGTATTCTACGGGCCTGTAAAGAGCTAGGGATTAAAACGGTAGCGGTACACTCCAAAGCTGACCGTGAATTGATGCACGTTCGACTGGCAGATGAAGCGGTATGTATTGGCCCCGCAGCATCAGCACAGTCTTATTTGAACATTCCTGCCCTGATCAGTGCCGCCGAAGTCACTGACTCAAGCGCCATTCATCCCGGCTATGGCTTTCTGTCTGAAAACGCTAATTTTGCAGAACAGGTTGAGCGCTCGGGCTTTACGTTTATCGGCCCTCGTGCTGAAACGATTCGCCTGATGGGCGACAAAGTCAGCGCTATCGAAGCCATGAAAGAAGCTGGAGTGCCTACTGTTCCCGGCTCCGACGGTCCGCTTGGCGACGATGAAGCAGCAAACCTCGCAACAGCACGCCGCATAGGCTATCCCGTCATTATTAAAGCTGCCGCTGGCGGCGGTGGTCGCGGCATGCGTGTCGTGCATACCGAAGGCCATTTACTGTCTGCAATTAACGTTACCCGCACCGAAGCGCACTCGGCCTTTGGTGATGGCACGGTTTACATGGAAAAATTCCTTGAAAAACCACGCCACGTTGAAATCCAGGTGCTCGCCGATGGCCGGGGCAACGCTATCCACCTATACGATCGTGACTGCTCCCTACAGCGCCGACACCAAAAAGTACTTGAAGAAGCGCCAGCGCCGGATATCGACCCCGAAGCACGTGCCAAAGTACTGGAAGCATGTCGCCAAGCGTGTATTGAGATCAACTATCGCGGTGCAGGCACCTTTGAATTTCTGTACGAAGATGGTCAATTCTTCTTTATTGAGATGAACACCCGCGTTCAGGTAGAGCACCCGGTTACCGAAATGGTTACCGGTATCGATATTGTGAAGGAGCAACTGCGCATAGCCTCAGGCCTGCCGCTTTCCATTCGGCAGGAAGACGTCAAACTCACCGGCCACGCCTTTGAGTGTCGTATTAACGCTGAAGACGCGCGCACGTTTATGCCATCGCCCGGCAAAGTTACCCTATTCCATGCCCCAGGAGGGCTTGGAGTGCGTATGGATTCGCACCTATATACGGGCTATACCGTTCCTCCCCACTATGATTCGTTGATTGGCAAACTGATCACCTGGGGCGCTAATCGCGATATCGCACTTACCCGGATGCGCAATGCGTTGGACGAGATTTTGGTGGAAGGCATTAAAACCAATATCGACCTGCAAAAAGACTTGGTTCGCGACAGCTACTTCCGTCAGGGTGGAGTCAATATTCACTACCTTGAGAAGAAGCTCGGCAGCTAACAACCGAGTAATGCAGGCAATATCAAACGGGGTGGCTATGCCACCCCGTTACTGTTTATATATTTGCATCTAAATATATGGACCGTCATACGCACGCTGTGGAGAGCACGAATGCCCTGGCTTCAACTTAAAGCTCACGTTACCCCCGAACAAGCCAATCTCCTCGAAGAGTTGCTACTTGAGGAAGGCGCTACCGCAATCGGCTTGCAAGATGCCCACGACAACCCTGTTTTCGAGCCTGAACGGGGCACCACACCACTCTGGCAGAATACGGTACTAACCGGTTTATACGACGATCTGGAAAACATAGACGAGATGCTTGGCCGTATTGAAGCGGCCTGGGCGGAACAGATGCCTGGTGAATCCTGCCCAGCCATTGAATATGAACTGCTTGCAGACCGGGATTGGGAAAGAGAGTGGATGGACGACTTCACTCCGCTACGCATGGGGGAGAGATTATGGATCGTGCCCAGTTGGCATAAACCGCCCGAAGCCGATGCTGTTAACCTGATTCTTGATCCTGGACTGGCATTTGGTACCGGCACTCACCCCACCACTGCCCTGTGCCTGGAGTGGTTGGACAGTCTGGCCACCACCAACCAGCTGCAAGACAAAACGGTGCTTGATGTGGGTTGCGGCTCCGGCATACTGGCGATTGCAGCACTGAAACTGGGCGCTCGCCACGCAGATGCAACCGACATTGATCCGCAGGCCCTTCTCGCAAGCCGCGATAACGCCAAACGTAACCATATTGCGGATCAACAACTGTCTCTCTACTACCCGGAACAACTCGTAGGTGGCCCCTACCCCATTGTTACCGCTAATATACTCGCAGGCCCGCTTGTTGAACTAGCGCCAGTGATCGCAAGCCATGTAGCGCCGGGCGGGAGTATTGCCCTATCAGGCATTTTGGCAAACCAGGCCAATGATGTGCAGGAGGCCTACCAGGCTCAAGGCATCACCATGGATGAGCCAGCCATCCGCGAAGGATGGGTACGATTATCGGGCAAGCGCCCGTCTTAATCTGACATACAGCCTTCACCCAACCGCCGAGTAGGCGTATCATACGCCCCCTTGAAATACCTACTCGTTGATTGCATGTATATCCACAGCGCAGCGCCATGACCAGACTGATGAACCAGCCCCTTAAAATTGGGCCTTATCAATTACCTAACCAGGTGATCCTGGCTCCCATGGCAGGCGTCACAGACCGCCCCTTCCGCCAGCTATGCCGTAGGCTTGGTGCTGGCTGGGTAGTGGGTGAAATGGTCACCTCTGATCCATCACTGTGGCATACCCGCAAGTCCCAGTTGCGCATGAACCATCAGGGCGAGCCTTCTCCACGCGTGGTACAGATTGCTGGCGGAGATGCCGACATGCTGGCGAACGCTGCACGGTTAAATGCCGAGTTGGGGGCACAGGTGATCGATATCAATATGGGCTGCCCCGCCAAAAAAGTATGCAATAAGGCGGCTGGCTCCGCTTTAATGCGTGATGAAGGACTGGTCGCCGACATACTGGAAGCCGTGGTCAAGGCTGTCGATATACCCGTAACACTAAAAATCCGCACGGGCTGGTGCGCTGAGTCCAATAACGGCTTACGCATTGCCAAATTGGCTGAGTCGGCAGGCATTCAGGCATTAGCCGTGCATGGACGTCACCGGGAGCAGCGCTATACTGGTTGGGCGGAGTACGACACAATTGCTGAAATTAAATCAAACCTGTCTATCCCGGTGATCGCCAATGGTGATATTACCAGCGCTGAAAAAGCGGATTTTGTGCTGCACTACACCGGGGCCGATGCCGTCATGGTGGGCCGTGGAGCCCAGGGAAATCCGTGGATATTCCAGGAAATTACCCACTATTTAAGGCACGGCGTTCCCCTTGCCGCTCCAAACCTGGATGAACGGCGGCTGGTGCTGACGGAGCATGTACAGGAGCTGCATGATTTTTATGGCGTCACCATGGGCGTTCGTATTGCGCGTAAGCACGTCGGTTGGTATCTAAGCGATGATCAGCGTTTTACCACCAGCCAGTGCCGCACACTGAAACAGCAATTTAATACGCTTAGTACCCCCGAATTGCAGTTTGATTGGATTAACAATGCCATGACGCTCGATGCTGCAGAGCGTCTGCTAGCCAAAGGGAGCCATGCTGCATGACCGAACGCGATCTGCTTTCCAGTGAACTTTCTCCCCACCTCAATGAAACGCTGGCTGGCCCTGTTACCAGCGCACCACCTCAACCCCTTAGAGAAGCGGTTGAAACCGCTATGCGCCGTTACTTCGAGCATCTCGATGGCAGCCAGGCATCTGACCTGTATGCCATGGTGATGGCCGAAGTGGAGGCGCCCCTGCTTGCCTGCGTGCTGGAACACACCGCTGGCAATCAAACCCGCGCCGCCGATGTACTGGGCCTGAACCGGGGCACGCTGCGCAAGAAGCTGAAACAGTACGGACTCATTGAAGGTGACGCCCCCTAACATGGGGCGTTACTGTTTTTAATTCTCGACCCTGCACACGAGCACTCTCATGGCTGATAGCACTGCAACTCCCGTCCGCCGCGCACTTCTTAGCGTATCTGATAAAACCGGTATTGTTGAATTTGCCCATGGCCTAAGTCAGCATGGCGTGGAGCTGCTTTCCACAGGCGGCACCTTCCGGTTGCTGCAAGAAAACCATATTCCGGTCAAAGAGGTTTCTGAACACACCGGCTTTCCCGAAATCATGGATGGACGGGTAAAAACCCTTCATCCAAAGATTCACGGCGGCATTCTAGCCCGCCGTGGCCAAGACGATGCTGTGATGGCCGAGAATGATATTTCACCGATTGATATGGTCGTGGTCAATCTTTATCCCTTTGCGGCAACGGTAGCCAAGCCGGACTGCACACTGGAAGATGCAATTGAGAACATCGATATCGGCGGGCCAACCATGGTGCGTGCCTGCGCCAAGAACCATGCCTATACCACCATCGTGGTCAATGCAGACGACTATGACCGGGTGTTGGATGAGCTGTCTGCCAATGAAGGCCAGGTAAGCCGCGCGACACGCTTCGACCTTGCCGTGAAGGCTTTTGAGCACACCGCAGGATACGATGGCGCTATCGCCGAATATCTGGGCCGCAAGGTAAATAGCAACGACACCACCTTTGCACGCACCTTCAACCTGCAACTACATAAAAAGCAGGATATGCGCTACGGGGAGAACCCACACCAACAAGCAGCATTCTATGTGGACCCACTTGCGAGTGAGCCAAGCGTCGCCACGGCGACAACGTTACAAGGTAAACCGCTCTCATTTAACAATGTGGCTGATACCGATGCTGCTTTTGAATGCGTAAAAGCGTTCGATGAAACGGCCTGCGTCATTGTTAAACATGCCAACCCATGCGGTGTAGCCGTTGGCACCACCGCTCTGGAAGCCTACGATAAGGCATTTGCCACCGACCCCACCAGCGCTTTTGGCGGCATTATTGCCTTTAACGTAGCGCTGGACGCCGATACCGCGCGGGCAATTATTGATCGTCAGTTTGTTGAGGTCATTATTGCGCCCGGGGTGAGTAATGAAGCAGCCATCATTGTGGCGGAAAAACAGAATGTGCGGCTATTGGATGTCAGCGCCTGCTGGCCCGGCGAAGAACAGCCTGCTTTCGACTTTAAACGCGTCAATGGCGGGCTGTTGGTGCAAGAGCGTGACCAGGGCATGGTCAAGCGTGAAGAGCTGACCGTGGTTAGCAAACGCACTCCGTCCGAGCAAGAACTCAGCGACCTTGAGTTTGCCTGGCGGGTTGCGAAATTCGTGAAATCCAATGCTATTGTTTACGCCAAGGATGGGCAAACCATCGGCGTAGGCGCAGGCCAGATGAGCCGCGTCTATTCTGCCAAAATTGCCGGTATCAAAGCCGCAGACGAAGGCTTGTCTGTACCCGGCTCTGTAATGGCTTCCGATGCCTTCTTCCCCTTCCGTGATGGCATTGATGCCGCTGCAACCGCAGGAATTACTGCCGTCATTCAGCCCGGCGGCTCCATGCGCGACCAGGAAGTTATTGATGCTGCCAACGAGGCAGGCATTGCCATGGTCTTTACCGGCATGCGCCACTTCCGCCACTAACCTCTTGAGCCAAACAAGCCCCCGCCTAGCTTTTACCGGCGGGGCTTGTTTACACATCAGCAGAGTCTAGCTAGCCCAGATCGATACACAGATACTTGGTTTCCAGATACTCTTCCAAGCCCTGATGACCGCCCTCCCGGCCAAGACCAGACGCCTTGACCCCTCCAAAAGGCGCCGAGGCATTGGAAATCAACCCTGTATTAATCCCCACCATCCCATATTCCAGCGCTTCAGCAACCCGCCATACACGTGCCAGATCACGTGAGTAAAAATAGGAGGCCAGGCCGTATTCGGTGTCATTGGCCATTTCGATGGCTGTTTCCTCATCATCGAATGGGAACACCGCAGCCAAAGGGCCGAAAGTCTCCTCATGGGCAACTTTCATTTTATCAGTTGCGAAGCTGATCAATGTCGGCGTGAAGAAGTTACCGCCAAGAGGATGCGGGTGACCACCCAATAACAGTTCAGCCCCATTATCGACCGCATCCTGGACATGCTCACTGACTTTTTTGACGGCATTTTCGTCAATCAGCGGTCCAATATTGATATCAGGCTTAGTTCCATCACCAACATGCAGTTCGCTGTTCATGGCAACCGCCAGTTTTTCACAAAAAGCATTAATCACACTGGAGTGCACCAGGAACCGGTTGGTGCATACGCAGGTCTGCCCCGCATTACGGAACTTAGCCGCCATTGCACCTTCTACCGCAGCATCCAAATCTGCATCTTCAAAAACGATAAATGGCGCATTTCCGCCCAGTTCCAGCGATATTTTTTGAACATGCTCGGCCGCTTGGGACATGAGCTTACGACCAACTTCGGTTGACCCCGTAAAGGTAATTTTGCGCACTTTGGGAGATTGCGTAAGCGCCTTGGCTATTTCAGACGCGCTACCGGGAACAACATTGAAAACACCGCGGGGAATACCCGCCCGCTCCGCCAGCAGGGCCAGCGCGGTAGCAGAAAACGGCGTTTGGCTGGCAGGCTTCACTACAATAGTACAGCCTGCTGCCAAAGCAGCGCCGACCTTACGGGTTATCATGGCGGCCGGAAAATTCCAGGGAGTGATCGCCCCCACCACACCTACCGGTTGCTTTGTGACCACAATACGCTGGTTGGCTTTGGCAGCGGGAATCGTCTCACCATAAATACGCCGGGCCTCCTCTGCAAACCAACGCAGAAAACTTGCCGCATAAGCGATTTCACCCTCAGCCTCTTTAACCGGTTTTCCCTGTTCATAGGTCATCAGCAATGCTAAATCATGCTGGTGCTCAAGCATCAGGTCATGCCACTTGAGCAGCAGATCCGAACGCTCCTGGGCAGTTAGCGCCCTCCAGGCCGGTAACGCGGCATCCGCAGCATCAATCGCTCGCTCTGTTTCAGCCTTGCCCAATCGCGGGATATCACCAATCGGCTCACCCGTTGCAGGGTTCAGGACGTTGATTTGTTCACCGCTGTCGGCGGCAACCCAGCTGCCATCAATATAGGCAAATGGGCAATACAGCTGTGTTTCTTTCAGCGCTTCCATGACAGACTCCTGACCAAATATGGCCTCGCGGGCTCATTAGCCCATTCATGCTAAGACGAAAGAGAACATTTGACCAATGTGTTTGCCATGAAAGCCGCTACTAACAACTCAAAAACCGCTTCAATGAATCAATGTTAAAAACTCTTGCCGGGTGGCTTGGTTGGAACGGAAGCTACCCAGCATCACGGATGACGTCATGCTGGAGTTTTGTTTTTCCACCCCCCGCATCATCATGCACAAATGACGCGCCTCAATTACCACCGCCACTCCTCTTGCCTCGGTCACCTGCTGTACTGCCTCAGCAATTTCACGGGTCAGGTTTTCCTGAATTTGCATACGCCTGGCGTACATATCCACTATTCGTGCGAACTTGGAAAGCCCTAATACTCTACCACTGGGCAGATAAGCGATATGGCATTTGCCAATAAACGGTAATAAGTGATGCTCACACATTGAGTAGAGTTCAATATCCTTGACCAACACCATTTCATCAGTCTGAGATTCAAACACCGCACCGTTAATAATCTCTTCCAGTGACTGTTGATACCCTGCATTCAAAAACTGCATGGCTGTTGCGGCACGCTGAGGCGTATCACGCAGTCCTTCGCGATCAGGGTTTTCTCCTAACGCGGTAATAATTTGGCGATAGTGCTGGGCGATATCATCGGTCATATTAAGCCTCATCCAAATGGTGCGTACCCGCTTTAAAGCATTCGTTTCGCGCCAGCGAACCAAGATGCGTACAAACTCATATTTACAGACAGATGATTACAAATCGCATCATGCATCTGCATACCAACCATGTACAAAAAAAGATAATCCAAATAATTTCTGCACAACTGGAACAGTATAGCGACACATTTTAACGCACCTGACCGCACTGTGGCAGAGTGCCGCGCTCCCCCATTCGCCCCTATTTGAGCTGTGCTATTATAGGCTGATAATTTCTGCTTTAACCGCAGCGTCAATTTCGAGAGTACCCTATGTCATTCAAATCAACGCCTTTTTGGTTAACCGCCCTGATCGGCTCTGCGCTGGCAACCCCTCTTTATGCCGCTGACTCAACCCTAACCCTGCCCAGTGGTGCCAGCGTGGGCGTCGAGGTCGTGGAAGAACATCATTTTATCGAAGCCCAACCTCGTCTGAACAATATGTTGTTACACCCCATTCAGACGGAGAGCGCCACTCATGAGTTACCAGAATATTGTGTTCTTGTGGCAAATGCCCAGGTTAGCAACGAACGCATCCGCATTACGACTCAGGACGCCACATGCATCGAAACCCATGATGCTGAAAGCACTATTTTTTCTGGCTCATTCAAAGCCAGCGCCTATGCGGAAGATAGCCAGTATGGGTTACCGTGTTCTGGTGGCACCTGCACCCTCGCCCCAGGTGATGCCTTTGTATTAACACTGGATGAGAGCATCAGCATTACTGCTCAAGATAATCCCTCTGCAGAAATTAACGCTATGCGCCGTCAGGCTAATGGCGAAGGGGTAGCCAACCCCATTCCTGCCGAACGACCGGAACCCAGTGAAGGCACCACCCCATCAACCTCTACCGACTAAAGTGACGCATCCCCCGGTGAGCATAGCCCTTGTTTACAAGCACGAATAAGGGCTTATGCCAGCCAGATCGGCTTTTCCAGCTGCAAGCATTGCTGCTCCAGTTGGCGAATATGCTGATCCCAATAACCGCTTTCTGCCAGCCAAGGAAATGCTCTGGGGAAAGCGGGATCGTTCCACCGCGACACCAGCCATGCAGTATGCCTAACCAGGCGATAGGCCCTGAGCGGCTCAATGAGCGCTACCTGTTCGTGAGGAAAGGGATGCGCTTCCTCATACCCCTCAATAATCTCGCTTAGCTGTACCCGCCAGCTGGTAGGATCGTTCACGGGTAACAGCATCCAAATGTCCTGGATCGCGGGTGCCATAATACAATCGTCAAAATCCACCAGCGTAAAAGACTCATCTCGGCCCAACACATTACCCAAGTGGCAATCCCCGTGCGTCCGGATCATTGTTGTCTGGTCAATGGCATGACCACTTGGCTGGCGAACAATTTTTTGCACCACCTGCCGGTACGCACGCTGCTGATGCTTGTTGAGCCAACGGCTGGATAAAACCCGCTCTTCTGCATCAGCAATACCACCCTCAAAACTTAACCGAGCGCGATATTGAAATGCTTTTTTGCATGAAACACTATGCAGACACCCTAATACCTCACCCAAAGCAAAAAGATGCGAGGGGTTATCAAGCTCCGGTGCCTGCCCAGCGTACTGCGGAAAAAGTGCAAAACGGAATTGCTGAAAAGTATGCAACGAACTGTTTACATCGTTTCGCCAAGGGGCAACAACGGGCACCTGAGCGTCTTTTAGTTCCTGTAAAAAATCATGCTCCTCCTGGATAGCTTCGTTTGTCCAGCGGGCTGGACGATAAAACTTCACTACCCAGCGCCCACCCTCATCATCACGAAACATCAAGACACGATTTTCGTAGCTATTAAGCGCAAACGGCTCGCCCGCGGGCCAGACTCCAACAGACTCAACTGCAGACATCACCATATCCGGTGACAGTGCGCTAAAGGGATGTGGCATATGCCGCTCCTTGGTATGAAAGCAACATTCTAACAACTCTTATCCAATGGTGTGCGTGCCACTGCCCAAATACCAATCTGTTTGGCACCCGCGCTTAATGCAGCCACTGCCAACGCCTGCCCTGTCGCCCCGGTAGTCACTACGTCATCAACAATCGTCACATGGTCAGGCAATGGGCCTTGTACCTGAAAAGCTCCCAATAGATTCTCCTCACGTTGGCGGCGATTCAAGGAGCGCTGGGACGGCAGTCGTCTTGTGCACACGGCATTAATAACAGGCAAGTTCAACCGCTGACCCAATTGATTCGCCAACCAATGCGCCTGATTGAAACCTCGCGCACGGGCCCGGGACCTGAACATGGGGACTGGCAACAACACATCCCCCAGGGCTATAGGAGCATTCGCCAGCATGAGCTCAACCAACAGCGTGCCAGCCCGCGGAGAGAAATTAAACTTAAAGTCGTGGATCAGCTCGATGATAGGGTCCTGATACAGCAGTTCCGCCGTTGTCGCTTTAAAGGCAGGAGGATTGGTTAAACAGTGGCCACATATACGTTGAATGTAAGGCAAACGACGGTCTTTTAGTGGTTCCTTACACTGCAAGCACCCCTCAGTGTTCCAAGGCAGCATTTGATAACACTCATTGCACCATCCCCTGTCCGATTGGTCTGCTGCGAGACAAAAGGCGCAATAGCCGGGCAGCCCCCTGCGGAACCAGTGGCTCGCTTTACCCATCCAATGCATTAAATGCATGCACGCCCCCTATACCTGCTAATCTATAAATACATAACCCATGCATTGACATTAACAAGGAAGTTGTTAGAATTCGCCTCGTCTTCTGCGGATGTGGTGGAATTGGTAGACACGCTAGATTTAGGTTCTAGTGCCGTAAGGTGTGGGAGTTCGAGTCTCCCCATCCGCACCAATTTATTTAAGCTTTAACTTAGCGCCTTATAGTAATTCGGTAGCCAACGGCTAGCCGGATTTTTTTGTTATTGCTCCCCCTTAATTTTTCTAAGTTACTGACTATGATCCTCTTTTGAGCTAATTTGGCGCTGGATTTTACCGCTTTCCACTGAGAGAGGCTTCAATCACGCAGGCCATTTAGTCATTGCAGCCACATACACCTGTTTGCTTGGATATTTTACAACCATGACTTTATAACGACTCTATGCGCCAGCGCCTAATCGATAATAAACCCTATACGAATATACCCAAAGAGCGCCTGGCCGTTATGAACGAAAACACGCTTTAGAAATGGGCACAAGCGATCGAAAGTCATAAAGCGCATTAGCCTTACTCCATAACATTAAAAAAATTTTGCCCAGAGATGCTGACATGAAAAGAATTTTCACCCTCTTCTGCCTAGGCACACTCACCACCCTGGCGTTACAGGCCCATGCAGAGGACGAGGACAGCGATCTGCCCGAGTGGGCAGAAGAGCAGGTAGAACCTTTTCGTGCTCGCGTTGGCAACTGGGTAGACAACACATCGCGTAATATCGACTCCTTTTTTGGTGGCGACCAGTCGGCTATCGTCAATAATGAGTCTTACCTTCGCCTTGGTCAGGAAATTGACTGGATGGAAGGAGACGGAACCGGAGACGACATTAGCCTACGCTACCGGATCGACCTGCCAACCACCGAGGAGCGCCTTCGATTGGTCATTGAAAGTGACCCGGAAGAGTCTCAAGGTACCCTGGCCGACCAGGGTTCAGGACGACTCTACAATGATCAACGTGACCGTCGCTCGTCGACCTTTGGCCTGGACTGGCTGGAACGCCGTGACAAACGTGAAAACTGGAGCAACCGCATTGGAGCAGGGGTACGCTTACGGCTCCCCCTTGATCCTTATGTGCGTTTTACCAGCGAACGCTTATGGGATATTGGTGACGGCCCCTGGCAGTTAGAATCCTTCAATCGGCTTTCCTGGTTTAATAATGAGGGCTACTCCGCCAGAACCGAGTGGGATATTGGCCGCCCACTGTCAGAAAGTCGTCACTTACGGTTTATTACAACGGTTCAATGGCGAGAGGAGGAAGACACCCTTGAATACAGTGAAATTGCCGAGTTCAATCAGCGCCTCAATAGACGGAGCGCTTTGCGCTATTCAGCCATCGCCATTGGTGAGAGCGCATCCAATCCGCGCATGACCAATTACTATCTGCAAACGCGTTACCGCCGCGATATACACAAAGGTATTTTATTCGCCGACGTTATCCCTGAACTACATTTCCAGCGCGAGGTGAGCTATGACCCTCGCTGGGCAATGACACTTCGGGTGGAAATGTACTTCCAACGGGAAATCAACCGCGACTATTTCCACTTTTAAGAGCCGCGATAACATAGTTAGGGTGCAAAACGCATTGGCAGCCATCACTGCCAATGCATGCATGAGTCTACCTTATAACCGCAGCCCACCATCGCATTCAATGATGCGTGCAGTGAAATAGTCATTCTCAAAAATAAATGCAACACTTTGAGCAATGTCATCAGGCTCACCCAACTGCTTAAGTGGCACACTGGCTGCAATTCTTTCCAGCATATCGGGGCGCATAGAGGCCGTCATATCCGTGGCGATAAACCCTGGTGCAACAGTGCCCGTACGAATACCGTAGCGTGCAAGCTCTTTACCCCAGGTTACCGTTAGTGCATGTATCCCTGCTTTAGCTGCCGCATAGTTGCTTTGCCCCATATTTCCCGCTCGGGAAATACTGGAAATATTAACGATAACGCCTTTCTGCCCTGACTCAACCATTTGCGTAGCAGCTTCACGTCCACACAAGAAGACACCCGTTAAATTCACATCCAATACTTTCTGCCATGATGCCAGCGACATCCGTTTTTCCACACGGCCATCTTTGGCTTTAATCAACAGTGCATCATCGGTAATGCCGGCATTATTGACACAGCCACACACCGGCCCCATACGCGATGCAATATCAGCAAACGCCATTTGGACAGAGGACTCATCAGCAACATTGACAACAAACGCCTGTGCCTGAACCTCCTGGGAGGACAGTATCGATACCGCTTCATCCAGTGCCTCAGCACTCACATCAAGTAGCGCAATACGCGCTCCCTGCTTACCTAATCGTTGCGCCATGGCAAACCCCAAACCACGCGCCCCTCCAGTAATCGCGATAACCTTTTCATTCAATCGCATCTTCATCTCCTTTGGCAGGCATCATTACAATGGCTTTTTTCAGGCACCGCATTAGCAGGTTAACGCGCAAAACTCATCATCGTTTGCAGCACCTGACAACCAACAACATTGTGCATTGCAGCATAGAAAAGTATGCGCTAAAAAGCGAGTATTGGAAACTGGCCCACTACAGCGCTGGGGGCATCAGCTGCTTGTTTTCCGCATTTCTGTCACCATATTCAGCGATTAAGGCTATTACGGAGCCCACCATGCCCATTCTTCTTTTTATATCACTGTTCACCTTACTTGATTTTGTGCTGCTTTTTTCAATCGGCAGCCAAATCGGCCTATTGATGACACTACTCATTGTTTTAGGCACCGGTTTCGCTGGCCTTTACCTCATTCAAAAGGAAGGCATGTCCACATTTGCCAGCGCGCGCAAGCGCATACAAATGGGCGAGATACCTTCCAGTGAACTTTTCACTGGCGCAGCTCTTATTTTTGCTGGCGCCCTTCTTCTCGCACCGGGGTTCCTGTCGGATGCGCTGGGTATCGCGTGCCTGCTGCCTACTGCCCGTCAATTGGGATTGAAAGCAATGACTTGGCTTGGGCTCAAAACAGCAGGTAACCGCCAATATCAAGAGGCAGAGTCCCATCACCAAAACAGCCAACGCAATGAGCATTCGACGCATCATCAGGAAGGCCCTATTGAAGGTGATTTCATAAGTCGGGAAGAGTCCACAAGGCAACGCTAAGGATGCAGAGGCAAAGAAAGTTGTTAAACGAAAATTTTTTCTTGTCGCACCCTTGAAAGACGTTTGGTAGCCCCCATTTTCGTGGCAGAACACAGATTCGGCGAAAGCACAGGCTCTCGCCATTAACATGAAGGCAGCCTGCCTTCACTTCTCGCGGGCGAGCAGTCCACGAGAGTTACCTTTAAGCTAATGCCCCATTGGGCTTTGACGATACTCAGGAGAACGTGAGCATGAATATCCGTCCTTTGCACGATCGCGTCATCATCCGTCGCGTGGAAGAAGAGCAGAAAACCGCTGGCGGCATCGTGCTACCGGGTAACGCCCAGGAAAAACCCACGCGCGGAGAAATCCTGGCGGTTGGCAACGGCCGTATTCTCGACAACGGCGATGTTCGCCCGCTGGACGTTAAAGTAGGCGATACCGTGATTTTCAAAGACGGCTACGGCGTTGAGAAGCAAAAAATCGACGGCGAAGAAGTTTTGATCATGAGTGAAGCCGATATCCTGGCGGTCGTTGAAGGCTAACCACCGCCTCGACTACTTACTTTCACCTTTAATTTCAATTTAGGAAGTAACGAACATGGCAGCTAAGCAAGTTAAGTTTTCCGATGATGCCCGTAAGCGTATGGCGCGCGGCGTAGACGTTCTGGCCAATGCGGTAAAAGTCACCCTGGGACCGAAAGGCCGCAACGTGGTTCTCGACAAGTCTTTTGGCGCACCAACCGTGACCAAAGATGGTGTTTCTGTTGCCAAAGAGATTGAACTGAAAGATAAGTTCGAGAACATGGGCGCCCAGATGGTTAAGGAAGTGGCTTCCAAAACCTCTGACGCAGCTGGTGACGGTACTACGACGGCTACCGTTTTGGCCCAGGCGATTGTTGCCGAAGGCCTGAAGGGCGTTACTGCCGGCATGAACCCGATGGATCTTAAGCGCGGTATTGATCAGGCAGTAACAGAGGCAGTCAAAGAAATCCGGGCAATGTCCGTACCCTGCACCGACACCAAGTCTATCGCCCAGGTAGGTACCATTTCTGCCAATGGCGACAAGCGCATCGGTGAGATTATCGCTGAAGCGATGGAAAAAGTAGGCAAGGAAGGCGTTATTACCGTTGATGAAGGTCGCGGTTTTGAAGACGAACTGGAAGTAGTGGAAGGCATGCAGTTTGATCGCGGCTACCTCTCGCCCTACTTTGTCACCAACCAGGACACCATGGCCGTTGAGCTGGAAGATCCCTACATCCTGCTCGTCGACAAAAAAATCTCCAACATTCGGGAACTGCTCCCAGTGCTGGAAGCGGTTGCCAAACAAGGCAAGCCGCTGGCCATTATCGCTGAAGATATCGAAGGCGAAGCTCTGGCAACGCTGGTCGTCAACAACATGCGCGGTATCGTGAAAGTAGCGGCGGCTAAAGCACCCGGCTTCGGCGACCGTCGTAAAGCCATGCTGCAGGATATCGCTATCCTGACCAACGGCACCGTTATCTCTGAAGAAGTAGGCCTGACGCTTGAGCAAGCAAACCTGGATCACCTGGGTACTGCCAAGCGCATGACCATGTCTAAAGAGAACACCACCATCATTGATGGCGCAGGTGCAGAAGGCGATATCGAAGCTCGCGTTAACCAGATCCGTGCGCAAATCGAAGACACCTCTTCTGATTACGACAAAGAGAAGCTGCAAGAGCGCGTTGCCAAGCTGGCAGGCGGTGTTGCGGTTATCCGCGTTGGCGCCGCCACCGAAGTGGAAATGAAAGAGAAGAAAGCCCGCGTTGAAGATGCTCTGCACTCAACCCGCGCTGCGGTAGAAGAAGGTGTTGTACCTGGTGGCGGCACCGCACTGGTACGTGTTATGGCCAAAGTTCAGGGCCTGACCGGCGATAACGAAGACCAGAACCACGGTATCAACATGGCGCTGCGTGCTATGCAGTCACCACTGCGTCAGATCGTTACCAACGCTGGCGAAGAAGCTGCCGTAGTTATCAACCGCGTGAAAGATGGCGAAGGTAACTTCGGTTACAATGCGCAAACCAGTGAATATGGCGACCTGTTCGAAATGGGCGTTCTGGACCCGGCAAAAGTAACCCGCACTGCCCTGCAGTCTGCTGGTTCCGTTGCCGGCCTGATGATCACCACTGAGTGCATGATCGCTGACGACCCGGAAGAGAAAGAAGCTGCCCCCGACATGGGTGGTATGGGCGGAATGGGTGGTATGGGCGGCATGATGTAGTGCGACGAGAGTCGTACAGGTAGCTTGCGCGGCCTTCATACCAAGTGGCCACTAACCTAAGGTTAATGGCCACAACCGCGCAAGAAACACTTTTAATGAACCCGGTGTTTGGGCTGATTCAGCTCGAATGCCGGGTATTACCTTAGGGTAAATACCTCTTTCTGAAATTGCCGCCAAAACTGTTTAATTCTGCCGCCCTGGATAGCCATTAAAAAGGAACATAGCCAAATATCCCGCAACAGCAAAGACGAAAGCTATACTCCTTGCTGTATTTCCATCTTGCATGTCGGCTCCTTCTCCACCAAAATTCATATACTTATCATAGAGATAAGCAGCTATATCATATCCAAAAAATAGTGCTCAAGCAGCGATTCATAAAATACTCCCACTCTCCCCCCAAACCTGTTATAGCATTTAAAAAGAGATAAAAAAGCAATCACTACAACAACTAACCCGCGATACTTGTTTCGCCAATTCAGCTAGGCAGGCCTGCGCTCACCGTCACTCATCATTGCCCTTCCCTAAAATATCTGCCAATGTCCACAAATGCTTTCCCATCTACCGACAGAGTCAAGAATTGCCGTATACAGCCAGCATGAAGATTCGATATCTCCTGTGTTCACGACCCCATCTTCCTGGGACACCGCTCCGGTATCGAGCCCCCATTGGAGATGCTCATGCATGGTGTTTCGATTTCATCCACTACGATGGATGCGGCGGGATTCATCTAAAGTCCGGGAGGCGAAAATTAGTATTTTCATCCAGGTATTTCTCGACTTCATCGACGGAGGCGAAGCTTTCCCTCGTCGCTTCTTGTTCCAGGCCATCAAGCGTTCGCATGAGGGTAAGCCAAATTTGACCACCCTCCCGCTCCAGTTTCGCCATATATTTGGCAGTCCCACTACCGCCCTGGATCACCATGGAGGCAGACAGCGACTCGTGGACAAGCGAGGCATCGGCCCTCTCCTTTACCTTCCTTCTCTTGGCAGCATAATCTCTCGCCTTGATAGCTCCAGATGAAGGCCACAACGGCAGCGACAACGTACATCCATCCCATAGCTACGATGCCTTCCAGAACCATGCTCGGAGCTTATCCAGTCAAGAATGGGAGATATTATTTCATGCACATCCATATCAAGCCTATCAGCGGAAGTGATCTCAATAACGCCACTGGCAATCGCGCTGGGACGATGTAACTAACAAGTAACAACGCCTACTCACCACCTCCCAGCATAGCTATAAGGCGTTGCAGGTAGTGACGTTCATGAACGGGGCCTCGCTGGCCCCGGCAACAATGCCGGCGATCAGGGTACCGCCGACGGTGAGGTCGCCTTCGCGTACCTGCAAGTAGACCTGAGGCAACGTCTGCACGATAGCGGCACCCATGGCATTATTGACCAGACCGGCGGCGGCGGGGCCGGCCCAGGCGGCCGAGACGATGCTGACCGCGAGCGCGGCGCCCGGCCCGAGGGGATTGCGAATAGCTCCAACTGTCGTGGATGGCTCCCACCTGCCGCCAGTTGATATCGCCACGCGCCTCCATCGCTTGCAGCCAAGCGAGATCGGGATTGGCTTCGGCCATGGCGCCGATGACCTGGCGCACGCTTTGCGCATTAACCTCCGGCTGCGCGAGCGGTGATGTCCTGCCTGCGGAGAGTCGAGAAATAGGATGACTGCCAAAAGCCATATCATTGCTTATCTTGTTTTCGTTGCTCTTTCTGTTTGATACGCTCTTCTAGCATTTTGATTGCTTTAGGATTTTTTCTATAGTGCCACATAATGATAAGTCCTTGAACTGTGCCAAAAGCGTAGGCTCCGATAAACCCTATAGCCCAAACTCTATGCCAGCGCTGTTGATCAGAACCATACCCACGCAGCTCCCCTCCAAAGAGATTATATACCCACTCTCCGATAGAGACACTATTCCAAAAAAACCAGAATCCCGCCAGTCCCCCCTCTGTCAGCCTAGTTGTCCGGTTGGCGATATCGCCTAAATCTAATCCAGAGGGAGCGACATGGAGTCCTTGTGCCACGTTATTCTGCAGAGCGTAAATCAGCCGTCCTGAAGAAGTTGTTAC
>NZ_JALPZO010000087.1 GCF_023507745.1 Vreelandella olivaria | reverse complement strand
TTACTCAGCCAGTCATCTGGCTGAGTCATCTTAATATCGGCATTTAGCCACTTGAGCGCCCAGCTAAAGCTTGTTGAAGACGGCCTTTGGCTCTTAGAAAGCAACTTATCCCACTCTAAGCCCTTCAGGACGCGGCCAAATGGCCATAATTCGCTAACTTCTCAATATTGTGCACCAAGCAGTAAAGCTGCCACTGGCCCTGTACTTTCTTCTTGCCCCGAAGACTGAAGCGGTTCAGTCTTTTCGTCGTGCCAAGGTTGCCAAAGACGGGTTCCACAACTGACATACGATGGCTGTAAATTTCTTTGCCCTTGGGGCTATCAACCCGGTGCCTCATCCAGTCCGTGTAATTGGGTAAGCGTTTGTTCTCGATTATAAAAGACACTTGGCGCCCTGCGCCGTTGCGATGGTCAGCAGAGCCAGGGTTCTGCATGCAACGATATTTTTTTGGGCAGTGCCGACATTGCAGCAAACGCCCTTCAAAGTGTACCCGGATCTTGCCATTGTCCGTTTCTCGTTGCCCGCGATAGGACAGTTTTTCGCCGATTGGGCAAATACACGTTAGCTTTACAG
>NZ_JALPZO010000086.1 GCF_023507745.1 Vreelandella olivaria | reverse complement strand
TCGCGGGTTTAGTCAACGGTGAAGGCCAGGAGGTATTAGACGTTCAACTGAGTGGCGGACGCGGCACCCATGCAGGCAACTACGACCACACCGCCAGCGGCGATGCGCAAAACTACCTGCTGACCTTTATCGATGGCGAACTGACCATCGATAAAGCCACTGCTACCGTCACCGCCAACAGCGGCACCACCACCTACACCGGTACAGAGCAGAACATTGACGGTTTCACCGTCGCGGGGCTGGTCAATGGTGAAGATGCCTCGGTACTGGCAATCACCACCCACGGCGGACGCGGCACCGATGCGGGCCGCTATGCCCATACCGCCAGCGGCGATGCGCAAAACTATCTGCTCACCTTCGTGGATGGCGAGCTAACCATTGATAAAGCCAGCGCGACTGTCACCGCCAACAGCGGCACCACCACGTACACCGGCACCGAGCAAAGCGTGGATGGCTTCACCGTCGCGGGTTTAGTCAACGGTGAAGGCCAGGAGGTATTAGACGTTCAACTGAGTGGCGGACGCGGCACCCATGCAGGCAACTACGACCACACCGCCAGCGGCGATGCGCAAAACT
>NZ_JALPZO010000085.1 GCF_023507745.1 Vreelandella olivaria | reverse complement strand
ACCTTGCTGGCTTCCTGCATCAGTTGGTCTTCTTCGGGACGGCATTGCAGGTTATCGGGGTCGCTGAGCACCACCATCGAGCCGGGTAGTACTACCTCGCCCAGGTGGCCATTAAGACGCTCGAACATCGCTTCCACCTCAGGGGTGGGTGCGGGGAGAATGTCACGCTTCAGTTCCACCCGGGGTGTGAGTTTACGCACGATAATGAAGCCGGGGGCAATATCGTTGCTGGTATTGACTTCGTCCCGCTGGGTATCTTCCGACGTACCCTGCGCCGCTGCTTGAAAGGAGGCGGTTTGTGCATTGCTGCGGGCGATCTCGGCGTTGAGCTCGGCCTCAACGTCGGCAGCCGACATGCGCTGGAATGAGATGCCCGGTCCCAGGGAGATTGAGGTGGGCGAGCCTGTGACAGCGCTCGATGACGCAGCCACATAGCCACCGCAGGAGGTGGTGCTGCCGTTGATTGCTGCCGGGGCGTCTTCCACCTCGAACCAGGCCGCTCCTGTGGTAATGGTGGCCCCGCATGAGGATGTATCGCCTACCCGTGCGACCGGCATACCATCGACGAACATGCTCGCA
>NZ_JALPZO010000084.1 GCF_023507745.1 Vreelandella olivaria | reverse complement strand
GCTGCCGCCACTCAGTTGAACGTCTAATACCTCCTGGCCTTCACCATTGACCAGCCCCGCGACGGTGAAGCCATCCACGCTTTGCTCGATGCCGGTGTACGTGGTGGTGCCGCTGTTGGCGGTGACGATAGCAGTGGCTTTATCAATGGTCAGTTCGCCACCGATAAAGGTCAGCAGGTAGTTTTGCGCATCGCCACTGGCGGTATGGGCATAGCGGCCCGCATCGGTGCCGCGTCCGCCATGGGTGGTGATTGCCAGTACCGAGGCATCTTCACCGTTGACCAGCCCCGCGACGGTGAAGCCATCCACGCCTTGCTCGATGCCGGTGTACGTGGTGGTGCCGCTGTTGGCGGTGACGGTAGCAGTGGCTTTATCGATGGTCAGTTCACCATCGATAAAGGTCAGCAGATAGTTCTGGGCATCGCCACTGGCGGTATGAGCATAGTGACCGGCATTGGTGCCGCTGCCGCCACTCAGTTGAACGTCTAATACCTCCTGGCCTTCACCATTGACCAGCCCCGCGACGGTGAAGCCATCCACGCTTTGCTCGGTGCCGGTGTACGTGGTGGTGCCGCTGTTGGCG
>NZ_JALPZO010000083.1 GCF_023507745.1 Vreelandella olivaria | reverse complement strand
CTGGACCTGGAGATCGCCCTGGAACCCGATGCCCTGCACCGGGAAACCCAACGCCGTTTCCGCCTGGGCACCCACGCCCCAACCCGACCGCTCCTCCTGGAGCGCGGCTACACAGCCCTGGGGCAACTGGCGCACCTCACCCTGCACGGAACGGACAGCGCCCCCCGACAACAGCACTACCAGTACGACGCCCTGGGACGGATAAGCTTCCGCACCCAGCAGCAACGCAGTGCTACCGAGATCATCGCCTACACCTACGACGCCGCCGGCCGCCTGATCGGCAGCCAGCACGGCGAGCATGCCCACCGCTACCCCGTGGACGCAGCAGGCAATCGGTTAGCGGCACCACCAGCCGATAGCCCCGCGCCCAATACCACCAACCAACTGGCACAGCTCGATGACCTCCACTACCGTTATGACGGTGCCGGTAACCTGATCGAGCGGCAGCACACCAACGGCGAGCGCCTGACCCTCGGCTACGACGGTGCCAACCGTCTGGTCCACCTCACCCAGACCCGCGAACAGGGTGACACCCGCGAAGCCACTTACCACTACGACGCCTTAGGCCGACGCATTAGCAAAACCGT
>NZ_JALPZO010000082.1 GCF_023507745.1 Vreelandella olivaria | reverse complement strand
GGCCGAGCGTGAGTACTGTGTGCAGTACCGTGAGACGGATCTTGCCTTTATCGAGCGTCTGGCTGCCGAGGAGGGGCTGTTCTACTTCCATGACTTCGAGGCAGCAGACGACCAGAGCAGCGGGGGCGCCCACCGGCTAATCTTCGCCGATGATCCCCAGGTATTGGTCAACCTGGGCGGGCGCAGCTACCACAGCCGTGCCGGTGGCACCGCCCCCCACCGCCATCTACGCACACTCCGCCACACCGCCCGTGTGGCCAGTTCCTCGGCCACGCTCAAAGACTACAGCTTTAAACACCCTGGCTATGCCCAGTTACACGAACACCAGGGCCGCGAGGTGGATGCCCACGGCCAACGGTTGGATTACGAACACTACGACTACCCTGGCCGTTATAAACAGGACGCCTCGGGTAAACCCTTTACCCGTATTCGCCTGGAGCACTTACGCCGCGATGCGGTGACTGCTCAAGCAGAAAGCGACCTGCCCGAACTCGCCCCCGGTACACGCTTCACCCTCACCGACCACGACACCGCCCGCCTTAATCGCGACTGGCAGGCGATTGAAGTGCGCCATGTGGGGGAACAGCCCC
>NZ_JALPZO010000081.1 GCF_023507745.1 Vreelandella olivaria | reverse complement strand
AGGGCATCAGGGGGCATAATCTAGGTTCCAGGCTGTGACGCCTCAGGCTTTGTGGATGCTCACCCTGATGCCAGGGCCTGCTGGTAGCTAATCAACAAGCCCGGAGAGACACAAGGCTTTGTCTGAAAAGTCGGCGAGCGAAGGCCAGACAAGGCAAAAATCGGCGAAAAGACGGAGTTTACATACTGGTAAATGAGTACTTTGATCGGACTCGCGCACGAGCCGATTTTTAACGCCGTATGGTCGAGCACAGCCAGTTTTCAGACAGAGCCTAAGGCGTTAGCTACTCACTGCTGTGGTAACGGTAATTTCAACCTTAAGCTCCTCGGCAGGCATGGGTGCGCATACGCAGGTGCGCGCTGGTGCATAGCCTTCTGGTACCCAGGCATCCCATACCTCATTCATCGCGGCAAAATCGCTGCCATTTTTTAGATAAATGGTGGCGCTTAACAGCTGCTCACGGCTTGAGCCAATCTCTTTAAGCAGCGTATCGACCCTCGCCAGCATACTTTCAGTTTGTTCCTTGATACCGGCATTACGGGCTTCAGGACCGGCGACCTGACCACACAGATAGGCCACCCCCTGGTGAATAACAGCACGGCTCATGCGGGCTTTGGTATCATGGCGCTGAATCGTCACAGAGCAACCTCCTAACTAATTAAAAAAAAGCAGTGTAAACCGCTATTGGCTCAATGCCCAGGCTAAGTGAAATTAAGAGCGGTCCATTGGCACAGGGCGATGCTCAAATACCCGGCGCAATACAAAACTGGTATGCGCACCGGTCACCCCTTCAATACGGTTAATCACATGCAGCAGTAAGTGTTGGTAATCGTCCATGTCTTTGACTAATATTTTGAGCTGAAAGTCAGCGGCCTGACCAGTAATAATCAGACACTCAATCACATTAGGTATGTTACGAATATGGCGTTCGAAATTATCAAAGCGCTCAGGAGTATGCTGATCCATGGAAATATGTAGCAGGGCCATTAGCTGGTAGCCCAACCGGCGTGCATCAACCACGGCCCGATACCCGGTGATCAGCCCATGCTCCTCCAGGGCACGTACGCGACGCAAACAGGGTGAGGGAGACAGCCCAATACGCTCGGCCAGTTCCTGGTTACTGATGCGACCCTCCTGTTGCAGCACATCCAGAATGTGGCGGTCAAATCTGTCCAGTTCCAGAGGGACCAGTGACATAACAGCAACTCCTGCCAACAAAAAATAACTTAATGGAATTTACTGCCAATTATTCACCATAAAGGCAAAGATTCGCAATAACCTTTCGCATTAACTCCAGTACACTGTAACCACTGCCATAAGCAGGCCACGTTTCGGTACTGAACCCTGGGCCGAATAACATGCGGCTTACGTCACAAGCGGCCGCCCTTAACCACTTTTCATCAGGAAGCTCATCATGTCTGCTTTTGATCATCGCAAGTACCGCCCTGCTCCACGCGTTCCCGCTTTTAATCGTCAATGGCCCGACCGCGACCTTACGCGGGCTCCCATTTGGGTAAGCGAAGACCTGCGCGATGGTAACCAGGCGCTACTGGAGCCGATGAGCGTTGAACAAAAGCAGCGTTTCTGGCATCAGATCATCAAAGTTGGCATCAAAGAGGTGATGGTAGGTTTTCCCTCCGCCAGCCAGCCTGACTACGACTTTGTACGCTGGCTGATTGAAGAAGACCAAATCCCCGATGACGTGACGATTGCCGTACTGGTGCAATGCCGTGAGCATCTGATTGAGAAAACCTTTGAATCGCTGCTGGGTGTTAAGCGCGCCATTATCCACCTCTACAACTCCACCTCCACCATTCAACGTGAACGGGTGTTCGAGATGGACCGGGAGGGAATTACCGATATCGCAGTACAGGGGGCCACCTGGGTCAAAACCTATGCCGCCCGCCACCCGGATGTGGACTGGCGCTTCCAATACTCGCCTGAAAGCTTTTCCAGTACCGAGATTGATTTCTCTCTGGCCATTTGCGAAGCAGTGATGGATGTCTGGCAACCGACTCCGGACAACAAATGCATTCTTAACTTGCCCACGACCGTGGAAGTGGCAGGGCCACATCATCACGCCGACCAAATTGAGTATTTCTGTCAGCATATTAGCCGCCGCGACAGCGTCATTATTTCCGTACATACCCATAATGACCGTGGTGGCGCCGTCGCTTCAGCGGAGCTTGCACTGCTGGCGGGAGCCGATCGTGTAGAAGGCACCTTGCTGGGCAATGGCGAGCGTACAGGTAATATGGATATTGTCACCCTGGCAATGAACCTCTATAGCCAAGGCATAGACCCGGAACTGGATCTTTCCAACCCGGATGAAATTATCCAGGTTGTGCATGAGTGCACAGGCATTGCCATGCATCCACGCCACCCATGGGTAGGCGAAATGGTGTACACCGCATTCTCAGGCAGCCATCAGGATGCCATTCGCAAGTCGCTGAAGCATCAAAAGCCCGACGAGCCCTGGCAAGTAGCTTACCTGCCCATTGACCCTCACGATATTGGCCGTGACTATCAGGCGGTTATTCGCGTCAACAGCCAATCAGGCAAAGGTGGCATGGCCTTCTTGCTGGAGCGTGATTTCGGCATCAACCTGCCCCGCTGGATGATGCTGGCCCTGGCCCCCTACGTGCAAAAAGAGAGTGAGCAACGTAACAGCGAACTCTCCAGCAACATTATTCGCCAGGTAATGTTCGATCACTTTACCCAGGATGCCCCCCTGGCGCTGGCCGACTATCAACTTTCAAAAGGTCAGCATGAGGGTATTGAGGTCACTTTGTGGCAAGGTACGGAAACATTAAGGCTTTCAGGCACGGGTAATGGCGCTATGTCGGCGTTCACTGACGCCTGGAAACAGCACTCCGGTAGCCACGTCGCCATTATTGATTACAGCGAACACTCCCTGGGCGGTAACAGCGAAGCGAATGCCATTGCCTTTGTGCAACTGAATATCGACGGGCAGCGCATCTGCGCGGTGGCAGAAGATAGCGATACCGTTAGCGCTTCACTAAAAGCACTGTTATCAGGGATTAATATTGCCGGGCGCTCCGCAACTGAAGCAGCGGCGTCATACCAAAAAGCCTCAGCAGCAGTCTAATCCCACTTCCACAAACCAGCGCCCATGGTGGCGCTGGCACCCCATGCTACACTTGGCAGCCTATGGCGCGGTTAACAGTTCCACAAGGGTACGCATGGGTCACAGTATGACAAGCGTTCTGCTGGTAGCGTTAGGCGGCGCGCTGGGTGGCATGGGGCGAGTCGCCATTTCCAATTGCATGGCTCATTTGCTGGGCAAAAGCTTCCCCTGGGGCACCCTGACAGTCAATGCCAGCGGCGCATTGATGGCAGGCTGGCTGCTGGGCAACCTCAGCATATCCAGCCATCAACCACTCTGGCTATTTGGCGCCGTGGGGCTACTGGGGGGCTATACCACCGTTTCTTCGTTTAGCTTACAAACTCTGGCTCTATGGCAAAACGGCCACGCCCTCCGCGCTGCATTTAATATTGCAGCTACGCTGCTACTTGGCCTTGGAATGGCTATCGTTGGCTGGCTAATGGCGGGGGGCCATCTATGAGCTGGAAAATCTACCTTGCTGTTGGTATAGGAAGCGGCGTGGGTAGCGCACTGCGCTACCTGATGTCACTTGGCTCATTAGCTTTACTGGGTAGTTATTTCCCTTGGGGTACATTGATCGCTAATGTTATTGGCTCGTGGCTTATTGGCTGGCTTGCAGCAACGGTATCCCATTTCCCCCAAGGCCAACTAGCACGCTTTCAACCACTGCTAATTGCCGGTTTTTGTGGCGGTTTTACCACTTTCTCACTGTTTAGCCTGGAAAGCTTGTACCTCATGCAGCAAGGACTGGTCTGGGTGGCACTGCTATATATATTGGTTAGCCTGCCACTGTGGTTGGGTGCCGCCAAACTAGGGGAGCGTTTGGCACTCTTTCAACAGCCCCGGTCACAGGATTAGTCTATATGCGCGCTCAAATCGAAAAACATCAGTCCTGGCTATATCTAGCGTTTATTACAATGGGGCTGGCAATAGGTATTGGAGTGCCTGAAGTCGCTGAGCCGCTAGAGCAGCTATTATGGCCTCTATTAGGCGTACTACTTTACGCCACGTTTACTCAAATCCCCTTGCTTCGTATCGCCAGCGGCTTTAAAGACACGCGCTTTCTGGTTGCGTTAATGGTGGGTAACTTTATTGCCATTCCGGCATTTTTAGCCCTTATCGTTATTTGGCTACCGCTCTCCCCTGCCGTGCTGGCAGGCGTTTTGCTGGTGCTATTAATGCCCTGTACCGACTGGTTCATTACCTTTACTCACTTAGGCAAAGGGGACGCCCCCCGCGCGGTTGCCGCCACCCCGCTACTTCTACTGGTACAAATGATCGCTTTACCCGTATATCTCTGGCTATTTTTAGGTAGTGAGTGGTTTCAATTCACACTTTCAACAGAGCTACTAAACGCTTTCACAGGCCTTATCCTGGTACCCTTATTGCTAGCCTGGATCACTGAATACGCCGCCGAGCGCCATCGAGCGATTAAATACACCGTGCACAGCCTTGGGCTTCTTCCGATACCACTGCTGGCCTTGGTAGTGTTTATTATTGCCGCATCACAGGTAAACGCCATTGTTGGACTTAGCCACGTGCTGGCGCAGGTAGTATTTATTTTTATTGGCTTTTTAGTCTTTGCAGCACTGCTCGGCAAGGGGCTTGGCAAGCTGTTTGCGCTACCCACCGCCAGTGCCAGAACCCTGGCCTTTAGCTTTGGCACGCGTAATTCATTTGTGATGCTGCCTATTGCGCTTACTCTGCCCAGTGCCTGGCAGGCGGCGGTCGTGGTGATTGTGTTTCAATCCCTGGTAGAGCTATTTGGTATGGTCGCTTACCTGCGTTGGTTACCCAGCAAGATTCTGCCGGAAAGAGCTGTTAGCTAACTCGAGCGTACCCTCCTTGTACACCTTGTTTACTCATCACCAACTGCCACAAATGGATCTCTCTTGCTCGAAACACACCCGCGCAACTAAGTAAGTAGTAACGCCACATACGATAGAAGCGCTCCCCATACTGTGCTTTAAACGCCAGCCAGTGGGTTTCAAAGTTTTGATGCCACGCCATTAAGGTACGATCGTAGTCAGCACCAAAATTATGCACATCCTCCACTACAAACAGGCCTTCAGATGCATCCATGATTTGCCCTAGGGTGGGCAGTTCGCCATTAGGAAAAATATACTTATCAATCCAAGGATCAGTGACCGTATTGCTCAAATTTTTGCCAATGGTATGCAGCAAAAACAACCCTTCGTCTTTCAAACAGCGGTTAGCGACAGCCATATACTCACGGTAGTTTTTATGGCCAACGTGTTCAAACATACCTACACTCACAATACGATCAAATAGTTCGGTTTCATCCCGATAATCCTGCAAGCGGAATACAACCGGCAGCCCTTTATTCATTAGCCGTTTACCAAATTCTGCTTGCTCTTTTGAGATCGTTAGACCGACACATTCCACGCCATAGTGCTCAGCGGCATAGGCCATAAAGCTTCCCCACCCACAACCTATATCCAGCACTCTCATGCCCGGCTCAAGCTGTAGCTTACGGCATATAAGGTCTAATTTTGCCTCTTGAGCAGCATCAAGCGTGTTGGCATTTTTCCAATAACCGCAGGTATAGGTCATACGCTGGTCGAGCATCGCAGCATAAAACTCATTACCCAAGTCGTAATGTTTTTCGCCTACCTTCCACACCCGTTTACCACTTTGTCGGTTTAGCAGGCGTGTACGTAACGAATGATAGATAAGCTGTGTGGGTTTCACACGCTGGTGAAGTTGTGCTTTCAGCAATCTTGCAAAAAACTCATCTAGCTGCTCACACTCCCATTCACCTTGCATATAACTTTCGCCAAGCCCCAGATTACCGCGTGCAAGGACATTCTCAATCACTCCTGGGGCATTTAACTGGATGTCCCATGGCCGGTGCCCATTGATGCGGATATTAGCCTGATCCAAGAGCTCCGCTATAAACCGATGGGATGTAGATGTCTCATCAAACGCTGCGTTAGCACGCTCCTTTATAGGTAAATTCATGATCAGCTCCTTACTCTGCTCTATTGACTGCCACTTCATTAGTAGAGAATAGAAGTGCTTTGCAGTATTAGCATCTCTTAATTAGCCGAAATGGGATAACGTGACGTATTCAGGAAGCCAGGGTGACCTCTTGCCTCCCCATGGATTATCATGAAGCCAACTTTCCCTTGTCAAAGCGCCTAACATGGTATTTGGCGAGCTATTCTAATGTTAGAGGAGCAATACATGAGCCAGGCAATTGCGGTGATTAAAGGCGACGGGATTGGTCCGGAAATAATGGATGCCACCCTGCGGGTGCTGGATGCACTGGAGTGTGGCCTGGAGTACGAGTTTGTAGACGCGGGTCTGACAGCCCTTGAAAAACATGGCACGCTGATTCCTCAGGCATCGTTAGATGCTATTGAACACTGTGGCATTGCTCTGAAAGGCCCATTGACAACACCGATCGGCAAAGGCTTCTCCTCCATCAATGTGCAGCTACGCCGCCACTTTGACCTCTACGCCAATGTGCGCCCCGCTATCAGTTTTCCGGGCACCCGGTCCCGCTATGATGATATTGATATGATTACCGTACGGGAAAACACCGAAGGTGCTTATCTTTCGGATGGCCAGGAGATGCTCGACAATGGCAATACTGGCATCTCTGTTATTAAAGTAACGCGTCATGGTTCGGAGCGCATCGTGCGCTATGCCTTTGAACTGGCTAAAAACAAGGGCCGTAAGAAGGTCACTGCCGTACATAAGGCCAATATCATCAAAACCAGTTCAGGGCTGTTTCTGGAAGTGGCCCGGGAAATCGCCAAAGAGTATCCAGCAATAGAGTTTCAGGAAATGATTGTGGATAATGCCTGCATGCAGTTGGTGATGAACCCCCACCAGTTTGATGTGGTAGTGACCACCAATCTGTTTGGTGACATCCTTTCGGATCTTTGTGCTGGGCTAGTGGGTGGGTTGGGGTTAGCTCCAGGTGCGAATATTGGCGAAAAGGCCGCTATCTTCGAGGCAGTACATGGTTCTGCACCAGATATTGCGGGCAAGAAAGTCGCTAACCCTTGCGCGCTCCTGCTGGGCGCTGCGCAAATGCTTGACCATCTGGGTATGAACGCAAAGGGCGATGCGATCCGTCATGGGATCCGCGTAGTGCTGGAAACACGGCGCGACATGGTCACCCCCGATATGGGCGGCACCGGCACCACCGATACCTTTGCCCAAGCGCTGGTGGACCACCTAACCGCTTAAGCATTCACCTCACAGTCGCAAACCTGCCACTCATCGTTTTGCGCAAACCGTGGCGGTGGTGGGGCTTTGCGTGCAGCCCACTGGTATTTACCCAGTGGGCTGGCATGAACCAACACCTATTTAAGCGATGTCTTGCGCAGGTAAGGCAACACCGCATCAAATTCGCCAAACTTCTGCCTGGCATCTTCGTTCGATACACTTGGCGGGATGATTACATCCTGGCCCAGGGTCCAGTCTGCGGGCGTTGCAATGCCATGCTTGACGGTGGTTTGCAGAGCATCAAGTGCCCGCAAAATTTCGGCAAAGTTGCGGCCCACGGTCATGGGGTAAGTCATGGAAAGTTTCAGTTGCTTATCCGGCCCAATGATAAAGACTGAACGCACAGTGGCACTGTCGGCGGGCGTGCGGCCATCTGGTAGATAAGCATCTTCCGGCAACATATCAAACAGCTTGGAAACGGTCAGGCTCTCATCGGCAATAATCGGGAAGCTAACTTCGCTACCGCTAAATGTCTCAATATCGCCCGCCCAGCGCTTATGATCTTCCACGCCATCCACCGAAACACCAATCACTTTGGTACCACGCTTTTCCCACTCGGCACTCAGTTTGGCGACGGCTCCAAACTCAGTGGTGCAGACCGGAGTAAAGTCTTTGGGGTGGGAGAAGAGAATGGTCCAGCTGTCACCCATCCACTCATGAAAACGGATAGGCCCATGACTGGTCTCAGCTTCAAAATCAGGAACCACTGAATTAATACGTAGTGACATAGATCCTCCTTAAACAGGTATACACTCCTTTAATACCATATATGACTTTCAACGCCCTCGCTATAGAACATTTCGTACTAAGACATCACGTTTAGAGATATCGAAATAGCTGCTGACAATCAGGCTATGTCTGAGCATGTACGATGGCTATCAATCTTACAAAGCGACACCGATAAAGCCCGCTTTGTTCATCATGGATGCAAAGCAGTCACCTTCATTCTTCACGCTGCCAGGCTTTAACTATTGCGCTTTACTCGCTTAATCCACTGCTGTTTAGCGAAATGGCGCAAATTAGGCACATTATCGGTTTCATCCATGATGTCCTGCCCCAGGATTGTCTCGATAATATCCTCCAGGGTGATAAGCCCAACAAAGGAGCCATGTTCATCATAGACAATGCGCATATGCAGATGGTCTTTCAGCATGGACGTGAAGACGTGCTCAATATTATGCGTCGAATCTACACTGCCGATGGGGTGCATCAGTTCCTGCATCGTCTTGTCATCAGCAGCATGATACATATCCGCCTTATGCACATAGCCAAATGCCTGCTCACCGCTGTCCATGACAGGAAAACGGGTAAAAGGCGCTTTTCCATACTGCTGGTCAAATGTGCTGACCGTCATATTGGGCGGAACGGTCTCACAAACAGTACGCGGCGTCATTGCTTGGCTAACCGCAATTTCATGTAAATTCAACACGTTAATGATGGTGCGCGACTCATCATCATCTAATACGTTTTCCTCCAGCCCTACCTGGGCTAGCGCTTTGATCTCATTACGCAAATCAACATCGTGCTCTGACTTACCAAAGCGTTTGGTAATTGACTCCGATACCCAGATAAACGGCAGTAAAGCTAACATCATAACGTTGAGCGTGCGTGGCAATAATGGAGCCAGTCCACGCCAATAGGTTGCCCCAATGGTTTTTGGAATAATTTCTGACAGCACAAGAATCAACAGTGTCATTACCGCTGACACCACCGCGATAGAGGCTTCGCCAAATACGACCGCGGCCTGGGCTCCCACAGCTGTTGCTCCAACAGTGTGGGCAATAGTGTTCAACGTCAGTATTGCCGCCAGGGGACGATCAATATTGGTTTTCAGCCTGGTAAGGGCGGCATACAACTTGGGTTGGGCTTCTTTCTGTGTCGCAATATAGCTTGGCGTAATAGACAGCAGTGCAGCTTCAAAGATGGAACACAGAAAAGAGAGGGCTATCGAAAGCGTGGCAATCGAGATAAGGAGAAACATGGTCGCCTAAAGTAGGGGATTGTCACGCACTTTTAAGACCATTCACCAAGCCTGTCAAGCTCCCTTAAAAAGCATCACCATTGCCACTACAGTTAAGTGAGCCGTTGAGCCCAAATTTTAAGCCCTTAACGGCAACGCGGCACCAATGGCTACGAAGATGCCACCGCAGGTACGGTTGAATCCACGACCAACGCGCTTCAACCAATGGCGAATGCGGTTGGCCATAGTGGCAAGCAGGCTTTCAACCATATATTCGATAACGACAAAGGTGCCTGCCAGTACAAAGAATTGCAGGACCAGACTACGTTGTGGGTCGATAAACTGAGGCAGAAAGGCGCTAAAAAACAGCAGCACCTTGGGGTTGGTAATCGATGCCAGCACGCCCTGGCGATATAGGTACCACCTGCCTGCCCGGCTCTCATTCACATCAATCTCACCTGTAACCGGCGGTGAGCGCCATACCTGAATACCCAGCCAGACAAGATAGGCTCCACCCACCCATTTCAGTACTGTCAGCCACACCACCGATGATTTAAGCAGTGCACCAATGCCAAACATGCACAGGGCAATAATCAGAATAAATCCGGTGGTACCGCCGATGATGGTAAACAGGGTTTTACGACTACCATGCATGGCGCCGTGGGTCAGCGCCAGCAAGCCGTTAGGCCCTGGCGAAAATGACAGTCCTATGCAGGCGATAAGGTATAAAAACCAAGTATTCATTAGCATCTTAGTGCCTCACCCATAAGAAAATGCGCGCATTGTGCCAACACGTCACGGAAGGATTAAATATCTTTGACCAAACGTAAAGCATCATAAATAGCCGCATGGGTATTGCGGGACTCGACGGCATCGCCAATCCGGAATAGCTGGAACCCGCCATCCGCACGACGGATGACGGTCTGGGGCCTGCCCACGATCAAGTCGTCGTAATTCACCTCGCCGTCATTGCGGGAATGCGGCTTCAGCTCGAAATAGATATCGGCCATCGGCATAATGCCGTAATTGACCACCACCTGATCGACGCGCCGTTCATGGTTCAGGTCCAGCCGATCTTGAGAGACATAATCACTGGTGATCCTGGCCAGCAGCTCGCTGCCATCGCGGTGTACGGATTTCAGCCGATAGGTGGGCGTGAAGACAACGTTCGGCCGTTGCAGGGCGCGCATGTAGGGCACCAGATTCATGGCCATGATCTCCGCCGAGAAGGTGCGGTCCGGCGTCATGATCTCAAGCTCGGCCCCCGTTACGGCAATGATCTCCGCCGCCTGCATGGCGGCATGATCGCCAGCATCGTCGAACAGCAGCACCCGCTTGCCCGGTGGCACATGGCCGGAAAGGATGTCCCAGGTGTTGACCACCAAGTCGTGCCCGACTGCGGGCTGGTCCTCCATGGGGTAGCCACCAGTGGCCACGATCACCACACCCGGGTTTTCCTGCAGCACATCCTCGACTTCCGCCCAGACGTTGTAGCGGATCTCGACGCCCAGTGCCTCGCACTGAGCCAGGCGCCAGTCGATGATGCCCATCATCTCGCGCCGGCGTTCGCTCTGCGCCGTGAGCCGCACTTGGCCGCCCGCATCGCTGGCAGCTTCGAGAACAATCACTTCATGTCCCCGTTCGCCAGCGACGCGGGCAGCCTCCAACCCCGCGGGACCGGCACCGACGATCACTACCCGACGCCTCTGCGATGCCTTGGGGATGGTGTGAGGCATGGTGGTTTCCCGCCCGGTGGCGGCATTGTGAATGCAGTAGGCGGCGCCACCCTGGTAGATGCGATCGAGGCAGTAGTTGGCGCCGATGCAGGGACGAATCTCCTCCTCGCGCCCTTCCATGATCTTGCGCACGATGTGCGGGTCAGCCATGTGGGCTCGGGTCATGCCGATTATGTCGACCTTGCCCGAGGCGATGGCATGGCGGGCGGTGGCAACGTCCTGGATCTTGGCGCCATGGAAGGTAGGGAAGTTGACTTCGCGGCGTATCTCGCCGGCAAAATCCAGGTGCGGGGCGCTGGGCATACCCTGAATCGGAATGACGTCGGTGAGCCCCGGGTCGGTATCGATATGCCCGCGTACCACGTTGAGGAAATCGATCAGACCGCTGTTCTTCAGGCGCCGCGAGATCTCCATCCCGTCGCTGGCCGTCAGCCCCCCCGGCAGCATTTCGTCGCCGGTGTAGCGCACGCCGACGATGAACGCCTCGCCAACCCGCTGACGAATGGCGCGCAGTACGTCAAAAGTAAAACGCAGCCGGTTGTCGAGACCGCCTCCGTACGGTTCCTCAAGGGTATTGGTCAACGGCGACCAGAATTGATCCATCAGGTGACCATAGGCTTGCAACTCGATGCCATCGAGGCCGGCGGCATGCATGCGTTCGGCGGCATCGGCATAGTCGCGGATCAAGCGCTCGATGTCCCACTCCTCGACCTGCTTGGGAAAGGCGCGGTGGGATGCTTCGCGGCGGTGAGAGGGCGACACCGCCGGTAGCCAGTCGCCCTTGTCCCAACGGGTGCGACGGCCGAGGTGGGTCAACTGTATCATCACCGCCGTACCGTGCTCGTGGCAGGCGTCGGTCAGCTCTTTCATCCACGGCACCACTTCGTCCTTGTAGGCGAGGATGTTATTGAACACTGGTGGACTGTCCTTGGCCACCGTTGCGGACCCGGCAGTCATGGTCAGGCCGATACCGGCCCTGGCCCGTTCGACGTGATAGGCCCGATAGAGCTCCTTGGGCATTCCGTCCTCGGGATACGCGGGCTCGTGGGAAGTCATCATCAACCGATTCTTCAGGGTGAGATGCTTGAGCTGCAAGGGTTGCAGCAGCGGATCGTTAGCCATGGTCAAGGCACCGTTTTGTTGTGTTCTTGACAAACCTAACGGCACATGTACACACTTGTCAACCAAATGTACATAGATGTACATTTGATGAATAATTTATGTGATTCCCACCCGGCGTCATACCGAGCTAACACTGGTCAACAGGGTCAACGACCTATGAAAAAAGAGCAGGAAACGATTCAGGATACGGGGATCAACCAAGCCATTCATTGCGGTCTTGATGCCGCCTACCGAACTGAAGGAATAAGATGCCTTCAGTTGGCCCTGTTCACATACCCATGTCGGGCATGAAAACGTTGCAGGTCCCTGGCCACGGGCGCCTGTCCGGTGAATATCTCAACATAGGTGGGGATTCGCTGCATGCGCACTTCGAGCGGCTCCTGGGTCTTCATCGAAATATAACCGATCTGGGTCAGGTAGATGGTACGCCCACGCACATTGGCAGCCAATGGGTCATAGCCGTAACGTTCAAACATGCGCGACAGTGCTTCAATGCGCGCAGTATCGGCAGCCTCGATCTCATCTACCACGGCTTGTGACTGCAGCGCCCAACTACGCATGGCGAACTCCAGTCGGGAGTCGAACAGGAGGGGATTCAGCCAGCAGTCGAAGACGTTGAGCATCGCCTCGACAATATGCTCGGCGTAGACCTCGGTCTGGCGCACCAGCCCCTGAGTATTCTTCTCTCGCCAGCACTCGATCAGAGCATTGAGCAGCGCTTCACGGTCCTTGAAGAACCAATAGAAGCTGGTTCGGGAGAGCTGGAGACGCTTCGCCAGGGGCAGAATGCGTACGCTGTCAACGCCGGATTTGATCAGCAGTTCGAAAGCGGCATCAAGCCAGACGTCACGGGAACCTTTAGCAGTTGAAACATCCTCAGTTGGCATCACATATAAATCCTGATTACTGAATTCGCGCAGTGTACACAGGTGTCATATTGCATGTACACAAGCCAGCCAACTTGTTTACTCCTTTTCCAGACGTGTCCTTGCTTCACTCACTACCAGCAACACCAACGCCTCCACTGGGGAGGCGTTTCATGACGACAGGCGGTTAATACAAACGCTTAAGCGAATACTTCGGTCCACTCATTGCGTTTAGCCAGCAGGTTGCGCGCCAACTCCTGGGCACCTTCCAGGCTGTGGCTGGCGGCCCAGCCGCACTGTACTTCATTACAGGCGGGCACTTCTGTGGCTTCCAGAACATCCTGCAATGTCTGCTCTATAATCTTGAGCACATCATCGTAGTCATCGTGATTAATCATCGCGATGTAGAAGCCGGTCTGACAGCCCATAGGACTGATATCCACTACTTTGTCTGAGTGGTTACGGGACAGCTCAGCCATTAAATGCTCAAGAGAGTGCAGTGCCGGCATCTCCATGTGCTCTTTATTGGGCTGACAAATACGTAGATCGTACTTGTGGATACGGTCGCCGTTCAGGCCTTCTTTAATATCCGCCAAGCGCACATAGGGGGCTTTAACCTTGGTGTGGTCCAGGTTAAAGCTTTCGACATTCATTCGTTTCTCGGTCATGTTGGCTCCATCTTCGTTAACTATGCGACCATTATGAGGTCTGGACAGTCGGATACCAACCTAACATGTCCTTGTGAGTGGTGATCTTGTGTTTAGCATAGCCACCTACTTCAAAAACAGAAACGCCGCAGTGAATACACTGCGGCGTATTACATCTGGCACCAGGCTCGCGGACTGTTTTACACAGTCAATGCCGCTTCCTGTTCACCAGATTTCAGGTCGCCTGAGCGCACCAGCTCATCGGTGATCCGGTCGATAGCACGCTTGGCGCGCCCGATCATCTCATCCACTTCGCCACGATTAATCGTTAATGGCGGCGCGAAGCCCAGAATATCGCCCTGGGGCATGGCACGGGCAATCAGGTTCTCTTCCATCGCCGCTGCTGCAACGCGAGGGCCAACTTTCAATGCCGGATCAAAGTGCAGGCGTTGCTTGGCATCTGGAGAAAACTCAAGAGCGGCCATCAGGCCAACACCGCGAACATCACCCAACAGTGGGTGGCCTTCAAAATTAGCTTTTAGCTGCGCCTGGAAGTAAGCACCAGTTTCAGCAGCATTACCCACCAGATTCTCACGCTCAATAATATCCAGGTTAGCAAGGCCAGCGGCACAGCCAAGTGCGTGGCCTGAGTAGGTCCAGCCATGGCCGATAGGGCCAAACTCACCGGTACCCTGCTCAAGTACCTGCCACACTTTATCACCGACAATCACCCCGGAAAGTGGCTGATAAGCACTGGTTAAGCCTTTAGCAATCGTGACCAAATCAGGCTTCATATTGTAGTGATGACTGCCGAAATCAGACCCTGTACGGCCAAAACCACATACAACCTCATCGGCAATCAGTAGCACATCGTACTTGGTCAGTACCGCTTGAATGGCATCCCAGTACCCCTCAGGCGGCGGCACGATACCGCCGGTACCCAGCACCGGCTCGCCAATAAAGGCAGCGACGGTATCCGGGCCCTCTTCCAGAATCATGGCTTCCAGCTTGTCAGCGCAGTAAGCAGAGAATTCCAGCTCCGTCATGCCATGCTGCTCGGCGGCACGCAGGTAATAGTGCGGCGCTTCGGTATGACGAATGGTATCAATCGGCAGATCGAAGTGGTCGTGGAACGCTTTCAGGCCGGTGAGCGAGCCTGATGCAATACCGGAGCCATGGTAGCCACGCATGCGGGAAATAACCTTTTTCTTTTGCGGACGTCCCAGCACGTTATTGTAGTAGCGCACAATCTTCAGTTGGGTTTCGTTGGCATCACTGCCGGACATGCCGTAATACACCTTGGACATATTCATGCCCGCAATTTTCAGCACGCGTTCGGAAAGCTCGATTTGCGGCTCGTTAGAGTGGCCCACATAGGTGTGGTAGTAGGAGAGCTCCAGGGCCTGCTTGTAGATCGCCTCGGCCACTTCGGTGCGACCATAGCCGATATTGACGCAGTAAAGGCCAGCAAAACCGTCGATGAACTCGCGGCCATCCTTATCTACGATATGGATGCCCTTACCGCCGGTTATAACACGGCCGGGTGCATCGCCATGGGCGAAGTCACGCAGATGGGTGGAGGCGTGAAAGGTAACTTTGCGGTCGCGTTCAATCAGATCCTGATGCAAGCTCATAACGTTCTCTCTGTACGATAAACCTCCCCAACGTTGGGGAAGGTACTGAAATAATGTAAATCATAGCGGCGTAGGAGGTGATCGTCGCTAGCTTCCCGACACCGAGCCAAGTGCTCCCAGGCAGTAGTACTTCGTCTCCAGGTACTCATCAATACCCGTGGCGCCGCCTTCACGGCCAAGGCCGGACTGCTTCACACCACCGAAGGGGACGGGAGGCCCGGTCATTTTCACCGAATTAACACTGACCATGCCGTACTCCAGGGCGCGCATTAGCTTCCAGATACGGCGGATATCGTGGGTATAGATATACGCCGCCAAGCCGTACTCGGTGTCGTTAGCCAGTTCGATCACTTCATCGTCGGTACTATAAGCGGTAATACCCGCCACCGGGGCAAAGTTCTCTTCCCGCCACACTTTCATTTGCGGCGTTACACCGGTCAGCATCACCGGCATAAAGAAGTTCTCACCGGGCGCCTGGCTTTGATCACCAGCAACCAGTTTGGCACCGCGCGAGATGGCATCATCGACAATGGCAGCAGCTTTCTCGACTGCCTGACGGTGAATCAAGGGGCCAAGGTCCACTTCACCATGTAGCCCATTACCAACGGTCAGTGCCGCCATGCGCTCGGTGAAGTGCTCAACGAATGCATCATGAATCGATTCATGTACCAATATGCGGTTAGCCGCCAGGCAATCCTGCCCGGCTGTTTGAAATTTAGCCGCCACCGCCGCGAAGGCAGCTTCTTTTGGGTCCATATCCGGGCCAACAATAAAGGGTGCATTGCCCCCCAACTCCAGCGATAGACGCTTAACCGTGTGAGCGCTTTGCTCGATCAGTAAACGGCCCACGCGGGTGGAGCCAGTAAACGAGAGCGCCCGAATGCGCGGCTCACCGCATAGAATGTTCGAGACTTCCGCCGGGTCGCCCAAAACGACATTAAAAATACCTGCAGGAATCCCCGCACGTTCGGCAAGTTCCGCCAGCGCCAGCGCTGAAAAAGGCGTTTCATTGGCAGGCTTGATAACCACCGGGCAGCCTGCCGCCAAGGCCGCTGCTGCCTTGCGGGTAATCATCGCCAGGGGAAAGTTCCAGGGCGTAATCATCGCCGCAATACCAACCGGCTCTTTAATAGTGCCCAAGGCGGCATTGGGTATATGGCTGGGAATCGTTTCGCCATAAGTGCGCTTACCCTCTTCAGCGAACCAGCGCACAAAACTTGCGCCATACTCCACCTCACCACGGGCATCGGGCAGCGGTTTTCCCTGCTCCAGGGTCATAATGGTCGCGAGGTCTTCACGATTGGCTTGAATCAGGTCGTACCAGGCCAGCAACCGCTCGCAGCGTTCATCTGTACGCAGTGCACGCCAGTGCACAAAAGCAGCCTCTGCGGCATCTACCGCAGCGGTAATTTGTTCTGCTTCCAGCAGCGGAATATGGCCAATGGCTTCGTTGGTGGCAGGGTCATACACCGCTTCTTCGCGGCCACCTACTCCGTGGGTCCACTTACCGTTCACATAAGCGTACTGCCGAAACAGGCGCGGATCTTCCAGGCGCTTGGCGAGCGTGGTCGATAATGTGGTCATGGCAACCTCCCCTGTTTGAAGCCAATAGCGGGCATCAAAACGTTGTACGTTACAAATGATCGGCCTATCGCCAACCTGATGAGTTGTACCCAGGGTAAGGGAGATGCCGCACGAAGTGTTTTTGAAAGTGGCGCTTTATAACAGGAGTTTTTTTGCCAAAACGACGTTTACAGGTAGTTTTTTTGGGACATAGGGCAGCAGCCGCTACTGTATCTCGCCCATATCAATACCAATGGGCTGTCTTTTAACCGTCTTTGTCACGATATAGGTGAAGTAGCGCTCAATCCCCACTTCCGATACCAGCCATTTGTCCATCAGCCGCTGATAGCTATCAATGGTTCGTGCCTCAAACTTCACCAGGTAATCCACACCACCGCCAACGGCCACACACTCGGTGACATCAGGTGTTTGCATCACTAATGCTTCAAAGCGGGCAAAGCTTTCGGCATTATGCTGTTTCAGCTCGATCTGCACCCATACAGGATTACGCGGCACCAATACCTCAGCATTGATGCGCGCGCTGTAGCCCTGAATAACCCCCGCCTTTTCCAGCCGCTTCACCCGCTCCCAGCAAGGACTGACCGAGAGGTTGATGGCTTCAGCCAGCCTGGACTTGGTAATCCGCCCATCACGAGACAGGATATCGAGGATTTTCAGATCATAACGGTCAAGTTTCATCATGCCTTAGGAGACGCCTCCAGGCGTTCAACGATATCGGCAATCACCGCCAGGGTATCTCCCATATTAATTAATGAAGGTGCACGACGGGCCATTAAAATACCGTCCCGCTCCGCTTTATATGCAACTGGCGCGGTGCCACTACGGGTCATATCGTACACATAGGCGATGGTTTGGCCTCTCTTTACCTCATCGCCCAGCGCTACCAGCAGCTCCAACACTCCGGAGTGCTGGCTCTGCACATAACAACTGGCATCCGGCATATCCAGATACATCTGCCCACCCACAGGCATTTCCACCTCGCCTGCCACCAGGCCATAGTGGATCAGGAAGTTGTGCACACCGCGTTCGGCAATGGCCATGCTTTGGGGGGTTGAGGTGCCACCGCCACCAAGCTCGGTGGCCACAAACACTTTACCCTGCCGCTCGCAGGCGGTGTCGAACAGCTTCTCCGCATCCAGCTCAAACATCACCATGGCATAGGGGGCGCCAAAGGCTTTTGCGCCGTCCAGGGCCGCCTGCTGCTGGGCTTTATCATCCAGCACATGGGAGGCGCCAAACGGTAAAATATCCAACGTACGGCCACCGGAATGCAGATCAAGGACGACATCACTCATCGGTACTAATACACGGGTAAAGTAGTCGGCAATTTGCGACGTCACCATGCCGTTAGGGTCGCCTGGAAAGCTGCGATTGAGATTTCCCTTATCCATTGGAGAGGTGCGCTTGCCCGCCATCACCGCCGGGGTGTTCATACACGGTACGATAATCACCCGACCGGTTACATCCTCGGCCTTCAGCGTGGATGACAGCTTTAGCAGGGAGGTAATGCCTTCATACTCATCACCGTGGTTGCCGCCGGTCAGTAGCGCCGTGGGACCCTCACCGTTTTTAACCACGGTGACAGGAATCATCACAGCTCCCCAGGCAGACTCATCGGTTGAGATGGGCAGTTTTAAAAAACCGTGTTGCACACCATCAGCGTCGAAATCAACGGTGGCGGAAATAGGGCTGGGCCGCAGTTGGTTCGGTTGAAGGGTCATGATGCATTCCTTATATTGGCAAACGGCTACTTGACGAACAGCTGGCGCGGAAAATTGGCCAGGGTTTCGCAACCATCTTCGGTAATTAAAATACTTTCCGTAATTTCCAGCCCCCAGTCGTCAACCCATAGGCCGGGCATAAAGTGAAAGGTCATGCCGGGCTGCAGAATGGTTTCATCCGAGGGACGCAGGCTCATGGTTCGCTCGCCCCAGTCGGGCGGGTACGAAATGCCTATAGGGTAACCGCAACGCGCACCACCGCGGTCAAAACCGTATTTATCCATGGCGGCCCCCAACGCCATGGCAATATCCGCCGTCCGATTACCGGGTTTCGCCACGGCCAGGCCGTTTTCTATCCCTTCCAACAGGGCAGATTCCGCACGAATAAAGTCAATGGGCGGCGTGCCAAGGAACACCGTACGTGACATGGGGGCATGATAGCGCTTGAACACCCCGGCAATTTCAAAGAAGGTGCCCTCCCCATTACGGAAGGGGGTGTCATCCCAGGTCAGGTGTGGCGCTGCTGCATCTTTACCGGTAGGCAGCATGGGAACAATAGCAGGGTAATCACCACCAAATACCTTGCCGCTCTCATCCACAAAACCTTCGATCCCCACACGGTAGATTTCCGACACCAGCTTGCTTTTGGGCAAACCTGGTTCGATGACTTCCAAAATGCGCGAATGCATACCCTCCACGATTTTAGCAGCCACCCGCATATAAGCGACTTCTTGGGGAGACTTAATCGCCCGGCACCAGTTCACCAGCGAATTGGCATCCATAAAGCGTGCGTGAGGCAGCTCGCGAAGCAGGCTTTGGTACGCTTTTGCGGAGAAGTAGTAGTTATCCATCTCCATCCCTACCACACCAGTGTGCCAGCCGCGGTCAGGCATAATCGACTGCGCCAGATATTCCATCGGATGCATATCGGGGTTCTGAACGTAATAATCCGGGTAGTAGGTAATATTATCGGGGTGAATCCAGCAGGTGCGCAGCGCGCCGTTGGCATCCATTCGGCGGCCAAACCAGACAGGCTCGCCTTCAAGTCCAACCAGCACGCACTGGTGGACATAAAACGACCAGCCATCGTAACCGGTCAACCATGCCATATTGGAGGGATCACTGACGATCAACACGTCAATGCCTCGACCAGCCATTTCTGCACGCACCTTCCACAGGCGGGTAGCGTACTCTTCGCGCGTGAAGGGCAGGGAAACCTCAGTCATCGGGCAACTCGCCATCAAAGATCACTAAGAACCAGCGTACTACCCACCTTAGGCACACTACGCTGGGCCACAGGATCGACCTGGCCACCGCCGCAGTAGGCCCGCCAATGTCGTCTTAAGCCGATACTAGCACCGACCCTCGGTTGCCGGTCAAAGCCTTTATCGCAAAAGCTGCATGAAAGCATTGTAAAGGGTACACCCAGCACCGCTTTAACGCGCCAGACCAGAGGCATTCCCACTACGTGTTGCAGTTGAGCAGTGGTTAGCGCGACTCTCTGAGTGGGCAAGCGTATCCCTTGCAGCACTCACCCAACCTAACCCATGATAGCGGTTAACTCAGAACAGGTGACGCAATAGGAGGCAGCATGAAAATAGTGGTGCATATTAACGACGCCGCAGAGTGGCAGGCAGCGCTTTCCGAGGCATTGCCAGAAGCAACCGTGGTCACCAGCGATGCACCCGCAGAGGAGCGCAAAAATGCCGACTACCTTGCAGCCTGGAAAGCACCCGCCCACCTGCTGCAGGAACAAGCCCAGTTAAAAGGCATTATCAACCTGGGTGCTGGGGTGGATTACCTGCTGAAAACACCGGGGTTGCCCAAAGAGGTACCCATTGTAAAACTCCGTGATGCTGGCATGGGTGAGTTGATGGCGGACTATGTCCTCTACGGGGTCTTACACTTCTACCGCAGTATGGACCGCTATGCGCTGCAACAAACAAACGCCAACTGGCAACCCCATTCAGTTGTCGAAAAGTCCCAGTGGCCAGTGGGTGTTCTCGGCCTGGGCGCCATCGGTAGCTTCGTGGCCAGCGCCATTCAACAGGCAGGTTTCCCCGTTGTCGGCTGGAGCCGCACCCCGAAAACGCTTACTGGCGTTCGCTGTTTGCATGGTGATGATGGGCTGGATGAGTTGCTGAGCCAAGTGCAGAGCGTGGTGACAATTCTTCCTGATACTGCCGCCACACAAGGCATTCTCAATGCTGAACGGCTGAGCAAACTACCACAAGGGGCCAGCGTCATTAACCCAGGCAGGGGCAGCTTGATTGACGAGCAAGCGCTGCTGGATGCGCTAGGTAACGAAACACAAACAGGCCATCTGCGGGGCGCATTGCTGGATGTGTTCAGCGAAGAGCCGCTGCCGTCCCGTCACCCGCTATGGCAACACCCCCGTGTCATTGTGACCCCCCATATGGCAGCCCCTACGCCATTGAATGACGCCATTGATCAGGTGATCTCGTACTTGCGCGCCTTTGAGTCGGGAGAAAAACTGACCACCATAAATCCTGATGCAGGCTACTGACCTGATCAGACACGCTCGCTATACTGCTGGCGACTGGGAACCAAGCGCTGGCTAAAGGCTCTTAGGACAACATGACAAATGGAGAAAGAGCCTTTGCGTAACGTTTCGGTACGTTCCACGAAAAGTAAGGTAATCAGTGCAGCCTTCGCTACGGCTGCGATGGCATTTTGTAACGTTGTAACTGCCAATGATACGCCGGATGACGCCACCCAAGCGCTACCGGCTCCACACCCTTTTGAAGCTCAGTACCGGCTTGCTATACGTGGTTGGCCAAATGCCAATATCACCCACACCCTTAGCAACGAAGGGCTGCACTGGTTAAGCGACATGAGCTTCTCGGTGGCCGTTGCCCGTGGCCAGGAGCGCAGCCGCTTTGTTTTGGATGACACGACCACCCGATCACTGCTTTATAGCAGTAGCTATTCGCTCTTTGGCGTTGGAGACAGCTACCAGTTGAATGAGGGCGATATCAGCTCCCTTGACAGGCAAACAGCCCTCTTTGACCTCTCACGCCGTGCAGGCCATGAGAGCTGTACGGAAAGCGCTCCCTGCAATATCGAATTCGTTGACCACCGCGGACGCGATGAGCATTTTCTTTACTATGTCAACGAGCCCGGCACCATTCGCGTGCCGGCAGGCGAGTTTAACGCCAACCGCGTGACACTAATTGATGGGGAAAAGCCCGACCGTCATCTACAAATTAACTTCCATCCACAATGGCCTGGCTTGATTCTGTCAGCGGAGTATCAAAAAGAGGGGCGGCGCCAAACCCAACTCACCATGACCCAGTTTAACCCCACCGGGGGTGATGCACCTTAAATGTTCTCAGGTCTACTGATTGTTTTACTGCCCCTGCTGTTGGGCTATTTAGTCCGCGTTCGCTCCCTTCGCCTGATGAACGTTATCAACCGAGCCGTAACCGGCTCGGTGTACGCGATTTTGCTGTTTATGGGCGTAAGTCTGGCCGGGCTTGAGAACCTGGGCAACCAACTTTCGCGTTTGGGGGGCAATGCCCTGCTACTGTTTAGTATTACCACCGTGTGCAATCTTACCGCGTTGTGGTGGCTTTCCCGCCGGGCGGCCCTAAGGGCTGGCGGTTCCCCGGTGGTTAAAGATGCCCCTACCAGTAAGCTGGCTGCCATGCAGGGGTCATTAATGCTGGTAGCCGTAGTGGTCGGTGGCGTGATGATAGGCCTATTATTGGGCCCGCTCACAGGGGAGGTACTATTTACCACGGCGGATAAGCTGGCCGAGTGGGTGCTCTATGTGCTGCTGGTGCTGATTGGCTGCCAGCTGCGAAACTCCGGCATGCCTCTCAAGCAAATTCTGCTAAACCGGCTTGGGCTTGCCATTGCCATCACCCTGGCACTAAGTTCCCTGTTGGCAGGCTTGATAGCTGCCCCGCTGCTCTCGCTCACCTGGAACGAAGGCCTGGCCATGGCCTCAGGGTTTGGCTGGTACTCGCTTTCCGCCATTTTAATTGGTGACCAGCTTGGGCCATTGATGGGCGGGGTGGCATTTTTCAACGACCTTACCCGAGAGTTGCTGGCGTTTATTTTGATCCCCTTAGTGATTCACCGCCATACTGCACTGGCGATTGGCTATGGTGGTGCAACCTCCATGGATTTCACACTGCCGGTCATTCAACAGCACGGCGGTGTGGCCTGTGTACCCATCGCGGTCGTTAGCGGCTTTATCCTTTCGCTGCTCTCCCCGCCACTTATCCTGTTCTTTCTATCTCTTTCGGGTTAGCCGTAACGGCCACTCCTTGGGTAGGATAATGGGAAACTGACGTTATCCCATGGTTATTCACTATTCAGGATGCCCGCCCACCATGCTAAATGGAATTTGGTTAGGTTTTTTTATTGCCGCCTTTGTGGCTTCCCTATGGCAATGGCTGATCGGCGGGGATAGCGAAGTATTTGCCCGTTTAGTGCACTCCCTGTTCGATATGGCAAGGGTAAGCGTCGATATTATCCTGGTGCTGCTCGGCACCATGACACTTTGGCTGGGGTTTCTTTCCATCGCTGAAAAAGCGGGCATGATTCGTTTATTGGGGAGGATACTTGACCCGCTGTTTTGTCGCTTGATGCCGGAGGTACCCCGCGGCCATCCCGCCATGGGCCTGATCAGTATGAATTTCGCGGCAAATATTCTGGGGTTGGATAATGCCGCCACCCCCATTGGCATTAAAGCCATGCACTCCCTGCAAAGCCTTAACCCCAGCCGCGATACCGCCAGCAACGCGCAAATTCTGTTTCTGGTGCTTAATACCTCCTCATTGACACTCTTACCGGTAACCATCTTTATGTACCGTGCCCAGCAAGGGGCCGCAGAGCCTACTCTGGTGTTTTTACCTATTCTGCTGGCGACCACGGCATCAAGCCTCGCTGGCCTGCTGGCCGTCTCCGCTATGCAGCGTTTAAAGCTCTGGCAACCCGTAGTACTGGCTTACCTGCTCGCAGCAGCCATCGTACTGGGTCTTTTGCTTACCACCTTGGCGGGTATGTCCGCTCAAGCACTGGCAGCGGCCTCTACGCTTGTCGGTAATCTGACACTGTTTAGCATTGTGATGATGTTTTTAGTGGTGGGGGCGCTACGCGGGGTAAAAGTGTACGACGCCTTTATTGAAGGCGCGAAAGAGGGCTTTAGCTTTACCGTTACCCTATTACCCTACCTGATTGCCATGCTGGTTGCGGTAGGTGTATTGCGCTCTAGTGGCGTGCTGGATGCGGGATTGAGTGGCATTCGTTGGCTGGTAGATGGATTCGGGTGGGATACACGTTTTGTGGATGCATTGCCAACCGCCTTTGTAAAACCTCTTTCCGGCAGCGGTGCCCGCGCCATGATGATTGAAACCATGGGCACCTTCGGCGTCGACAGCTTCGCAGGACTGCTCGCGGCTACCATGCAGGGCAGCACCGAGACCACCTTTTATGTGCTAGCCGTCTACTTTGGTGCCGTAGGCATTACCCGAATCCGCCATGGCCTGGGGTGCGCGCTGGTCGCGGATGCGGCAGGCATCACCACCGCCATCGTGGTGTGTTACTGGTTCTTCGGATAGCAGAATGAATATAGAATAGCCCTCTGTTGGTCCATCAACGCGAACAGAGGGCTAAGGGCTTATATCACCGCGCTGGCCGCACGGGCCGCATGAAGCTTTTTGTAGCTCTCAATCAAACGCAGGTGTCGGTTGAGCCCTTCCAACTGCATATTAGTCGGGGTCAGCCCATGGAAGCGTACCTTACCGCTGACCGAGCCAACCACCGCTGTCATTGTCTCCTCGCCAAACATGCGCTGGAAGTTGGGCAGGTAATCGTCAAGCTCCAGTTCATCATCCAGGGTAATCTCTAACACGGCATTGACTGCCTGGTAAAACAGACCACGTTCGACAGTGTTGTCATTGTACTGCAGGAACATCTGCACGCAGTCCAGCGCCTCTTCATGGCGTTGCAGCGCCAGATAGATCAGGAGCTTCAGTTCCAGAATGGTCAACTGCCCCCACACGGTATTCTCATCAAACTCAATACCGATCAGTGTAATGATATCGGCGTGGTCATCCATCTGGCTCTCTTCCAGCCGCTCCACTAGATCAGTGAGCTGGCCGTCGTCCAGGTGGTGCAGGTTGAGAATATCCTCGCGGTACTCCAGCGCCTTGTTGGTGTTATCCCAAATCAAATCCTCAATGGGATACACCTCTGAGTAGCCCGGCACCAGAATACGGCACACCGGTGCGCCCAGATCTTCATGCACGGCCATATAGACTTCGGCCCCCAGGTCTTCGAAGATGCCAAACAGTGTTTCGGCCTCTTCGTCATTGCTGCCGGAGAAATCCCACTCGCAGAACGCAAAGTCGGGCCTTGCACTAAAGAAACGCCAGGACACAACGCCCACCGAGTCGATAAAGTGTTCGACGAAGTTGTTGGGTTCAGCGACGGTTTGCGAGTTAAAGGTTGGCAGCGGCAGATCATTCAGACCTTCAAAGCTGCGCCCCTGCAGCAGCTCCGTCAGGCTGCGCTCCAGCGCCACCTCAAAGCTGGGATGAGCACCAAAGGAGGCAAACACCCCGCCAGTACGCGGGTTCATCAACGTGACGCACATCACCGGAAACTGCCCGCCCATGGAGGCATCTTTCACCAGTACCGGAAATCCCTGCGCTTCCAGGGCATTAATACCTTCCACGATACTTGGGTACTTAGCCAATACGTGGTGGGGTACATCCGGCAAGGCCAGTTCCTGCTCCAGTATTTCCCGCTTTACCGCCCGTTCGAAAATTTCCGAAAGGCACTGCACCTGGGCTTCTGCCAGCGTATTACCGGCGCTCATGCCATTACTCAGGAACAGGTTCTCGACCAGGTTGGAAGGGAAGTAAACCGTTTCTCCATCCGACTGACGCACAAACGGTAGTGAAACAATGCCGCGATCCACCCGGCCGGAATTGGTATCAATCAGATGCGAGCCACACAGTTCGCCTTCCGGGTTATATACCTCCAGGCAGTGCTCATCAAGAATTTCAGCGGGCAACTCATCGTTGGGGCCTGGCTGAAACCACTTTTCATTGGGGTAATGAACGAAAGGACTGTTAGCAATTGCTTCGCCAAAAAACTGATCGTTATAGAAGAAGTTACAGCTTAACCGCTCGATAAACTCGCCCAATGCCGAGCACAGCGCACTCTCTTTGGTGGCGCCTTTGCCATTGGTGAAGCACATGGGCGAGGCCGCATCACGGATATGCAGCGACCACACGTGAGGGACGATATTCCGCCAGGAGGCAATTTCGATTTTCATTCCCAAATCTGCCAGCATCGCACTCATGTTAGCGATGGTTTGCTCCAGGGGCAGATCTTTACCAGGAATATAGGTGCTGCTGCCCTCCGGTGCTCCCATCAATAGCGCCTGGGCGTCTTCATCGATATTTTCGACCACCTCAATCTGAAACTCGGGGCCGGTTTGCACCACTTTCTTTACCGTACAACGATCGATAGAGCGCAAAATACCTTCGCGGTCCTTGGCGGAGATATCCTCCGGTAGCTCTACCTGGATTTTGAAAATCTGCTTGTAGCGGTTTTCCGGATCAACAATGTTATTCTGGGAAAGGCGAATATTCTCAGTGGGAATATCCCGTGCATTGCAGTACACCTTTACAAAATAAGCGGCGCACATGGCCGAGGAAGCCAGAAAGTAGTCAAAAGGTCCTGGCGCCGAACCATCGCCCTTATAACGAATCGGCTGGTCTGAAATAACCGTAAAATCGTCGAACCTGGCCTCCAACCGGAGGTTATCAAGATAGTTGACTTTAATTTCCATGAGCGGGTGTCCGGGGTAATGTATGTGCCTGAGCATTAAAATATAGGCTGGCAGGCGAATTGCGGCCCATTATCCAGTTTTTCACCCGCTTCGTCTTGGGGATTATCCTCCCAGTGTTTTCACCAGCACCTTGGATTTACGGGCGTGGTTATAGGTTTCCCGTTTGAGGGGTGGAAGATCCTCCAGGCTGGCGGTGCGAAAGCCGCGCTCCACAAACCAGTGAGCCGTATGTGTGGTAAGCACAAACATCTCGGATAGCCCCTGCTGCCGGGCACGGCGCTCTAACGCCTCCACCAGGCGCTCGCCCCGCTCACCGCCACGGTAATTGCTGTGTACCGCAACACAGGCCAGCTCACCCACAGTGGTGCCAGGAAAGACATGCAGCGCGGCACAGCCAATCACCATACCGTCACGCTCGATGACCATGTAGTCGTCGATTTCATGCTCCAGACGCTCTCGGGAGCGGGCCACCAGCATGCCACGGTGTTCGAGTGGTTCGAGCAGTTCCAACAAACCTGCCACATCATTGAGCGTGGCTGGGCGTAATTGCTCGTAACGGTGCTGGGTAATCATGGTGCCCACACCATCGCGGGTAAACAGCTCTCCAAGTAGCGCATCGTGGTTGCGCCAGGAAAGCAGGTGGGTGCGTGCCACCCCTTTACGGGCAGCTGTACAGGCAGCGTTAAGATGGCGGGCTAATTCGCTTCCAGGGGCAGCGCTTTGCAGGCGCGGTTCGGCCTCAGCAGGGGAAAGCTGGCGTAACAGTGCCCCTTTTTCATCCTCCAGCCCATCCGATTCGCCCAGTAAAATCAGCTTATCAGCCTTAAGCGCTACCGCAGCGTGCTGGGCCACTTCGGAGGCATCCAAATCAAAGACTTCACCGGTGCTGGAGAAGCCCAGTGGCGGCAGTAGCACCAATGAGCCTTTTTCCAATAACCCTTCAATGGCGTTGGCGCGTACCCGGCGCACCTCACCGCTATGGTCAAAATCGACACCTTCGCGCACGCCTAAGGGTTTGGCGGTCACCAGATTACCCGAAATGACACTGAGCTCTACGCCATGCAGCGGCGTGCTGGGTAGCCCCAGTGACAACCGGGCTTCAAGCCATAGCCGCTGATGGGCAGCCACCTGCTCCACATGGGCCATCACCGAACGGTCAGCCACCCAGCGGCCATCCACGCGGGTTGGCTCCACACCAGCGGCGGTTAAGGCTTCATGTACCTGAGGACGAATACCAAACACTACCACCAGACGCACACCCAGCGTATGCAGTAGCGCCAAATCCTGGATGAGCTGCTCTCCTCGGCCAGACGCCATCGCTTCACCTTCGATGAGGATGACAAAGGTTCGCCCCCGGTGTGCGTTAATATAAGGGGATGCGTTACGAAACCAATCAACAAAAGGGAAGCGTGTGTCCAAGGGCCGCTCTCCGGCAGCAGGTGAATAAGAGTAACGAGATTACTTTAACAGAGCACAAAAAACAGCGGCACCTTCTTGTGCAAAGAAGGTGCCGCTGCGCTATAGGTTAAGCCATGGCGTACTACTACAGCAGGGTGAGCCCCGTCTTTTAACCAAACATACCTTTAAACATAAAGAAGAAGAGAATGGCAAGGCCAGCCCCTGCGGGCAGCGTGATTAGCCAGGACATCACGATCGTAACGATGACCTGAAGATTGAGTGCTGCCATCCCACGTGCCAAGCCTACCCCCAAAACAGCCCCCACCAGAGTGTGGGTGGTGGAAATGGGCAAGCCGGTGCCCGAGGCCAGCACAACGGTTGTTGCTGCCGCAAGGGTGGCGGCAAAACCACGGCTGGGCGTCAACTCTGTAATCCCCGTACCCACCGTCGCGATCACTTTATGACCATAGGTAACCAGACCGGCCACAATCCCACCGCCGCCGAGCACGAGCACCCACCAAGGCACCAGAGTGGCACCGTTAATCATGCCTTCACTACGCACCACACTGATCACCGCAGCCAGTGGACCAACGGCATTGGCAACATCATTGGAACCGTGAGCAAATGCCATTGCACAGGCAGTGAACACCATCAGAACACCAAAGACGCGCTCAACATTGGCATAACCAAAATGATCACTCGCACTCTGCACATAGCGAATACGGCGCTGCATGACAAAGCCAAGCACTGCAACCGCTACCCCAATGGCCACAGAGAACAGGAAGCTCTGCGCAAAGGTAAGGTCCAGCCCAACATGCGTTAAACCTTTCGTCAAAGTAACCATCGCTACAATAAAGCCCACAAGGAACGTGTAGGCAGGCACATAGCGCTTGGCGGCCAGAAACGGGTCTTTGTTCTCGAAAATCAGATGGTGAACGGATTTAAACAGCACGAAAGCAATGGTGCCCGCCAGCAAGGGCGATACAACCCAACTGGACGCGATGGTACCAACACTTCCCCAGGCAACCGCCTCCATCCCAACACCAACAGCACCAAATCCCACAATGGCCCCCACGATAGAGTGGGTGGTGGAGACAGGCCACCCTTTGGCCGATGCCACCATGAGCCAAATGGCCGCCGCCAACAACGCCGACAGCATGCCATAGACCAGTAGCTGGGGTTCATCCACAAACAAATCAGGGTCAACGATACCACCACGAATCGTTGCGGTTACTTCACCACCGGCGAGCCAGGCCCCCAGGAATTCAAAGACGACAGCAATCAAAATCGCCTGTTTGATGGTGATCGCTTTGGACCCTACCGAGGTCCCCATGGCGTTCGCCACATCATTGGCACCGACCCCCCACGCCATAAAAAAGCCGAAAAGACAGGCCAGGATAATAAAAACCTCACCGTGCTGGGCAATAATCAGCATTAAGTTCCCCTTAGCGCGCTGTCAAAATCTGCAAACGGCTACCCACGCGCTCAGCGCGGTCAGATAATTCGCCCACCCACTCAATGATCTTGTAAAGAAAGATCACATCCACTGGCGGCAGTTGGCTTTCAAGCTCAAACAATTGGCGGCGAATAGCCACCTGTTGAGCATCAGCCTGATGTTCTAGGGTATGCAGTTCGCGGATCATTTTCTGCATGACATCAGAGACATTACGCCCAAAACCTGACTCCAATAGCTCTTTGAGCTCTTCCAGCGCCTGTCGGGCTTGCGCGACGCATGCCACACTCGTGGCGATATAATCGCGCATTAACCCAGCCAGTTCGTTGGGCACACGCATTTTACGCCCCAGCATAATGCCCGTAATATCGCGCACCTTATTGGCAATCTTGTCCTGTACACTGATCAGATCAAGCAGGTCAGAACGAGACACGGGCAAAAACATGGTATTGGGTAGATTGAGCCGCAATTCCGTCTTGAGTACATCCGCCTCATGCTCCAAACGGGTAACGGTTTCGCGCAGTTCAGCAGCGCGATCCCAGTCACCGGCAAGCGATGCCTCAAAGAAAGGTAATAATTGATCGGCGCATTCATTGGCCTTAACGATGTGGGCCAGCAGCGGCTGGAATGGCGAGCGGCCAAACATCGAGGAAAAAGGGTTGGAGGTAACCATATAGCCTTTAAGCCTGTTTTCGTGAAGCCTGGAAATGGCGGCGCCAGTATAAAGAGTGCGCCCGCCGCCGTCATGAAAAGTTCATAATGTCATTAAAATTTAACCTAAATGTCACAATTTAAAGGTAGCTAAGATCATGGAAATCGCATCACCAATAGAAGTGGAGCTTAAGTTGGCTCTCGCCACTGAGTATCTGACGATACTCCTTAGCCACCCTATACTGGCTGCCGCTCCACATCTGGAACAGCATTTATCCAACACCTATTTCGACACACCTACCGACGACCTGGCCAATGCAAGGGTTGCCGTTCGATTACGCCAGGCGGGTGATGTGATCGTGCAGACCGTCAAAACGGCAGGCCAGGGCGGTGGTGGCATGTCCAGCCGACAAGAGTGGGAGTGGCAGGTTCCCTCCCTGCACATTGATCAGCAAGCCCTAAGCGAACTGCCCCCCTTTCAGGGTAGGCTTGGAGCCGCTATTACACATCTAACTCCCACCCTGAATACTGACTTCACCCGAAGAGGCTGGAAAATTGAGTGGCAGGAAAGCCTTATTGAAATGGTCCTGGATGAAGGCGAAATCGTAACTGGCGGCGCACAAGTCCCTATCTGTGAGTTGGAGCTGGAATTAAAAATGGGCCAGCCAGAAGCCCTCTGGTCGCTGGCCCTGCATTTGGCGGAACAGGTACCACTGCGCCCGTCCGACACCAGTAAAGCCGCACGCGGTAACTCACTGGCCGCCAAACGGTGGCCACTCCCCACAGCAACGACTGCCATGGAGTGGTTACACCGGGCAACTGTCGCACTGGATGCCTATCACGACAGTGGCCAGCATGAGCACTTACGCGTTGCCCAGCAGGCGCTAAGCCAGCTCGCAATACACCCGCAATTAGATGATGACCTGCGCCCTGTTGCGCAGCAGCTTCCTAAAGAGCTCAGCGCACATGGTCTGCCAAGTGCCGCCTACGGCCATGCCGCGTTAATGCTCGCCCATCGCCTGGCGTCTCAAACCGCGCTACGCTAGTGAGCGTTCAGCCCACTTTTGGATGACACCATGAGCACTCATTTGGCGCCCGGCGCAGAGGGAGTACGCACGCGGCTTTTCCATATTATCTTCGAGTCCGACACGCTTGGCGCAAAGGCGTTTGATCTGGCCCTGATTGTGGCCATTTTAATGAGTGTGGCAGTGATCATGCTGGGCACGGTGGAAGCGTACGCTGCGCACTATGGGCATATTTTCTTCTATTTGGAGTGGGCATTTACGTTGCTCTTCAGTATTGAGCTTGTCGTGAGGATTTACTGCTTAGAGCGCCCATATCTCTATCTCAAAAGCTTTTACGGCTTAGTGGATCTTATTGCCATCCTGCCGACCTGGCTGGTGCTCCTGGTGCCAGGGGCCCATGCATTGGTGATTGTTCGCCTGCTGCGGGTACTACGTATTTTCCGCATCCTGCGACTGATGGAGTTTGTGGGTGAAGGGCGCTTATTGCTGGATGCGTTAAAGCGCAGTCTGCGACAAATCCTGCTGTTCTTCAGCAGCATTCTGATGGTAGTGACGCTGTTTGCTGCTTTGATGTATACCATTGAGTCACCGGAGTCAGGCTTTACCAGCATTCCCATTTCGATTTATTGGGCCATTGTCAGCATGACCACCGTAGGTTACGGCGATATCGTGCCCGCCACTCCATTGGGGAAAGCCATCACAGTGGTATTAATGCTGATTGGCTACTCAATTATCGCTGTGCCCACCGGAGTCTTTTCTGCCCAGGTCATTCGCTCGATACGCCAGGATCGCTACTCGGAGGAAGCCTGCCCTGGATGTGGGCATGACCGACATGAGAAGCGCGCACGCTACTGTCTTCGCTGCGGTACGTGGTTGGATGAAGAGAGTGAAGCCCCCACGTAAAACGACCAGTGACAATGACCCAGGCAAGTAGCCTGGGCACATTTGTAGCCTGCGTAGATGTACGCCACCTTATTCCTCTTCGAAAGGTGCTTCCCAAGCCTCCAGATCTGCCTCACTCCAGCTTCCATAGGTTGCATTGGGGAAAACAATCCAGTCGTGGCCAAAGCGCTCTGCATGGTCATTCACCAGCGCACGCTGCTCTTCCAGGTCGGCTCCCGCAAATTCACCTGCAAAGTCATGCAGCGTATCACCCAATTGCATAACAAGAGTATACTGATCGGCCACGATAGCGCGACGCTCAGTCTTGGGTGGTCCTAACAGCATCACACGCTCTTCAGAAACCTGGGGAAGCTGCAATGCTTCCAGAGTATCCAAAGTGTGTTGTTTATTTTCTTCGTAACGATCAGACACATAGTAGATCGCTACCCCCTGCTCATCAGCGTATTCCAGAAATTCCTTCGCACCAGGAATCAGCGTTGGCTCGCCTTCACGCTCCCAATGCAGCCACGTATCCCAAGCAGTAAAATCGTGACAGGCCTGCATGTCACGAACCAATAAGGCACTGTTATCAATGACGGTCTCGTCCAGGTCAGTAATAATGGCTAAATCCGCACTGCCATCATACTCTTCGATCTGCTCTGCAAGGCGATAGGTAGCCAGCTCAAACCCTTGGCGTTGTAAAGCAATAATTTCGGCTGACTGCTGCTGATAACGCAAACCCATCGCATATTCTGCCTGCGCACACCCAGCATGGTCATCAGCCATTGACTGACCAGCCAGTGGCAATAGTAAACAGCCTGTCATAGTCGCCACGGTAACAGTCTTACGATAATTAAGCGTTGTCATTAAGCAGTCTCCTGTGTTTGCCAATCCCATTAAATACGAGCCTTATGCTCGCCAATCAATCACACCTTGTTATAGTAAATGCAAATTTTCATCATATTTTATTTTTATTGATCAATCAAAATAATATACCGGCATTATCCATTCACGGCGTGTTCTTATCTGCCAACTTTGCTTTTCCATGACTATAAAAAAAGCCCTGGGGACTAAAAATCCCCAAGGGCTTTTAAGGTGAGAGTAGCGATTAGCTGGTAAACGGCGAAATATCCCCGCGGCCCTCCCGAACGATTTTGGGCGGCAGTTCACGTAGATCAATCACACTGGTCGGGTCCAAGTGGCAGGCACCGCCATCAATAATCAGATCGAGGTGGGCACCAAAACGTTCGCGGATCACCTCAGGTTCGCTCATAGGCAGTTGCTCGCCAACCGGGATCAGCGTCACACTCATCAGCGGCTCCCCCAAGGCTTGCAGCAGCGCATGGGTGATACGGTGATCAGGTACTCGGACACCGATAGAGCGACGCTTAGGATGTAGCAGTAGGCGCGGTACTTCGGTAGTGGCGTCCAGAATATAGGTGTACGGACCGGGGGTATGCGCCTTTAGCAGCCGGAACACGGCATTATCCACTTTCGCGTAGGTACCGATCTCAGACAGATCAGAGCACACCAGCGTAAAGTTGTGCTTATCATCCAATGAGCGCAGCCACTTTATTTTCTCAATCGCTTTCTTTTCGCCCAGATGACAGCCCAACGCATAGCCAGAATCAGTGGGGTAGGCGACAACTCCGCCCCGACGAATAATTTCCGTCGCCTGATCAATCAGACGCTTTTGTGGATTTTCTGGATGAATCTGAAAATATTGGCTCATCGCTTGCTCCTGCCCGAGGGCACATAATCTTCCATTGAGTTACGCATCGTCCCCACTCTGCCTATCAGCATAGCTGACACCCTTGGCAGCCTCCTACCCACTTAGCCGGAATAACTGGTAAGTACTCCACCAGGTGCGTTGCGCAGGTGTGCTAACCGTGGGTGCTGCCAGATAGGCGGCGCGGCAGTACGCGGAATTAAGCTCATACTACCGGGGGCGGCATGGCTACCGGGAAAATGAAAGTCACTGCCCATAGAGGCATATAACTCACGTTCGACTAACTGACGCGCTAAATCACGTGTACTGTCCGGGTTTTGCTGGCCACTCACCAGTTCAACTCCCTGGCCACCCGCCGCTCGGAAGGTATCCATTAACAGGCCACGTTTGCGACGGGTCAGACCATGCCGCAATGGATGCGCCAGTACTGCCACGCCACCAGAGGCCACAACCCAAGCCACCGCCTCACTGATTTCCGGCCAAAGCGCTTTTACATCACCTTTTTTGCCACTCCCCAAATAGCGCTTGAATGCCCCAGCCCAGTCGGCCACCAGACCATCGGCAACCAAGGCACGGGCAAAGTCCGGCCGCCCAAGGGGACGATCGCTGCCTGCCTGCTCGCGGGCTTTTTCAAGTGCATTACTCAACCCTGCTTTCTCCAACCGCTCAGCAATCACTTCCGCACGTTTAATACGTGCCGTACGCTGCTGTTCCAAGCCTGCCACCAACGGGCCCTGCAATCCGCCGGGCATTAGTGCCACCACATGGATATTAATCCCTTGCCAACGAGTGGACAGCTCACAACCAGGGATAAGACATATCCCCATCTGCCGGGCTGCAATGCCAGCCTCTTCCACCCCATCCATGGTGTCGTGGTCGGTCAGCGCCATGTGGGTAAGCCCCCGCTCGGCACACAGGGTAACCAGCTGCGATGGGGTTAGTGCACCATCTGAGGCGGTTGAGTGCATATGAAGATCCACCGGATAACGCTGATCGACATCAAACGCATAGGGAAGAGATATAGCAGGAAGTAGAGGCATAGGCATGACGCCGTGTGGCGAGTTTGTCAGAATAGGAGTGCCATATACGAACAGGTACCCTGTTTCCCGTAAATGGCTCACAGGCGCTCGCCATGGTGCGCGCTTATGTGGGTGCGGTCAATTCTGCAGATGGCCTAACAGGCTAAAAGCGCCCCCCTACGCATTCAAGGAGTTATCCCCATGCTATATGCGATTATCAGTGAAGATGTCTCCAACAGTTTGGAGCGTCGCCTGGCAGCCCGCCCGGACCACTTGGCACGGCTGGAGGCACTACGCAACGAAGGCCGGTTGGTCTTGGCAGGCCCTCATCCTGCCATTGATACAGAAAACCCAGGCGAGTCAGGATTTAGCGGCAGTTTGGTCGTGGCCGAATTTGAGAGTTTAAATGCCGCACAGGCCTGGGCAGACGCCGACCCCTACATCATTGCCGGGGTATATGCCAAGGTAATTGTTAAGCCATTCAAAAAAGTTTTGCCTTGACCAATAGGGGCGAGTATGAAGGGTCCGCCCGCTTTTTCACAGAGCCTGTGGAAAACTCTGTGCAAACCCGGCGGACGCTTTTCCCAAAGCCAGAGATAACGCCCTGATTAACAAATTGATCATTTTTTAACCAATCTTCACTACCACGGATATTCGCGTGACCCAACGCCTCACTGCTTTGCCTCCGCTCGCAGCGTTAAACGCGCCTTCGCTCACCTGGAACGACGCCGCCCCCCACTCAGACACCTTCGATGACGTCTATTTTTCCAGGGAAGACGGCCGTGCTGAAACCGAGCATGTCTTTTTAGCGGCCAACCACCTTCCCGAACGCTTTGCGGACTGGCAGCATACTCGCGCGTTTGTCATCGGGGAAACCGGCTTTGGCACGGGGCTCAATATGCTGTGTGCCTGGGCGTGCTTTGAACAGCTGGCACCGTCAACCGCCAGACTTCATTTGATATCCACAGAGAAATACCCTCTCGACCGGGTTTCATTAGCCCGTGCGTTAAGCGCATGGCCATCCCTGGCGCGTTATGCACAGGTACTGTGCCGCCAATGGCCAGACGCAGTCAGCGGTATCCACCGACTGCATCTTAGCGAGCAAGTAACGCTTGACCTGCACTTTGGCGATACCACTGAGCGGCTAAATCTGCTGGATGGTTGGGTAGATGCGTGGTTTTTGGATGGCTTCGCCCCTTCCAAAAACCCGGATATGTGGCAACCCGAGTTGTTTGAGGCCATGGCAGCCCGCTCCCGCCCCAACGCGACCTTTGCCACCTTTACCTGTGCCGGCATTGTCAAACGTGGCCTGAAAGCGGCTGGATTTGAGTGGCAAAAGGTACCTGGGTTTGGACGCAAACGTGAAATGCTGGCGGGCCAGATCCAAACCCCACCTGCGGATACCCGACGCAGGGCAACGCCGTGGTTTACCCCTCCAGCAGCCAGCAAGGCTAACCATGTAGCGGTGATTGGCGCGGGCATAGCGGGCAGCAGCGTGGCGGCAGCGCTGGCCAAGCGTGGTATTCAGGTCACAGTAATTGAACGCGAAGCCATCGGTGCGGGCGGCTCCGGTAACCGGCAGGGGGCACTGTATGTCAAGCTGGCGGCCGAAACCAATCATCAAAGCCGCTTCTATCTGGCGGGCCTGCTTTACAGCCAGCGCTGGCTTAACCAGGTATCCTCCACAACACCGCTGTGGCAGCCCTGCGGTGTGGTTCAGCTAGCGTTAAATGGCAAAGAAGCTGGCCGTCAACAGCGATTTATGGCTCGCCATCCGTTACCGGCGGCGGTGGTATCGGCTCAGGAGCGTACGCTCAGTGGGCTGGCAGGCGTTCCGATTGACGCTGACCATGGACTATTTTATCCCCAGGCAGGCTGGGTAAAACCCAAGCTTCTCTGCGAACGGCTACTTCGCCACGCCCAGATAGCGTTACACCAAGGGGAAGTGGCGCGGCTACGCCGGGTGGGTTCTGTCTGGCACCTTGACCTTGCCGACGGTGATACCATCACCGCTGATCAGGTGATCATCGCCAATGCGACGCTGGCCAATCATTTTGCACAGACCGCTCAATTGCCACTACAGCAGGTACGTGGTCAGGTTAGCCAGGTGAAGCTTCCCGAAGGCGTAGCAACGCCTCAGCGAGTTGTTTGTGCTGGAGGATATGTGTCGCCTCCCCTGGATGGGGTGATGACCTTTGGCGCCAGTTTTATACCCAATAACACCACCACGGATGTCACAACCGAAGACCATCAGCGCAATATTGACGAGTTGCGCCAAACACTCCCCCGATGGGTGGCCGCCCTGGAAGCAGCAGGATGTGTACTGGACGCAAATGCACTTGAGGGGCGCGCTGCCGTTCGTGCAGCAAGCCCCGACAAAAGCCCCTACGCGGGGCCGGTACCCAATGCTGAAGCATGGCAGCGCGACTACGACGCGCTGCGTAAAGATGCCTCTTTAGTACCCGCTACCCAGGGAGAGCACTATCCAGGACTATGGATATCATCTGCCCATGGGTCGCGGGGGTTAGCCAGCGCACCACTGTGTGCCGAGGTCATTGCTTCACGGATATGCGACGACCCACTGCCGTTAGAACTACCACTCGTGGATCATCTTCACCCTGGGCGGCGGGTTATTAGCACGCTGATACGCACTCAATAATCGCCCTCCTCCTCATCGTCTGCGATATCTCGCCCAAAGGCTCGCCACTGGGCGAGGGTCATAACCTCCGTCATTTCGAGTTCAAGGTCATGGGCAATGATCAATTCATGGCGTTCCAGCTGCTTTTTCAGCTCGATTACCCAGCCATGCATGCCTTCCCCCGAGGTATCGGTGGTATCGTAGCCCTGGCGTGTCACAAAGGCCTCCAGCAGGGCATTAAGGGTTTCTGGCGGCAGCATTCGTGCAGGCACTTCAATAAAGCGGCTCATTAGCTCTGCTCCCAGTCAGCTAAACGTGTGATAAACGTGGCTTCATCAATCACTTCAACGCCCAGTTGCTCAGCCTTGATGAGCTTGCTGCCTGCGGCTTCTCCGGCCACCAGGCAAGTGGTTTTCCTGGATACACTACCCGCCACCTTAGCCCCTAGCGCCTGCAAGCGCGCCTTGCCTTCATCGCGGGTCATCGTATCCAGCGTACCGGTCAATACCCACGTTTGCCCTTCAAGTGGCGTCGGCCCTTGGGTGACCTCGCTCTCTTGCCAGGTGATGCCTGCTTCCAGCAGCGCTTGCAGCGTCTCAATATTATGCGGCTGTCGGAAGAAAGTGTGCACATGAGCAGCCACAATGGGCCCCACATCACTCACCGATTCAAGAGCTGTTTGATCAGCGTCTTGCAGCGCTTTGAGAGCGCCGAAATGGCTGGCCAGATTTACTGCCGTTGCTTCTCCTACCTCACGAATACCCAGCGCATAAATAAACCGTGCCAACGTTGTCGATTTGGCTGTTTCAAGGGCATTGACCAGATTGGTGGCTGACTTTTCCCCCATACGCGGCAGGCTTTGCAATTGCTCGACGCTGAGATAAAACAGGTCTGCTGGGGTTTTCACCCAATCCAGATCAACCAGTTGTTCTATCAGCTTTACTCCCAGGCCATCCACATCCAGCGCCTTACGGCTGGCAAAATGCTTAAGCGCCTCTTTGCGCTGGGCAGCACAATAAAGCCCACCTGAACAGCGTGCCACCGCTTCGCCTTCCAGACGTTCAATCTCTGAGCCACACACTGGGCAGCTGTCCGGGAAAATAATGGCGCGAGCATCCGGTGGACGTTTTTCGGTATCGACCCGCACTACCTGGGGAATAACGTCGCCAGCACGACGAATGGCGACCGTATCCCCCATCATCACCCCCAGGCGCTCTATCTCATCGGCATTATGTAGCGTCGCGTTTGATACCGTCACCCCCGCTACCGTCACCGGTTCCAGGCGTGCAACCGGTGTAATGGCTCCCGTCCGGCCCACCTGAAACTCTACGTCATTTAGTGTGGTGACCTCCTCCTGGGCAGGAAATTTAAAAGCTACCGCCCAACGAGGAGCACGGGCAACAAAGCCAAGCTCCCGCTGGTGACGAAGATCGTTAACCTTGATCACCACCCCATCAATGTCATAACCCAGTTGGTCGCGTTTTTCACCCAGTTGCTCGCAGTAGTCTGTCACAGCATCAGGGCCGTGCAGGATGGTCAGCTCAGCGCTGGTGCGAAAGCCCAACGTGGATAGCCGCGCCATCAGTGCACTGTGGCTGGCATCACCCATATCCGGCTCCAGGCGCGCTGCCTGGTAGGCGTGGAACTCCAATGGACGGGTGGCGGTAATACGTGGGTCTAGCTGGCGCAGGCTGCCAGCCGCCGCATTACGGGGGTTGGCAAATACCTTGCTGCCTTCTTCCCTAGCACGTTCGTTCAATGCTTCGAAACCTGTGTGGCGCATAATAACTTCGCCGCGCACTTCCAACAGGTCAGGAATACTGCCCCCCATTAACTTGAGCGGCACTGAACGTAGTGTGCGCAGGTTCGAGGTTATGCCCTCTCCTGTGCGCCCATCCCCACGTGTTGCACCAATGACCAGCACCCCCTGTTCATATACCAGCGATACGGCGGCACCATCCAGCTTGGGTTCGCAGCTGAATTCGATATCGTCAGGTTCACACTCCAAACGTTCAGCCACACGCTCGGCAAACGCAATAATATCCTCACGACTGAACGCGTTATCCAGAGAGAGCATGGGAATGGCATGGGCCACTGCCGGAAAACCTTCCGCAGGGGCGGCTCCAACACGCTGGGTAGGCGAATCGGCTGAAATCAGCGATGGGTTTTCAGCCTCTAACCGCTTTAGGCGCTGTAGTTTACGATCATAATCCGCATCAGTGAGTTGGGGTTCATCCAGTACATAGTAACGGTAGTTGGCGCTATCAAGATCGGCACGTAGCTGGCTAATCTCTTCCAGCAATTTTGGGTCAGGCTGACTCATGCAGATGTATTCCGTGATACAAGGAAAATGCGGTTAGTGATCTTAAAGGCAATCATTCAGTAACAAAAACACCCGCCTTCTTTAGGGAAGGCGGGTGTTTGATTCACGCTCGAATTAGCGAGCCTGCATATGACGATGCAACCGATGACGACGCTCGAATTCATGTACCCGCTGTCTGGCGAACTCGATCGTTTGTGCCGTCATCACACTGTGGTTTTCATCTTTCAGTTCACCACCCATGTGACGCACCACTACCATGGCAGTTTCCACCATGGCTTCAAAGGCTGCTGAGCTATCCGTTGCACCGGGCAAAGGCATCAGGAAGGTGATCCCCGGCGTTACGAACTCGTCCATCTCTTCAATGGGGAAGGTTCCCGGCTTGAGCACATTAACCATTGAGAACTGGAGCTCGCTATCATCACTTTCCGTTTCGAAACGATGGAAAACACCCATTGTGCGGCTATAGCGGAGACCACAAGCCATCATCAGCTCAAGTAGTTTCCCCCCCTCAAAACCTTCAGGATCACGAGAGAGAACGCTAATAACCACCATCTCATCGGCATGGGTCAGTGTTTCTTTGGCATGCTCACCGTTCACATCATGGCGTAACGCTTTTTCCAGAGTGGGGTGGGCACGTACAACACTATCCTGAGCAACGTATGCCGGGGCGGAGTGCTCCTGCTCATCTATGTTGTCATAAATCTCGTTGTCATAAGCCTCAGCATAACCGTCACGCTCATAGTGGCTATAAACGCCAGCTGCTACCGTTTCATGGGATTCCTGTACAGTAGCGCGCTGAGCAGCCGCCGCATTAGCGGCTGCTTCACGGGCTTCAGCACGCTCTTGCGCAATACGTGCTCGCTCGGCCTCCGCGGCCTCTTTCGCTTCGCGGCGCTGCTCTGCCTCAAGCGCTTTGCGCTCAGCCTTCTGTTTGGCTAGTGCCTCAGCACGTTTGGCTTTTTCCGCTTTTTTGATTGCTCTTTGTTTACGGCGCTCAATTAACTTGCGCTTGAAGGAACGGCCAATCCCTTCAAAATCGACCAGCCGGTACTCATCAATCTCATCGTCATTGAGTTCACCGTGGTCACCAGCGATGTCCGAACGTAGCTGGCGGCGCTTCGGCTTCGGTGCATCCGAAGGTTGCTTGGCGAATACGGCGTCTTCCGGCTCAGCGCGCAACACAGGTTCCTGGGACTCTTCACTTCTGGTTTCCGGCGTTTTATCGGCAGAAACTTCATCTTCCGCCGCTGAGAGTAGTATTGCGGCGGTTTCAGCCTGAACGGAAGGAGTCTGCTCGACACTAACGTCAACGTCCGCTGCCGCTACCTCTTGCTCTGAAGCCTGAACATCGGCGACCTTACCACTAACCGTGCCACTACTTTGAGCGGGCTGCTCAACCGCTACTTGAGTAGGTGGCTGCTTAACAGTGGTGGACTCAGAGTTTGAGGTGTCAGCATTAACGGCTACGACGGGCTCTTTGGCTGCCTCCGCAGCCATCGATATACTCGGCTCTCTACGCTCCTGCTCACACGCTGTAGACTCAGTGGGCTTATACTCTGCAGGCGTGGATGATGCAGTAAATGCAGCTTTTGCTACATTCAAGACAGGCTTGGCAAATGAAGTGGACTGTTTTTGGGGCTGAGCCGCTGCAACTGGTTCGGCTTTCAAATTTGTCGCTGTCTTTTGCTTGGGAACAGCCTTGGAGAAAGAGCGTCTGAAATCAGATAGCACTTTGGATGGCCCCGGATGCTCCTGGCGCTCTAACTTGGGCTTCTGCCCCAAGCCACTATAATCAGCGGGCTTGACGACCCTGGCGCCACCATTAGGTAGCTCCCAATTAATTTCTGCTTCTTTCGCTTCGTCGTCAAACTCCCCCAGCTTCGCTTTAGGCAGATCTCTGACTGCCTGGTCAAGCCGGGGTACACGCCGCTGACGCTGAAGCCTTCGCACACCGTCGACCACGATGAGCGATACCAACGCCAGTCCTAGAATGATTAACCACTCTCTTAATTCCATGTCGAGCATTCCATGGGTCATTTTACCGGTTGCTAAGGCGCTATGCCTGAAGACGGAAACCTTCTAATGGTAGCTATTTACCACCAAGCATAGCGCGGTTGCTACGAAAAGGGCCACTTTTTGCTAATTTTCGCGCTATAACATCGCCTTGGACGATTTTTAGGCCAATTTTCCGACTATATCAATAGCGAAAAGTGCCATTTTAGCGCTATTAACCTCAAACGCTGCACCGTAACACCGCTTTTACCTTGTTATTGAGGAGACCCAGGCTCCTCCTCTCGGTTCACTTTCTGCGTTGGTACAAGGGCAATCTTTAGCTCGAATACCTGAGTCGCTTGAACGAAGTCAGACTGCCAGCAGATGCGATAATGGTAACTGGACTACGAGTATATTGAATAACTACAGCACATTTTAGCCAATAAGCCAACCATCGCTAAACAGTATGCTAGTGAATGTTTTAGTTTCTTGCGAGTTTCTTCCAAAAAGAATCTGCAAAGGTACTGCTTAGTATACGTGGACGAGTTAAGTGTATTTGCACAGGAATATCCCATTCTTCACTTAAGGCTCGCACTAACTTATCTTCAACAACCTCTTGTTCAGAAAGGCTTTCTGGTAACCATGCAAGCCCTTTATTCTCTAATGCCATAGACATCAAGACAGCTGCCAGGTGACTACTAAAGCGTGGCTCAGGCATAAAATAATTAGTACTGTATTTTTTTAAGCGATGGCTAACAATGCGTCCAAGTCCTGATGCTTCAGCATATGCCAAATAGGGAAACGCTTCAAAATCTTGCTCCCCAGCCAACTCTCTGCCGACCAGTGGAATTAGCCTATCCTCTCCAATGCAGATACTTTCAAATTGTTCTGCGGATAATAATGAGGGCACTAAAGGATCTCGATGACTAAGTAAAAAGTGAGCAGATCCCTGTAGCAGCATTTGCTCACAGGCCGCCATCGTGTCTGAGTGCAGCTGGACAGCTTCAATAGGGGTACCCTGCTCTGCCTGACGCACCCAGCGGGGGAAAAAAGTGAACGAAAGCGAGTGAGTAGCAGCAAATTGCAAGGTACGATCGGCCTTGCCAGCAATTTCCTGAGCTTCTGTCCGTAGTCGGTAAAGACGTCCTATCGATTCAAAGGCGCTTGCCTGAATATGTTTACCTGCTTCCGTCAAGGTAGTGCCCTGGGGCGTACGAATAAACAGGCTCGTGCCAACCCACTGCTCCAACGCCCGAATCCGACGACTAAACGCCGGCTGGGTAATATGCCGCGCCTGTGCCGCCCGGACAAAACTGCCGTGCTCGGCCAGCGCCGTAAAATCTTCTAACCAGACCAGTTCCATAGGCAATGCCGTTTCAGCATGGGATTATAGAAGTAATAGCATTGGGCGCATGGCGTTGTCACCTTTATGGTAGTGCTATCACTTACCCAGGAGCACACCATGCGTATTGTGGAAATTCGTGAAAAGACGGTTTCGATTGCTTCCCCCATTGCTAACGCCTATATCGACTTCTCGAAGATGACCTGCTCAGTGGTTGCAGTGATTACCGATATCATTCGTGACGGTAAACCTGTGATTGGTTATGGATTTAACTCCAATGGTCGCTATGGTCAGGGTGCGTTAATGCGCGACCGTTTTATTGACCGTGTATTAGAGGCTTCCCCGGAAAGTCTGATCGACCAGACCAATAATAACCTGGATCCGTTTGCCATTTGGAAAGCACTGATGACCAACGAAAAGCCTGGAGGCCACGGCGAACGGTCCGTGGCGGTAGGCACAATCGACATGGCTATATGGGACGCAGTCGCCAAGATTGAGGGTAAGCCACTCTATCGTTTGTTAGCGGACCGCTACCGTGATGGTAAGGCTGACGACAAGGTATGGGTCTATGCTGCCGGTGGCTACTATTACCCAGGCAAAGACCACGCGAAACTACAGGACGAGATGCGCAGCTATTTAGACCGTGGCTATAACGTGGTCAAAATGAAGATTGGTGCCGAATCGCTGGATGAGGATCTTCGCAGAATTGAGGCGGTTCTGGACGTGGTGGGCGACGGTAGCCGACTGGCGGTGGATGCTAATGGCCGTTTTGATCAGGAAACCGCTATCGCTTACGCGGAAGCGCTGAAACCCTATGGACTCTTCTGGTACGAAGAGGCGGGTGATCCCCTGGATTATGCCTTGCAGGCAGAGTTGGCCAACCATTACAGCCTGCCGATGGCAACAGGTGAAAATCTGTTCTCTCATCAGGATGCACGCAACCTGCTGCGCCATGGTGGTATGCGCCCAGACCGGGACTATGTACAGTTCGACTGTGCGCTCTCCTATGGTCTGGTTGAATATATGCGTACGTTGGATGTCATGAATGACCAGGGGTGGTCATCCCGTCGTGTTGTTCCCCATGGCGGACATCAAATGTCGCTCAATATTGCCGCCGGGCTGCACTTGGGCGGTAATGAATCTTACCCGGATGTGTTCCAACCCTTTGGTGGTTTCGCAGACGGTATACAGGTAGAGAACGGCTATGTCGCGCTGCCGGATATCCCAGGGGTGGGTTTTGAAGCAAAATCCAAATTGCATGCCGTTATGCGCGAATTGGGCGAAGGTTAATCGACCAGCGCTGCCGCTTCATCAATGCCCACCGATACCAAACGCGAAACACCGGGCTCCTGCATGGTTACCCCCATTAGACGCTCGGCGGCTTCCATGGCAATTTTGTTATGGGTGATATAGATGAACTGCACGTTTTCGGACATCTCTTTAACAAGCCTGGCATAACGCCCAACGTTAGCATCATCCAATGGGGCATCAACCTCGTCTAACATGCAGAACGGAGCGGGATTAAGCTGGAAAATGGCGAATACCAGGGAGAGGGCTGTCAATGCCTTTTCACCACCAGACAACAGGTGAATAGTGCTGTTCTTTTTCCCTGGTGGACGCGCCATGATGGCGACCCCTGTTTCCAGTAAATCGTCTCCGGTAAGCGTCAACCAGGCGGCGCCACCGCCAAATACTCTGGGGAAGAGTGTTTGCAAACCGGTATTCACCTGGTCAAAGGTTTCCCGAAAGCGTACGCGGGTTTCCTGGTCAATACGCTTGATGGCCCGCTCCAGCGTTTCCAACGCCTCACTTAACTCTGCATGCTGAGCTTCCAAATAGTTACGCCGCTCGGCCTGCTGGTCATACTCTTCGATGGCGGCGAGGTTAATGGCCCCCAGGCGCCTAATTTTATCCGACGTGCTTTCCAGCCGTTCCTGCCAGACCGACTCACTGGCATCACTGGGCAACTGCTCGGCCAGTTCATCCACATTATGGCCAAGCTCTGCCAACTGCTCATCCTGGGTCGCGGCTCTTAACGCCAGCGCCTGAACCTCCATACGGCGCTGCTGTAGCTGCTCGCGGCTCTGCTCTAAATTACGTTCGTGTTGTTGGCGGGCCAATTCATCATTGCGCAATTGCTCCGCCAGCGCCTGAGCCTGCTGCCGAACATCGTTAAGGCGACGTTCCTGCTGTTCACGCTGGTGCAGCAGCTCTTCAAGTTCTTCGGCAGCCTGCTCATCCGGCTCTACCAGCATTTCCCGCGACTCTTCCAGCTCAGCAATACGCATGGCAAGGCGCTCTTCGGTATCGCCACTACGGGTTTGCTGGGCACGCAGGCTGTCTCGCTCGGCACATAAACGTTCACGCTCTAACGCCAGTGCCTGCTGGCGGGCCTTTAAGGGGGCATGCTGCTGATTGAGCTGTTCACGCTGCTCGCGCTGGCGGCTACGTTGCTCAGCGCTAGTTTCACGGGACTCCGCAGCAATTTCCAACTGCTCCATCGCCGTATGCCAACGGGCACGCTGTTCTTCTAAAGTAAGCGTTAACTCCGCCTCATCCTGCTGTAACTGAGCGAGTTCGTCATCCAACTCAGTCGCACGGCTCTCGAAGTGTTCAAGCCGCTGGGCAAGTCGCTGCTCTTTTACTGCCAGTTGCTGTAGCACAGTGGCGTGGTCGCGTTCCTGCTTCGCCTGCTGCTCACGAGCATGCTCCAGGTTTTCAATCGCCCCACTGGTCGAGGTGCACTGCTCATCTAACCGCGCCAGCTCGGCCTCATCCTGCTTAAGCTGGGCAGCCAGTTCGTCAAACCGACGGCGGGTAACCAGTAAGGCATCAACGCCGCTGCCATTGGCCTGCTGATGTAGCCAGCCGCGACCACGCCAAACGCCGTCGCGACTGACAACACTTTCCCCAGGAGCCAGAGTCGCAAGCAACTGTTCTGCGTCTTCACGGGTTTCAGCATAGTGAATACTCGCTAACCACTCCCTCAGCGCACCCGCTCCGGTTACTAGCGCACTCAGGCGGTTAGCCGTAGCGGGCTGCTCGGTTTTATCGATCAGGCACCAATCGGTGGCTAATGCATCAGGTAAGGTTTTAAGCTGATCCCCCCCTACCAGACGAGCGTTTAACCAAGGTGCGAGCAACCAGGAGGTCACCCGTTCCCACCCGTCAGCAACGCCTATGGTTTCCCCCAGCCGTGGCGCATTTTCCAGGCCATGGACCGCCAGTGTTTCGCTTACATGCGCGTCATGGTCAGCCAGGGCTGCATCTATGAGCGCTTGCAACGAGGCAAGCTCACCCTGGGTTTGGCTTAGCTTGCCGCGCTGTTGGTCGCGGGCCTGGATGGCTTGCTGATAGCTGGCCTTGGCAGTGCTGTAACGCTGCTGCCATTGCTCGCGTTCGACCTGGAAGTTGTCTGCATGCTGCTCAGCTTCTTCGCGCTGGGCCTGACACTCAGCATGTTCACTGCGCAGTATAGTGATATCGGCCAGTTCACCACGCTGCTGACGGCGGCGTTGGTTTTCAGCCTGTAAACGTGCAATACGCTGCTCCAAGTCGCGCAGCTGGTCTTGGCTACGATCGGCGTCACGACTGGCATCACGCCAATGGCTTTCGGCATCCACCCACGTCTGCTCGGCAGCCTCCAGTGCGGGGGTGGCATCCGCAAGGGCCTGCTCCAGAAGTTCCAACTGTTCTTCAAGCGCTTCATGCTCTGGGAGCAAATCATCCAGACGTGCCTCTACCGTGGCAAGCCGCTCCCGATCGCCCTCACTGACACGACGCTGCTCATCCAAATCGCGGCGGGCAGTGGCAATATCACTTGCCAGTTGCGCTTCCCGGCTGCGGCGATGGGCTTGATCCTGCTCCAGCCGCGCGATTCGCGTGGTGGTTTCATAGAATTGCTGCTGATGGCGATCAAGGACTTCGGCCAATGCATCATGCTGTTCGCGGGCCTGCTCCAGGCGAGTCTCACATTGACGAACACCAAAGACATCTTTTTCAACCGCAATTTCAAGCTCGCGCACCCGGCTTTCCTGGTGGGACTGCTCCGCGCGAAGTGTGCGGCCGCGCAACAGCGCAAGCTCACCTTTAAGCCGGTACTCCTGCTGTTTTAACTCTTGGTAGCGTTTAGCTGCTTCAGCCTGACGCTTTAGGCGTTCCAGCTGTTTATCAAGCTCTTCACGAATATCGTCAAGCCGCTCCAGGTTTTCCTGGGTGCGCCGCATACGATTTTCGGTTTCCCGGCGGCGCTCTTTATATTTGGAAATCCCGGCGGCTTCTTCCAGCGTAGCGCGTAAATCATCCGGGCGGGCTTCAATCAGCCGGGAAATCATTCCCTGGCCAATAATGGCATAAGAGCGCGGGCCTAGCCCGGTACCCATGAACAGATCAGCAATATCCCGGCGTCGGCATTTTTGGCCATTAAAGAAGTAGTTCGACTGGCCATCGCGTGTCACTAACCGCTTTACCGCAATTTCCGAGTACTGGGCATATACGCCGCCCATGCCACCATCGCGGTTATCAAACTTAAGCTCGATGGACGCTTGCCCGATAGGCTTACGACCTGTTGACCCGTTAAAGATAACGTCGGCCATGGATTCGCCACGCAGGGTTTTGGCAGAGGACTCCCCCATTACCCAGCGCACGGCGTCGATAATATTTGACTTGCCGCAACCGTTCGGCCCCACGATGGCGGTCATATTGCCATCGAAGGGAACCGTCACTGGGTCAACAAAAGACTTGAACCCAACAAGGCGTATGGAGGTTAAGCGCATTGCGACCCTTTCAAGCGGCTACTTTCGTGACGGTTATTCAAAAACGCGGTTAATAACGACATTTTCCGCGTCGTCTTCACTTATAGGCCCGACACTAACGCTCTCCAGGTCTCCAAACAGGTCCCCCGGCTGAGGCGTTGCCTGCCCTGAAGGGGAAACACGCACCATCAGACGTGCTTCGCGGACCTGGGATATCTGTGCCTGGGGCGACATGGCGACACTATCATCCAGCACAACGGTGATGGGTAGCTCCGATACCTGGGCACGTACCACGGCCAGAGGTGGCAGTTCCCCTTCCGTATCACGAGCAGTAATAAATACCGCCGCATTCTCATCGACACTGCCAGACAGTGACTCATCCAGAGAGACCGTTACTCTTACGCCCTGGCTTTGGGCAGCCTCGACGTTAGCGGTTTCCGGCTCAATACCGAGCCGCTCCTGGGCAACGCGAATGCCATCACGCAGCGAAGAGGCGGTATTCGGATCCTCAATATTGGCTACCGCTCGGCGCCAACGGTCTATGGCAACTTCATAATCACCGTTATCAAAAGCGTGAATACCCAGCAAGCCAAGCACCGTCGGCTGACGGGGATCTTTCTCTAAGGTTTCATCCACCAGCGCCTGAACATCTGGCGTTAGTTCTCGCTCAGCCATAAAAAAGCGCAGTTGGGCCAGTTGGGCGAGTAACGGAGGAATACGGCCATCTATTTCAATCAAACGCTCCAGCGCATGAGCGGCCTTTTCCGACTGCCCCGTGTCACGATAGAGCGGAAAAAGCGAACTCCACACATTGGGGTTATTAGGCTGTCGTTCAGCTTCAGCCTCCAGACGTTCAAGATACATGGCAAGTGAACCATCGGGGTCGTTTCTGACTTCCTGCTGTATCGCATAAAGCGTTAAATCCCCCTCTGCGCCCTGCTGCTGATACCAAAACACACTGACCACGACCACAGCCACCATGAGCAGGGGCACGATGAGCTTACCAGCAGAGGCTGCTTTTAGCGGATGTCTGGCTTGGACTACTGTATCCTCCAGCAAGCTGCGCTCAAGCTCCAGGCGGTCTTCCTTAAAGCGCTCGTCGTCAATGTCTCCCCGCTCACGGGCGGCTTCCAAAGAAGCTAAACGACGCTTGAATATCGCCACATTCTGCTCAGCAGACGTATCGTTTGTTTCGAAATGGTATTGCTGATTATGCAGCAAACGGGCGCCTCGCATAGGGGCTATCAGCAACCATAAGGCAGGTAATAACAGCAGGGCTATCGCAATCCAGAGCGGTGTCATGAAGACCTCTCGCGGTTGATCAGGGCATCCAGGCGGGCGCGCTCTTCGGCCGTCAGGGCTTTGGCAGATGCATTACGGCGGGCGCGCACCATCAGCACCACCACTATCACCCCTACCAGCACCAGACCAATGGGCAGCCCCCACAGCAGGTAGGTACGGTTTTCCAGGCGGGGGTTATAAAGGATGTAATCCCCAAACCGTTGCACCATGTGATCGACAATCTCGATATCCGACTGGCCATCCTGTAGCAGTTGATAAACACGCTCTCGCATATCAGCGGAAATCGGTGCATCAGAATCATCAATTGCCTGATTTTCACACAGTGGGCAGCGCATAGAGGCCGTTAAGTCCCGATAGCGCTTCTCCATCACCGGGTCATCAAACTCTCTCACTTCAATGCCCCCCGCGATAGCACCCCCTGAAAACATCAACAGCAAGAGCACTGATAGCGTACGAACTAACGCCATTTTTCCACCTCCGGCAAAATATGTTCGCGAACATCTTCAGGCGATACATAGCCTTTATGGTGATAGCGAATAACACCGTCGGCATCTACCAGAAAGGTTTCTGGCGCTCCATAAACCCCCAGCTCAAAGCCTAAATCGCCTTCAGGGTCAAAGATGTTAATTTCAAAGGGATCACCAAACTCGCTCAGGAATTCCAACCCTTTCTCACGGGTATCCCGGTAATTAATACCCACCATGCGAATGCCCCGGTCGGCGAGTTCCAGCAGTTGTGGCATTTCCTGTTTACAGGCAGGGCACCACTCGCCCCAGACGTTAACCAGGGTAACTTCGCCGGTTAGCAGTGTCTGATCCACCTGACGGTTGGCATCACGCAACGTACTGGCTTCAAAAGCGGGAAACTCCCGCGCCATGAGCGCCGAGTCCCTGTCAGAAGGATTGCGACCCAAGCCCTGATAAAGAAACAGGGCAATGCCGATAAAGCCAACCGGCAGCAGTAAAAGCAGTAGGCGTCGCGTCATGCCGTTGCCTCCTTCACTGCCGCCTGGGTGGTACCGGCTGAGGATGATTGACGCGCAATGGCGCGGCGGTAACGCTTATCGATAACAGCCAGAACTCCACCCAGCGCCATCAGTAAACCACCCAACCATAACCAGCGTACAAAGGGTTTGTACTGGATACGCATGGCGTAACTATCGTCCCCCAGATCCTCCCCCATGGCGACATACAGATCGCGGAACAGCCCTGGGCGCAGGGCCACTTGGGTCATTGGCATTCCTGTGGCGAGATACAGCCGTTTCTCAGGGTGCATGACAAAGCTGCGCCCCGACTCCCCCCGCTGTACCTGAATCACTGAGGTATCGGCCAGAAAGTTTGGCCCACGACGGCTGGTAAGCTCCGTCATGGTGAACTGGTAGCCAGCCACCTCTACCGTAGTACCCGGCGACATACGGACATTGCGCTCGATATTGTAGTTGGAGACGATTGCCACCCCCACGATTGTCACTGCGATACCCACATGGCCGAGCACCATGCCCCAGTATGCCAGTGAGAGCTTACGAAGCCCTGCCAGAAATGAGCTGGCGTGGCGTGTTTTGTCGAATACATCACGCACCATGGGCAACACTATCCACAGCGCAGAAATAATGCCTAAGGCGACCCACAGATCCCACTCGCCGCTATACAGCAGTGGCACCGCACCACCAAGCACCAGCGCCACAGCCCCTGACACCCATAACTTGCGGGTCAACTCACTGGCCGCCATGCTTTTCCAGCGGGCGATGGGCCCCAAGCCCATAAACATGCACATCACCACCGTGAGCGGCACAAAGAGAGCATTAAAGTACGGGGGGCCGACACTGATTTTACCCAGCCCCAGCGAATCCAGAACCAGTGGATAAACCGTTCCTAGCAGCACAGTAACGGTCATGATCACTAACAGAATATTGTTAATCAGCAACAGTGAGTCCCTGGACAGCCAGTTAAAGCCTACTTTGTGACTCACCCGTGGGGCTCGCAACGCAAATACCAGTAACGAAAGCGTCACGGTAATCGCCAGCAGCATAAGAATGAAAAAGCCGCGTGATGGGTCGTTGGCAAACGCATGGACTGACGTTAGCACTCCTGAGCGCACCAGGAAGGTACCCATCAGTGAGAGCGAGAAGGTGGATATTGCCAGCAGTACGGACCAACTCTTGAATGAGCCACGCTTTTCCGTAACGGCCAGAGAGTGCATCAGGGCAGTCCCTGTCAACCAGGGAAGCAAGGACGCGTTTTCAACCGGGTCCCAAAACCACCAGCCCCCCCAGCCAAGCTCATAGTAGGCCCACCAACTTCCCAATGCGATGCCTACGGTAAGAAATGCCCAGGCCACGTTAGTCCAGGGGCGCGCCCAACGGGTCCAGGCTGAGTCCAGCCGCCCCCCCAGCAGCGCCGCAATGGCAAACGCAAATACCACTGAAAACCCCACATATCCCATGTACAACATCGGGGGATGCACAATCAGCCCAAAGTCCTGAAGCAATGGGTTCAGGTCAGCACCATCCTGGGGCATATTTGGCAACAGACGTTCAAACGGGTTGGAGGTCAGCAAAATAAAGAGCAGGAAACCCACGCATACCATGCCCATGATGCCCTGTACCCGCGCCACCATGTCACGGGGCAAATCACCGGAGAAAACCGAGGCCACATAGCCCCAGCCAGCCAGCATCAGACTCCACAGCAGCACAGAGCCCTCGTGGTTTCCCCACACAGCACTGAATTTGTAGTACCAGGGCAGCAGTGAGTTAGAGTTATTCGCCACGTTGGCCACGCTGAAGTCATCCAGCATGTAGCTGGTGGTCAGGCAGAGATAGGCAATGGCAACAAACAAAAACTGTCCCGCTGCCATTGGACGACCGTAAGCCATCCAGAGTGGCCGCCGCGTGGCAGCACCCGCTAGCGGCATAATAGCCTGCACTATCGCCATCAGCAGGGCGATAATGAGGGCAAAGTGGCCAATTTCAGGAATCATCTTAATGAACATGTGCGCTCCAAGTTAGCACTGGGCAAAACAGCATGCTGCGCAGTTGGCAGCCTGAGCGGTTAGTATTCGCTAGCTTGTGGAACACCTTCCTGCTCCAGGCGCGCGCCAACCTTGGCCGCCTTTGCCTGGAAATCAGCCGGAGAGTACCCTGCCTCCTCCAGCGCCTGGGCTACCTCAGGTGGCATATAATTTTCATCGTGACGAGCAAGCACCTGATCGGCACGGAAACGCCCATCTGCCTGCAACTCTCCCACCACCACGACACCTTGCCCTTCCCGGAAAAGGTCAGGAAGAATACCGCTGTAGTAAACCTCTAAATCATCCACATAGTCAGTGACCTCAAAAGTAACATCGAGGCTTTCCCGATCCCGGGACACCGATCCCTCTTTCACCATGCCACCGGCCCGGATCTGGCGTTCCACTGGCGCATCCCCTTGAGCAATCTGTACCGGACTAAAAAACAGATTGATATTTGAGCGCAGCGCGTACAGGGTTAATCCAACGGCAATGGCCGTTAATGAAACCAACCCCAAAATGACAAAGAGTTTCTGTTTACGTTTAGGCGTCATCACGAACGTCTCCTTGAGCAGGTGTAACCGGTGCCTGCGCTGTACGGTGCGAGTAGTTACTGGCTTGCTGTTTTTCGCGGCGAGCACGGCGCTTCAGGCCACGAAGCAACTGACGGCGTTCCAGCCGTGCATGCCACACAATCACGATTATTAACAGCGCAGTAACGCCCCAGGCGGCCCATACATAGGGTCCATGACCACCCATGGCGAGAAATTCATTAAGCGAGGAAAAAGCCATCAGCGCGCCTCCCCAACCAATTCACGCACCCAGCGCTTATTGGCTTCACGGCGCAGAATCTCACTGCGCGTACGCATGAGGATTAGCGCGATAAAAAAACTGTAAAACCCCAGCACCATGATCAACAGCGGTGCCCACATTTCCATTGGCATGGCCGCACGGCCGGTAATCGAAAAAGTGGCAGGCTGATGCAGCGTGTACCACCAGTCAACAGAGTATTTAATAATCGGAATATTAATCACGCCGACCATCGCCAGGACCGAGGCGGCACGGGAACCACTATCGCGGCTACTAAAAGCACCACGGAGCGCGATGACACCAAGGTATAAAAACAACAGAATCAGCATGGATGTCAGTCGTGCATCCCACATCCACCAGGTGCCCCAGGTGGGTACGCCCCATACCGCTCCGGAAAACAGTGCCACGAAAGTCATCGCCGCCCCTAAGGGAGCCATCACCGAAGCCGCCATATCAGCAACCTTGATTTTCCATACCATAAACACCAGCCCAGCGATGGCCATGGACACAAAAATGGATTGGGCTAAAAAGGCAGCAGGGACATGTACGTATATAATGCGAAAGCTATTACCCTGCTGGTAGTCTGCAGGTGCAAACGCCAACCCCCAGAGCGTGCCTGTGACCAGAAGCAGAGTGGCCGCCCCCCAAAACCAGGGCTGTAGCTTGGCACTAATACTGTAGAACCACTTGGGTGATCCCAATTTATGAATAAAGGCCCACATGGTGTTCCCATCCTTAACCGTTAATGCTGATGCGCAGAGAGGCGGCAATGGCCCAGGGAGCCAACATCAGGGCAACTGCCAGCAAGGCACCTAAAATTGCCAGGTGAGCCATCACCCCATCGCCCATGATCGCGGCCTGTACCGCTCCTGCGCCAAAAATTAGTATTGGAATATAAAGCGGCAGTACCAGCAGCGACAGCAGTACCCCTCCCCGGGCTAACCCTACAGTTAGCGCTGCGCCGATGGCACCTATTAAACTCAGACTGGCCGTGCCTACTGCTAATGAAAGGGCCAACACAGCATAGCTGCCCGCCGGCAACGACAGCATAATGCCCAATACAGGCGCCATCAGAGCTAACGGCAAGCCAGTCAGCAGCCAGTGGACAGCTACTTTTGCCAACCCCAGCGCAGCCAGCGGCTGCGGTGCCAGCAACAACTGTTCCAGGCTACCATCCTCATAGTCACTGCGGAACAGGCTATCCAGAGAGAGTAACGCCGCCAGCAGTGCAGCTACCCATAGCAAACCCGGCGCAATAGCCGCCAATAACTCTGGGTCTGGTGAAATGCCAATCGGAAAGAGCGTAATAACCAGAGCAAAAAACACCAGCGGATTAAGCACCTCACCACGCCGCCTGAGCATTAGCGTTAAATCGCGCTTTAGCGTGGCGTTAAGCGCAACAACAAGCCCCCCCTTCGGGTCATGCATGGACATTACCGGGGCATCAATGGTGGCATTTGAGCTATGCAACGCTATCTCCTTCTACCCCAACTGCACTCTTCTGAGCACTGGTGAAGCGGTTAACTCATGATGCGTGGTAACGAGTACACATCCCCCTGCATTGGCATGCGCGACCAATTGCGCTTCCAGCGCCCCTACGCCATGGCGGTCAATCGCCGTGAAAGGTTCATCCAGTACCCACAATGCCCGTTGAGTAAGCGTTAGTCTTGCCAATGCGATACGCCGCTGCTGACCGGCGGAGAGTTGCCCGGCAGGCACGTCTTCAAACCCACTGAGTCCAACGTGGGCCAAGGCTTCCTCCCGTGCTGACTCCGAGCCTTGCTCACCACTAAGCGCCTGATACCAAGCAAGATTTTCTAAAGGGGTAAGGCCTGCTTTAACCCCGGGGGCATGCCCTAAATAGAGCAGGTTAGCGAGAAAATGTTCACGCACCTCATGCATCGGCGCGCCCCCCCAATAAAGCTCGCCGTGATAGTCACTCAGTTGACCCGAAAGAATTTTTAACAGCGTCGTCTTACCACTGCCATTGGGCCCTTCAATACGTACAATCTCGCCGCTGTGGATATCAAGATCGAGCCCCTCAAACAACCAACGGTCATCACGTTCACAGGCCAGTTGTCGGGCTTGTAGGCACAGGCTCAAAAGTCTCTCCAGGCACAATGATTTTGCGTCGAACTCTACACGGAAAGGCAGTTACCTGCCAGTCACACTCTGCGGTCTTGGGTCGCAGCATGACTCACATCAATAACCTCGGTCAGCCCCCGAGCACCGGGCAAGGTAAATTCAGCACTGGCACTGTATGCAAAAACAGGCTTATACTACAACCACTGTATGAAAAAACACCTCAGTATATAAACACAGTTTGATAATCTACCACACGCCTAGGGAGCGGGCGCTGCATTGGAGAATACAGAATGACAATGTCGATGCCAGCATCACGACAGCACCATAACGTAACGCTACACGCAGCACCTGTGCCGGTAACTGCACCAGCAGCCCGTCCCCATGCCACCCAGCATATGACACGTCGCAACACCTATGCGCTTAAAGTTCGCGGCGATCGGATGCGTGACAGCAACCTCTTTGATGGCGATGTTATTATTATCCGTCGTTACCAGCATGATACTCAGCAGGAAACGGCTATGGTCACTATCAATCAGCGCGAAATCGCTTTAAAGCAGCTATCGATTAGTCGGCTAGGCATACATTTATGGCCCGAAGATGCAGCGACTCCTGCACTATTCCTGCATAATTGTGATATTCAGGTGTTAGGGATGGTAATGGGCATTGAGCACCACCCCACCCCCTCCCTGCACCATTAAGTTATGCCCGTATCATCACATTGGAGCACTGATTGCGTTATCGAGTCCCCCGCTTATCCACAATGGAACGGCATACTGCTGATATCGAGGTTGAAAAAAGCCTATTCCTCGCCTGGGTATGCCATGCTCCCGACAAAGCCGCCTTCGACGCGTTATTGAGCGCTGCCAAAGCGGCCCATCCCAATGCAAGCCACCACTGTACGGCTTTTATTGCTGGCCCGCCTGGAGAACAAACGCTGATTGGCTTTTCAGATGACGGAGAGCCGGGAGGAACAGCAGGTCGGCCCATGTTTCAGGCTCTTTTGGGTAGTCGCCTTGGAGAAGTCGGCTGTGTAGTGATCCGGTATTTTGGCGGCACCAAATTAGGCACTGGCGGCCTTGCTCGCGCTTATGCCCAGGCTGTCAATGCAGCGCTTGAGACGCTGCCCACCCGGGAGGTAGTGGAAAGAGACAGCTACCTGCTGAGTATCGGCTTTGCCCAGGAAGCGTTAGTACGCACCTGGTGTGATGAACAACATATCCCCATTCTCCAAGCAGATTACGATGGCAAAGGCGCATGTTTAACCATCGGCTGGCCCAGTGACTGTGCGCTTGATCTGACTGCGTTGGAAAACCGTCTTAAAATGTCCATCAACATTGCAAAAGCCTAATAAAAAAGCGCGGCTTACACGAGCACCCGCTCGGTAAGCCGCGCTTTGACTGCGGAATCTTCACGCTCAGCTCAGGTACTTAATCATCACCCCCGCCGCCACAGCCGACCCGATAACGCCTGCTACATTGGGGCCCATCGCATGCATCAGCAGAAAGTTGTGGGGGTTAGACTCAAGCCCTACTTTATTAGCCACTCGCGCTGCCATGGGCACTGCCGATACCCCTGCCGCTCCAATGAGTGGATTAATAGGCATGCGGCTCACCAGGTTCATCAGTTTTGCCATCAAAACGCCTGCGGCAGTGCCAATACCAAAAGCGACGATCCCCAGCCCCAAAATACCCAGCGTTTCAAACGCCAGAAAGCTCTCAGCCATTAGTTTTGAGCCCACCGACAAGCCAAGAATAATCGTTACAATATTGATCAGTGCATTTTGAGCGGTATCCGACAAACGCTCAACCACACCGCACTCACGCATCAGGTTACCGAAGCAGAACATGCCCAACAGTGGCGCCGCATCAGGCAGGAAGAGTGCCACCAGAATTAACAGCATCAGCGGGAAAACAATTTTCTCCAGCTTCGATACCGGACGCAGCTGTATCATTGCGATCTGGCGCTCTTTCTCGGTAGTCAATAAACGCATTATGGGGGGCTGAATCAGCGGCACCAACGCCATATAGGCGTAGGCAGCCACCGCAATAGCACCCAGCAGCTCAGGCGCCAGCATACTCGACACATAAATGGATGTCGGCCCATCGGCACCACCAATAATACCAATAGCAGCTGCCTGATTAAGTGAGAAGTCCATCAAGCCCATGGAAGTTAACCCAACGGCACCAAACAGAGTGGCAAAGATACCAAACTGGGCGGCCGCCCCCAGGAATAGCGTGCGGGGATTTGCCAGCAGAGGGCCAAAATCTGTCATGGCCCCCACCCCCATAAAGATAATCAACGGGGCAATACCTGAGGCAATGGCTACACGGTAAAAGCTGTAGAGCATGCCATCGCCATAGCCAACGTTAATGGCGATATCCTTGGCAGCACGCAACTGGTCGGGCGCTGCCGCATCGTGGGCAATGACTTTCAAAGACTCCCGCCATGCCTCCACACCTGCCAACGGGTCAAGCGTTGCTCCTAATGCTGCTGCCAACTGCTGCAGCACTGCAGGCCTTGCCACTTCAATCGCTTGATCAAGCGCTGAAATGGCAAGCCCGGCTTCAGGAATGTTGGCAAGGATGCCGCCAAAACCAATTGGTACCAGTAACAGCGGTTCAAATTTCTTATAAATGGCGAGGTAAAGCAGCAATAACCCCACCATGATCATTACCGCCTGGCCAAGCTCAAGGTTATATAGCCCCGAGCCTTCCCATAGGGTGATTAATTTTTCCATTACCGAATGCCCTTAAAGCTCGATCAGCGAATCGCCTACGGCTACGCTGTCGCCCTCGCTGACGTTGACCTTAGACACGGTACCGGCACTGCTGGCGCGCACTTCGGTTTCCATTTTCATGGCTTCCAGAATAATCACGACATCACCTTCGGCCACCTGATCACCCGGGCGCACATTCACTTTAAAGATATTGCCAGCCAATGGAGCATTAATGCTTTCGCCACTACTGACAACGCTGGCGTCCGCTTCCTGCGCCGTGGTGGCCTGCTCCTGCACCGCACCAATATCGCCACCTTCCGATACTTCCACAACATACGCCTTGCCGTTGAGCTTGACGGTATAGGTTTCCGGACCACCAGCGGCCACAGCCGCTTTGGTGGCAGCTTGCACAGGTAGCTGGGCCTGTTTAGCCTGAGGCTCTGGCTCAAAGGCATCCGGATTATCGCGATTTTTCAGAAACTTCAGACCAATTTGCGGGAATAGAGCGTAGGTCAGCACATCATCCACCTCCCGCTTATCATCAGCGAGGCGAATGCTCTCGGCACTGGCTTTTTCTCTCAGCTCGGCAGCCAGTTTGTCCATTTCAGGTGAGAGATTATCTGCAGGACGACAAGTAATCGGCTCACCGCCCTCCAGCACGCGCTTTTGCAGCTCGCCGTTGAAAGGAGCAGGCGCAGAACCGTACTCACCTTTCAGCAGCGCCTGGACTTCCTTGGAAATCGACTTGTAGCGCTCCCCCATCATGACGTTCATCACCGCTTGGGTTCCTACAATTTGCGATGTTGGTGTCACCAGCGGTATAAAGCCCAAATCTTCACGCACCCGGGGAATCTCGCCAAGTACATCATCCAGCTTGTCGCCCGCACCCTGCTCCTTTAGCTGACCTTCCATATTGGTCAGCATGCCGCCAGGCACCTGAGCGATCAGAATGCGCGAATCAATGCCGCGTAGAGAGCCCTCAAAATCAGCGTACTTTTTACGCACCTCGCGGAAGTAACCAGCAATATCTTCCAACAGCTCAAGATCCAGACCAGTATCCCGGCTGGTGTCTTTCAGCATGGCCACGACCGATTCAGTGGGACTGTGACCATACGTCATCGACATGGAGGAAATTGCGGTATCGACGTTATCGATACCGGCCTCTACCGCCTTGAGTATCGTCGACGTGGACAAGCCAGTTGTCGCGTGGCAGTGCAGGTGAACCGGAATGGATAGCTCTTTTTTCAGGCGTGTCACCAGATCATACGCCGTGTACGGCGTCAGAAGCCCCGCCATATCCTTGATAGCCAACGAGTCAGCGCCCATTGCCGCAATGGTATTCGCAAGATCTACCCAGCTATCCAGGGTATGTACCGGACTCACCGTATAAGAGATCGTCCCCTGGGCGTGCCCCCCCACCTGACGAACGGCTTTAATTGCACGCTCAAGGTTGCGCGGATCGTTCATGGCGTCAAACACACGGAACACATCAACGCCATTGTTTTTGGCACGCTCAACGAATTTATCAACCACATCATCAGCATAGTGGCGATAGCCGAGCAGGTTCTGGCCCCGCAACAACATCGCCTGAGGCGTATTCGGCATCGCTTCTTTCAATGCACGAATACGCTCCCACGGGTCCTCCCCCAAATAGCGAATGCAAGCATCAAACGTAGCGCCCCCCCAGGTTTCTATAGACCAGTAGCCGACTTTATCGAGTTTTTCGGCAATGGGCAGCATGTCGTCCAGACGAAGTCGTGTGGCAAACAGCGATTGATGGGCGTCGCGAAGGACAACATCAGTGATTCCCAGAGGACGTTTTGTTTCATTCATGGTCGTGGCTCACAGTTCGTATGTTATAAATTTGTAGTAAATTTAGCAAAAAAGACTATCGATAGGATGGAAAATTAGCTACAAAAAAGCAGGTTATTGGCGGCGCGAGGAACGGTAACGATGCACTGCAGCACTAATCACGGCCATCACCTCGTCACTCTGGCCAGTTATTGCAGGGGATTTCACACTGTTCCTGCCAACAGGCGCTGCTGGAGGAGTTGGCTGGAAGCGGTCAATCAGTTTTGACATCAGCACAACACTGATCACCAAAACCGTAAGAAAAACAAACACAAACCCCATACCCAATCCCATAAGAGCCAGCCCCTCATGGAGCAACTCCATATCCTGCATACCGCATTCTCCTTGTTCGCAATGTTTATCGGTACACCAATAGCCTCTAAAGTCGCTTGGCGCAGTGAGGGTAATACACTAACCTGCCACATCCAGAATAGATTGCAATGGCGCCATAGTGGAAGTCATGGTTGTTAATTTACTACAAGCCGGTAAAATTGGCCTAGCCCCCATGGAAGGCGTTATTGACGCCCTCACACGCGACTTACTCACCCGTCAGGCCGGTTTCGACTGGTCAGTTACCGAGTTTGTCCGAGTCGTGGATACGCGACTGCCAGCACGCGTGTTTTATAAGCACTGCCCAGAACTCACTGATCGCACCGTTGCAACGCCCAGTGGCGTGCCGGTTCACTTGCAACTTTTAGGCTCAGACCCACGGGCCCTGGCAGAAAATGCCCGTCAGGCACTCGCACTGGGCGCCCTCAGTATCGACTTGAATTTTGGCTGCCCTGCCAAGCTGGTTAATCGCCATGATGGTGGTGCATCGCTATTACGCCAACCTGAACGCGTCTATCAGACTGTTAAGGCTGTCGCAGACGCTCTTAATGGTGCAATACCAGTCACAGCAAAAATACGCCTCGGCTTCTCTAACCGACGACTGGCTATTGCCTGCGCCCAAGCGACTCAAGCCGGAGGTGCCGCGCGCCTGGTAGTGCATGGCCGCACACGGGATGAAGGATATCGCCCACCGGCACACTGGGAGTGGATAGGAAAGGTACGCCATCAGGTATCCATTCCTGTCGTGGCCAACGGTGATATTTGGACACTGGAAGATTACTGGAAAGCACGCACGCTTTCTGGCTGCCACGATGTCATGCTTGGACGCAGTGCACTTGCCGACCCTTGGCTTGCGCCCCGTATACGCCACTGGCAGCGCACTGGTGAGCGACTTGCTGAAACCACCTGGGAGATGCGGGCCAACGTACTTAACGAGTACGCGGCACTTCAACGCCAACACCTGCCGGATCGGGTCGTGGTCTCTCTGGTCAAACAGTGGCTGGCTCAGATGCGCCAGGGCAATAGCGAAGCTGACCAGCATTTTCAGCGGCTGAAACGCCTGACCGATCTCGACATATTACTCAACAACCTGCTTACCCACGCGGCATAACGGTAGACCACCCCAGCGACACTCTCCCACCGTTGTCATGACAAAAAAAGCGCCCTACCGACGAAATACGGGGGCGCTTGACACGATCGCAAAACCAAAGCGCGAGCCACTTTGATCAGGCTAGGAAACAGAAAACCCGCTCTCATTGGAGAGCGGGTTCTTAAATTCTGGCGCGCCCGGGAGGATTCGAACCTCCGACCACCTGATTCGTAGTCAGGTACTCTATCCAGCTGAGCTACGGGCGCTTAGTAGATATGTTATTTCATCTAACTGATGAAAAACATTTTAACATCAAGCACTTCTGATTAAAAGATGGCGCGCCCGGGAGGATTCGAACCTCCGACCACCTGATTCGTAGTCAGGTACTCTATCCAGCTGAGCTACGGGCGCTTATCTTATCGCATTACCAGTAATTGCATTACTGCAATGCTAAATTACTGCTCGATATTATGCAGTTGGCGGAGAGAGAGGGATTCGAACCCTCGATAGGGCTATAAACCCTATACTCCCTTAGCAGGGGAGCGCCTTCAGCCACTCGGCCACCTCTCCTCAACGGCACGGCGCGAATATTACCGATTATGACAACTGGTGTCCAGTCCTCCTCCGATTTTTTTTCGCGCCAACCGGACGTTACCGCTTAAACACCCCTTAATGGGCGTGGCGTTAGCAGCCATTTACTCAGCTTCGCTTTCGCTATTACGTTCACGCTGAATGCGCTGATAGATCTCTTCACGGTGAACCGCAACATCTTTAGGCGCATTGACACCAATACGGACTTGATTACCTTTCACACCCAACACTGTGACGGTGATTTCATCACCAATCATCAGCGTTTCGCCAACACGGCGGGTTAGGATGAGCATGGCTGATCTCCTTCTCAGACGTTTTATACAACGGGATGTGTCCGCCAGAGGCGATACCACGCTATTATGCGGCATGGCACCGCTCATCACCAATGGCTCTGGCTCCATGACACCTTAACCTCCCGTTGAAAGAAAGCTCACCACCACACGGCAGCAAGTACCCCTTCAGCGTAGAAGGTTTAAGGCACAATTGTTATTCAGACTCGATATCTGCCTTATCCAGGCCAAATGCCTTGTGTAAGGCATTCACCGCCAGTTCCATATGTTTTTCATCAATGACCACGGAGATTTTAATCTCAGAGGTAGAAACCATGCGGATATTCACATTTTCATCGGCCAAAACACGGAACATTTTAGAGGCAACACCTGCATGAGAGCGCATTCCCACACCCACCAGCGACACCTTGGCAATATTATCATCACCGCGCAACTCGCCACCGCCTAAATCAGGAATCACGCTCTCTTCGAGCAGTTTTTTGGTTGCCTTATAATCACCTTTGGCAACAGTAAAGGTGAAGTCAGTGTAGTCACCTGCCGGGGCAACATTCTGGACGATCATATCAACTTCGATATTCGCGTCGGCGATAGGGCCAAGAATACGCGATGCAACACCAGGAACATCGGGCGTGTTCAAAAGGGTGAGCTTGGCTTCATTTTTGGTAAAAGCGATACCGGAGATCAGCGGTTCTTCCATAGAGTCCTCGTCTTGGTCTGCATCTGCAACAATCAGGGTGCCAGGGCCTTCTTCAAAGCTCGACAACACCCGCAAGGGTACGTTGTACTTGCCTGCAAACTCCACAGCGCGAATTTGCAACACTTTGGAGCCCAGGCTGGCGAGTTCAAGCATTTCTTCGACAGTGATGCTTTCAAGGCGCTGAGCCTTTGAACAAACGCGAGGGTCAGTGGTGTAAACACCGTCCACATCGGTATAGATTTGACATTCGTCAGCACCTAGTGCCGCTGCCAGCGCGACACCCGTTGTGTCAGAACCTCCGCGCCCCAGCGTGGTAATGTTGCCGTTCTCATCAACTCCCTGGAAGCCCGCCACTACAACCACTTTGCCAGCATCCAGGTCAGTTTTAAGGTCGTCGGTTTCAATACGCTGAATACGCGCCTTGGTATAAGCGCTATCCGTATGAATACCTACTTGGGCACCCGTGTGAGACGTGGCAGACACACCGATCTGCTGTAGTGCCATTGCCAGCAGTGAAATAGTGACCTGCTCGCCGGTAGACAGCAGCATATCCATTTCACGTGGTGCAGGATCTTCGTTCAGTGCATGGGCCATGTCGGTCAAACGATTGGTCTCACCGCTCATCGCGGAGACCACCACCACGACCTGGTGACCTTGGTCGCGAAAGTCCTTGACCTTTTCCGCCACGGCCTTGATACGGTCGACAGAGCCCACCGAAGTACCGCCGAACTTCTGTACGTATAGTGCCATATGCCGTTTTTCCTATTCGTTCGGGAATGGAGGGTGAATGTTGTTCTTGCGATTTAGCAAAAGGCCGGTAGCAAATAATGCCACCGGCCTTCGTGTTTAGTTCAGCGTGCTTTTCAGCCAAGCAGGAACGCTGCTTAACGCATCCGGCAGAGCATCAGGTTGGCTACCTCCCGCTTGTGCCATATCAGGGCGGCCTCCACCTTTTCCGCCCACCTGTGAGGCAACGTGATTAACGAGTTCTCCCGCCTTGACCCGGCCAGTCAGATCCTGGGTAACCCCAGCGATCAGACTGACTTTCCCAGCAGCTTTATCCACTGTGCCCAGCATAATAACCCCTGAGCCCAGCTTATTTTTCAGCTGATCAAGTACGCCACGCAGATCCTTGCCAGAAACACCTTCAAGCTGAGTGACCAGCAGCTTAACACCATGCACCTCCTGTACCTGGCTAAGCATGTCACTACCAGCAGCGCTGGCTAGCTTAGCTTTAAGCTGCTCCAACTCTTTTTCGAGGGTACGGTTACGCTCGACCAGCGACTCAACCCGCGCTTCTACCTGCTCAGGTTTGGTTTTCAATCGCTCACCCAGTCGCTGCAAGCGGGCTTCCTGTTCATTAAAGTAGGTTAGTGCATTCTCACCAGTGATCGCTTCAATACGGCGCACACCGGAGGCGATACCCACTTCGCTAATAATATGACAACAGCCAATGTCACCACTTCGTATTACGTGGGTACCACCACACAGCTCAATCGAGAAGTCATCCGCACCAATCGTTAGCACGCGCACATTCTCGGCATATTTTGCTTCAAACAGTGCAGCAGCCCCTTTGGCTTTTGCCTGCTCCAGGCTCATTTGCTCGATTTTCGTCGGCGCATTGGCAAGTATCTGCTCATTGACCAGCCGTTCAACTTCCGCCAGTTGTTCAGTGGTCATCGGTTCAAAATGGCTAAAGTCAAAGCGTAGGCGTTCCGCATTGACCAACGACCCCTTTTGCTGAACGTGGTCGCCCAATACCATGCGCAGCGCTTTGTGCAGCAAGTGGGTCGCGGAGTGATTACGAATTGTTGCTGCTCGCAGGCTTGCATCCACCTCGCCACGCACATTTGCTCCAACATTGAGCGTGCCTTCCACCATCACCCCCTGGTGGAGGTGATGACCTCTCTGCTTCTGGGTATCCGTCACCTGGAACCGGCCGCCACTGACGTGCAGGTAACCGGTATCACCTACCTGTCCACCTGACTCGCCATAAAACGGAGTGCGGTCAAGCACAACGGTACCCTTTTGCCCCGCTTCCAGCGCCGCCAGTGCATTACCCTCACCATCCACAATGGCCGTAACAGTCGCCTCGTCTTCAAGGTGGTCATAACCGGTAAAACTGGTTTCCCCCTCCAACTCAATGGCAGCACTGTAGTCAGCACCAAACTGGCTGGCGGAACGGGCACGCTCACGCTGAGCTTCCAGTTCCCGCTGGAACCCCTCTTCATCCAGGGATACTTCCCGCTCGCGGCACACATCCGCAGTCAAGTCATAGGGAAAGCCGTAAGTATCGTAGAGCTTGAACACGGTTTCACCGGGTAGTACATCGCCTTCAAGCTCTTTAAGGACGGCGTTCAGTAGTCCCATACCGTGATCCAGTGTACGCGCAAACTGCTCTTCCTCTTTCAGTAATACACGGGCGATCTGTTCGCTGGCTTCGCGAAGCTCGGGGTAGGCGCCCCCCATTTCAGCATCCAGCGCGGCAACCAGTTTATGGAAGAACGGTTCAGAGGCACCCAGCTTGTGCCCATGGCGGATCGCCCGGCGAATAATCCGACGCAGCACGTAACCGCGGCCTTCATTTGATGGAAGCACACCGTCGGCAATCAGGAAGGCGCAGGAGCGAATATGGTCAGCAATAACACGCAGTGATGGTGTCGTGGTGTCGGCATATCCTGTCGCCTTGGCAGCGGCTTGCAGCAGGTTCTGAAACAGGTCGATTTCATAATTGGAGTGCACGCCCTGCATAACAGCCGCCACACGTTCCAATCCCATGCCAGTATCAATAGAAGGCTTGGGTAAAGGGTGCAGCGTTCCCGAGGCATCACGGTCAAACTGCATGAATACGAGATTCCATACCTCGATATAGCGGTCACCGTCTTCCTCTGGGCTTCCTGGCGGGCCTCCCCACACCTCTGGGCCATGATCAAAGAAAATCTCGGAGCTAGGGCCACAGGGGCCGGTATCGCCCATCTGCCAGAAGTTATCTTCGTCCAGCCTGGAGAAACGCTCAGGGTCAACACCAATCTCATCTTTCCAGATGCGTTCGGCTTCATCGTCACTGACATGCACCGTCACCCAGAGCTTCTCTTTGGGCAGACCCAGCGTTTCAGTCAGAAACGTCCAGGCAAAGCGGATGGCATCACGCTTAAAATAATCGCCAAAACTAAAGTTACCCAGCATTTCGAAAAAGGTGTGGTGGCGCGCAGTATAGCCAACGTTATCCAGGTCGTTATGCTTACCGCCGGCACGCACACAGCGCTGGGCAGAGGTCGCTCGCACATAAGGACGCGGGTCACGACCCAGGAACACATCCTTGAACGGCACCATGCCTGCGTTGGTAAACAGCAGTGTCGGGTCATTACCCGGCACCAGAGAGCTGGTAGGCACAACAGTGTGTCCCCGCTCTTCAAAAAAGGATAAAAAAGCCTGTCTGATCTCTGCGCTTTTCATAGGGTATCCGTGACAAGAAAGCGTGATGCCCCAGGGCGCTGTCGTCGCCACCCACTGGGGATGCAAAGGGTCTATTATAACGTAGTTGTCAAACGACTAAAGCCGCAGTTAGTGGCAGAATGCGAAACGGCTGAAGAGAACCTGAAGAAGAGGCGGTTGGCAGGACAGTCCTGAGTGGGTTAATAGACAGTCCTGAGCTAATTGACAGCAGCCCTGAGCGGTTGGATAAAAAGCCCTGAGCAAACTTATAAGCAGGATAGCGCGTAGCGGATTTGCTCAAAATCAAAGCCGCGAGCGGCAAGAAAGCGCTCGCGCTTGGCACGCTCTTTGGGGCTATCACCCGAAGAGGAAAAGCGCCGTGCCAGTGTGTCACGGGCAAGCTCAAACCAATCCACGGATTCACACTCTGCCACAGCAGCAAGCGCTTCCGTTACTGTCCCTTGATCCACTCCCCGCTGACGTAGCTCGCCTCGGATACGGATGACACCCTGCCCACGTGCAATGCGCGAACGCACAAAACTTTCCGCCATGCGGGCATCTGACTGTACGTCCTGCTCAATCAACTCATCCAGACAGGCAGTGATATCGTCATCGTCAAAGGATTTCTGGTGCAGTTTACGCGCCAGCTCGGCACGCGAATACTCGCGCCGGGCCAGCAGCTGAATAGCGACATCACGCGGCGTGGCCTCACTTGTGGCAAACATGAGGCTCACTCAGCGTTTGGGGCATCAACAGCATCCCAAGCAGCTCACAGCAGATCATCATCACCATCAAGAGCTACATCAGTTGCAGGCGCTTCCTCTTTCTTCGGGTCAGGTTTGGCAAGTAACTGAGCACGGATCTGAGACTCAATTTCTTCCATAATGTCCGGGTGCTCTTCCAGGTACTGCGCTGCATTCGCCTTGCCCTGGCCAATCTTACTGCCTTTGTAGCTGTACCATGCACCTGCTTTATCCACCAGGTTACACTGTACCCCCAGGTCGATGACTTCGCCTGCGTGATAAATACCTTTGCCGTACAGAATTTGGAACTCAGCCTGACGAAAAGGCGGTGCCACTTTGTTTTTAACCACTTTCACACGGGTTTCATTACCAGTGACCTCATCCCCCGACTTCACTGAGCCAGTGCGGCGAATATCCAGGCGCACGCTGGCGTAGAACTTAAGCGCGTTACCACCGGTAGTGGTTTCAGGGCTACCAAACATGACCCCGATCTTCATACGGATCTGGTTGATGAAAACGACCAGACAGTTGGCGTTCTTGATATTACCGGTAATTTTGCGCAGTGCCTGGGACATTAAGCGTGCTTGCAGGCCAACGTGAGAGTCCCCCATCTCGCCTTCAATTTCAGCCCGGGGGGTTAGCGCCGCCACAGAGTCAATGATAATCACATCCACACCACCGGAACGCACCAGCATGTCGGTGATTTCCAGTGCCTGTTCACCCGTATCCGGCTGGGATACCAACAGGTCATCCAGATTGACGCCCAGTTTCTCGGCATAGCTTGGATCCAGCGCGTGCTCAGCATCCACGAAGGCACACACCTTGCCCTGTTTTTGCGCCTGAGCAATCACAGAGAGTGTTAGCGTGGTTTTACCCGATGATTCAGGGCCGAAGATTTCCACCACCCGGCCAAACGGTAGCCCACCAATACCAAGTGCAATATCCAGCCCAAGCGAACCAGTAGAGACTGACGGCATTACAACGCGGGGCGCATCACCCAGGCGCATCACCGTGCCTTTACCGAACTGACGATCAATCTGGCTGAGTGCAGCGTTGAGTGCCTTAGTGCGGTTGTCATCCTGAGCCATTCAGAAATTCCTCGTAACAAGCTGTATAATTAGCCAGTAGTATGCCAAAGATTGGCGGCTAAACAAATCCTCAGCGCTATATTTAATGATTATTTATTTTCGCTGTTTTTAGCTTGGGTGGTTAAACGAGCCACTAACCCTGCCAGCGACTCGCGCACCGCCTGTTCACGCACTTCCTGACGGCCACCAGGAAAGTGAAAGCATTCGGCCTGTTGATGTTCGGCATTACCCCAGGCCAGCCATACGGTGCCCACAGGCTTGTCCACCGTTCCGCCACCGGGTCCCGCCACGCCGCTAACGGCCACGCCCAACTGTGCCCCACTGTCACGGCAGGCACCGGCCACCATGGCCCGGACCACGTCACCGCTAACGGCACCCTGTTCCGCCAACGTGTTTTCCGGTACCCCGAGCAGCCGAGTCTTGGCGGCATTAGAATAGGTAACGTATCCAATCTCGAAGTAGTCCGAGCTACCGGACACCGATGTGATGGCACTGGCCACGCCTCCCCCGGTACAGGATTCAGCAACGGTAAGCGTCACACCACGCTCACGACAGTATCGACCAAGACGCTCGGCCAGGGTGCTCAGATCGGGATTGGCTAGAATGGAAGCACTATGGGCCATGGAAATACTCCTCGAAACTGTTCGCGCTATGTTTATCCATCATACCACCTCTCCGCCTGTTGACTCTTTCGCGACAGCTGGAGCCTACACCCGCCCTCGCACCTCGCGGGCAGTATTCGGGCGCCCCTGACACCCGCCCTGCACTGCGGTAAATTGCCGCATTTCCTGCGATGTCGGTCGCAGTCTGTTTTCCAACGCTTTAGGATTGAATCTCATTATCGAAAACGTAGGAGGGGTTACACCATGCTTCGCTGGATTGCCGTCGCTTTACTACTCTTGGCCAGTTCTTCGGCTCTCGCCGCCGAGTGCGAAGTGGATATTGCTGCCACCGACCAGATGACCTTCGATACCGACGCCATTGAGATCAGCAAGAGCTGTGACACCTTCACCGTCAATTTGACACATGAAGGCACCATGCCCGTGAGCTCAATGGGGCACAACTGGGTATTGGCCAAGGAGAGCGAGGTAAATGACCTCGCTACTGCTGCCATCACTGCCGGGGCCGACCAAGGCTACCTGCCGCCCGACGATGAGCGCGTCATCGCCCATACCGATATGATCGGTGGTGGTGAAAGTACCTCGGTCACCTTCGACGTGGCCAAGCTACAAGAAGACGAGGAATATCTCTTCTTCTGTAGCTTCCCAGGACACTCCATGATGATGCGTGGCAGCGTAACCCTGGTCGACTGACCGGCAACAATCACCTACTATCAGGGAGCGCCCGGCCGCTCCCTGACTTATATCATCAGATTACCGTTCCTACCCTAACAACGCGATATTTCCCCTCTATCCTTCTTGTGCCGCCTGCCGAAACCACCCGGTCAGTTCCCGGCCCACTCCTAATCATGGCATGGCGCCGCCGCCAACGCTCCACCGAAAACCCCACTGACACCGCCGCGCAAAAGCGCGGAGTTTTGCGTAGAATATCGCCTTTGCCTACGATGCGCTGAAGCTACCAAGGTCGCACCCGGCGCATCATCTCAACCGACGCAACACCACGGGATCACCATGAGCCAGGCCAATCCTTCTCACACCCCGATGATGCAGCAGTTCCTGACAATCAAGCGCGAACACCCTGACGTGCTGCTGTTCTACCGCATGGGCGATTTCTACGAGCTATTCTTCGACGATGCCAAGCGCGCTGCTGCACTGCTGGATATTACCCTGACCCAGCGCGGCCAGTCAGGTGGCAAGCCCATCCCCATGGCAGGTGTGCCCTACCACAGCGCAGAAGGCTATTTAGCCCGCCTGGTAGCCGGGGGCGAATCGGTGGCCATTTGCGAGCAAATTGGCGACCCGGCTACCAGCAAAGGCCCGGTGGAGCGTCAGGTAGTGCGTATCGTGACGCCCGGCACACTGCACGATGAAGCCTTGCTGGATGCTCGCCGCGATAACGTACTGGTGTCCGTAGCTCCGGGCAAAGAGAGCTGGGGCCTGGCATGGCTAGAGCTTTCCAGCGGCCGCTTCAACGTGCTGGAAGTGGAAAGTGAAGCCGAAATGCTGGCGGAGCTGACCCGCCTCTCCCCTGCCGAGTTATTGGTCCCCGAAAGCCTGACACTGCCCGACACCTGGTCACAGAAGCGCAGCCTGCGCCGCCAGGGGGAGTGGCTGTTTGATTTGGAAAGCGCTACGCGTAGCCTGTGCGACCAGTTTGAAGTTAAAGACCTGCGTGGCTTTGGCTGCGCACATTTGACCACGGCGTTGATAGCGGCGGGCGTACTGATTGATTACGCCCGCGATACCCAACGCTCGCGCCTGCCTCATGTCACCGCGATCAGTGTGGAGAACCGCGATGATGCGGTGGTGATTGATGCGGCAAGTCGACGCAATCTTGAAATCGATATCAATCTGGCGGGCGGCAGCGACAATACCCTGGCCAGCGTGCTGGACACCTGCACCACCGCCATGGGCTCACGGCTGTTAAAACGCTGGCTAAACCGCCCGCTGCGCCAAAGGGATATCGTGGAACGGCGTCAGGCAGGTGTTGCGCTACTATCCATTGATGCAGCCTATATGGCTCTGCGTGAAACCCTGGGCGATGTTGGCGATGTGGAACGCATTCTTGCCCGGGTGGCACTGTATAGTGCTCGACCACGGGACCTGGCACGCCTACGTGACGCCTTGGCCACCCTGCCAACGCTTGAGCAATTGCTGGGCGATATTGACAGCGGCAGCGCCCTGGATAGCCTTAAGCCACACATCCGCCCCTATCCCGAGATGGCCGACACGTTAACCCGTGCACTCGTAGAGAATCCGCCGGTCGTTATACGTGATGGCGGTGTCATCGCCGAGGGCTTTGACGCCGAGCTGGATGAACACCGTGGTATGGCCGAAAATGCCGGTGACTATCTGGTTCAACTTGAGCTACGGGAGCGCGAGCGCACCGGCCTTGCTAATCTAAAGGTGGGCTACAACCGTGTGCATGGCTACTTTATTGAGCTGCCGCGCTCCCAGGCACAGCAGGCTCCCGCTGACTACATTCGCCGCCAAACGTTAAAAAATGCCGAACGCTTTATCATTCCAGAGCTGAAAGAGTTCGAAGATAAGGCACTATCCGCCAAGTCTCGCGCGCTTACCCGGGAAAAGTGGCTATATGACCGCCTGCTCGGGGAGCTGAATGCGATTCTGCATGCGCTACAGAATACCTCCCGGGCACTGGCTGAACTTGACGTTTTATGCGCCTTTGCGGAACGAGCTGACGCGCTTAACTGGGTACGCCCCCTGCTGAGTGATGCTACCGGCATTGCCATTGTTGCGGGTCGTCATCCGGTAGTGGAGCATGTAAGTGACAAACCGTTTGTGCCCAACGATGTCACACTGAATCCCAAACAGCATATGTTGATTATTACTGGCCCCAATATGGGCGGTAAATCAACTTATATGCGTCAAACCGCTCTTATTGCCCTGCTGGCCCATAGTGGTAGCTTTGTGCCCGCCGATGGCGCTGAAATAGGCTCCATTGATCGTATTTTTACGCGTATTGGCTCTTCGGACGATCTGGCTGGCGGACGCTCAACGTTTATGGTGGAAATGACGGAAACCGCCAATATTCTGCATAACGCCACTGAACACAGCCTGGTATTAATGGATGAAATTGGCCGGGGCACCAGCACCTTTGACGGCCTCTCCCTTGCCTGGGCCAGTGCCGAGCATCTGGCAACCACGCGTGCTTTAACGCTGTTCGCCACACACTACTTTGAAATGACCGCACTCCCTGACCAAGTGGAAGGTGTTGCCAATATCCACCTGACAGCTACCGAACATGGCGACAGCATAGTCTTTATGCATCGTATTGAGGCGGGCCCAGCCAGCCAGAGCTATGGCTTACAGGTAGCACAGTTAGCCGGTGTACCCACCCATGTTATTGCCCGCGCACGAGACAAACTGGTGGCGCTGGAACAGCGCGATGTTGACCAACAGCCGCTGCGCCCCATTTCTGCCACTGGCGTGGCCCCGCCTCAGCAAAATGACTTATTCGCAAGCGCCCCGCACCCTGTCGTTGAAGCGCTCGAAAACGCTGATGTGGATGGTTTAACGCCCAGGGAGGCCCTGACACTGCTATATCAATGGCGCGAACTGCTGTAATCGCAGGCCTTAGCTGCATGTGACGCTTGCCGCGGGATAAGGGCACCTCTAGAATGTCGCCCATACTTTTTTAGCTTATAAAAAACGGCTGATTTATAACCATTCACGATTGACCATGACCGGGAACGCTCTCGGTCCTGCAAGAGGGATAGCAAGATGACGTTTGTCGTTACCGAGAACTGCATCCAATGCAAATATACCGACTGTGTAGAAGTCTGCCCGGTCGACTGCTTCTATGAAGGCCCCAATTTTCTGGTAATTCATCCAGACGAGTGCATCGACTGCGCGCTGTGTGAGCCGGAATGCCCCGCTGAGGCGATATTTTCAGAAGATGAACTGCCCGAGGGCCAAGAGCAGTTTATTGAGATTAACGCGGAGCTGGCCGACGTATGGCCCAATATCTCTGAGAAAAAGGATCCGCTTCCGGATGCCAAAGAGTGGGATGGGAAAACAGGCAAGCTTGAGAAACTGGAGCGTTAACTTCCCCTGTCCGTAATCACCTACCTCAAAACCAGCCCAAGCGCTGGTTTTTTATTATCGGCTCCGGTTACTTTGGCACTCTTCCTCGCGCCCTGTGGCGCACGCCTCGGCGATAGTGTCACGGGTCGCGTAGGTGTCCAGCCCAACCCCTACGGCACTGCCGATACTGGTGAGTTTGGCGGCCAGCCCCACGCGCGTTATCGCTTCGGACACTGAGGGTATCTCAAACT
>NZ_JALPZO010000080.1 GCF_023507745.1 Vreelandella olivaria | reverse complement strand
CCCGAGACACCCCCCCAAGGCAGGAATTTTCCGATATGGGCACCCGAGGTAACCGAATGGCAAGCGTACTAAGACCCCTGATGTTCGCACTTCTGACAATGATCGTCTGGCAAGGAACGGCAATGGCCAATAATTCCGAGTACCTTTACTATTCTCATATTCACACCCGGGAAGCGGCCTGGTCGCTGCGGGTCAATGATATCTTTGTGCGCGATAATCATCGAGTGGCCTACGCGGACTATTCGCCCAATATCGGCATGAATCTGCGGCAGGGGAAAAACACCCTCTCCCTGCTGTTCTCGCCGATCACTGGCCAGGACCCGGAGACCGGCGAGTACCTCTACGCCCTGCACGATGGGGTGGAGATCGATATCGCCATTGAGCGTTACCAATGGACCACCCAAGAGCAGGAGCGTATTCATCTGGTGCGTATGCGCTTCAATGAAGAGGAGGGCCAATTCGAGCACCTGGACACCACCGCCGGGGGGGAAGAGCGGGTCGCTCGTCAGCCCCACCTGCGCACCGATGCCCACCCCCGGCTCTCCGAGTTCAACAATATCATCTTCGGTGGCGGCTGGACCATTGATGGCTACCGGCTGGATATTA
>NZ_JALPZO010000079.1 GCF_023507745.1 Vreelandella olivaria | reverse complement strand
CGATCACGTCTTCCCAGGGCACCAGCACCGTGCGGCGCTCACGCTTAAAGAGCCGACAGATGGCATCGTAGATGGGCGGGTAAACAAACAAAAAAGCCATGGAGCCGATATGCATCAGCGTCAGGCCGATCGGAAAGCCCTCCCGAGCGCCGCGTAGCCACTCGCCAACTTCAATAATCCCCATGCCGCCAGGGATTCCAGCGGCGGTGCCAACCGTAGAGATCAACCAAAGATTTTGCGGCGCGGGTAGCCAGAAGCGGCCGGGGGGTTCCACCACAAAGGCCACTTCGCGGCGCTGGCGATTCAGGCGAATAGGCGCGGTGCGCGTCAGTACCAAGTTTGCCGCCATAATGCCAGCAAAGAAAACGAACAGGAAAGTGAAATACAGCCCCCCCCCCATACGGCGACAAGCTGGGGATCAGGAGGGAACCATCCCCCAAGCGCTGCCCATATAAAAAGGAAAATCCCCATTATCGCCACAAACAACCCGCTAAGCATATGCCCTGCCGTCATCAGGCTATCGGGGCTGGCGCCCTGACGAATATCCATGCTGACCTCATCATGGCGCACATCGATATGCGCCACGTCCACCGCGTACTCGCTCTCGGT
>NZ_JALPZO010000078.1 GCF_023507745.1 Vreelandella olivaria | reverse complement strand
GGGCAGCGGCAACGGCCAAGGCGGGATCGCACCCAGTACGCCTCCGGCATACAGCTCAGCAAATCGCTGACCTTCGAACCGAAGGGCGTCGAACTGACCGCCCTCAGCGGCACGCCGGATTTACAGCTCGCCATCGGTCGCCTGACCTCCACCCTCAGCATGGGGGTGTCCGGCAAGCTCGACTTTATTGATGCCCTGGCCGCCGCCACCGCCCTGGCGGCGCCAGCCATTCGCGAGGCGCGGGTGCGCATGGCCGCGGGGGAGCACGTTAAAGCAAAATTACAAGCGGATCTCGAAGTGGCCGCTACGGGCAGCCTGCGGCATACGATCGATAGCGGTGCGCGTATCGTGATCCCGGCCAATGGCGATATGGACATGGCCTGGGCCGGTATTCAGCAGCAGTTTGGCGGTGAGTTCAGGATCAACGGTACGGCTGAAATTGCGATTCAAGTATCCACAGAGATATGGGTGTTCAGTGCCAGGGCCGGTGCCAGTGGCTCGCTGCATACCTCATGGTGCTGGGCTATGCGCATGCAGGAGGGCGAGCGGCAGAAGCGCTATGAGTTCGAAGGCGTGGTCGTAACGCTAACGGCGTATGCGGAAATTGAGACAG
>NZ_JALPZO010000077.1 GCF_023507745.1 Vreelandella olivaria | reverse complement strand
TCCTGAACAATATTTTAAAACCGTAATGCGTCATACGCCAAAGGCTGAAGGGCAGCCCCTTGAGGTGAAGCAGTTCAAGGGAGTCCCACTCTCCAAAATAACGATCCGCTTCATCGATCTTGAAAAGCGCCACCACACTAGCGATAAATGCTAACGCCAAGCCAAGCAGGCCGAAAGCAGCCCCAGCAAGCCCCATGATGACGTTAGTTGGCATCATGGTCACCACCACCGTGCCGCCACTGATATATCGCTGAACCAAACATCTCACCAGCCGGTTCCAGCGCCTTGGCGCCTCCATAGGCCCCGGCGCCCGCAGCCACTACGCCACATATCACTTTACCGCGTAGATCAAGGCTGACCGCCAGACATACGCCACGGTTAATAACCGCACCACCTCCAACGATCCCGCCAAAAGTACGCCCGGTGAGCTTGCCATACTCGACATAGCGGATACGTCGGCACTCTTCCTCGCGCCCTGTGGCACATGCCTCGGCGATAGTGTCACGGGTCGCGTAGGTGTCCAGCCCAACCCCTACGGCACTGCCGATACTGGTGAGTTTGGCGGCCAGCCCCACGCGCGTTATCGCTTCGGACACTGAGGGTATCTCAAACT
>NZ_JALPZO010000076.1 GCF_023507745.1 Vreelandella olivaria | reverse complement strand
GCACACCGGCGATGACCGCGATCTGACCCTCACCATCGGGGAGGCGCTGGACAACACCGAAGGCTTGATTGCCAGCAATACTGGCCTCGATATCGCCGCGCGTGAACTGACCAATACCGCCGGTACCCTGCAGGCCTTGGACCATGTCAGGCTGGACGTTGGTGACCTGGATAACCGGCAGGGTGAACTGATCGCTGGCGATGCGCTGACGTTGGTGGCCACTGGATACGTGGATAATACCCAGGGGCAATGGCTGGCGGAGCGTATCGACGTTACCGTCGCCGCCCTGAAGAACGCCGACGGCCTGATCAGCGCCGCCCGCGGTGATCTAAGCGTACGGGCGGATGATCTCGACAATAGCAGGGGCCGTCTGGAAGCCACGGACGATCTGACCCTCGACGTCGCCGAGACCTTGACCAATGAAGACGGCGAGATCGTTCATGCCGGGGAAGGCGAGACGCGGATCGCCGCCACGCGCCTGGAAGGCAGCGAGGGTCTGATCGTCAGCCAGGGCGATCTGACCCTGGCGGCCCGGGATATCGTCCTCGATGGCGCCACCACCAGTGGCGAATCCATCGCCCTGGATGCCGATCACCTGAGCCACCGCCAGGGCG
>NZ_JALPZO010000075.1 GCF_023507745.1 Vreelandella olivaria | reverse complement strand
GGCGCTGTTACTTCAAACTGACGGTCTAAATGGTTGGGTGATACGATGGCCGGCTTTCCACCGCCATAGCAGCCAGGGCGTCGTCGATAGCCCGTCTGAGAGCGTAAACCTTCTCTACGCATCAGGCGGGCCACTCGGTGCTTACCGCAGGCTTCGCCAGCCTCACGCAAATCCTGGTAGACCTTGCGATATCCATAAACACCGCCGCTTTCAAGCCACGCATGCTTGATCAATCCCAAGAGGCGCTGATCAACCCGGTCTCGATTAGACAGTGCTTTTTTGCCCCATGCGTAGTAGCCGCTAGGGTGCACGGCCATCATGCGGCACAAGCGACGTACCGGATATTGGCCCGCATGCTTTTGAATAAACGCGTACCTCAGTCGGACTCCCTGGCGAAGTACGCGGTGGCCTTTTTTAATATATCTCGCTCTTCTGACACGCGTTTTAGTTCAGCCTTCAAACGACGGTTTTCAGCTTGGAGATCATCATCTTCTTGCCGTTGTTCTACCGGCTTATCGTAGCGTTTGATCCAGTGGTACAAGCTGTGGCCTGACACGCCTAAACGCTCAGCGACCTCGGCAACTCGATGGCCACGCTCTACCACCTGTTTAACGG
>NZ_JALPZO010000074.1 GCF_023507745.1 Vreelandella olivaria | reverse complement strand
ACCACCGGGAACGGCCAAGGCGGGATCGCACCCAGTACGCCTCCGGCATACAGCTCAGCAAATCGCTGACCTTCGAACCGAAGGGCGTCGAACTGACCGCCCTCAGCGGCACGCCGGATTTACAGCTAGCCATCGGTCGCCTGACCTCCACCCTCAGCATGGGGGTGTCCGGCAAACTCGACTTTATCGACGCATTGGCTCTGGCCTTTAGCGGCCCTGGGGCGAGTGCCATCCGTGCGGCTCGGGAACAAATGGCCGCGGGGGAACATCTTTCCGCCACTCTGGATGCCTACCTGGAAATGGCCGCCACCGGCAGTCTGACCCACACGATTGACAGTGGTGCGCGCATCGCGATTCCTGCCAATGGCGATATGGACATGGCCTGGGCCGGTATTCAGCAGCAGTTTGGCGGTGAGTTCAGGATCAACGGTAAGGCCGAGATCGCCATCGAAATCGATGCCCAGATGTGGGTGTTCAGTGCCAGGGCTGGTGCCAGTGGCTCGCTGCATACCTCATGGTGCTGGGCTATGCGCATGCAGGAGGGCGAGCGGCAGAAGCGCTATGAGTTCGAAGGCGTGGTCGTAACGCTAACGGCGTATGCGGAAATTGAGACAG
>NZ_JALPZO010000073.1 GCF_023507745.1 Vreelandella olivaria | reverse complement strand
GGATGGTGAAGTGCAGCCCCGTGCTGAGCGCCATGCTAAGTGCCATGCTCCCTCCTGGAATCATCAACTGTTAATGAGAAACAGTGATAATAACGAGCCAGGAGCCAAGCACAACCCCTTGAAGGCAGGTGTCAGAGATGTCTTACAACAATGTAAGAGATATCGTACAAAATTTTAAGAGATGTCTTACAAATGCCCTGCTTTTCTTTATGTCGGTGAAAAAACTTCTCTTCGGTACAAAGCTTACCGTCTTTATATAAAGACTAAAAAAGGACTAACCGGGACTTTGTCAGCAGTCTCAGAGGAGCACATTAATTATTTATTCATAATGGGACATTCAGCGGCGCAAGATCACCAACCAGCGCCCCAGGTTCATGACGCTGGCCAGAGAGGCCGCCACATAGGTAAAGGCGCAGGCGGTAAGTACGTGGCGGGCACCCGGCATATCGTAGGGGGGGATATACTCTTTTAGCAGTGGCAGCGCGCGGTTAAAGCTGGCATCAAACTCCACGGGCAGCGTGACAAGATGCACCAACGCGGCAGTACCAAAGCTAAGCACCGCCATGGCAATAATGAGCACAAGCCCACCGGGTAGCCGTGTGAGTACAAACAGAAATGGGGCCGCCATCATTAAAATGGCACCCAGCTTTTCCGCCTTTTGCGCCACCTGTACCAACCGGCTACGGGCCAGTAGCGGCGTATAGCCTTCGTGATGCTGAATCGCATGGCCCACCTCATGGGCGGCCACGGTCACCGCCGTCAGTGAGCGGCCATCATAGTGATCGGGCGTTAACCGCACGCAACGTGCTTCCGGGTCGTAATGGTCACCGTGCTCAGTGCGCTCTACACCGACACCTTCAACCCCCAGCCTGCGTAACAGGTGTTCGGCCAGCTCGGCGCCAGTCCCAGGGTAATCATCCCGCCCGCGTGTGTGCCGCTTCAGCACCCATTTTGCCCATACGTTAGGCAATACAAAAATAGCTAACACAAACACAATTAATAGAGGCACCATGGGCACTCACCACTGATGAACGTACTTACTAACTGACCGATAGGTAACCGTTTAGTTTTACCACGATCATCGGGCGGGTGCACTCAACACGGCTTCTCTGCGTTGCTCACGCGGGAGCGTTTTGGTGCTCTTCTACATCGCGTTGAACGGCCTGTAACCCCCTGGCAGAAATATCCCCCTGGGCATAGGCATGTTCGGCTATTAACACACTGTCAGCAGCTAACACCAGTTCACAATCCGTATTAATCAGTTCTTCACGCAGGCGTTGTATCGCTTGTTCACGTTTAGGGTCTTTATCCACCCGACGTATATAGATTGCCTTAATACGGTCCGGGTAGGCTTTCACCACTTCGGTATACACCTCTGGGTCATGCTGGCCACTGTCACCAATTAAGATGCAGGGCATACCCTTATAGAGCGCTAACATGCGATCAATTAGATCGCGCTTGTGGGCTTCCGCCCGCCGGGGCCATGGCTTACGCCAGGATATTCCCCATTCACGCAGGAAAAGGATGGGGCCAACCGGGATTCGGTTAAGCTGGAAAAAGGTTTCCAGCATTTCATAAATGGCCCATGGACCTCTGGAGACATATAAAATCGGTCGTTCGGCTTTCTCTGTTTGTCCGCGGTAAAGTGCCTGATAAAGCGAGGCCACCCCAGGGAAAGCAGTACGCCGATGAGGCTTGCGTACAAATAGGCGGTAAAGCATTTTGAGCTTTTCCGCGACACCGGTAAACATGACAGTATCGTCGATATCACTGATAACCAGTAAGTCTGCTTCAGGAGGCGGCACATAGACTTCTACACTGGTTCTGATCGGCGCCTGATCCTTGGCATGCACCATGATATCGGCCCGGTGCCAGGAAATATCCACAGGCAACGCATGACTGATGGGCAAATGGGCGTCAAAATAGCCGTCTCGGTCGGTGGTGACGCACAACTGGTTATCACCCACCCGAATTTCCACCTGGGCGTTAGCCAAACCACGCCGAAAGATGCGCCGGGTAACGTCTGCGGTATCCCGCAGCATACCCCGCCGGGGGATGGCACGCCCGAGTGCTGCCTGGCGAAATACCCGCCCCATGACAAACACCTCATCCTGGGAGCCGTAGCCACGGTAGGGATGCACCACCATTCCTCCACGACCACTATCCCGCTTCATGGGCTTTGCGATAACGTGAACAAGCCTTTTGGAAAAGCTTGCCCACTCGCGATACCAAGCCATTAAGTGTACTGACCCGAGTGGTTACCTTGCTGCTGCTCTTCGACACACACATCAAACCCTGACTTCTCGAAGCCGTCAGCAGCCAGGATAGCAATACATTGACCATTTAGTGCTTGATTCATCATGCTCTCCTTTTCGTGATGAGGTATGCGCAGCCTTGTAAGCCTGATCACTAAACTGCATCAGGATTCATACAAAGTGTTATTAGTGTGGTGCATCTTATACAATCGTCAAGCGTAGCAGGTTGATCACCCTTAACAATGATGCGCCCAGGCGTTGTACAACACCTTGCCCAGCTCGCTAACATCATAACTATGGAATGTGCTGGGCCGTTGGGTAAAGCGCTGCATATATTTCAGCCTAACGTGCATTACGCCAGTTTTGCCTACATGATGCGAACTTACGCATACACTTTGTTTAATGACAACAACGCCACCTTACAAAAATAGTATCGTAGGAATTTATGCCAGCAGGTGATAACCCGTTCTATACAGCGCTTGCGCTGATTATAAGCATGGACCCAGGGCTCATTGGTATTGTCACGCTTTCGCTGCAGGTATCCCTGCTGGCGGCACTGATTGCCAGTGGGTTAGCACTTCCGATGGGTGCTGCACTGGCTCTTTGGCGCTTTCCTGGCCGTAACGCACTCATTGTGCTGCTTAACGCGCTCATGGGCCTTCCCCCCGTAGTGGCCGGGCTATGCGTTTACCTGCTGCTTTCCCGTGCAGGGCCACTTGGCCAGTTTGGTCTTCTCTTTTCGCCCACGGCCATGGTTATTGCCCAGGTCATCCTGGTGTTTCCCATTATTGCTGCGCTTACACGGCAGCAGGTTGAGGCGCTGCATAATGAGTACGCAGAACAGTTGCACTCGCTTGGCCTTAACCGATTGCGCATGATGCCCACTCTACTATGGGATGCTCGCTTTGGGCTGCTAACCGTCATCCTGGCCGGCTTTGGCCGCGCCAGCGCCGAAGTGGGCGCCGTTATGATTGTTGGTGGCAATATCGACGGGGTTACCCGCGTGATGACCACCAGCATCGTGCTGGAAACCAGCAAGGGCAATCTGCCGCTGGCACTGGGCCTGGGCATCGTACTGCTAACACTGGTGACATTGATTAACGCCTTTGCACACATTGTCGGTGAAACATCGAAGAGGCGGCTAGGATGAACGCCCCTTTATCAGTACCAGTCACGTCTGATGTGCCTGCGCTGCATTTCAAACAGATGTGTTTCGAGCACCGGGGGCACTGTCTGCTCGCGCCGACCACACTGTCGCTTTCAGGTTGCCAGCGCACGCTTGTGATGGGACCTAACGGCGCAGGTAAAAGCCTGTTCATGCGTTTGGCTCATGGGTTGCTGCCCCCTACCAGCGGACATATTGAGTGGGAGGGTACAAAACCGCCCGTGCAAGCCATGGTATTTCAGCACCCGGTGCTATTACGCCGCACCGCGCTGGATAACCTGACCTACACATTGGCAATTCAACGCGTTCCTTACCGACAGCGCAAAGCACTGGCTCTGCAAGCGCTGGAAAAATTTGGCTTGTCGGGGCTTGCAAAGCGCTCGGCACGAGTACTTTCCGGGGGTGAACAGCAGCGCCTCACGCTTGCTCGCGCCTGGCTACTCAAACCTGCTGTACTGTTTTTGGATGAGCCCACCTCCGCCCTGGACCCGGCTGGCATTAAGGCCGTTGAAGATGCGGTGAATGAATTTCATCAACAAGGCACACGCATCATCATGTCCACCCACGACTTGCATCAGGCACGCCGCTTAGCGGATGAGGTGCTGTTTATGTATAGCGGTCAGGTGCTGGAGCACACGCCTGCCCAACACTTTTTTGACACCCCAACTTCAGTGCAAGCGGGGGCTTTTATGCGGGGGGAACTCGTATGGTAACCCCGTGCCAATTTGCAAGGAGCAAATCCATGAAAAAAATGACAATTCTGGCCACTGTAAGCTTAGCGGGCATCTCCTGGAGCACATCACTGCTTGCTGACAGTGACTACATTACTCTGGCGTCTACCACATCAACCGAGAACTCAGGGCTATTTAGCGCCATCATCCCTGCGTTCACCGATGCCACAGGCGTCGAGGTACGCGTGGTGGCAGTCGGCACGGGGCAGGCATTTGAGATTGCCCGCCGCGGCGATGCCGACAGTCTACTCGTACACGACACCGCAGGTGAAGAGCAGTTTATTGCCGATGGCTATGCCACCGAGCGCCTGGATATAATGTATAACGATTTTGTGATTGTAGGCCCCAGCGACGACCCAGCGGGGATCAGTAGTAGCGAGAGTGTTAAAGATGCCTTTACCCGCATCGCAGAAAGTGAGTTCCCCTTCGCCTCACGAGGTGATGACAGCGGTACTCATCGGGCTGAGCTGAGGTTATGGGAAGATGCAGGGATAACACCTCAAGGTGAGTGGTACCGTGAACTTGGCAGCGGAATGGGGCCAACCCTGAATACAGCGGCAGGCATGAATGCTTACAGCTTTTCAGACCGGGCAACCTGGGTAGCCTTTGAAAATCCACAGGATCTAACACTGCTGTTTGAAGGCGATAATGTGCTGTTTAACCAGTATGGCAGTCTGTTGATTTCTGCCGAACAACACCCGTATTTAAAACACGACCTAGCCGCTCAGTGGCATCACTGGCTCGTATCAGAAGAGGGACAGCAGGCCATCGCCGATTTTGAAGTGAACGGCCAGCAACTGTTTTTCCCCAACGCCGAATAACGCCTGAAAAAAGCCGCCTTGAAACCAAGGCGGCTTAAGATAAAAGCCGTAAGTGATTAAAGCAGACTGCGGATATCCTTCGCTTCCCAGTGTGGAAAGTGCTTGCGTACCAGCGCGTTTAGATCGCGCTCAAACGCAGCCCAGTCAGTGGTAGCTGCCTGCCCACCTGCCTCGCTAACGCCACGAATCATTCCCGCCCCCACGGTCACATTGGTGAGCCTGTCGATAATGATAAAGCTACCGGTACCTGGGCTGGTACCATAGTTGTCCACGGGAATGGCTGCGGTAAGTTCTACCTCACAGCGGGCAATAGCGTTCAAGCCCAATGAACTCGCAGCGTGCTTTTCCAGCGTATTAACATCTATCTGATACTCAATAGCGTTAATCTGGCCAGAAAGGTCGCGGGTAGCAAGCTTAAAGTCATAAAGCTTTCCGGGTACGAGTTCCTCTTCATGCATCCAGACAATATCAGCCAGAAAGGTATTGGAGATCGGCACGTCTGCATCCGCGCTTACCAGCCAGTCACCCCGTGATATATCAATTTCGTCTTCCAGAGTGACGGTAATCGCCTGCCCCGGATAGGCGGCATCCAGATCACCATCAAACGTTACAACACGAGCAACCCGTGATGTTTTTCCGGAAGGAAGCGACTTCACTGCCTGCCCTGGCCGCACTACACCTGCCGCCAACGTACCGCAGTAACCACGGAAATCCAGGTTGGGCCGGTTAACATACTGCACTGGCAGGCGTAGATCGGTAAGGTTTTGGTCGCGGCTGATCTCAACACTTTCCAGTAGTTCGATCAGTGTTTTACCTTCATAGCCCGCTTCAAAATACCATGGCGTCTGCTCACTTTGGTTGACCACGTTATCGCCATTAAGGGCCGACAGCGGTACAAAGCGGATATCCGGGGCCGTTAAATTGGTGGCAAAGGCACGATACTCTTCCACAATCTCCTTGAAGCGTTGCTCTGAGAAGTCCACCAGATCCATCTTATTAACCGCAATCACCAAGTGCTGAATGCCCAATAAGTCAGCGATAAAGCTGTGGCGGCGGGTTTGGGTCTGCACCCCATAACGGGCATCAATCAGAATAATGGCCAAACTGGCGGTTGAAGCACCGGTAGCCATATTGCGGGTGTACTGCTCATGCCCTGGGGTGTCCGCAATAATAAACTTACGCTTATCGGTGGAGAAAAAACGATAAGCGACATCAATGGTGATGCCCTGCTCACGCTCGGACTGTAAGCCATCGACCAACAGCGCTAAATCCACTGCATCGCCAGTCGTACCACTGGTTTTAGAGGCTTTGGTGATCGCTGCCAACTGATCTTCAAAAATCATTTTGGAGTCGTGCAGCAATCGCCCAATCAACGTGGATTTACCATCATCGACGCTTCCACAGGTAATAAAACGCAGCAGGTCTTTGTTTTCATGCTCGTGAAGATATTGCTCGATGTTATCGGCAATTAGCGTGGATTGATGTGCCATTAGAAATACCCCTCGCGCTTCTTCTTCTCCATGGAGCCTGCCTGGTCGTGGTCAATAGCGCGACCACTGCGTTCACTGGTTTTCGTCAGCAGCATTTCCTGGATAATCTCTGGCAGTGTGGCTGCGGTAGACTCAACCGCGCCTGTCAGCGGGTAGCAGCCCAGTGTCCTAAAGCGCACCCACTTCTCTTCGGGTACCTCACCAGGGGCAAGGGGCAACCGGTCGTCATCGACCATAATCTGCATGCCATCACGTTCCACTACCGGCCGTTTGGCGGAGTAATAGAGCGGCACAATTGGGATCGACTCAAGGTAGATGTACTGCCAGATATCCAACTCGGTCCAGTTGGAGAGCGGGAAGACACGAATGGACTCGCCTTTATTCACTTTGGCGTTGTACACATTCCAAAGCTCAGGGCGCTGATTTTTAGGGTCCCAGCGGTGGTATTTATCACGGAACGAGTAAACACGCTCCTTGGCACGGGAAGCTTCTTCATCACGCCGTGCGCCACCAAAAGCAGCGTCAAAGCCATATTTATCCAGCGCCTGTTTCAACGCCTGGGTTTTCATAATATCGGTATATTTGGCGCTGCCATGGTCGAAGGGATTGATATTGGCTGCACGCCCCTCTTCATTGGTGTGCACAATCAGCTCCATACCCGCGTCTTCTGCCATGCGGTTACGGAATTCGATCATTTCACGAAACTTCCAGGTGGTGTCCACGTGCATGAGCGGGAAGGGTGGCGTACCAGGATAAAATGCCTTACGCGCCAAATGGAGCATCACCGAAGAGTCTTTACCGATAGAGTACATCATCACCGGGTTACTAAACTCAGCGGCTACTTCCCGGATAATGTGGACCGATTCAGCTTCTAGCTGCTTAAGATGGGTCAAGCGTGCCGCGTCAGGTACGCCGGGCACCTCACTTCGGGACGCCGACGGCGCCGAAAACTGGTTCATTACCTACTCCCTCACAAAACGGTACTTGCGCGTGCAAACGTTGTTGGCCATGCATCGGTGATATGCCGAAAAGATGGCTAATGATGGATAGGGTAACGCTCAGCCGATAATAACCCAAAAGAATTAATAACTATCTTTTTATATCTTTATCACCTATGCGGATAATGACAATCACCACACCTCTATACCTCCACGCGCTCAACCCAGGTGTGCCATGCATCTCCATGCATATCAATGATGCGATAACCAGGTCGTGAGGCTTCATCAATCATGAAATCTTCCGCACCCGGCATAAACTGATCGACTATGGCTGGGCAGCCATAGACGCCGATCATTTCCCCGTCGATGGTGTGCTGTTGGGCATAGGCTTGGTGGGCATGTCCAAACAGAATGATTTTTACCTGAGGATAAGCACTCAACAGTTGCCAGAATGCATTCCGATCATGTAAACCGATGGCGTCCATCCACACGGCGCCAACATTAACCGGCGGGTGGTGCATGGCAATCACCGTTGGACGATCATCACCCTCCAACCGGGCCGCTAGTGAAGAAAGCTGCTCACTGCCCAACTCACCATAGGGCTGTCCTTCCACACGGGTATTCAACAGCAACAGGCGCCACTGCTCCAGGTCCACCTCTTCCAGTATCGGATGTTCTGCCCGCATAAATTCAAGTTGATCATGGTTTCCAGGTATCCAGAACCAGGGGCATGGCAAACCAGCAAGTGCCTGACATGCCAGTGCGTAGGAAGCAGCCGTTTCATCCTGGCTAACATCTCCCGTTAACACCACCACATCAGGACGTTCGGCGATAACGGCCTCCAGCACCTGCTGGAACTGGCGCCAGGGAATACCCGCCCTAGAGCGGGCGTCCTTATCTGCGTGCAGGTGGGCATCGGTAATTTGCACCAGCCGCATCATGGCATCTCCGGTATATCGTAGGCATGCCCATGAGCCAGGCCATGAGCCAGCCATTCACCTAAAAAGCGATTGATCTGCAACTTTTCATCCGGCTGGTGCATCCTGGCATTGGGGTAGCGGTAACGCCCACTAAAATGGCGCTCACGCTGAAAATCCGTCACCTCAGCCATGCGTACATCATGATAGAGGTGAACACGCATACGTGGCCCTTCCATCACCGCGTCAAGCGGCCCGGACTGGGTCACTTCCAGCATGGTGGTATAGGGAGCCTGCTGCAGAATAGTGAGATGCAAATCCCCAAAATGCTGCTCGTCGCCGTACAGTGCAATATCACGCTGCTGACCACTCTCCATATCCCCCACCAGACGAATCAAACGCAAATAGTTGGCGCTGCACTCACCCTGCAGGGATTTCAAATCGGTGACATAAGCAGTTCTGGCCATGTTCACTCCTTAGCAGATTCGCTTGGTGTAAGTGCTCGATGAGAAGCGGCTCGCAGCGAAGCACGTTGCCCCACCAACCAATACAGCGCAATCAAACACATGGCGTTGTCGAGTTTTCCCTGCTCCAGGAGTTCCCATACCGTTGGAAACGCGACGACATGCACCCGAATGTCTTCGTTTTCTTCATCCAGCCCGTGCACGCCCCCCAGCCCTTGCGTATCGACCAATCCACAAAACAGGGTCACACGCTCGTTACAGGCGCCAGGGCTTGGATAATAGGTATGCAGTTGAGTAAGCTGACCAACGTGGCAGCCCGCCTCTTCCTGCGCTTCCCGGCGGGCGACCTCTGCCAATGTTTCCCCTTTTTCCACCAATCCAGCTACCAACTCAAGCTTCCAGGGGGAAACAGGATCATCAACTGCACCGGCACGAAACTGTTCCACAAGTACCAGGGCATCCCGGGCGGGGTCATAGAGCAATACACCAACCGCATCAAAGCGGTTATGCACCTCACGACGCATGGTGCCACTCCAGCCGCCTTCAAATAAACGGTGGCGCAGCTCTAGCGCTTCCAGACGGAAAAACCCCTGATGCAGAATCTCACGCTGGAACAGCTCAACATCGCCCCGGCCAAACTGAAACGGGGCAGATGTGTCGGGTACAGTGGTGGTAGCGCTGGACGCCATGAGGCACTCCCAATGATAACAATCGTACTATTATCAATGCTTGCCATCGGGAATGCCAATTCAGAGAAGCTATAGCGCTTGCAGCAAGGCCTCGGCATCCCGGCGTAACGCTTCATCCGAGAGTAGACGATTCTCACGGGCAGTGCCGTTCACGGCGCGCTGGGCATGCTCACGGGCAGCCTGGGTATTGCCCTCTTCTTTCAGGAATGCCGCGTAGTAGTAGTTCACATCAATACCGTCCGGGCGAATTTCTAACGCACGCTGAAACATGCGCTCAGCCGTATTACTGTTACCAAAACCCAATGGCCGCCCAGGTGCACGGTCGTAAAGGGCGCCCAACGTGACGTATGCAGAGCCATTGCCTCCCTGTGGGTCAATTTCAATCGCCCGCTCCAGCACATCGCGAGCATCACCAGCGGTACCCAATGCCCCCAACCCACCGCGTTCACGGGCATAGGATGCCAGTACAATACCCTGCCAAATTAATACGTCAGCTTCATTCGGGTTTTGACTGGCAAGCTGCTCCGCTTCACCGGCCAGCGACCGCAGGGTACTTTCCCGCTGATTGGCGGGCATTTCGGTCACCGTATGCTCCCAGCGGTTTTTAAGTGAAAACAGCTCGCTTTCATAGGCTATCGCCGTTAATGGCGCCAGCGCTAACGTGCTGCCCAAGGCAGCCGCAATCAGTAAGCGAGAGAATGGCGTTGTGCGCATAGGAGAGCTCCTACTTTATTTTTGTATAACGTAAACAGCTGCACAGTATCCGCTTGGGCAGCCCTGAAGCGTGGCGTTTATAGTCGGTCTATAGACCACCCTCACAATGTAACGAACGTTTGAATGATTCGCCAGTAGACAGACACTTTGTGATAAATCACCAAGGTAGCGTAAGCTTGATGTTTTGAACAAAGCGGAAAAAATGCGATGAAAGGCCGCCACATGACGCGCTGGCGTGACCCAGCCAAAGACCCTCGCCAGGCTCCCAAAAGCAACCTGATTACCGCTGAAGGCGCGGCACGCCTGCGGGGTATTCTGGATCACCTTTCACGGGTCAAACGTCCCGAGCTCTCGGCCAAAGTGGGTGAAGCTGCCGCCCTTGGCGACCGCAGTGAAAATGCTGACTACACCTATAACAAGAAAGAACTGAACCGCGTTATTGCGCGTATCCGCTATCTGACCAAGCGCCTGGATGAGTTGCAGGTAGTGGATAGACTCCCGGCAAACACCGATAAAGTGTTTTTCGGTGCCTTTGTCAGCCTGGAAGATGAGGAAGGGGAAGCACTGCACATTCGCCTAGTGGGTCATGACGAGATTAACACTCAAAAACGCTGGATCAGCGTGGATGCACCGATGGCCAAGGCGCTACTGGGCAAAGAGATAGATGATGATGTCACGGTAATGACGCCTAACGGTGAAGCGTTCTACACCATTACTGACATTCGCTACCCTGATAGGTAAGCTGCCCCAATGCGGGGCAGCCAACCTGATTACTCCAGCGAGTAGTCAATGGTAGTGACCACTCTTACCCGTTTTATGTGCGGCGTATAGCTATCCAGGTCATCAATAGAGAAATAACCTTGTGTCGCCTGACGAATGCCACCTACCCCACTGCCCGAGTCCTCGGCAAACTGCTGGGCAGCATTCCGGGCATCAGCGGTGGCTTCAGCAATCATTTCCGGCTTGATGGCATCAAGTCCGGTAAATAAAAACTCAGTGCGGTACTCATAGCTGGGCGAAAGCAGCACTCCCTGGCGTACCAATGCGGTGGCCTGAGGGACTGCCTCAATCACACCTTCCACATTCCCGGTACGCAGTAGCAGTGTGGCCTCGGCACGGTAGCGCTCGTCCGGCCGATCGCCACCATACCGATTGCTGAACTGATCCGTTATACGTGGCGGCGTTACGCTTACCTGGGCCATATCGAAACCGTGCTCAGTCAAAAACCGGCGAATCAGCTGCTCATTACTGGAAAGCTGCTGCTCAAGATCAGATAGCGAATTAGCGTTAACCGTATAGTTTAGCGGCCATAGCACCATATCAGCGGCCACCTCACGCTCGGCCAACCCCCGCACCGTGACACTCCGGGAGGATTGCTGCCATACCTCTGCCGCCCCCTTGAAATAGCTGCCACCCCAAATGAGTCCCAGCGCCAGCAACCCACCCAGCACAATGGCACTTCCCACGATTGCCGTATTACGAATGCTTCCTGCCATCACACTCACCTCTTCCAACGGGCGTCAAAAGATCCAATAACCATTGTGTATCATAGTCCTTGAATCATAGTCCTTGAATCATAGTCCTTGAATCATAGTCGTAATTGGTTGAGCCGTCGGTAGATGATTGTGGCAAGTTCAAGGAAGTGTTTTTGCAACGCTCCCATGATGTTAGGCACACGCCTCCGGGAGCAAACCTGCCGGGAAGTTCTGATAACACACAGGACGCAGAAAACGCTCGATAGCAGTGCTTCCAACGGAGGTGGTACGGGTATCCGATGTGGCTGGGAATGGCCCGCCATGCACCATGGCATCACACACTTCCACGCCCGTTGGCCACCCATTGACCAGTAACCGGCCTGCTTTACGCTCAAGCAAGGGCAGGCAGTGACGAGCAGAGTCAAGATCCTCATCCGCCATCTGTAGGGTGATGGTTAACTGCCCTTCCAGGCGGTTGAGAATCTCCAGCATCTCCTCCTGGTCGTGGCACTCCACGATCAAGGCTGCGGCACCAAACACCTCCTGGTGAAGTTCCTTTGACTCCCAAAACGTCTCCGCTGTCGTTCTGAATAACGCAGTGCGGCACTGGTTAGGCCCTTCGGATGCTCTGCCCTGCGCCACCCTCTCGGCGTGGCTGGAGATAGTATCCACCCCCTGTTGATAGGCTGAATGGATACCAGGCGTCAGCATGGTTTGGGCGATGCTCTCCTCTACATGCTGCTTCGCCTGTTCAACAAAGCCCTCCAGGGCGTTACCTTTGACAGCAAGTAACAGGCCTGGGTTGGTACAAAACTGCCCAGCCCCCAGGGTTAAAGAGCTGACAAAACCCGCCGCCAATTCACTCGCCCTTGTTTGCAGGGCCCCAGACAGCAGCAATACGGGATTGATGGAACTCATTTCAGCGTAGACAGGGATAGGCTGTGCCCTTTGCTGCACCGTTGCGATCAATGCCAAACCACCTGCACGTGAGCCGGTAAAGCCAACCGCCTGTATGCGCGGGTCGGAAACCAGCGCCTGCCCCACTTCATTACCCACGCCATACAGTAATGAAAAGACGCCTTCTGGTAATTCACAGCGTACCACCGCCTTCTGGATGGCCTGGCCGACCAGATCAGAGGTGCCCGGATGAGCCGGGTGAGCCTTAACCACTACCGGGCAGCCAGCCGCCAGTGCCGATGCGGTATCACCACCAGCTACACTAAAGGCCAGAGGAAAGTTACTGGCACCGAAGACAGCCACCGGCCCCACCGCAATGCGCCGCTGGCGCAGTTCAGGACGGGGCATTGGGCTACGCTCGGGCAAGGCGGGGTCTAAACGCACATCCTGCCACTCACCACGGCGCAGCACATCGGCAAACAACCGCAACTGACCACAGGTGCGCCCCCTTTCACCTTCCAGACGCGCCTGAGGAAGGCCGCTTTCCTGAATAGCCCGCTCAACCAAGGCAGCACCCAGAGCTTCGATCTCCTCTGCGATGGTTTCCAGAAACCCGGCTCTCGTCTCAGGAGATGTTGCTCGGTAAGTATCAAAGGCGGCTTCCGCAAGATCACACGCCTGCTGTACCTCACTGAGGCTGGCGCCATGGTAAACAGGTGCCAATAGCTCATTAGTGGCAGGGTTAATTGCCTGAACCTCTCCCTGCCGACCATTGACCCTCTGTTGTCCGATTAATAATTTTCCCGTTAATGTCATATCACTCTCCTTTATACGTGGAAGTAGTGCGCTGGGTTAGATGGGCGTATAGCGACCGCAGCCCAAAGGTCCAGGGGGGGAGCTGATCACTGCGACCAACACGATTGACCAGGGCACCCAGAGAAGGGGTGGCAATGGTGACGCGGTCACCAAGATGATGAGTAAACCCCTGTCCAGGCCCGTCCCGGTCCTGGACAGGCGAGAACATGGTGCCTAAAAAGAGCATAAAGCCATCAGGGTATTGGTGATGGGTACCGATCGTCTGCTCAACCAGTTGCAGCGGGTCCCGACTTATCTCGCGCATATGACTGGCATCCTCCAGCAGAAAGCCGTCATCCTCTCCCTCGATACGCAATACCACAGAGGCTTGGCGTACGGTGTCTAACGTAAAGTACTCATCGAACAGACGTACAAAGGGACCAATGGCGCAGGAGGCGTTATTATCCTTCGCTTTACCCAACAGGAGTGCACTGCGTCCTTCGATGTCCCGCAGGTTGACATCATTGCCCAGTGCGGCGCCCTGAATAGCACCCTGGGCGTTAACGGCCAGCACGATTTCCGGCTCAGGATTATTCCAGCGTGAGGCCGGATGCAGTCCCACCCTGTCACCAAACCCAACCGACGACAGCGGCTGTGCCTTGGTAAACACCTCTGCGTCCGGCCCAATGCCAACTTCCATATATTGCGACCAGACACCCCGGCTCTGTAACGCTTTCTTCAGCGCCATCGCCGCTTGCGAGCCTGGCTGAATCTGCGCCAGGTCACTACCAATCACTGCCTGGATATCCGTACGCAGCTCTGAAGCACGATGGGGATCACCTCCTGCCTGCTCTTCAATGACCCGCTCCAGCAAACTGACGGCAAAGGTAACACCGCATGCCTTAACCGCCTGCAAGTCACAAGGGGCAAGCAACCAGGGGGCTACCTTCGGTTCAGCCAGGGAGTTTTCCAGTAGTTGCTCTACTGGCCCAAGATCTTCGCCTTCCAGTTGAGCGGCAACCCGCCCAGGATGGGACTGGTCCAACAGGTCAGCCAGGGTTGCAACACTGCTTGAAATATCCACCACCCTGCCGCCCCGTACGACTACAATGGCAGGCCCCGCAACAGGAGCATCGCGCCACACACGCCCTACCAGTAGGGCACGATCCAGGTCATGGGGCAGGCAGTCCTCAGCAGAGATAGACTGCATCATTATTTGTGTCATAGCGTTCTCTTTGAAGTCATCAGAAAACAAAATTCGGCAGTGCCAGAGAAATCGCGGGAACAAAGGTGGTTAGCAGCAAAATGCCTACCATCACCATCCAGAACGGTAAAACGGCACGAATAAAGTCTGCAATACTGACCCCGGTAATACTGCAGGTGGTAAACATCACCGTCCCAAGCGGTGGGGTGATCGTTCCGATAGTGGCATTAATAATAAAGATGATGCCGAAGTGAACCGGGTCGATACCAAACTGGGCAGCCACTGGCGCCAGCAGCGGAGACAACACAATCAGGATGGCATTCCCCTCCAGGAACATGCCCAACACCAGGAGCAGCAAATTGGCCAACAGCAGGAAGGCAATGGCACTCACCACTTGTGAGGAGAGCAGCATGGCTATTTCCTGGGGGATCTGCTCCCAGGTTAAGAAGCGGGCAAATCCGGAAGCCACTGCAATAATGAAGAGTACGTTGACAGACGCCAGCAGCGACTCGTTGGTGGCCAGAGCGATGCTCTTGGGTGTCATTTGCTTATAAACGAAAACCCCTACAATCAGGGCATAAAGCACTGCAATCGCGCCCGCTTCGGTAGGCGTGAACACGCCGATACGAATACCGCCAATCACCACAACCGGAAGCATCAAGGCAATGATACCGGCCCGGGTAACGCTAACCCATTCATGACGGCTAACTTTGCGGCGCTCAGGCGGCTGATAACCATAACGACGACAAAGATATGAAGTCAGTATCATTAAGCTCGCCGCCATCAATATGCCTGGAACAACGCCAGCCAGGAACAGTCGCCCAATCGACACATTATTGACATAGCCATATACGATTAAGGCAATACCTGGGGGGATGGTGGAGGTAACCAGTGATGACGCTGCAGTCACCGCGCTGGAAAAAGGCTTGGGATAGCCCTTTTCCGTCATGCTGGGTACCAGAAGCTTGGAGTTCATGGCAGCGTCAGCGATGTTGGAACCTGACAACCCACCCATAAAGGTACTCAGCAGCACGTTGGCCTGTGCCAGCCCGCCATGCATACGCCGGGTAAGCAACTCAGCCAGTTTTAGCAGCCGGTCCGTAATGCCGGAGTAATTCATGAAGACGCCGGCCATAATAAAAAAGGGAATCGCCAGCAGGGAAATGGACTCCAGCCCACCCGCCAACCGCTGGATCAGCATCATCATTGGCTGATCGGCGCCAACGATAAAATAGAGAAAGGTAGAGAAAAAGAGCGCAAAAGCGACGGGGGTGCCCAATAGAAACAGCAGAAACAGTGCACCTAGAGCAATACTGACAGCCATGTGATTCGCTCCTGAAGGTTAACGTCGCTGAACCAACCGCACCATGCAGTGGTAAATCATCACCACAGCACTGACGGGGATCGCCACATGAATCCAGTAATAGGGAATTTGTAGCATCGGTGTGCTACGGAACGCTGAAAAGCTCAACAATTGAGTACCCCAATAGAGCATGGCTATCGCGCTGGCGAGGATGATAGCAACGCTGAAAACCTGCTCATTCCAGTGAGCAAGACGAGGCGGCAGCTTATCGGTGACAAAACTGATGAACACATGCTCTTTACGGCGAACGAGCGCACTCGCCCCCAGGAAAGTGGCCCAAACCAGCAGTAGTTGAAGAATTTCTTCGGTCCATGCCAGGGGCGCACTGAACACATAGCGCATAAAGATATTGCTGATTGCCACAAGAAACAGCGCAAATACCGCTGCGGTGGCCACGACCTCATCCAGCCGCATAACACGGTCCAGCCACATAAAAATAAACTTCATACCAGACTCCTGAACCAAGGCTCCCCAGCAAGCCGGGGAGCCAGGTAAGCACCTACTTATCAGCCGTTGATAATTTCGTAGACGCTGTCGTAGAGACCATCACTCCACTGCGGGAATGCGGAGGGGATCTGTTCAGCGGCACGCTCACGGAAGGGAGCTGTATCCACTTCATGAATCTCTACGCCTTCACTACGCAGCCGCTCTAGTGCCTGCTCACTATCCTCGGCTACCAGCTCTCCCAGGTATTCGGCCATTTGCTGCCCGGTATCAGTCAATACTTGCTGGTGCTCTTCACTCAGTTGATCCCAGAACGCTTTGCCAGTGACAAACGGGGCAACCGTGTGCATATGCGCCGTCAGGTTCAGATGCTTGACCACTTCGTGGAATTTACCGCCGTAAAGTACAGCGGCTGGGTTTTCCACCCCGTCCACCATGCCTTGAGCCAGTGCGGGGTATACATCACCTAGAGACATCGGCGTTGGCGTGGCCCCCATCGCCCGAATGGCCTCGACGTACATCTGCGAATTCTGTACGCGGACACGTACACCATTCAGCTCATCCGGGCTGCTGACGGGCTCACGGGATAACAGGTGGCGCACACCATAAATCGTATTGGGGATGACAATGTGGTAACCGGATGACTCAACCTCGGCCAGTTGGTCCGCAAACCACTCTGAATCGAACACTCGGAGCTTGGATTCAAAGTCCTCACTCAAGTAGGGGGCATCCAGAACCGCCAGGTCGGGCACTGAGTCCAGGAAATTACTGTAGGCAGTAATGGAGATAATCGCCGAACCGAAGCGGGCCTGCTCCATTACCTCGGTTTCAGAGCCAAGCTGGCTTGCCGGGAATGCTCTGAGTTCCAGTTCACCATCGCTGGCTTCGTTTACCCACTCAGCCCACTGTTTTACCGCTACATCAACAGGCTCACCGGGCTGGTTGCCATAGGCAACGCGGATAACCGTGTTAGCGTTCGCGGCACTGACAACACCAATGCTGGTGACCGTTGCAAGGGTAATGGCAAGTGAAAGTTTGTTTAGGCGCATGAGAAAATCCTCTTTTTTTTGTGGTTAACGCTGTGGTAATCCTGCCCTTCAGGCAGTGTTGTTCTACATCTATATTTGCCGTTCTTTGGTTTGGATTGCCCAGGTGAGATGGCGCATAGAGGTTCACCTTAAGTGTCATCGTCCGGGTGATTAATCTCCTGATTGCCCTCCCCAATTCAGCGCTTCATTGAGTAACGGCGTCGGTATCGAATAGGTTTCCGCCATGCGCACCACTGGTGCTATACGGCGTTCCAGCTTGTCGCGGTGATTCTGGGCAATATCCTCAAGGCGGTGATCAAGGTAAGGGTTATCGAAACGCTCAAGCGTACTTTGCCAATAGCCGTCCAGGTCCATTCCTGGCAGCTCTTTCGCCAGAACAGGCAGTACTTCATTGTTCATGACATCGCCAAGAATGTTGCGAAGCCTGGGTTCCTGAATGGCCTCTCTGACGTACGTGATCGAGTGCTTCAGGCGCTGCTGCCACCACTGGTCAACCAGAAAGGTGTGGGCCAAATTGAGGATATGCAGCTTGCGTAGCTCATAAGGGCGAAGCGAATCCACGACATCAATCGCATCGTGCGTAAAAGGCATCACCAGCCCTGGCATCTGTTGAACGGCCCACAGCGCATAGGGTTCGGCCACTGCGCCAACGGGTTCAATGGGTGCGGAGACAATGCGGTCTACCAGAGTGTTAGCCCAGCAGCACTCGGTATCCAGCGAGACACTAAAGCGAGCGTCCTGATAATCCTGCTGTGCCAGTTGAGCCACGATCTCTTTTAACACGTCGCCATTACGGCTAACCAACTCGCAGGGCAGCAGCGTCAGCCCGGTTTTGCCCGCAACAAAGCGCGCCCGCAACAGTTTGGTCAGCTTGCCTGGAAAACTCGTCGGAACCGCGGCCAGACTGGAGTCGTCAGCCATCTGATAGCCACTGTCGCCCGTGTTGGAAACAACCCACCGAGCCGTGTCGATAAAGTGCTGTGTCAGCTGCTCCCACTCCTCCTGGGCAACCATGCACCCGGCAATGCTGCCAATCGAACGCCGCTCTTCAACGGGCATACCGCCTCGCAGCCCTTTGATCAGTAAAGGGTAACTATCCTGTCTGGCCAAGGCGGCTGCCTTGGCTTTGCCTTCAGGGCGTGGTGAGATTTGCACCACCAGTATAGCCTCAGAGCTGCGCCCTTCCGCCAGGGCGGCACCGGCAAAAGCAGCCACATGGCCAAGCAAAAACCGGCTGGTGCCGAATTGCACAATAGTGGCCTGAGAAAGCGTCAAACTCACAACGAAACCCCCCGTTTCCAGGGAATAAAGTCCATTTGCGCCAGACGGGCAGCTTTGGGTACATAGCGGCCTGATGCAGCTTCAATACACAGCGCCAGCAGCTCATCGGCCAGTTCGGCAATTTGCGCCTCCCCGCGGATAATCGGACCTGCATCGAAGTCGATCACATCGCTCATTCGGTGTGCCAGCTCACTGTTGCTGGAAATTTTGATCACCGGTGCAACGGGGTTACCGGTCGGTGTCCCAAGTCCGGTTGTAAACAGCACCAGATTAGCGCCGGACCCCACCAGCCCCGTTGTGGATTCCACGTCGTTTCCTGGTGTACACAGCAGGTTGAGCCCTTTACGGGTCATGGGTTCGGTGTAATCAAGAACATCCACTACCGGGCTGTCGCCTCCCTTCTTGGCGGCGCCTGCCGATTTCATGGCGTCAGTAATCAAACCGTCACGCACGTTGCCCGGCGAGGGATTCATGGAAAAGTGAGCACCCACCGCCTCTGCATGGCGCTGATAGGCAGTCATCAACGATGTGAATCGCTCGGCTACCTTTGGATTGCGGCAGCGTGCCAACAGCTCATGCTCGACACCGCATAACTCGGGGAACTCACTTAACATACCACTGCCGCCCAGGGTCACCAGCCGGTCCACCACAGCGCCCACCAGAGGGTTGGCAGATAAACCGGAAAAGCCATCCGAGCCGCCACATTCAACTCCGATTGTCAGCTCGGAAAGCGGCGCCGGTTGGCGGCTAACCTGGTTGGCTCGTTTGAGGCCATCAAATATCGCGGTCAGCGCATCACGTATCAGCACTTCTTCACTTGCGGACTGCTGCTGTTCGAAATAGCTGACCGACTTGTAACCATTGGGATCCCGCTGCGCTATGGCGTCCTGCAGCATGGTGATCTGAGCTTTCTGGCAGCCCAGGCTCAGCACCGTTGCCCCCGCTACATTGGGATGGCAGATATACCCCGCCAGTAAGTGACACAGGGTTTCAGCATCGCTGTCGGTACCACCACAGCCAAGTTGATGTACGAGGAAGCGCACACCATCCACATTAGGAAACAGGCGCTCACCAGTAGGAACCTGTGAGGCAATGGCCTCTTCACCATGCAGAAGCTTTCTCGCCAGTTGCTTGTAGCTATGGTAAGGATCATCGCCCAGCGCTTCCGCCACGCACTGGCGTAATACTTCGATATTGCGGTTTTCACAAAACACCAGGGGTACCACAAGCCATATATTCGCAGTACCTACCCGTCCGTCCGGACGGTGGTACCCCTCGAAGGTGGTGGTTTCAAACTGCGTTACCGAAGGTGGCTGCCAGTCTTCCTGTTTGTTTTCCGCAGGCAGGTCATCCGTAGAGTGAACGAGGTTTTCAGTGGTAATGGCACCGCCAGCAGCAATTGGCTGCGTCACCTTACCTACCGTGACACCGTACATCACCACCACATCGCCTACCGCCATATCATTCAATACAAATTTATGCTTATGACGGACAGGGCCTGGCAGGGTAACTTGCTTTCCCTGATCCTCTACTACGGCACCAGCTGGCAGATCGGCCAACGCGACGCGAACATTATCCAAGGCATGAACGCGCAACGTAAGATGAGGCGCTTGACGGGCAATCAGGTCACTCATACGAGCACCTCTTCTGGGTCGATGGAGATCATGGCTTTGATAACCTGATGAGACGGGTCACACCACTGCGGCATGTGGGAAGGGGTATCGGCCAGTCTGGCACGATGGGTAATCATGGCTTTAACCTTTATCCCTCCCGATTCCATCAGCGATACAACCTGGGCAAAGTCTTCCTGAGTGGCATTACGGCTACCCATTAACGTCAACTCTTTTTTGTGAAAGTCAGGATCACTAAACGAGATATCGGCTTTTACAACGCTCACCAGCACATAGCGCCCACCATGGCCCGCCAGATCAAACCCTGCCTGCATCGCACGGGGGTTGCCGGTGGCATCAAAGACCACATCCGCCAGCGCGCCATCATTCAGTTCACGGATCAGTGCAGCTGCTGCTGGCTCCTGTGGGTTGGCAGTGGCATCGGCCCCCAGCACATCGCGGCAAAAGGCCAGCCGGGCAGTATTGGTGTCCACCATCAGGGTGCGCGCCCCTTTACTCTTCGCCACCTGCAATACACCCATTCCAATTGGTCCCGCCCCGACGATAACGGCAAGCTCTCCAGGCTGGATGGCACTGCGCCTTACCGCATGGGCACCGATCGCCATACACTCCACCAGTGCCAGTTGGTCCAGACTCAGCGTCTCTGACACCACCAGATGAGCAATGGGGACTGCCAGAAACTCAGCCATACCTCCATCTTTGTGCACGCCGATAACCTGCATATTCTGGCAGCAATTGGTTTTACCAAGCAGGCAAGCCCGGCACTCACCACAATGCAGATACGGAATGACATACACCTGTTTTCCCATCAGGTGCCGTGACGGCGCATCGGCAACATCGACCACCTCACCAGCCAGTTCATGGCCAAGCACCCGGGGATACTGGAAATAAGGTTGGTTGCCACCATAGGCGTGAATATCGGTTCCGCAGATACCAATACGGCGTATGCGCACCACTGCATGTCCAGCACGACACTCCGGGTAGTCCGACTCCTGCAGCTCAAGATGTTGAGGCTTTGAACAGACGAGAACTTGCATTAATGCATCCCTCTTCGTCAGGCGCAGTTCATCCGCACTGGCCTGATAGGCACTTTGATCCAGTGGTCAGACCTTTATGAGCACAAGATGCCCGAACACAAGCCCTGACTCAAGTAGTTACCAAGGCGTCAACGACTAGACCTAAGTCGCAAACGCCATCGTCGCTTAAGCCTGCACGACCTGTTGATGCTGTTCGCCCAGACCTTCAATCCCCAACCGCATACGTTGCCCGTCCCGCAAATAAACAGGCGGCTGCTGACCCATTCCCACACCGGGCGGCGTGCCGGTAGAGATAACATCACCGGGTTGAAGGCTCATAAAACGGCTGAGATAGCTGATCAGGAAAGGGATTTGATAGACCATGGTTCGTGTACTGCCATTCTGATAGCGTTTGCCATCAACCTCTAACCACATGTTCAGTTGGTGAGGGTCGGCAATTTCATCACGGGATACCAGCCATGGGCCGAGAGGACCAAATGTATCGCACCCTTTACCCTTATCCCAGGTGCCGCTACGTTCAAGCTGGAACTCACGTTCAGAGACATCATTCACCACACAGTACCCAGCCACATGGGACATGGCATCGGCTTCGTCAATATAACGCCCACTCTTACCAATAATGACCCCCAATTCCACTTCCCAGTCGGTCTTTTGCGAGCCACGGGGAATTTCCACACAGTCATTGGGGCCACAGATGGCGCTGGTCCACTTATTAAACACAACGGGTTCAGGCGGCACCTCAGCACCGGTTTCAGCCGCATGGTCTGAGTAGTTAAGGCCAATGCAGATAAACTTGCCCACCTGCCCCACACAGGGACCCAGCCGGGTGTCGCCTGCCACTTCGGGCAGCCCCATAATATTGATATCACGAAGCCGCTGTAGGCCCTTATCACTCAGTACCTCCCCAGCAATATCATCGACAATGGCGGAGAGATCACGGATTGCCCCGGCGCTATCGAGAATGCCCGGCTTTTCCTGACCCGGCTGACCAAAACGTACCAATTTCATCTTGTTGTAGATCCTCAATAATCAATTAGCCCAGCCACCATCGATAAGCTGGGTGGTACCGGTAATAAAGGCTGCCTCATCACTGGCCAGGAAAGCCGCCAAAGCCGCCACCTCCTCCACTCGGCCCAGCCGTCCCATTGGTTGACGCGCGATAAATGCAGCTAACACATCCGCCTCACTACGGCCCTCTTGGCGTGCCTGATCAGCAATACGCTGCTTCAGCGAAGGAGACTCGACGGTACCGGGGCAAATCGCGTTACAGCGCACACCCTGGGTCATAAAATCGGCGGCAACCGCTTTGGTTAGCCCAATGACTGCAGCTTTGGTAGTGCCATAGACACAACGGTTGGCAACGCCCTTAATACTCGAAGCAAGCGATGCCATATTGATAATACTGCCACCCCCCTTTTCCAGCATGCCCGGCAAAAACGCCTGAATAGTATGGAACATAGAGGTGACATTCAGCTCCATCGTGCGTTGCCAGGATGCTTCACTGCACTCCAGTATATTGCCACCCGGTACCATACCAGCACAGTTAAAGAGAACATCCAATGCTGGCAGCGAACCGGCCAGCTCAAGAATGGCTCGGCTATCCGTAACATCCAATGGATAAGCTTCAACGCCTTTCATTTCTTTTAGCGTGGCAATATCAATATCAGTGGCAAAGACACGCGCTCCTTCAGTTGCGAAACGTTCAGCGCTGGCGCGCCCTATGCCATTGGCCGCGGCAGTGATCAGTACCGTTTTATTGTTGAGTTTCATGCTATGGCACATCCCTAAGAATCGTGGGAACATATATCAGGCCAAAACATCCAGATATCCAATGGCCTGACCAATACCCCGAGTATGAGTGAGAGCGTTTCATCCTGACAAGCCTTCGAAAGGGCATTTTAATGCTTTCGGGGATGAACTTTAGTCGCAAATCAATTGTTAAAAAGTGCAGGAATACCGCCCCATGCCAATTCAAGCAGTCCGCTCGCAACGACTTTACCGCCAAATTGCGGATCAGTTGCAACAGCTGATTAACGAAGGTGAGTTCCCCCCAGGAACACTACTACCGCCCGAGCGTGAGCTTGCTCAATTGCTGGGTGTCAGCCGGGCCTCTGTTCGGGAAGCCTTGATTGCACTGGAGGTTGTGGGGCAGGTGGAGGTACGCGTGGGGCACGGGGTAGTCGTCTTAGCACCCCGCACTACCACTCAGGAATCAGTGATGCGGGCCGCCGCACGCACTGAACCCTGGGCGCTTGACCCAGAGTTCGCCAGCGAAATTGAACTGAATCTGGACGAAGAGATCCCCCCCTTCTCCCTACTCCAGACCCGGCGTTACCTGGAACCGGAAATTGCGGCCCTGGCCGCCATGAATGCGTCTGAGGAGGATATGAAGGCTATCCGCCGCGCCTTTGAGCGGAATGTGGCTGATAACGCCGATGGGGGACGGAACTGCGCTGGCGACCGCTTATTGCATATCCGCATCGCTGAAGCATCAGGCAACGCGGCCTATGCTCTGTTAATCAAGCACCTGCTGGGCCATAAGTACGGCGCCATGTTTCGTCGCCTTCAGGATCTCTTTATGGAAACCGATATGCCCCAGCGCTCCCAGGGGGACCACGAACGCATAGTGCGTGCCATTGAAGAGCGGGACCCAGCCGCCGCCCGGCGATCCATGGAGGTCCATCTTGACCATGTGCTGAACGTGTTCTTTTCTGAATAAAAGATAACTACGCGGGTTATTACAGTTGCCCACGATAGACCCTGAAGCGACGGTTATCCGCCAGTGTCTCAAAACAACTAAAAGAGCGCTCAAGCAGCTCGGGGTAAGGCAGAAAGGCATTGGCCACCATTATCAGTTGCCCCCTGGCAGTCAGGTGATCGGATGCGCCTTCAATAAGACGTTTGCTGGGGCCGTAGGTAATATCCCGCTCCTGGTGAAACGGTGGATTACTGACAATCAGGTCAAAACGTTCGCCTTCCAGTGCGGTGTACACATCGCTTTCCAGCACTCGCCCACTGATCTGGTTGGCAGATAAGGTTCTACGACACGCCTCTACAGCAAAAGCACTGACATCCACGGCAGTTATCAGGTGGCCACGGTTTCCCAGCCAAGCGCTGATAATACCGTCGCCGCAGCCCATATCCAGTACCTTCAGCGGCGTTTTCGGCAGACCGCCTTCCAGGGTTTCCAGCAGTAAAGTGGTACCCTCATCCACTTTACCGTGGCCAAATACTCCAGGATGACTCACCAGCGTCAGCGTCAACGCTTCGAAGCTTTTCCAGGCGTTGTCCGGTATTGCCATTGGCACGGTACGAGTGGAAAACAGTGAGCAGCGCCGCGCATTGTCAAGCTTATCGCACCTCATTCCCAGTTCACCAAGTACCTTGGGAACCCGCTTAATCCCCCCCTGGTGCTCACCGACAATATCCACCGGTGTATTTTCGGGCAATACATGACACAACCACTCCAGCCACCACACACCCAGTTGGTGGGCCTTGGGCCAGAACAACACCACCTGGCCTGCCTGCCGGGAGAAAGGCGAATCAAACGGGCTGGCGGCCAGTTTGCCATTCGCTACCCACTGCTGACGAAGCGCCGCATCACCACTTACCATGGCGCTGGAGTGCTCCATCAACCACGCATCGGCGGGTGGTGCAACCGGCATTAGATGGGCTGCCTGCCCATAGTAGCGTTCGAGTAGTTGGCAAGCGGGCAGTTGAGCACTCATACATCAGCCTCGGGTTTGGTGAAGGTATAAAGCAGATAGCGGCCTAGCCGCCAATGGGGGTCCTGTCGGCAATACTGTTTTTCAAGTGCCAACAGCGCCGCCTGATCGATATCTTTGGCGGGTGGCTGGCGCAGGTAATCCTGAAAAATTCGAATCCCTGCCACGCTTTCCATGATCAGGCCGCACTCCTGCGCCCATAGGCTGATATCGTGGTGGGTAACAGGGGAAATAGGCGTTAAGCGCTGACGCTTTCCCTTGCCTTCCAGCTGGTCTCCGAGCGCTTTTTGCAGATTGCCTTTCACCACGTTGGAAAAGCGCAACGCATCCCGATTAAACACCATCAGACTCAATTGACCGCCAGGAGCTAACAGGCTAGCGAGGATATGCAGTGCCTGCTGTGGGTCACCCAGCCATTCGAGCACGGCATGGCAGGTAATCAGCGGCCATGGCCCTGGGGCCTGGGCGGGAAGCGCCTGAAGTGGAGCAGTAAGATAGCGAAGCTGCTCAGGTAACCAGTCCCCCTGGTGGCTGCGTTCAGCGTGCCACGCTTTAGCATGCTCAAGCATATCCTGCGAAGGTTCGGCCATCGTCACCGCATGTCCACGTTTAGCCAACCAGGCGGAGAGCTGCCCTAAACCGCCACCAATATCCAGCACGGGTTGGGTTTGCAGGCGAAGCATCTGCGGCAATAAGTAGTCGAGCATCGCTAATCGCAGCTCTCCGCGGGGCGCCTGATAAAGCGAACGGGAAAACTTATCCGCCAGGCCATCGAAGTAACGGTCGCCCGCTTCAGTCAGTTCATAGGTTGGGTGCATGCATCAAGCCTGAATTATCGCAACTGGCACTGTATCAAAGGCGCGTAGTTTACCCTGCCTGAGGTGGGAACGCTTGCCGGGGAAGAGGCTTTTGCCAGTTTTCATGCTGCTCCATCGCTGCGGCCAGCTGCATTAGCCGCTTATCCTCCCCCAGGCGCCCCACTACCTGTACCCCAACCGGCAACCCACTCGACGCCACATGCAAAGGGAGCGACATCGCTGGTTGACCGGTCAGGTTTGCCAACTGGGTGAAGGGCGTTCGGCTTAATGCATCCACCGCCAGGCGCTTTAACATACCCGCTTCTAGCGCCAGCTTTGGCACACCAGGAATAGCCAATAATGCCATCAGCCGCTCTCGCGCCACCGTGGGGTAGAGCTCACCTAATTTGGGAGCGGTATCCGCTGCCACGGGCATCACAAGGGCGTCATAACGCTGGTGAAAACGGCTCATTTGCTCTGCAGCGGTATGCCAATAACGTTTAGCTGTCTCGTACTCCCAGGCGGAAAGCTTCGCACCCAACCGGCCTATCGCCCGGGTAGCAGGTTCGATCGACAACCGCTTCAGCGGAACGCCTGTCTGTTGGCTAATCCATCTAAGATCCGCCGCCAGATGCCCCAGGTAAAGAGTAAGATAGCTGTCTGCCAGGGCATCACCATCTACCGGCGGGTCACACCACTCCACCTCATGCCCCATCGCTGCCAATAGATTGGCGGTTTTTTCAACGGCGGCTGTTACCTCCGGGTTTAGTTGAGTACCTAAGCCACGGCTAAGTGGCTCGCCCAAAGAAAAAGCAATGCGCAGCGGCGGGCAGGGGGACGACAACAAAGCCACGTAGCCGGTTTCGTGGAGCACCGGATAGGGTCCCGAAGGCGCCATACCATTGACCTGCTCCAATAGCGCGGCGCTGTCGCGCACACTGCGGGTAATGGCATGTTCAATCACCGCCCCCTGCCAAATTTCCCCATGAGCAGGCGCCAGCGGCACCCTGCCCCGGGAGGGTTTAAAACCAAACAAGCCGCAATAGCTGGCAGGAATACGAATAGAGCCACCTCCATCGCCAGCCAGCGCCAAAGGTACCATACCGCCTGCAACGGCCGCCGCGGCGCCACCGCTTGAACCACCTGGGGAGTAACCAGCACGCCACGGATTTACAGGATGAGGAAACGCCTTGGGCTCGGTAATGCCCATTAGCCCCAGTTCTGGCGTTGCGGTTTGCCCCACAATCACCAACCCAGCTCTGCGCGAACGCTCGATAAGTAGGGCGTCCTCTGTTGGGTACCACTGGGATAACGCGGCACTACCGAATGTCAGTGGCTCCCCCTTGATCCCCATTAAAAGGTCTTTGCTTAACGTAGGTACGCCAGCAAAGTACGCCCCTTCGGGTTGGTGCTGACTCTCTTGCCTTGCCTGATCAATACGGGTTCTTACCACTGCATGCAGCACGGGGTTGCTTTGCTCAATAGCGGCTAAAGCCGCTTCAAGCACTTCCCCACGGCTTACCTGGCGGCGGCGAATCAACTCAGCCAACCCCATCGCGTCATGCTGCTGATACTCATCAAGGTACATCGCTACCATCCTGTTTTCTTCCAGCCTAGCAGAGCCCCTTATGATTTTTGCTGCATCGACAGTATTGTCTTTAAAACGTAAAACCACTACTGTGGGAAACATTAATGGGAACGTTCCCATTTTACCGCTGGGGCTTTTACCAACCATGCCATCATCCCGTGCCACACTGATTGAAGTCGCTACTTTGGCTGGAACATCCAAAACCAGCGTATCGCGCTTTTTTGGGCCGGAACGTGACAAGCTTTCTGCTACTCTTCAGGCGCGTATTGGACAGGCAGCCCACACATTGGGCTATCAGCCCAATCTGATGGCCCGCGGCCTGAAAGGCGGCGGCTCCCGGCTATTGGGTATGCTGGTGGCCGATATACGCAACCCATTTTCCGTTGCGATAGTGCATGGTGTAGAACTGTCGGCGCACGCTCAGGGCTACTCGCTTATTGTGTGCAATACCGATAACGACCCTGAACTGGAGCAACGCCATCTGGCATCGTTGGCGTCCTATCAGGTGGAAGGGTTGATCGTTAATGCGGCAGGGCAACCCAAGCAACCCCTGCAGGCTTTAATGGGCAGCGGTGTACCGCTGGTACTGATTGATCGCGAAGTGGGCCAGATTGGCGCCGAAGTGATTGGTCTTGATAATGCCCTGGCGATTGAGATGGCGCTGGACCACCTGGTGCAGCAGGGTTACCGCTCCGTGCTTTACGCGAGTGAGCCCCCCGAGCAGGCCAGTGCCCGCCAGGAACGGCTGCTGCGTTTCCAGCAACGAGTAGCATCACTCGGCTTGCAGAGTGAGATACTGACCTGTCTTGACGAGCGCCATGCAGTGCCAGTACTCCATGCATTTACCAGCGCACACCGCACCTCACCTTGTGCAGTGCTATGCGCCAATGGCAATGCCACCCTTGCCATGGCGCGACACTTTCAGCACTTGAGAATCGCCATGGGGCCGGTTGGCTTGATCGGTATTGATGAGATGGATTGGTGCGCGCTAGTGCCTCCGGGCATTACCACATTGGCCCAGCCAACCGATGCCATTGGCCACGCGGCAGTGGCCTGCCTGCTTAATCAACTCTCCCGTACTCACCCTCAACATGCGCCTGAACTCCCCGGGCAATACCGCCACGCCCCCTCACTCGTCCCCAGAGGGAGCACTATTGTCCGCTGGCCTCAAAAACCTGGGGCAGGCCCAGCGTTAGAGTGACGGGCCCAAAACTCACTACGTGACAAAACAGCTTCCACTTAACAACACAACCATTTGAGGCATCCAATGACACCACCTGTTTCATCACCCAGCATTCTTACCTTTGGCGAAGCCATGGCAATGTTTGTGGCAGACGACCCAGGCGAACTTGCCACGGTGGAACACTTCCACCGCCGCCTGGCAGGCGCTGATAACAATGTCGCCATCGGCCTTGCCCGCCTGGGGTTTCATGTTGCCTGGATGAGCCGGGTGGGTAGCGATAGTTTCGGTCAGTTCATCCGCCAGGCCCTGGAGGCCGAGGGGATAGACAGCCGTCATATCCATACCGACGCACAACACCCCACTGGTCTGCTGTTCAAAGAGCGTGCCGAGGGCGGAGCCGACCCGAAGGTCACTTATTTCAGACGTGGCAGTGCCGCCAGCCATCTATGCATTGAGGATGCAACGGGTATCGACTTTCCAGCCCTCACCCACCTGCACGCCACCGGCATTACCCCCGCCCTGTCTGAAAGTGCCGCACAGTTAACGCGCCATTTAATGGAGCAAGCCAGCAGAGCAGGTGTCAGCATTTCTTTCGACCCCAACCTTCGCCCATCGCTATGGCCCAGCGAAGCCATCATGCGAGATACACTCAATGCGCTTGCCAGTCTGGCTGATTGGGTGCTGCCAGGGCTATCTGAAGGGCGCTTGCTCACTGGCCAGGAAACGCCTGAAGCCATTGCCGACTTCTACCTTCAGCAGGGTGTTAAAGCGGTGATTATCAAGCTAGGGCCAGAGGGCAGTTACTATCGGGGCATACTCGGGGGGGAGTTGGAAAGCTTTACTCTACCGGGCCAACCCGTGGCCAATGTGGTTGATACGGTTGGTGCAGGAGATGGATTCGCCGTAGGTGCTATCAGTGCCCTGCTGGATGGGCTGCCCCCTCAAGCGGCACTCAATCGTGGTAATTTGGTTGGAGCTCAGGCGGTACAGGTAGTGGGTGATATGGAAGGACTGCCCACCCGAAAGGTTCTGGAACAGTTGGAACAGCACTAATACCTACCCTCTATGGACAGGAGTCAGCATGCAGAAAAATGTCATCGTAATGGGGCGACTCAGCCCCACCCAACGGGCAGAGTTGGAGCAGCACTTTCAGGTGGCGGAACTAACCAAACCGTTAGATCTCACTCAGCCGGACGTGCACAGCATGCTGTCGAATGCCCACGGGCTCATCGGCTCAGGCATGCAGGTAACCACAACGTTACTCGATGCAGCGCCAGCGCTTGAGGTGATTGCGACCATCTCTGTCGGCTACGACAATATCCCCGTCGACGAGTTGACCAAGCGCGGCATAATGCTGTGCAACACACCCGATGTGCTGACAGAAACCACCGCCGATACGGGGTTTGCACTGATCATGGCAACCGCCAGACGGGTTGTCGAACTGGCCGAATGGATTAAAGAGGGACACTGGCAAACGAGCATCGGCCCCGACTTGTTCGGCAGTGACGTACACGGCAAAACCCTCGGCATGGTCGGCTTTGGCCGTATAGGGCAAGCGGTTGCCAGACGCGGCGCCCTCGGCTTTGGGATGCGCATTCTTTACTCCAACGCATCGCCAAAACCGGCCCTGGAGCAAGAGCTCGGCGCTCAGCGGTGTGAACTGCACGAACTGCTGGCCGATGCTGATTTTGTCTGCGTAACCGTCCCTCTGACAGCCGAAACTGAACACTTGATCGGCGTCACTGAACTCGCCCACATGAAGCCTTCTGCGATATTGGTCAATATTGCACGTGGCAAGGTCATCGATGAAAAAGCCTTGATTGAGGCCCTGGAACAGGGCGTGATTAAAGCGGCGGGATTGGACGTTTTTGCCCAGGAACCCCTTTCCAGCGAGTCACCGCTACCGCGTATGGCAAACGTCGTTGCCCTGCCCCATATTGGCTCTGCCACCCACGAAACCCGAGATGCCATGGCGCAGCGGGCAGTGGATAATACTCGTTTGGCCTTACAGGGCAAACGTCCCATCAGCCTGGTTAATGAGGAAGTATGGCGATGAGTTCTGCTAACAAGGCCACATCTTTCTGCCTGCTGTTTGATTGCGATGGCACCCTGGTGGATAGTGAAATCCTCCTCGCCGAGGTAATGGGCGATATCCTGCCTGAATACGGCCTGCCCTTTACAGCGCGACAATATATGCAAGAGTTTCGTGGTGTGCGTTTTCACACGATCGTCCAAACACTGGAGAGTCGCTTCCAGCCCCTGGCAGAAGGCAGATCCGCCACACTTGAATCGAATATGCGCGCCCGCATGGAAGCACGCATGCGAACCGAACTGATTGCGATTGAAGGCATGCCTGCCGCCCTGGCACAATTAAACGACTACGCAAAAGCCGTGGTATCCAATGGGCCTGAACGCAAAATTCGCTGCGCCCTGGAAAGCACCAAGCTCTCCCACTATTTCGAAGAGCGCTTGTTCAGCGCCTATACCCTCAATGTCTGGAAGCCAGACCCGGAGCTTTATCGCAAAGCGGCCACCGCCATGGGCTATTTACCGGAACACTGCGTTGTGATCGACGACGCTGCCGTAGGTGTTCAAGCAGGGCTGGCAGCAGGTATGCACGTTATCCACCTTAACCACTTTCCTGAAGAAGAAAAAACGCCCGAAGGCGCTATCGGTATTCGTCATGCCAGTGAGCTGCTAGCGGCTATCACATATTTAAGCTTCTAATCACATATTTAAGCTTTTAAAGGAAGTTCCCAGCATTGAACGCTGCCGGGAGCAGTTGGGAGAGCTGGCAAATGCCCTGACACTTGCCATTGGTGGGCATCTGCCAGCTGCTTGAGCCTTACTTATTAAAAGCAGGTGGGCAGATGTTCTTTAACGTTTAAATCGCTATCTACCAACAGCAGTTGGCGCCACTTATCAAACGTCAAACACGGATGAGAGGCGCCAAACGCCACGATATCCCCCACCGTAACATCCTGCGCTGCTTCAGGTAACCGCACAAAGGTATGCTGATCCATTATTTTGGTCACTTCCCAGCCTGCTACCGAAAGCAGTTGCTCGCGCGCTCCAGCTTCCCGGTAGCGGCGCAGGGCGATAGGCAACTGGTCGTGACCAATATCGCGTTTCCCGAGTGCGATAATGGCAAGTCCCGGCTCCGGTAGTGACTGCACCTGGGCAAACACTTCCAAAGCAGGCTCAAGCCCCTGCTGTAAATCAGGCCGACGTGCCATCACCGCAGCCTGCGCATCACGATACAACCCATGATCGTGCACCACATAGCATCCAGGGCGTAACACAGGGGTGAATCTACCTTGTTGCAGTGGCGCTGCGTGGAAAGCTTCCGCAATGACGTCATACCAGGCAGAACCCGATGCCGTCACAATCGGGTTAGGGTCTGCAAAGTGACCAGCGCCCTCCAGTGCTACCGCCACCTCCACTAAATACTTAGCATAATGACGGATTCCGGTTTCAGGATCATCGCCGTGTACAACACCTTCATAACCTTCCAGCCCTACCAGTGAAAGCGCAGGCTCATCCGAAATAGCGTCTGCCAAAGAGAGAATGTGCTGCTGGGTACGGCAACCGCAACGCCCCCCCTCCACTCCCACCTCAATCAGCACCGATAACCTTAAACCGCGTTCAGCAAAAAAGCGCCCTAGCTGGCGTACGTTTTCATGGCTATCAACGACGCAGAAAAACTCAGCGCCCTTTTCCAGCAGGGAGGCAACAATGGCCATATTGGCCTGCCCCACCAGTTGGTTAGCCATCAACAACCGTTTGATACCATTAACAAAAGCAGCGCGGCACTGGGGTGCCGTTGCCAGTGTAATGCCCCACGCCCCCGCCTGAATCTGGCGATGGAAAAGTGCAGGTGTCATGGTGGTTTTACCATGAGGAGCCAAATGAGCACCGTGAGCCTCAGCAAAGCGCTGCATCCACGTCAGGTTGTGCTCCAGCGGCCCCTTGTAAACCACGGCTGCTGGCAAGCTCACTCCTGACAACAGGTTAGGCCCCAACTCAATACCGCCTTTCTCCACCGTTAAAGCATTCGCTTGCATCTCTACACCTCCAGCAGATTCAGAATAGATGTTAACCGCAGCAATGTTAGAAATTTTCACACTTATTGACTTTAAGTTAGAAACTAACATAGTTTTTAAACAAGGCAACCTCCAGGAGTCCACGGTGATTCAGGAAATAGATATTTTGTCACGTATTACCACCGATTTTGGCGCGCTGCGCGATGCTGAGAAAAAAGTCGCTGAGCTGATTTTTACCGACATTGATTTTGTCACCGAGGCCAGTATCGGTGAGATTGCAAAACGCGCTGGCGTCAGTGATGCCAGCGTCACCCGATTTGCCCGTGCAGTTGGCTGCACCAACGTGCGCGATTTAAAAACCCGTTTAACCCGCGCCCTGGCGGCGGGTCGTCGTTTTATCCAGGAAGCAACGCCCGAAGATGGCTCAAGCGTCGTCTATGAAATTGCCACCCAAACACTGGCGCTTAACCGGGATCTTCTCGCCCAGGCCGATGTGGCGAGTGCAGTGGAACAGTTAGACCAAGCACGCCAGATACTCGTCTTCGGTGCTGGGGGTGGTTCAAGCATCCTTTCCCAGGAGCTTCAGTTTCGGCTGGTACGCCTGGGCTATGCGATCTGTGCCTACCCACAGGCACTGCTACCACGCATGGTAGCCTCTACCCTTGAGCCGGATGATGTGGTCGTTGTGCTGTCGGCAACTGGCTACACCCCGGAGATGGTGGAGTCGGCACAAATTGCCAGACAGTACGGTGCCCAGGTGATTGCCATCACGGCAATGAATTCCCCGCTAGCCGAAACATCCCATATTGTGCTTCCGATTACCTCTCGTGAAACCGACTTTATCTACCACCCCTCTGCCTCACGTTACGCCATGCTGGCGGTCATCGATGTATTGGCACTTGAACTCGCCATGCGCCACCGCGAGCGCTCGCGCAGCAAGTTGCGCCGCCTGAAGCTGAGCCTTGATGACCATCGCGGTGGTGATAACCGGCAGCCATTGGGAGACTAAGATGGTTTACGACCTGTTAATTCGTAATGCCAACGTTCTGGATGGCTCAGGTGCTCCCCACTTTCGCGCCGATGTGGCTATTCAAGGCGAGCGTATCTGCGCCATCGGCGAGATGCCCTATGCCAAGGCCAATACCATTATTGATGCCCAGGAATACTATCTGGCACCTGGTTTTATTGATGTCCATACCCATGACGATACCAATGTGATTCGCACGCCAGACATGCAGCCGAAGCTGACCCAGGGCGTGACCACCGTCGTAGTGGGCAACTGTGGCATCAGTGCAAGCCCTGTCACACTGGCGCACGATGTTCCCGACCCGATGAATCTATTGGGTAATGCCGAAGACTTCCGCTACCCCACCTTTGCTGACTATGCCCAGGCCGTCGATACCGCCCAACCCAGTATTAACGTTGCCGCCCTGATGGGGCATACCAGTTTGCGTAGCCAGGTAATGGATAGCTTTGACCGCCCCGCAAATTCAGCAGAAATCTCCACGATGGAGGCGCTGCTACGACAAGCGCTGGATGAAGGTGCTTTAGGGCTCAGTTCTGGACTGGCTTACCGCAATGCAATTCATGCACCCACCACCGAAATGGCACCTCTGGTAGCTATCGTTGGGGAGGCAGGCGGCGTATATACCACGCATCTGCGTGACGAGTTTGCAGGCCTGCTGGATGCGATGGATGAGGCATTTAATACAGCGCGCGAAGGCAAGGTGCCACTAGTAATCTCGCACCTAAAATGCGCCGGAGCGGGCAACTGGGGTGGTGCTGTCCAGGCACTGAGCAAACTTGAAGCCGCCACTCAGCACCAACATGCCCACTGCGATTGCTACCCCTATACCGCCGGCTCTTCCACCCTCGACTTAGGTCAGGTGACAGATGAAATTGAGATCACTATTACCTGGTCTCAGCCTCACCCTGAGCAGGCACGCCGCCCTTTGAAGGATATTGCCACCGAATGGAAGATGCCGCTCATCGATGCGGCCAGGAAGTTACAGCCCGCCGGGGCGGTTTACCACAACATGAGTGAGGCGGATATGCAGCAGGTTCTGGCACATCCGCTCTCCATGGTGGGTTCCGATGGCCTGCCCAATGACCCCAACCCTCACCCACGGTTGTGGGGGGCTTTTCCACGTGTTCTTGCCCATTACAGCCGAGATTTAAATTTAATGCCCCTAGCCGAAGCGGTGCGCAAGATGACCAGTCTTTCGGCTGCCAATTTTGGCTTAACGGATCGGGGGACAATCCGCATTGGAGCTTACGCAGACCTCACTCTTTTTGACCTGAATACGCTTGAAGACACAGCAAATTACGAAACCCCTATCGCCGCCGCTAAAGGCATTGAGCTGGTGGTAGTGAATGGCAAGATCGCCTATCACCAAGGCGCCATTACCGGGCAACGCTCAGGGCGGATGCTAAGACGCACTGAACGCATTTCTCACATGACACCCTCTGATCAATCCAAACAGGAGCAAACACCATGAGCATCACACGATACGGCACCGAAGGTGGCGTTGGTACTGGCGGCCAGAAACTACCCTTTGCCCGCGCCGTAGAGGCAGGTGGCTGGTTATACGTATCCGGCCAAACACCAATGACCGATGGCGAAGTTGTTGACGGCGGCATCATTGAGCAAACCCGTCTCGCCTTCGATAACTGCCTGAGCATTATGAACGAAGCTGGCTACAGCGTTGAAGATGTGGTGCATGTCACTGCTGTTTTGACTGATGCACGTTACTTCACCTCTTTCAACAAGGTGTTTAAGGAGCTGTTTGGCGACAACCCACCGGCACGCATCTGTAGCGTTCAGGACCTGGTAGTGGACTGCAAAGTAGAAGTCGATGTGAAGTGCTTCAGGGCTGATCGCGCTTAACACATCCAATAAGAAGACACCGCGCCCCGGCAAGGGCACGGTGCCAGATTACCGCGTGACTAGCATAAGAACGCCCGCGGCAATCACCTCCATTGCCTATTTTCGGCCGCGGCAACGGCCGGATAAACAACGATAAGAGGTTACCATGAACAGTCAAATATTCCTTGTCACCTTTCTTCTCTACATCGCCGCCATGATTGCGTTTGGCTGGTGGGTCTCTCGGCACAAACGCGGTAGCGGAGACGACTTTCTGCTCGGCGGTCGCAGTGTTCCTCTCTTTCTCACCGTAGGCACCACGGTAGCTACCATGGTGGGCACCGGCTCAAGTATGGGTGCCGTTGGCTTCGGTTATGCCAATGGCTGGGCTGGCGCTTTATACGGTATTGGTGGCGCTATCGGTGTGCTGCTACTCGCCATCTGCTTTGCGCCGGTACGCAGGCTGCGTTTTATGACCATGAGCGAAGAGATCGCTTATTACGTTGGCGCTAACCGTCTGGTACGCAATATCGTGGCGCTCCTTATCTATATTGCCTGCATCGGCTGGCTGGGTGCACATATCCTCGGTGGCGGCCTTTATCTGTCCTGGATGGCAGGTATCGACCTGACGACGGCGCGTATCCTGGTAGCCTTGGGCTTTGGCATTTACTGCGTTGTCGGCGGTTACTTTGCAGTGATCTGGACCGACACCATTCAAGCCATCGTGCTGTTTGCAGGCTTTATCCTGATGGCCATTTTGGCGCTAGTGGAAGTTGGCGGCTTTTCAGGGCTTGCCGCAGGCATGGATGCGGGAGCTACCAGCTTTTTAGGCATCGGACAGATTGGCGCCCTGCCCGCTCTGTCGCTGGCAGCCGTCATCGCCATTGGTGTGTTGGCAACCCCCTCCTTTCGTCAACGCATTTACTCTGGCGAATCAGTGAGTTCGGTACGCCGTTCGTTTCTGATTACGGGAGTTCTCTACCTGGGCTTCTCTATTATCCCCGCCATTATTGGAATGGCGACTCACGCGTTGAATCCTGGGCTTGAGAATAGCAACTATGCCTTCCCGTTCCTGGCCACTGAAATTATGCCTCTCGGATTAGGGCTACTGTTATTGATCGCAGGGCTTTCAGCCACCATGTCGAGTGCCAGCTCGGATGCCATTGCCGGTGTCTCTACCCTGATTCGTGACTTATACGTGCTGGCAACAGGTCGTACGCCCTCTGCACGTAACGTGGTACGCTTTTCGCGCATTGCATTAGTGGCTACTATCGGCCTGGCACTCTTATTTGCGCTTACTTCTGATAATGTCATCACTTACATCACCCGGATGATTTCAACCATCCTGTCAGGGCTGTTTGTGTGTGCCATGCTGGGCCGCTTCTGGCCGCGCTACAACTGGCAAGGTGCCATCGCGACACTGATCAGTGCTTCGCTAACGTCTATGCTCATTATCGCTAACAGCGATTGGACGGCCTTCTGGGGTAATCCCAGTATTCCCGCCGTGCTGGCAGCCCTGGTCACCGGGGTAGCGGTAACCCTCCTGGCGCCTGCTTCGCGTATCACCTCATCTGAGGCTTTAGCAATTCTTGATCAGGAGCGCCAACGCATGGAGCAAGTACCAGAGCCTACACTGACTGGCTCTGAAGCGGCTTCAACCCCACGCTAACAACAACCCCGTATAAAAAACCCCGCTGAGATATCCCATCAGCGGGGTTTTCGGTGCGATTAACACGTGAATTAGCGGCTGGTTAACTGCCTAACCGCCAGTTCTACACCACGTAACTCCGCCAGGCCACGCAGTCGTCCATAAAGCGGGTAGCCAGGCGCCGTATTACGCTGTTGATCATCCAGAATGTGATGCCCATGATCGGGCCGAAGCGGCAAACGCCTTCCTCCCTCAACTTCACGTCGGCGCTCTTCATCCACCAGAGCATGAATAACGCCCACCATATCAACATTGCCTTCAAGATGCGGTGCTTCATGGAACGAACGCTCGTCTTCCACCTCCCGTTGGGTGGCACGCAAGTGGGCAAAGTGAATATGTTTGGCAAAACGCCGGGCCATGGAGACCAGTTCGTTCTCTTTAAGCACCCCATAGGAACCGGTGCAGAAAGTAATGCCATTCGCCTCACTGGGAATGGTGCTTAAAATCCATTCAATGTCATCAACACAGGAAACCACACGGGGCAGTCCCAGCAGCGGGCGCGGGGGATCATCAGGATGAATGGCCATACGAATGCCGACTTTCTCTGCAACGGGAACCACTGCTCTTAGAAAATAACCAAGATTTTCCCGCAATTGCTCTGCATCAATCTTGGCATAACCTGCCAATACAGAGCGAAACTGCTCAAGCGTATAGTGCTCTTCAGCACCGGGCAGGCCGGCAATCAAGGTATTAACCAGCTTCTCCCGCCCGGCATCATCCAACCTTTCCAGGTGTCGGGCAGCCTGGGCTTTCTCTTCATCGCTGTACTCCTGCTCAGCGCCGGGGCGATGAAGCAGATAAAGATCAAACGCGGCAAAAGCGACTTGATCAAAGCGCAGCGCCAAGGCGCCATCGGGCAATTCATAGGTCAGATCGGTGCGCGTCCAGTCCAGTACCGGCATAAAGTTATAGCAAACAGTATCAATGCCGCAGGCTGCCAGATTACGCAGGGTCTGGCAGTAGGTCTCAATCAAAGCGTCGCGCTCAGGTAGCCCCTTTTTAATCGACTCATGCACAGGCACACTCTCAACCACCGACCAGCTTAGGCCTGCGGCCTCGATCAGTTGCTGGCGCTCACGTATCGCCTCAACCGGCCAGACCTGATCATTGGGTATATCGTGTAGGGCCGTTACAATACCGGTTGCTCCCGCCTGACGAACTTCACGCAGCTGAATAGCATCCTGCGGTCCAAACCAACGCCAAGTATGTTCCATCGTTATCTCCTCCTGCTAGCTGCACGCAATCGCCGCCAGCGCCCCATCAAGCCCGCCTTGTGTCAGAGTGCGGTACGCCTTTAGTACGTTTTGGGCAAAATCCTCATCCGTTGCCAATGCGCCGGGCACCACATCATCCATGGCTAAAAAAGCCGCTACCAGCGCGGATGGGTCCCCGCCATGGGCTTGATGAAGCGCAGCAAAACGCCTGGCCATCGGGTCATCTACAATGTAACGCTGTCCTTGTAGATCCTCGCCATCGGTATAGCGAATCCAGGCGGCCATCCCCAGTGCCACACAGGGAGAATCGTGCCCACTCCTGCGATGTTCCACCGTGCCCAGCAACCAACGCTGGGGCAGCTTTTGGCTGCCATCCATAGCAATTTGCTGTAGACGATGCCGCAAGCTGTCATTGGCAAATCTCGCTAACAGTGAGTCGGCATACGCTTCTAAATTGGTCCCTTCCGGCATCTGCAGTGTGGGAGCAGCCTCCTCTAGCATATAGCGTCGCAACAGTGCTCTCAGTTCTGGATGCCCTACTCCCTCAAAAACAGTTTCGATACCGGCCAAAGACCCCAGGTAGGCCAATAACGAATGGCTACCATTGAGCATGCGTAATTTCATGGTCTCAAACGGTGCCACATCAGCGACCATTTCAACGCCATCCGCTTCCCATCCAGGCCGCCCCAGCGGGAAGTGATCTTCCACTACCCACTGGGTAAAGGCTTCACACACCACAGCATTGGGATCGTTAACACCCAGGGCTGCCAAGCGCTCGAAGTCCGCCTCCGTCATGGCAGGTACAATGCGGTCCACCATACTGCTGGGAAACGCCACCTCATTCGCAATCCAGCCCGCTAATGCTGGATCACGCCGCTTCGCCAGCTCCACTACCGCACGCCGTGTTCGCTGGCCGTTGTCGGGCATATTGTCACAAGAGAGCACTGTAAAAGGCGCTTCCTCTGCTGCACGTCGCCGCGCCAGGGCTTCCACCAACAAACCAGGCGCAGTACGCGGTTGCTCAGGCGATGCAATATCCCCTGCAATCATGGGGTCATCGTCTCGCAAGTCACCAGTGGCGGGATTCAGGAAGTAGCCCTTCTCAGTCACCGTTAGGGTTACGATACGCGTCTCGGCAGATGCCATTCGTGCCAGTAACGCCTCTCGATCACGGCTCCAATGGCCCGCCGTATCACGGCCAGTGAACAGGGCCTCTTCGATCACCCCAATCTCACGCAATTTTAGGGTGTCGCTATCGGCATACTCCGCCACATGGTAGCGATATCCGGCTGAGTTCAGACCATCGACCAGACCAACGCCTGCACGAAGGTTAGCACTGCATACACCCCAATCAGCGTCACCGCTACGCTGACGATAGCGTTCCAGATACACCGCTTGATGGGCACGATGGAAGGCGCCAAGCCCTAGGTGGACAATGCCGATATGGCCCAGCTTCGGGGAGGCTTCAATATGCTCGGGTCGCATTAACCGTTACTCCCCCATCAACAGGTTAGGCAGCCATAGTGTTAAGGCGGGGATATAGGTCACCAGTAATAACACCAGAAGGTTGCAAAGTAGGAAAGGCACGATAGCTTTTGCTACCGCTAACATTGGCAATTTACCGATACCTGCCACAACAAACAGGCAAACACCCACTGGCGGCGTGGTCAGCCCGATCATCAGGTTAAGCACCGCGATTACCGCAAAATGGACAGGATCGACCCCAACACCGGTTGCTACGCCTACCAAGGCTGGGAACAGAATGATCAGTGCAGCAATCGTCTCCATAAAGGCGCCCACGAAGAGCAAAATCAGGTTGAGGATCAGTAGCACAATCAACGGGTTCTCGCTAATGGATAAAATTAGCGAGGCAATCATCTGAGGGATCTGCTCACTGGTAAGAATCCAGCCAAACAGGTTCGCCAACCCCACCATAAGCAGCAGCGCGGAGGAGGTTAAAACGGTATCCACCAGAATCCCCGGTAACTTGCGCCATGACAGCCCCTTATAGACATACATGCCAACCACTAATGCATATACGCAGGCCACAATGGATGCTTCAGTTGGGGTAAAGAAGCCACCAATAATCCCGTAGAGAATAATCACGGTCATCAGCAGTGCCCAAAAAGCGGTTTTACCTTCACTTAGCAGCTGCATCACCGGCACACGCTTTTCCTTCGGATAACCGCGCCGTACTGCCAGGATGTAGACAGTCACCATCATCGCCAGCCCCATTAACACACCGGGAATAGCGCCAGCCAAAAACATGCGACCAACGGAAATGCCGCTTAAAGAACCCACGATAATCATCGGCACACTGGGAGGAATGATGGGCCCTAATGTTGATGACGCAGCTGTGACGGCAGCCGCAAAGGGTTTGTCGTACCCAGAGCGCGCCATTCCCGGAATCATTACAGAACCAATGCTGGCAGAGTCTGCAACGGCAGTACCGGAAATACCACCAAAGATCATTGAGCCACCTACATTGGCCAAGCCTAATCCACCACGGATATGCCCCAGCAGTGCGTTGGAAAAACGCACAATATGCTCGGTGATATTGCCGACGTTCATCAGGTTACCTGCCAGTACGAAACCCGGTATACACAGCAGTACAAAGGTGTCGATGCCCGCATACATGCGCTGAGGCACGATGGTGAGCGAAATCCCCTCCATCATCAGATACGAGAGTGATGCAATGCCTAAAGCAAAAGCGATAGGTACACCTACCACCAATAACAACAGAAAAACACTAAACAGGATGATCACTTCCATGCTTAAGACTCCTGTTCCGCAGTAGAAGGACGAAGGACAGCCATAACCCCTTCAATAACCCCCAGGACGCTGTAAACCAGCAACAGGGCGAAGGCCACGACTGTCGAGAAGAAGATATAGAGCATAGGAATGCGTAACGTTGGAGAGGTCTGCCATGCGCCGTTCTGGGCATACTGCCAGGCATACGGCAGTACCAGATAAGCGAATATGCCTATCGCGAGACAGATCACGGCTTGCACAGCGGCTTTGGCACGCATACCCAGCAGATGATGAAAAAGTTCAACACTCACATTGCGGTTTCTACGCAATACCGCCCCCGCCGAGAGCGCCACCATATAGATAAACAGGTAGCGTGATAGCTCTTCCGTCCACGATAGGGAGAATGGCAGAAACAGCCGGGCAACTACCTGCAACAATACCGTGACAGACAGTGTTACCAGCGCCAATACAGCCAGTGTGACAAATGCCGTATCGACCCAACCAATTAAGCGCCCAAGCAAACCCTGCAGCTTTGGCACTTCTGACATTGGGTCAAGGCTTTCCAACGCTTCGGTTTCGAGAGCCTTATGATCCACGCTCATTGAGAACCCTCCTGACCAACGTGGAGAAAATAAACAGGAGGCATGGTTTCCATGCCCCCAGGTTCAGGCGTATCACAGGTCTTGAATGGCTTCGAACAGAGCACGCTGTTCATCGGTCAGCGCATCGATAACGGCCGGACGTGCTTTCTCGGCAAAGGCATCTATATCCACTTCAATGAACTCCATGCCGCGGTCCTTAAGCGCCTGTTCCAGACGTGCCTGATCCTCCCCGAAGAGTTCAGCTTCATACTCCTGCATCACCAGGGCAGCATCACGTACCACCTGTTGCAGGTCGTCAGGCATTCTTTCCAGTTGAGGGCGGCCAATCACGACATAAATCCAGCTACGTACATGGCCAGTCATGTTCACGTAATCCTGAACTTCATTAAAGCTGGCACTCTCGATCAGGCTTAAGGGGTTTTCCTGCCCTTCAATGGTGTTCTGCTGTAGAGAGGTAAACACCTCACTAAACGCCATCGGGGTTGGCCGCGCACCCAACGCTTCCCACGTATCAACAAACAGTGGCACATTGGGAACACGCAGACGGAAACCATTTAAGTCATCCGGGTGCTGAATGGGACGGTTGGACGTCAGTTCGCGGGGGCCACGCTCAAACCAGGCGAGCGGTACCAGATTGGCTCGCTCAGTTATCTGCTCTTCGATCTCGGCACCGATTTCACCACTCACCACTGCCTGCAGATGTTCTGAGTCGCGGAATGCATAGGGCGCAGCCATCATGGCCGCCTTCGGCGCCCAGTTCTGCAGGCTTTCCCCGGTGATGGTCATATCCGCAGTACCCAACTGGATGCTGTTAATCACATCCATTTCACCGCCCAGTTGTTCATTGGGATAGAGACGCACCTCAATACGTCCGTCGGAGTTGGCTTCCACCTCCTCCTTAAACTTCTCTGCCGCCTGATGCCAGATATTCTGTTCATTGGCGAGATGGCCAAAGCGAAGGGTAAAGTCTGCTGCCAGCACTGACGTACTGCTGGCAATTGCAACCCCTAGGACCGCACTGGTTAGGAACTGTTTTAACATGGTGTTACTCCTGCACACGTGAGCGTTATGTTGTTGGTAAACCGCCGGCTTGGCGGTCGTGCTTGGGTGGCGTGCAACGTTAGGCGCTAACCTCAATCAGCACCTTGCGTGCTCTTTCTGGATGATGCTCCAGCAACTCAATTGCCTCCGGCATTCTGGTCAGCGGCAAGCGGTGGCTTACTAGTGCTAAAGGGTCAAGACGCCCTGACTCCATTAGCTGTAATACTTCCGGAAATTTGCGGTTATTCAGCCGGGAACCCACCAGGGTCAGCTCTTTCTTTATCACCTCCAGTTGAACCAGCTCGCTGGGAGTTGCACTAAACCCCAACAGCCCTATGCGACCAGCAGGAGATGCCAACCGCAGCATCTGTGGTAATAAAGCGGGCACACAGGCGGCATCCGCGATCAGCGGCACACCCTGTCCGCCAGTCAAGTCCCAGATTTTCTGTTCGGCATTGGTGTCGCGGCTATTTAAGGTATGGCGGGCACCGAGCGTTTCTGCTATCGCCAGACGCTCATCAATCACATCGGTGACAATGATGTTATCCAGCCCGATGGCTTGTGCCATTTGCAGAATGGTCAGGCCGATAACACCGGCCCCTAAAATCAGCAGTGCATCGCCAGAGTGGGGCTGCATGCGATCAAGAACATTGGCAGCGATGGTGTAGGGTTCAACCAACGCAGCGGCATCCAGGCCGATATGGTCAGGGAGTAGGTGGACATTATGCTGTGGAACCACCACATACTCCTCAAACCCACCATTGCGGTGCACGCCAATTACCTCAAGCGAACCACACACATTGGGGCGGCCAATACGACAGGGATAGCAGGTACCGCAGCTGATAACCGGGTCAATACAAACCCTGGCACCTACCTGAATGTTGTCAACGCCCTCTCCCAGAGCATCAATAACACCCGCGAACTCATGCCCGGTAATCCTGGGAAAGCGCACGAACGCATTGTCACCATGGATGATATGCATATCAGAGCCACAGATACCCGCATAAGCAACTCTTACACGCACCTCGCCCGGTCCAACATCCGGCTGGGCTATCTCTACCACCTGATAATTGTGGGGTGCTTTCACTTCAAATGCTTTCATGTAACTCTCCACTCACCAGTGCCAAAGCGTTCCGTCTTCAAGACGGTTAACCGGCAGGCTGGCACGCTTGTACGGAAAGGACCTGGCAAGCTCCTCATCAATATCCACGCCATGCCCTGGCGCTTCGCCAACGATGAAATGGCCATCCTCAAAGCGGTAGTCATGGGGGAATACAGCGTTGGTTTGCTCGGTATGGGGCATATATTCCTGAATACCGAAATTGGGCACCCAGGTATCAAAATGAATGGCAGCGCCCAAACACACCGGCGAGAGGTCGGTAGGCCCATGGAAACCGGTGCGAACATGATATATAGCGGCCAGATCCGCCAGTCGGCGAACATGGGTAATACCGCCTGCGTGGGTTAACGTGGCGCGGATATAGTCAATCCACTGATTTTCAATCAATGCCTTAGCATCAAACAGGCTATTGAAGACCTCACCAACGGCCAGTGGTGTGGTGGTGTGCTGACGGATTAAGCCAAAAGCTTCCTGATTTTCAGCCGGGACACAGTCTTCCAGCCAGAACAGGTGGTAGGGCTCAACTTCCTTGCCTAACCGGGCGGCTTCAATGGGCGTCAAGCGGTGATGAACATCATGCAGGACATGCAGGTCGTCTCCGAAACGCTCGCGTACCGCGGCGAACAGTTTAGGTACGTGATTTAAATATTTATGGGTGCTCCAGACATGCTCCGCAGGCAAATCCGCATCGGCAGGCTCGTAGGGTTCGCCATCGCGTTTGGCTACCCCATAAATGCTGGCAATGCCGGGAACCCCCGCCTGTACCCGGACGGCCTTGTAGCCTTCAGCAACATGACGGGCCACTTCATCCAGGCACGCTTCAATATCCCGCCCGGTGGCATGGCCGTATACCATGACACGATCCCGGCTTTTGCCACCTAGAAGCTGGTATAAAGGCATGCCCGCCAGCTTGGCTTTAATATCCCACAGCGCCATATCAACAGCAGCGATGGCACTCATCGTGACGGGACCACGGCGCCAATAGGCTCCCCGATAAAGGTATTGCCAAATATCTTCAATACGTTGTGGGTCACGTCCAATCAAGGCAGGTATAACGTGCTCTTCCAGGTAGGCGACAACCGCCATCTCACGCCCATTAAGAGTGGCATCACCAATGCCATAAACACCCTGGTCGGTAACAATTTTTAGCGTGACAAAATTACGGCCAGGTGAGGTAACGATGGTATACGCATGCTCTATCTTCACTGGCTTGCCTCCTCAATAAGTGATGCGGTTTCCTGATCATCGAACAGGTCGGGGAAGCGCTTAACCAGGTCAGGCAGAGAGATGAATATTTCCCGCAGATGGCGCCGCATCGCCTGCTCTGCCAACGCCATGTCTTTCTCCTCGATGGCAGCGACAATATCTGCATGCTGATCAATCAACCGAGCGATGGGTGTACTATCCGGCACACTTAAATAACGCACACGGTCCAGCTGTGCGCGCACATCCTCAATCACCTTCCACGCGGCATGTTGCTGAACCCCCAAAGAGAGGGTGCGGTGGAACGCTTCATCCAGTCGGTAGAAACGGTCATAGTCATGCGGTTCTATGCAACGACGTTGCCTGTCCAACAGGTCATGCAACTCGGCAATAATCTCTGCTTGCAAACCTTTGCAGGCCGCCTGCCTGATCACCGCGACCTCAACCGCCTCACGTACAAAGCGTGCTTCAAGCACTGCCCGCTGGGAAATTTTGACGACATAGGTTCCCCGCTGGGGGCGAACCTCAACTAACCCTGCCTCAGATAACCGTATGAAAGCTTCGCGTACCGGCTGCCGGCTCACCGAGAAATTGTCCGCGATCTCTTTTTCAGACAGCGCCTGACCAGGCGCAAGTAGCCCCTGAATAATGGACTGACGAAGCACTTTATAGAGGCGCTCTCGCACCGGATCACTTTCTCGCGTTTCTGCCCACAGTGCTTGCAGTGTCATGTTCATAATGAGGTATCCAAATTCGGCCAAAACAGCATGGCCCTTAACTGATATGACTAGTATGGTAGTATGGCAAAGTAAGAAAAAGCTCTTTTTACCTATACTTTAGTGGCAGGCAAACCATGCCAACCAGTCGATAGGAGCAGCGATGAAACGCCAGCGTTACTCAGGTCGTAACTATAAAAAAGCACTAAACATTAGTGACTTGGAATGTATTGCCAAAAGGCGCTTACCCAACTTTGTGTTTGAGTACGTGTATGGCGGGAGTGATGATGAACATACCTTGCGGCATAACAGATCTGTTTTTGACCGTTATCAATTCGAGCCGAGAACCTTGACCAGGGTTGGCCCGCGCAACTTAAGCACAACGCTGTTTGGTCAGCAAAGCGGCCTGCCCCTGGTCATTGGCCCAACGGGCTTTAATGGAATGCTGAGTCAGGATGGGGATAAAAAACTGGCGAAGGCTGCCCGTCAATATGGTATCCCCTTTGTACTCAGCAATGTCTCCACCACCGCCCTTGAGGATATTGTCACGCTGGAAGGGGTGACCACTTGGATGCAAATCTACTTCTACCGCGACAGGGCATTTGTAAAATCACTGATTGAGCGGTGCAAAAAAGCCGATATTGAGGCCATTGTGATCACCACCGACAGCGCCATATACGGCAATCGGGAATGGGATATACGCAATTTCAGGCGTCCAATGAAGCCCACCATCGCCAACCTGCTGCATTTGATGAGTAAACCCGGATGGATGCTGGATGTGCTTTACCCTAATGGGCTTCCAACGTTTAAAAACCTGGATGAACTGCTACCACCAGGAAAACGCAGTGCCCAGGGGGCATCAGCCATTATTGGTCAGCAGCTCGACCCATCGCTGAATTGGGAGGACATTGCCTGGCTGCGGGATTTATGGCCGGGAAAACTGATCATTAAAGGTATTCTAGCCCCAGAAGAGGCTGAAAAAGCCTCCCAGGCAGGCGTTGACGCCATTGTGCTTTCCAACCATGGTGGTCGACAGTTAAACCACTCGCTTTCACCGATGGACACGCTAGCAGATGTTAAAGCACGTATCGGCAACCGCTGCCACCTCTTTGTAGATAGCGGTTTTCGACGCGGAACCGATATTGTTAAAGCCCTTGCTCTTGGCGCTGACGCCGTGTGGTTAGGCCGGGCCACACTCTATGGCCTGGCGGCCGGTGGGCAGGAAGGAGTCGAGCATGCGCTGGGTATTTTACGTAGCGAAATTGATCGCACCGTGGGCCTACTCGGATACAGCGCACTTGATGAGCTAACGCCTGAATGTTTGAAACCAGCTCACCCACTTACTCTTTAAAAGAGCTGCAGATGAGCATGTGTGGCCTTAAACGTGCTTAATGCCAGTGCTGGTAAAAAGAGCACCTACTGGCTCTATCCATAACGATCTTCACCCCACTGCAGCATCGTTTCAAGCAGACTGCGAAGCAGTGGGCGCACCTCATCAGCTCGATCCGGGCGATAGGCAAAGACCGGCGTATCATCCTTCGGCTCGTTCATATAGGTGCGCTGGGAGAGTTCAAGCTGTACCGCATGGATATGGTTAGCCGGGTCTCCATAGCTGCGAGTGATATGTCCGCCCTTGAAGCGACCGTTAATCACATGCGTAAACCGCGATTGTGCCTCACAGCGTGCCAGCAAGGTCTTACTTAGCTCAGGGTCACAGCTCTGCTCTTCAAACGTGCCTAGATTAATATCTGGCAATTGATCGTTAAACAGCCGCGGTATCCGCGACCGGATTGAGTGTGCATCGAATAGCAGTACATAGCCAAAACGCGCCTGGAGTCGCGCCAGCTCACCTGCCAGCGCTGCATGATAAGGCCGCCAAACATGCTCCTTTGCCCAACGCTGCGCCTCCTGGTCCGGCGCTTGATCATCGCGAAACAACCCACGACCATCAAAGTCGACATCGGGGAATAGCCCGGTAGTCGCCCCCACGTAGAGCGGGGCATCATCCTCAGGTCGATTAAGATCAATAACATAACGCGAATAGCGCGCCTCAATCCGGCTTGCTCCAAGCTCGGCGGCAAAATCGTAAAGCTTGGGAATATGCCAATCGGTGTCAGCGAGACTAAGCGCTTGCGGGGTAAGCCTCACCTCTACTTCCGGTGTTAGCGCAGTGCCTGCGTGGGGCATTGAAATCAGCAGTGGTGTATCACCCTGCGTGAGCTGGTAACTGTCGATCATGCCTCTACCTCTTTACCTGCTTTAAAAACCTTAACGGGTAACTGACCGCCCAGCCAGTAACTGAGCTCCGCCGGCCCGGAAATGTTCCATACAACGGCATCTGCCTGCTTACCCACCTCAAGTGAACCGCAACGTGCGTCAATACCCAATGCCTTAGCCGCATTCAGGGTGACACCAGCCAGCGCCTCTTCGGGGGTAAGCCGGAACAGCGTACAGGCTAGATTCATCATTAACCGTAACGATAAGACAGGTGACGTCCCTGGGTTAAGATCGCTGGCCAGCGCCATCGTCACCCCCTGGGCACGAAACGCCTCAATCGGTGGCAATCGGCTTTCGCGTAGCGTCAGAAAGGCGCCCGGCAATAACACGGCGGCAGTATGGCTGCTCGCCATGGCCGCAGCATCAGCTTCATCGGCATATTCGACATGGTCAGCCGAGAGTGCGCCGAACTCGGCAGCTAGCTGGCAACCGCCAAGATGCGATAACTGCTCAGCGTGCAGCTTAACCGGTAAGCCCAACTGCCTGGCGGTGGTAAACACACGCCGCATCTGCTCAACGGAAAAGGCGATTCCTTCGCAGAAACCGTCCACCGCATCAACGAGCCCCTCCTGAGCCAGGGTGGGCAGGATACTTTCACACACCAGATCAATATAGGCATCACTATGATCGCGGTATTCGGGGGGCAGTGCATGGGCGGCAAGGCAGGTGGTGTGTACCTCAACCGGCAGCTTCTCTCCCAGTGCCCGGGCCACTCTCAACATTTTGCGTTCGCTGTCCAGGTCAAGCCCATAGCCAGACTTGATTTCAAGCGTGGTGACACCTTCCCGTAGCAGTAACCGGGCGCGGGACTCGGCGCTGGCAAGGAGCTGATCAAAACTCGCTTCGCGGGTTGCCCGTACACTGCTGACAATACCGCCCCCCCGTTTGGCGATCTCGCTATAGCTCACGCCCTCAAGGCGCATCTCAAACTCGCCGCTACGGTCGCCGCCAAATACCAGATGAGTATGACAGTCAATCAAGCCCGGCGTCACCCAGCCCCCGTCCAAATCGTGTACTTGGTCAAAAGCAGTATCACGGTCCAGCTCCGCTTCCGGGCCGATCCAGGCGATACTCCCCTCTTCAATGATTAGCGCTACATCGTGCACGACGGCGTAGCGACCGCCCGCCATCGTCACCGCATGGCAGTGGTGCCAAAGTTGTTTCATGCTTCCTCCTAAATAACGGTATCCACCTACTGAATAACAATGGCCGCCTAGCACGATAGTAAATGGGGGGCGATAGGCAGAAATCTATCCAGTACCAAGTCATTCCGTAGCCGCTCGTAGACCGCCTGTATATCTAAGTGCAGGGCGTGCTCTTCCTGGTAGACAGGAAGAACCTCGCGTAGTGATTTCCAGGCCAGCAAAGTCCCAGGGGCGAAATCCTCACCGCCGATTAAATCAAAGGCCTGGGCGGCCAACAGATATTCAATAGCAAGAACGTAGAAGGCATTGTCGAGAGCTTGATCCAGCTTCAAAGCAGCGCTTTCGCCGAGACTGAGATGGTCTTCCTGCAGCCCCGAGGTGATAAAATTATCGGTAACAGCGGGCTGTGCCAGACGCTTGTTGTCCGCCACCAAGGAGGCCGCCGAATAGTGAGCGATCATCATGCCGGATTTAACACCGCCTTCAGTGGTCAGGAAAGGCGGCAGTTGGTTCGCCTGAGGTGTCACCAGCCGGTAAGCACGCCGCTCGGAGATCGAACTCCATTCACAAACAGCGATTGCCAGCAGGTCGCAAGCCATCGCCACCGAAGCACCGTGAGGGTTGGCTTGGGACACAATCTGGTAACTATCTCCCACCGGCACCACTAACGGGTTATCGGTGGTCGAATGTAGCTCTTTCTCAATCTGCCTAGCGGCATGGTCAAACTGGTCACGACAGGCACCATGCACCTGGGGCATGGAGCGCAGGCTCAGCGCATCCTGTAACCGCTGCCCTTGATGGTGCGCCAGATATAAACTGCCTTCGAGCAAACGACGCAGGTTATCCCCCGTTTGCTGAACACCCGAGTGGCGTTTGAGAACCGTCACCTCGGCCATAAATGCCTTCAACTGACCGCCTAATGTCTCAAAACTCATAGCGCCAATGATATCTGCCCAAGCGGCCAGCCGGGCAGTATCGTCAAGCGCCAGACAGGCCAATCCCGTCATCGCAGGGGTACCGTTAACCAAGCTCAGGCCATCCTTGGGCCCAAGGGTTAGCGGCAACATACCGATAGCATCCAACGCTTGCTTGGCAGGCATGCGTTGGCCACGAAATTCAACGTCGCCGTGGCCAATCAACACCAGTCCAATATGGGCCATATGGGTGAGGTAACCCACCGAACCCCGCGAGGGTACGATCGGTGTGACCTGCTCATTCAACAGTCTGATCAGCCCCTCCACCACGCCTGGGCTAATACCGGAGTAACCGTGGCTGTAGTTAACCACCGCGCTGCACATAATGGCTCGGACTTGCTCCGTTCGCAGCGGGATACCAACACCACAGGCATGGCTCATCAAGGTGTGGTGCGAAAGCCTTCGCAGCTCATCTTGCTTTAGCACCACATCACACAGGGCTCCCAAACCAGTATTAATACCGTAATGGGGCACGCTCGAAGCGGCGATTCTCTCAACGACCTGCCGAGCGGCGCTTACCCTTTCCCATACCGGCGACGACAGCGATAGGCGATACTGGTAACGAGCAACCTTGACCACCTCCCGCCAAGCGGGAGGTGTATTGCCGATCTCAACGTAGCGAGGCAACTCACTCATAGGCATCCTTAACGCGTACAGCAGGGGCCTGCTCTGATGAGGGTTTATTAGCGCCATCCATAATAAAAACTTTCACCGCAGAAGCCACAATCAAAGCAAATAGAAACAGCACAATAAAACCACCAGCTGCCGCCAGGAACTTGATGCCATCTACACCCTGGGCACCGCCACCAAAGGCCACCATCACATAGGCGATAATAGCGATTGACAGCCCCCAAAGGATCTTCTGCTTACGGGGAGCCTCCTCTTTCGCCGTCATGTTTTTAGTACAGATAGTGGCAATGGTCGATGACATTGAGTCCGCAGCAGTGGAAAAGGAGATAATCAGTGTCACAATGGCAAGCGGGATCAGCAAGGCAGACATTGGCAAGTGCTGCAGGAAGCCCCAGAGACCCGAAACAGCGCCATTTTCTGTCACCACACTAACCAGATCCAGAATGCCATCCATTTGCCACTTGATCGCCGAACCGCCCCATATAGCAAACCAAACGATTCCGAACACTGAAGGCAGAATCCAGTTAATCACCAAAAATTCGCGCAACGTTCTACCATAGGAAATGCGCGCCAGAAACAGGCCCATCAACGGCGCATAGGCGATCCAGATCGACCAATCGTACATGGTCCACCAAGTGACCAACGCCTCACCTCCAGACTCTTTGGTGTCGAAGGACCAAAGGAAGAAGTTATCGAACCAGTAGCCCAAGCTAGTCACCGACAAGCTAAGGATATAATTCACTGGGCCAATCATCAGCAGAATGACTACAAACGCATAAAAAATATAAGCATTGACTGATGACAGGAACCGGATGCCTCGCTTAAGACCAGACACCGCGGAGGTAATAAAGATGGCAGAGATAACCAATGTTAGTATCAGCCAAGTGGTAGGGCTTGAAGCGATACCGTACTCGGCTTCAATGCCAGAACTAATCAGCGCCAAGCCAGCCCCTAAAGACGATGCAAGTCCCAGTGCAATGGCAAGGATTGAGATAATGTCGACTACCGCTCGAACGGCAAGGTTTTGCTCTTTATTACCTAATAACGGAGCAAGTGTTGAAGATATCGAAAAGCGTTCTTTACGATTAAAGTGCATATACCCAATCATCAATCCAACAATGGAGTACATGGCATAGGGAATAAAACTCCAATTATGAAAGCTCCTAGCCAACGCAAAGATCGCTGCTTCGCCACTGTTGGGCTCAAATGATTGATTACCGATCTCGCCATAGACATTACCCAGGTAGATGATTGGCTCATTCACCGAGTAGGTAACCACTCCCGTTGCAATGCCACCAGTCAACGCCATAGCAAAGGTGGTGGCCAGAGAAAATGTTGGTTTTGCGTTAGCCCCCCCTAATCGAACATTGCCTGCTTTAGAAAAAAATATAAATGCTGTGACACCTAAAGTCGAAATGGCCAGTAATTGGTATAACCAACCGAAGTCGGAAAGCGAGAGATAAAATAGTTGCCTAGCAACGCTAACAAGTAGTTCGTTGTTAACTAAACCAACAATAACGGCCAGAGTAATAATCATGAAGGCCGGTATAAAGACGCCTCGCCTTATCTGTTTCCTGTCGTTTAGTGGCATTTTATGCCTCCTGTCGAGGTTTATTCTTATAGCGCTTTTTTAAGGCACCGACATTCTGCCTATCGGCACCCATATCTGTGTGTCCAGAGACGCTAAAGGAGTGTTGATTGTTACTTGACCATCGGTAAGTCAAGTTTCTGCTCGGCGGCACTGCGCCTGGCGATGTCATAACCAGCGTCGGCGTGTCGCATCACTCCGGTTGCAGGGTCGTTATGTAGCACACGACCCAGGCGGGCATGGGCATCCTGTGTGCCATCAGCGACGATCACCACACCAGCATGCTGTGAGTAACCCATGCCAACGCCACCGCCGTGGTGCAGCGACACCCAGGTAGCTCCACCGGCGGTATTGAGAAGCGCGTTGAGTAGCGGCCAGTCGGATACAGCATCCGAGCCATCCATCATCGACTCGGTCTCACGGTTGGGGCTAGCCACCGAGCCAGAGTCCAGGTGATCGCGACCGATGACAATCGGCGCTTTAAGTTCACCACTGGCCACCATAGCGTTGAACGCCTGCCCCAACCGAGCCCGGTCCTTCAACCCCACCCAGCAGATTCGAGCTGGCAAACCCTGGAAGCTGATGCGCTCCCTGGCCATATCCAACCAGTTGTGTAGATGTGGGTCATCGGGGATGAGTTCTTTGACCTTCTGGTCCGTTTTGTAGATATCTTCCGGATCACCTGAGAGTGCCACCCAGCGGAATGGACCGATGCCCTGGCAAAACAGGGGACGAATGTAAGCAGGCACAAAGCCCGGGAAGTCGAAAGCGTTAGTAACGCCCTCCTCCTGAGCCATCTGGCGAATATTATTGCCGTAATCGAAGGTCGGCACCCCCATCGCCTGGAAATCGAGCATGGCCTGCACATGCACCGCCATAGAGCGCTTGGCCGCTTTTACCACCGTTTCCGGCTCGTGTTTACCACGTTCCACATACTCCTCCCATGTCCAGCCTGCGGGCAGGTATCCATGTAGCGGGTCATGGGCACTGGTCTGGTCGGTTACCATATCGGGCTTAATGCCACGCTCAATCAGCGCTGGCAAAATCTCGGCGGCATTGCCTTGCAGGGCAATCGAAACCGCCTTACCTTCAGAGGTGTAGCGCTCAAGGCGCGCCAGAGCATCGTCGAGATCGCTCGCCTGTTCATCAACATAGCGGGTGCGCAGTCGCATATCGATACGACTCTGCTGACACTCGATGTTAAGGCTACAGGCCCCGGCTAATGTTGCCGCCAGTGGCTGTGCGCCACCCATGCCGCCCAGGCCGGCGGTAAGAATCCAGCGCCCCGTCAGCTTGCCGTCGTAGTGCTGGCGCCCAGCCTCCACAAAGGTTTCATAGGTGCCCTGGACGATGCCCTGGGAACCGATATAGATCCATGAGCCAGCGGTCATCTGGCCATACATCATCAAGCCCTGCTTATCCAACTTATTAAAGTGCCCCCAATTTCCCCAGGCGGGCACCAGGTTTGAGTTAGCGATTAACACCCTTGGCGCATCCTTGTGGGTCTCAAAGACGCCCACGGGTTTGCCGGACTGGATCAGCAGTGACTGGTTATCCTCTAAGCGCTTGAGGGTCTCAACGATGGTATCGAAACACTCCCAGTTGCGAGCGGCACGGCCAATCCCGCCATATACCACCAGTTCTTTGGGATTCTCGGCTACATCGGGGTCAAGGTTATTCATCAACATGCGCAAAGGAGCCTCTGTGAGCCAGCTCTTACAGGAGAGCTCGGTTCCATGAGGCGCCCGAATCTCGACATCGCGATAACGTGAAAGGGTCATAGTTACTCCTATTGATGGCCATAATTTGTATATACATTATGACAACAATCATTTCTTCGCAATGCCCTAAAATCTCTTTTAGCCGTATTCACCAATAAAGTGCAATCCTCTGTTATGGCGCCTTAATACGCACCATAATTGCCAATTTCAAATAACCTTGGGCACCCTCTTTACCCGACCCTCAGACTTCGATATATGTATATACATTCATAACCCTGGAGCTATCATGCTAAACCGCTATTTTGCTGACCATGCCCTGCTGCCTACCGGATGGGCGTCACAGGTACTGCTCGAAATCGATGCCACCGGCACACTGACGACGGTACAACCTGACAGCGAACCGGGTGATGCCCCGCGCTTATCCGGACCTGCACTACCGGGTATGCCGAATCTGCATTCGCACGCTTTTCAGCGCGCTATGGCAGGCTTAGCAGAAATCGGCAGTACTCAGCCAGACAGTTTTTGGAGCTGGCGGGAGCGTATGTACGGATTGGTCGATCACCTGACACCGGAACAGGTGGGCGTTATTGCTCAGGCGCTTTACGTTGAGATGCTCAAAGGTGGTTACACCCAGGTCAGCGAATTTCACTACCTGCACCACGACACCGCAGGTGAGCCTTATAGCGACCCCGCCGAAATGGCGTGGGCTATTTCTGGCGCCGCAAAACGGAGCGGCATTGCGCTGACACTCCTTCCCGTGCTTTACGCCCACAGTGGTTTTGGCGGCCAGCCACCCAGCAAAGGGCAGCGTCGTTTCATCCACACCGTACCGAATTTTCTGAGGCTGCTGGAGAGATTGGCAACACCTCTTACTGAACACTCTACCCAGGCACTGGGAATGGCTTTCCACTCACTGCGTGCCGTAACCCTGGAAGAGATGCAGGAAGTATTGGCGACAAACCCGGCTGGGCCACGCCATATCCATGTGGCTGAACAGCAGCGCGAAGTTGAGGAAAGCCTTGCCTATTCAGGTCAACGCCCAGTGGAGTGGTTGCTAAACAATATGGAAGTGGATGACCGATGGTGCCTGATACACGCCACCCACCTCAATGACACCGAAGTTAAGGCTCTCGCCTCCAGCGGTGCCGTTGCCGGACTCTGTCCGACCACCGAAGCCAATCTGGGCGATGGCCTGTTCCGAGCCGTCGAGTATGCCGCCCAGGGGGGAGCACTAGGCATCGGTTCTGACAGTCATGTCTCGTTAGACGTGGTCGAGGAGTTGCGCTTACTGGAGTACGGCCAGCGACTTGCCACGCAGCAGCGCAACTGTCTTCACGATAGTGAAATACGCCCGGTGGGTGACTGGCTTTACCGCCGCTCCCTCGCCGGGGGAGCCCAAGCCTCAGGTCAACCCATCGGCGCCTTGGCAGTCGGTAGACGCGCCGACATTGTCGTACTCGATGGCAGTGACCCTTACCTGGGAAGTAGCTCCCCTGACACCCGCCTGGGCCGCTGGCTGTTTGGTGGTTCCAAACAGCAGATACGCGATGTCATGGTGGCTGGGCGCTGGGTTATCCAGGAGCGCCGCCATGCGCTCGACGAGGCCAACCGCACCGCACTAGCCCGCCTGTTCCGTCAAATGGGTTATTAGCCTTCGCCCGCCAATAACAACTTCCCCCGGAGCTCTTATGCCAGCTGTCAAAGCGACTCCCTCTACGCTCTTTAAGCTATTCATCCCCAGTCTGCTGGGAATATTGGTGTTTTTCGTGCCCATCACCCTCAATGGCACAACGACGATTCTGCTCGATCACTTGGTAAGCGCCTCTCGTCGCTTGCTGGGCGACGCGGTAAACTACTACGCCATGGCAGTCATTATCGCCGGAGCCCTCTACCCAGTGATCACCGGACGCTGGCGGGCCAGTCGCACCGAACGCGTGTTCACGGTACTCAAGTGGATGGGGGTGCTGTGCGGTACTCTGGCATTGACCGGTATCGGCCCGGCAGCACTGCACACACCCGATATGTTGCCGTTCTTATTCGATAGGTTGGTGATTTCGGTGGGTCTCATTGTTCCTATCGGTGCCATCTTCCTGGCACTGCTGATTAACTACGGGCTACTGGAGGGGGTTGGGGTAATCTGTCAGCCACTCATGCGTCCGCTTTGGCGCACTCCAGGGCGCTCAGCTATCGACGCCGTGGCATCATTCGTAGGTAGCTACTCAATCGGCCTACTGATCACCAATCGGGTCTATAGCGCTGGCCGATACTCCGCTCGCGAAGCTGCCATCATCGCGACCGGTTTCTCCACCGTCTCTGCCACTTTTATGATTGTCATCGCCAAAACGCTCGATCTGATGGCAATGTGGAATCTCTATTTTTGGTTAACGCTGTTGATCACCTTTGTTGTTACCGCCATTACCGTGCGCCTGCCGCCCCTTTCAAGAATGAATAACGAATCGACCTATGAGGAAGCGCCAGTGGCGCGCGGCCAGCGACTTTCCACCGCGTGGCAAGAGAGCCTAATCGCCGCTCAACAAGCCCCCAGCCTGGGCCGTAGTGTGATGATTAACCTCAAAGAAGGCATGCTGATGACCATGAGCATTCTGCCCTCAATCCTGTCAGTAGGTTTACTCGGCTTGCTGCTTGCCAAGTACACCCCGCTATTTGAATGGATAGGGGTGATTTTCTACCCCTTGATCGCACTGTTCGGTATCGACGAGGCACGGCAGTTATCCCAAGCGGCAGCCTCGGGATTAGCCGAGATGTTTCTGCCCGCGCTATTAATGGCGGACGCCTCACTACCGGCGCGCTTTGCCACCGGGGTCATTTCGGTATCGTCGATACTGTTCTTTTCGGCATCGATCCCCTGCATTCTATCAACCACGATTCCTCTCTCTATGGGGCGTATCGTGTTTATCTGGCTGATACGGACCTTCCTTAGTCTTTCGTTAGCGATCCCTGCGGGATACTTTGCCGCCTGGCTAGCGGGCTAAGGCTGAAACAGGGGTACACTCAAGCCCGTGGCTGTAGTTCTACTTTGCATAGCCGAGCATGTGGCGTTATCGCTAACATGATCGGCGCTTCACTAGCGTTAGAAAGGCTTGCCCCAGGCCAATACCAGGCATCGCCACTTGCTATATGCAGGGCAGCGTTATGCAGCGGTAAGCTTGAGGGATGCGACAAGTGATCAGTCATCCAGGCACGGCCGCCAATGGCGAAGAGGAGAGTGTCAGCATGAAGGTTGCGCATAAAGGGCTCGCCAGCAACTAACCAAGTCACACGGGCCTGCCAGTTTTGAGGCTGGTACATAACATTTAGCGCCCGACTCGGCCCATTGGGTAACAGGCAGCTCACTGCGGTCTCCCCATCAAACGTCACACTCTCATGGGGTGCCAAAACGGCGCATTGCTTACTGAATAGCAGCGTGACCGGCTGGTCGCCTATTACCGTAAAATGGCGTGTTACCTCTGGAATAACGGAAAAAGGCCCGGCCTTATCCAACTCAGCGATAGAGATACGCCAGCCCGGCGGCTCAGCGCCCACCTGGCAAGCCACCACGCGGGTGATACCACCGCCATTACGCCAGGCAACAGGGTTCAGCTCGGCAAACCTTAGCGTGGTTGGCAAGCTCATGGCTTAACACTCATGACGTGGCTTGTTTGCGATAGCTCATCGAAGCATCAATGCGACCAAGAATATAGTCCCCCGCTGCCACCGGTGGGTAAGCAGCCTGATCAGGCGCCACCCCCAGATCAACTGGGTCGACCCGAGCACCATAGTCGGGGTCATAAAAGGTAGCAATGGAGTAACGTTCGCGCCCACTGGTATTAATCACCCGATGCAAGGTGGATCGAAAGCGATCATTGGACCATCGCGCCAGCAGATCACCCACATTGACCACCAGTGAGCCTTCCATAAAAGGGGCGTCAATCCAGCGCTCGCTCTCCAACTCACGCACCTGCAAGCCACCCACAGCATCCTGGTAGAGCAACGTAACACATCCATAATCGGTATGCGGGGCGACGCCAAACTGGTCTGCGGGCCGATCATCCGCCTGCACGGGATAATAGACTGCCTGGGTGCGCTGTAACGGTTTGGTGTACTTAGCGGCAAAGAACTCGGGATCAATCTCCAGGCTCATCGCAATGGCGCGTAGCAGATCGGCGCCACAGTGCCCGACTTCAAGAAAGTAGCGATCCATTGCCTGCTGAAACTCCGGCATAAACCCAGGCCACTGGTTCGGCCCTCGCAGGGCCTCACCCGCCAACACGGCAGGGTCGTCTTCCGCCAGATCCAGGCCAAAACTATAGAACTCCTTCTCATCCGGCCGGGTTGCCTGATACATGGTGGCACCTCCCCGCCGGTGAAAACCGCGATGACATTTATTAACGGCTACCTCGGCCTTGCGCTCCAGCGGTTCGGCAAAAAAGCGCTGTGCTGCCTGCATGGCCTCATCTATCACCACTTGGGGTAAGCCATGATTGATGATGTAAAAGAAGCCCACCTGGGTACAGGCATCATGAATCGCTTTTCCAGCCCGGGCGAGACTTTCAAAGTCCCCGTCACGCACGCCCTGCATATCCACTAACGGTATCGTCATTGCTGAAGTTGACATTACTCATGCTCCCACGGTTAACGAAACGCTTGCCCTAACCCCTACAAGCGGAAGGTAGCCGCCATGCAAGAGAACCATACACAGGGCCACGATCAAAAAAGTATATACATACAAAAAAGCATCTCAGCTATTTTTAAACTGTCAACAATGTTTTTACAAGATCACTAAAAACGCACCAATAGCGTACATAAAGAAGATTAATTGCACTAAAAAACATCATCTATCAAAAAAACAGCTTAACGTTGAATAACTCAGTGTTTAAATATTGCATCATCATCACATACCTGTATATACATATTAACAGCGTACGACTACAACGATCACCCAAGGTACTCGCCAAGCGATTCAGAGGTAACCATGTCATCCATACTATGCATCTCTCCCGGTCACATCACCCTAGATACCCTGCGCGAACTTTATGAACTAAGTCCCACGCTTGAACTCGACCATGCCAGTCGCGATCGAGTCACCGCCGCCCAGGCTACCGTGAATACCATTCTGGATAGCGGGAGAACCGTCTACGGTATCAATACGGGCTTTGGCGTGCTGGCTCAAACCTCAATCCCACGGGCCTCGCTCACCGAGCTTCAGCGCAACCTGGTACTGTCACACAGTACTGGGGTGGGTGATGATCTGGATGACGCCACGGTGGGCTTGATAATGGCGCTCAAAGCAGCATCACTGGCACGGGGCCACTCCGGCGTGCGCTGGCTGATCATCGAAGCGTTGCTAGCGCTGTACAACGCTCGGGTATTTCCGTGCATTCCGGCTAAAGGCTCGGTGGGCGCCTCCGGGGATCTAGCACCGCTGGCCCATTTGGCCGCCACACTGCTTGGCGAAGGGCGCATGCGGCATCAGGGTCAAGAGATGCCCGCTATTGAAGGGCTTGCACGGGCAGGCCTTGAGCCGTTAACGCTAGCCCCTAAAGAGGGGCTTGCGCTGATCAACGGTACCCAGGTTTCCACCGCGCTAGCGCTACGCGGGCTGTTCGCCACCGAGAAGCTATTCACCGCAGCCGTGGTCGCTGGCAGTCTCTCTGTAGATGCACTGAAAGGCTCGGACACCCCGTTTGACGAGCGTATTCAGGCGGTACGCGGCCACCCAGGCCAATGTGATGTGGCCACCTTATACCGGGAATTACTCGCTGGCAGCCGTATCCGAGAATCTCATCTCGACTGCTCCCGCGTGCAGGACCCCTATTCGCTACGCTGCCAGCCTCAAGTGATGGGAGCCTGTCTGGATCATTTACGTTTCGCGGCAGGGGTATTCCTGCGCGAAGCAAATGCAGTCTCTGATAATCCCCTGGTCTTCGACAATGGCGATGTGCTCTCCGGCGGCAATTTTCATGCAGAGCCGATTGCCATGGCTGCCGATGTATTGGCACTGGTGATTGCCGAAATCGGTGCGCTTTCCGAACGCCGGATAGCCCAACTGGTAGATCCAACCCTATCAGGGCTGCCCGCCTTTTTGGTCGAGGATAGCGGTATCAATTCCGGCTTTATGATCGCCCAGGTGAGTGCTGCTGCACTCGCCTCGGAGAATAAGACCCTGGCCCATCCAGCCTCGGTGGATAGCTTGCCGACCTCCGCTAACCAGGAGGACCACGTCTCAATGGCCACCTTTGCGGCAAGGCGCCTGGCCGATATGGCGTTCAACTCCAGCGCCGTGGTCGCCATTGAGCTACTGGCAGCAGCCCAGGGCATTGAGTTTCACCGCCCCATGACGAGTTCTCCTGCGCTGGAAGAGGCGTTGGCACTCATCCGCCGCGACGTGAAGCAGTATGACCACGACCGCTACTTCGCTCCTGATCTGGTAGCGGCACAGCGCTTTGTCGATGATGCCATTTTCGACACACTACTGCCCCGTCCACGCCTGTATACCGAGGCGTGACATGCAACGGGCACCACATGAGCAGAACCTACTCATCCTACCGGGAGATAGCCCATGAACTCCGTCAGCATCGAGGACACAGCCTTTCTGGCGGCGCTGGTAGATACCTTTGGCGATAGCGTGCTGCTAGGTGAGGCGATTCCTGAATCCTGCCAGAGCGACTGGACCGGCCACGCCCCCTGTCGGCCACTGGCGTTAGTTCGCCCCGCAACAACCCAAGAGGTTTCCAGAGTACTGCGCTTTTGCAACGAGCATCGCCGCACCGTTGTTCCCCAGGGCGGCATGACGGGGCTGGCGGGCGGGGCCGTCCCCAGCGCAGACAGCATTGCACTGTCATTAGCCCGGCTCAGTGGAGTGGAAAGTGTTGACCGCGACGCCGCTACCTTAACAGTGCGGGCGGGAACAACGCTGCAGGCCGTCCAGGATGCTGCGGAGGAGGCAGGGTTTCGCTACCCGGTGGATTTCGGGGCACGGGGTTCCTGCCACATTGGCGGCACCCTTTCCACGAATGCAGGCGGCCATGGTGTGATTCGTCACGGTATGACCCGTGATCAGGTGCTCGGCATTGAAGTGGTGTTAGCCGATGGCAGGGTGTTGGATTTAATGAACAGCATGATTAAAAACAATACCGGCTATGACCTCAAACACTGCTTTATCGGCGCTGAGGGAACATTGGGTGTTATCACCCGCGCCGTGCTACGCTTATCGCCTCCTCAGAGTGATACTCACACGCTGCTATGCGCCCTGCCGGATTATCCTTCAGCGGTCTCATTTATGCACCGCCTGCGCCGGGCCAAGCTGGCACTCGAGGCGTACGAAGTGATGTGGCAGGACTTCTACACCATGAGCTGCGGTTGGCAAACCAAACAGCCGCCCCTACCGACCAACTACCCACTCTACGTGCTGTGTGAAGCGGAGGGGAGTGCAAACCATCTGGAGCTGGCACTTGAGGAAGCGTTGTCAGCCGGTGAAGTTGCAGATGCGGTATTGGCAAGCAGCACCACCCAGGCCCGCGAACTATGGGCGATTCGTGAGGCAACCGCCGAATTTCCCATCAAACTAGCCCCCATCAACTTCGATATCAGCTTGTCGATTCCCGATATTGGCAATTTTGTTGAGGCTGCAGAAGCGATGCTTCACAAGCACTGGATGGGCGTGCGGATTGTCAATTTCGGGCATATCGGCGACAGCAACCTCCACCTCACGGTGGACGGCCATTCTCTGACCGAAGACACTCCACAAACTCGCCATGCCATCGAGGCCGAGGTCTACCAGTTAGTCGGCGAGCGCGGCGGCTCAATTTCTGCCGAGCACGGCATTGGCCTGCTTAAACGTGACTTTCTTCATCACAGTGTCCACCCCGACACTCTGGAGGTGATGCGCACGCTCAAAAACGCCCTGGACCCTAATGGCACGCTTAACCCCGGCAAGCTACTCAGCTGAGAAACGTAGAGCCAAACGGGGCTGAACAAACAGATGGTTGCATGCACCCGAACAGTGCGCGGTATTTTTCGCGAATTAACGTATTAGCGTGCAAAACCACTATGTATATACAGGTAAATGTTTTCTGGCACGCCACTTGCAAAATAAAGCCGATACATCCAATCGGCATCTCAGCAAACGTTATTAAAAAAAGCAGTTCCTCCCACTGTTCTATGGAGTCATTACCCCATGAAAAAATGCAATCCATTCAGGCAGCCACTATGTATTTTAACGCTGGGCGTTGGCCTATCAATGGCGGTGAGTACCGCTTATGCAGATTTGCTTGAAGAGGTAAAGGAGCGCGGCGTTCTCAACATTGGCACCGAGTTCCACTTCGCACCTTTTGCCTATTTAGAAGCTGGCCAGCAGAGCGGCCTCAACTTAGAGCTAATGGAACGTATCGGGGAAGAGCTTGAGGTGAGTATCAATTGGATCGATCTCCCCTGGCCAAGCGTACTACCCGGCCTTGAAGCTGGAAACTATGATTTCGTGGCAGGCCCGGCCATGATTACCCGTGAACGAAAACTACGCTACAACTTCACGTTACCTATTGCTGAGGCCACCGTAGCGCTATTAAAACGCGCTGACGATGACTCAATACAAACCCCTGAAGACCTCTCCGGCAAAACCGCCGGCGGCGGGCGAGGCACTGCTCAACTTGAGCAGCTACAGGCCTTTGCTGCCGAATTACCCGAACCCCCTGCCATCACCGAGTATGTCGATTACAGCCAAACCTACGCCGACCTGGCTGCTGGGCGAATTGATGCCGTCGCTAACTCACTTCCCAATATCGCTTATACGGCGACCCAGCGTCCGATGTTTGAAGTCGTACATCCCCCCTTCGGCCAGCCCGCTTACTTCGGCTATATGGCACGCAACGATGAAGCATCCGCTTCACTGATTGATGCGATCAACGAAATCATTTTATCGATGCATGAGGATGGCAGTTTTGAAGAGCTGCAGACCAAGTGGTTCGGCCAGCCGATGGAAGTTCCCATCGAAGACTTTGAACCCGAAATCTAAACGCTAACTAACGTGCTCGGACGGCAGTTGAGCATGCCGTCCGGCATGCTCCCTCTCCCCTATAGGGATTCTGCCAATGTTCGACTGGCCAACGTTTGTCTTCAGCCTACCTCTGCTGGGAAAGGCACTGCTGATCACGCTTCAGACGTCGCTGCTTGGTAATGCCTTTGGCTTTGTTATTGCCATTCTTATCTCCAGCATGCAATTGGCCAAAATGCCATTACTCAGACGTCTCGGCGGAAGCTATATCTTTATCTTTCGCGGCGTACCGCTACTGGTCCAACTACTGGTCATCTACTACCTCGCCCCGATGTTAGGCCTACCCAACCTGTCACCGATGGTCGCTGCGGTGTTGGCACTCTCGCTCTGCTCAGGGGCCTACATTGCTGAAATCCTACGCGGTGGTCTGATGGCGATACCGCCCGGTCAACGCGAAGCGGCACATCTATTAGGCATGAGCCGCCCCGCTATTTTGCTGCGTATCGAGCTCCCCCAGGCCGTACAAAGCACCTTGCCCTCACTGGTTAACGAACTGGTATTACTTATCAAGGCCTCAGCGTTGGTCTCAGTCGTGGGCCTGGCGGACCTTACCCGCGTAGCCCAAAACCTGGCCGCCTCAGACTACTTGTTTTTCCAACACTACCTGGTATTGGCAGGCATCTACTGCCTTATCAATATTCCGCTGACCATGTTTGGGCGCCGGCTTGAGCGTCACCTGCAGAGGAGTCTGGCGTGACTTTCGATCTCACTATCATTACCGCCAACGCCGGAGCAATCTGGAACGCGTTTTTAGTCACTATCTATACGTGGTTGGCAGGCAGCGCTCTGGGCATCGTGGCTGGATTGGTGATCGCGGCGCTAATGCTATTTGGCGGTCGTCCACTTCAGCTATTGCTGCGCGGAGTCATTGAACTGGTACGCGGCACTCCCTTTTTGGTGATTCTCTTCCTGGTCTATTACGGCGGTCCAGCATTCGGTGTAAGACTTGGCGCGGTGACGGCGGGTGTGCTGTGTATCGCCGGCTACAGCAGCGTCTATTTTGCCGAAATATTTCGTAGCGGTTTTGCCGCCGTCCCCCGCGGGCAACTTGAAGCAGGCGAATGCCTCGGGCTTAGCCGCTTTGACTTACTGTGGCGGGTACAGCTGCCACAGATGCTGGTGCTCATTCTGCCAGCGATCGTCAATATGCTGACCATCCTGTGCAAAGAGACCGCCGTCCTCTCCATTATCACGGTGCCGGAGCTAACCGCCGTGCTTACCGGTATTGGTACCCGCACCTTCACCTTTATTGAAACGCTTTTGGTGCTATGTATCGCCTATCTATTGCTTATCGAGATCACCTCACGCGCGGGCAGATGGCTTGAGCGCCGCGTCGGCACTTATTTGCAGCGCTGAACAGGAGCCAGCCATGCCTCTCACTCTCTCCCCTACTACCACTATCTCAACAGAACCGGCTAAAGGCGCTAATACAGCCACGCCGATCATACATCTTTCCGCCGTTGGTAAGCGCTACGGCAACCATCAGGTGCTTTCTAACATTAACCTGGATGTGCATCACTCGGAGGTGGTCTGTTTAATCGGCCCCTCAGGCTCCGGCAAAAGCACGCTACTTCGCAGCATGGCGTTCCTGGAGGAGTATGACGAGGGGGAAATCCATATCGAAGGGCGATTACTGGGTTGGGAAATTGATGACAGAGGGCGACGAAAACACGCCGGACGAAACCGGCTTAACCAGGCCCGGCGCAACCTTGGCATCGTCTTCCAGCAGTTCAACCTCTGGCCTCATATGACGGCCATGGGCAATGTCACTGAAGCCCTGGTACGGGTGAGGCGCATGAAGCGCAGCGATGCCGAAAAACGCGCCATGACGGTACTTGAAAAGGTGGGGCTTGCCGAGAAGGCACACCAGTACCCAGCGCGACTCTCCGGGGGACAGCAGCAACGTGTGGCAATTGCCCGAGCCCTGGCCATGGAACCCAAGATCATGCTCTTTGATGAACCAACCTCGGCACTTGATCCCGAATTGGTAGGAGAAGTGCTGGCGGTAATGAAGCAGCTCGCACTGGAAGGTATGACGATGGTGGTGGTGACCCACGAAATGGGCTTTGCCGCCCAAGTCGCCAATAGCGTCGTCTTTCTCGATCAAGGCAGTATCGTCGCACGCGGCACACCAAGCGAAGTATTTCGTGACACTCAGCACCCTCGTCTACGCCAGTTTCTACAGAACTACCTTGATCGCAACGCTTTCTGGCACACCACGCCGGAGCAGGAGAACTAATGCTGCCCAACGACCCCACTCCCCTGGCGCGCCGTGAGGTTCGCGAACTTCAGCGCTACAATGCCGGACTCTCCAGCGAGCAGGTAGCTAAGCGATTTGGGGTATCACAGATCGCAAAACTCGGCAGTAACGAAAATCCGTATGGCCCCTCACCCCAGGTGGGTGCGGCAATCTCAAGCGCGATGGCGGATAGCGGTCTCTACCCCGACGCCGCCTGCAGCCTGTTGCGGGATGCCCTGTCAGCACGTTTGGGGGTTACCCCCGAGCAAATGGTATTTGGCAATGGCTCAGAGGATCTGATTGCCATTTTATGCCGGGTGTTTCTTGACCATGGCGACAAGCTGGTCACCATCACTCCAGCATTTGGCCTGCATACGCTCTACCCTCACTCGTTAGGAGCACAGGTTCACGCAGTGCCTATGCTGGCCGATGGTGGATTCGATATTGAAGGGCTAATCGATGCGCTGGCCGTGCCACCCCGCATGCTGATGTTCTCCTCACCCTCCAACCCGGTGGGCAGCGCACTATCGGCAAGCCAACTGGAGCAGATACTCAGTGCGCTTACACCGGCCACGCTACTGGTCTTCGACGAGGCCTACTACGAGTATGCCCTGGCCAGCCCTGGTTATCCGGATGTGCTGACTCAACTGGCCGAACAGCAGACTCCCTGGATCGTTTTAAGGACTTTCTCAAAAGCCTACGCATTGGCAGGACTACGTGTGGGCTATGGCGTTGTCAGCAGTGCGGCATTGGCCGACTTAATTGATCGCCTGCGCACACCTTTTAACGTCAACCGCCTCGCCCAGGTCGCAGCCCTTGCAGCGTTACAAGATGAAGCACACCTGCAAGCAGGCCTCGCCGCAACGATTCGCGAGCGCGAAAGGCTCAACCAGGCGCTGACTGAGATGGGGATCAATGTCGTGCCTTCACTAACTAACTTTTTGTTTTTCGAAACTGATCAACCCTCAGCGCAATTGCATGAGACGCTGCTGGCGTACGGCGTGATCGTTAAGCCTTGGCTCGAGCCGGAATATACCTGTTGGACTCGTGTGTCGATCGGAAGCCCGGATGAGAACGACCAGTTTCTTGCCGCGCTCTCGCGCTCACTGCGCCCTCCAATGATTCCGTGATGCTCGTAATTAACATGCTTGCAACGCTCTGACATGGCTATCTCAACCTCTTTATAAGGTGCTTAAAGCAATGCGTACGATGAACATAACTGTCAGCCTGGATGACTCGGTGCTTGCAACCTTTCAGCGGGAAGGTGCCGTGGTACTACGCGGTTTCTTCAGCGATTGGATAGCGCCGCTACGTGAAGGGGTCGAGGCACTAATCGCATCACCCAGCCCATTGGAACGCTCCTACCAGCCGAGTGATGGTTCAGCGCCCTTCTTCCAGGATCTATGCAACTGGCAGCGTATCGAGCCTTTTTCGCGTTTTGTTGAAGCGTCTGCCACCGCAGAGCTTGCGTGTAAGCTCATGGGGTCCCAGCAAGCGCAGTTCTTCCATGACCACGTGTTGGTTAAAGAGCCCGGCTCCTCTCAGATAACCCCCTGGCACCAGGATCAGCCCTACTATTGTGTGGAAAGTACCCAGTGCGTTAGCTTTTGGATTCCGTTAGATCCCGTGGCAATGGAGACTTCGCTTAAATGTATTGCTGGCTCACACCAGTGGAACAAGCTTCACCGCCCCAAACGCTTTGATGGCACCGACCTTTATCAAGATGATACCCGTGAAGAGCTACCGGATATCGATGCCGATCCCTCAAATTACCGCATACTACAGTGGGCGTTAGAACCGGGAGACGCCGTCGCGTTTGATTTCCGAACCGTACATGGGGCTTCAGCCAACACCACGACACAACGTCGTAGGGTATTCTCTGCTCGCTGGGTAGGCGACAATGCGCGTTTCGTCGACCGGGGTGGAAAAGGCTCTCCACCCTTTGCAAACCTCACCTTGCAGGATGGCGATGCGTTGACGGGGCCGGAATTCCCTGTTGTTTACCAACAACCATAGAATCCAGGCCTCATTATGTTGCAAATGGAGTAGTGGATGAAAAAAACCGACACCGATAGCGCGGCCACACCAAAGGCACTTTATTTGCAGGCCAAGCAGTTTGTGCTTGATCGCACGGCTTCTGGATATTGGAAACCGGGTGACATGATTCCATCTGAAAACCAGTTAGTGCATGAACTCGGTATGTCACGCATGACGATTAACCGGGCACTAAGGGAACTCACTAATGAAGGCTATCTAGAGCGCACCAGCGGCGTAGGTACTTTCATTGCTGAGCGCAAGCCCCACTCCAACTTGCTACAAATCGCCAATATTGCGGACGAAATCCTTCTACGTGGCCACCGTTATCACTGCGAGGTGCTTGAACTCGGGCGGGTGGCCGCCCCCTTTACCATTGCCTCAGCCCTTGAGCTACCGACCGGCAGTTCGGTGTATCACCTACGCTGCGTGCATTATGAAGAGGGTCTCGCAGTTCAGCTTGAGGAGCGCTATGTGTCACCAGCCATGGCACCTGACTTTATTCATCAGCAGTTCAACGACACGCTACAGCCCTCGCGCTATCTACTTAATACTATTCCTGTTGACGAAATCGAGCATATCGTCGATGCACTTTTGCCCTCAGAAGAGGATGCCGAAGCTCTCGACATTGAACCCAATGAGCCATGCTTAGCCCTGATGCGACGCACATGGAGCGCCTCACGCGTTGTCACCTATGTTCAATTTCTCCATCCCTCGACGCGTTATCGGTTAGGCAGCCGCTTTCACGTTGATGCGGCGTCTCACGCAGGATAATTATCTTGCCAGCATATTAAGTTTCGGCTTTCCATCAGCAAATGCGGCTTGTTATGTATATTGGCAGCCGGTTTTATCCAGAGGGCTAGGGGTAAGTGACTCCTGAAACTAAAAGGAGGGCCGTGTTATCTTAAGCCCACCAGGCAGTGCTTCCTGGTGGCTCGCATACTTGGCATTAAGATCCATCCCAATAGGGTATGGGTGCCGACTTTGCGCAGTACGAAATGCATTGACACTGTTCCTTAGCGAGGTAGCCTCTCCACGTAGGGCATCGGCTACGCGGCGATAACTCTCCATATCCCTTACACTGGCTTGCGTCGTCGTATCAATATGGGTGATCGCCACCCCAACTTGAGAAATACCATCACTTTGCTCCGTAGCCGCCCGGCTTATCTCTTCCATCAAATCATTTACTTTTTGGCTTGCCGTGCGAATTCTTAACGTTGCAGCACGTGTCTCGTGAGTATGGGCAGCACTTTCGATAACGCTTTGATTAGTGCTTTCAATCATCCCCTGTACCTCCTTCGCAGCTTCGGCGGTTTGATTGGAGAGCTTACGCACTTCTTGGGCAACCACTGCAAAGCCAAGACCATGCTCGCCAGCTCTTGCCGCTTCCACCGATGCATTCAACGCCAGGATATTCGTCTGGAAGGCAATCGTGTCAATCGTCTGCACCATTACTTTCATTCTTTCTGACTTATTCGTTAAATCCTCCATGGCACGATTCAACTCATCGGTTAGCCGGGTCGCGCTGTCTACCTCATGCAGATTTCCCTCTGCTGCCTGACTGGCTAACTGAGCATTACTCGCACTCTGCCTGACCGTACTCGATATTTCTTCCATGCTGGCTGCCGTTTGCTGTACTGCACTGGCCTGCTGTTCGAGACGGTCGGACATATTGCTATTATTGCTGACGATTTCATCCACAACTGGTGAAATGACATTCATATTACGTTGAATATCATTTGCCATTGATAACAAGGAGCGACGCATTAACTGAAGTGCATCCAGTGTGCTTTTTAAAGTATGCCGCTGGGTTGAGGGAACAGTAGCGTTCAGGTTTCCAGCTGCCAACTGAAGTGCAATATCTTTAAGTGAACGGATAGCGCCAGGAAGAGAGCCTAACACAGCCACATTAACCCCAAGCAACAGTGCACTTAAAATAAATGCACACATCATTGCTTGCCATATTGTCAGTGCCCAATGAGCACTAGCCACCATACCCGAAACTAATAGCCCAACACTCAAAACAGTTACCACTGCCACCCTGGAATAGACGCTTTTAACACTGAACTGAGGCAGTAAACCCAGCACACCTCGCCGCTTTAGATTTCCCCGTTTTAGGTAATAAGAGCAACTCTTTTCACGCATCTGACGGTAAATTTTTTCAAAGTAGCGGGCTTTATCTTCTCCTGCGTATGAACGTAAAGACGCATAGCCCTGTAACTCGCCTTGTTCCACGACTGGAACCACATTCGCATGAACCCAGTAATGATCACCATTCTTACGGCGGTTTTTCACATACCCTTGCCAGGAGCGCCCCTCACGCAGGGTTTTCCACATATCACGATAGACTTCCGGCGGCATATCAGGGTGCCGGACCACGTTATGGGGTTCATTGATTAACTCTTCAGCATCAAAGCCACTTACTTCAATAAAACGCGGATTTGCATAGGTAATATACCCATTTGAATCTGTTCGGGATATTAGGAAATCATCAGGATCAATAGGATAGTTTATTTGAGAAACATAACCATTATTGCGCATACCCACCTCCATGTACCAGATATTAGTTTTGAATATATTTTTATTCCTAAGTCTAATCAATAAGTGTAGCACCCGCTGTGTTTAGTGTGCCCAATAATTCTCCAAATCATACCTAGGCTTGATTTTTCACCATATTTAGCTAAGCAGTAAGGATCACAGAGATACATGGATACGCTTGCTGTCTTGGTGATGGCCTTGTGTCCTACAAATCCCAAACAATTGCCCGACACGATAAAGATGGACGAGCAAAATCGATCTCCCTACTTGTATGGCACGTTAGTGCACATCTATTAAAGCCACATGCTATCGCTAGCGGTTATCAAGACGCTCCGAGCGATAAAACTGCCACTCATTCTCAACACGTCCATTCGGCAAGCGGCAATACCTGCCCTGCCCAAAGCGATTTTCACGTATTTCGGTTTCTCCACCCACACGTTGGCAGTAGTCAGCCGCAGCCCTTCGTATATCAGTTTGAGCATGCAAAGAATCATTATTCACCGCACAGCCGACAAGCAGCATAAGGGTCATCAGGATCAACCAAGGTTTCATGTGTACGTTCCTTAATACAGGTACAAGCCTTGAACTGATAAACACAGCAGGGATCGCCCTAGAGAATCCATTTAATTCAAATATTGGCACCCTGTAGCGAAATGCGCACAGGCACCGACTTAGCCGCAGGTGTATGGCTGCCTTCAGCGTGTTGGTAAAGTGGGATTAAGGCATTGGTTTCAGGATAATAGGCACCAATACACCCCCTTGGGATGTCATAAGGCACCACGGTAAAACCATCCATACTTCTATGGATGCCATCATCAGAAACGGCAGTTAGGCTGACGACACCTCCCCGTTTCAGGCCAAAGCGCTTGATATCTTCCTGGTTGACCATAACCACCATGCGTGTTCCCTCAATGCCACGAAAGCGATCACTGTATCCATAGATAGTGGTATTGAACTGATCGTTACTGCGTAGCGTAATAAGCCGCAAAATGGAATCGTCCTCCCCAGTATCAAAGCTTGCCTGCAGCGCTCGGGGTATTGTGAAATTTGCTTTTCCGTTTTTTGTTTTCCATATCCGCTCGCGTGCCGGAATTGAGCGGGCAAAGCCACCAGGGTGCTCAATACGCTGGTTGAACCCGGCAAACATCTCTGGCCACGTCACTTCCATTGCGTCGCGAATCGTTGCGTAATCGGCAACCCAGCCATCCCAGTTGACATTCGCATCAGCTCCCACGGTTGCTTTAGCAAGCTCTGCAACAATCCAGGGCTCTGATCTTAAATGTGGGCTGGCAGGTGTACGCATGCCTCTGGACTTGTGAAAAATTGCCGTTGAGTCTTCCGTTGTTACGATCTGCTCGCCACTGTTTTGACGATCAACCTCTATCCTGCCAAGGCAGGGCAACAGGTAGGCAGAACGTCCATTAAAAAGGTGTGTTCTGTTTAGCTTGGTCGCAATCTGCACCGTAAGCTGCATGTCAGTCCAGTGGCTTTCCATCTGCTCGCGGTCTGGTATAGCGCGCAGAAAGTTGCCACCGAGCCCAACAAAGGCATCAACATCGCCCTTGATGATAGCCTTGCATGCATTTACGGTATTCAGCCCTTCATCCCGTGGCGCTTTGAAATCAAACTGTTTTTCCAACTGATTCAGTGGTGCCAGGTCAGGTTTCTCAGCAATCCCCACCGTCCGCTGCCCCTGCACATTGGAATGCCCACGCACCGGGCAAATACCCGCGCCACGCTTACCAATATTACCCCGCATGAGCAAAAGGTTGACCAGCATCTGCACAGTATCGACACCCAGTTTGTGCTGAGTAAGCCCCATGCCGTAAATACCAATGGCACTGCCCGAACGCGCATACTCTTTAGCCACAGCCTCCAAATCTTTGCGTGCAACTCCGCCTTCCCGTTCAAGTTCAGGCCAGTTTTGCGCTCTCAAAAACGCTGCCACTTTTTCAAAACCAGAGGTGTGATGCTCAATAAACTCAGTATCGAGAACACGCACAGCGCCCGCTTTTTGAGCTTCATCATCAAGATCAAGCAGTGCCTTACCAATGCCCGCAATCACCGCAATATCACCGCCCGCTCGTACCTGGTGATAGAGCGAACTAATACGCGTTTCGTTAAGTGTGAGCATTTGGAGTGGGTCTTGTGGATTGATAAACCGCTCAAGACCACGCTCCCGCAAGGGGTTGAAGGTGGCAACAGTGGCTCCGCGCTTTACGGCATCTTTAAGCTGATGAAGCATACGGGGACTATTGGAACCCACGTTTTGACCAAACGACAAAATCATATCGACTTCATCGAAATCTTCTAACATCACGGTTCCTACAGGAACACCAATGACCTCTGGCAAGGCTACAGAGGTAGTTTCATGGCACATGTTTGAGCTATCGGGTAGATTATTATTGCCATAAATACGCGCGAATAACTGATACATGTAGGACGTTTCAAGCGATGCTCGACCCGACGCATAAAAGACAGAACGCCTGGGATCACGCCCTCGAATCTCCTTCAACTCTCTGGCAATACCGCTAATGGCCTCTTCCCAACTAACCGGCTCATACCGATCCGTCTGGTGGCTAAAGCGCATAGGGTGAGTAATCCGTCCTTCATTTTCCAGGTCATAATCCGACCATCCCCGCAACTCGGTGACGGTATAGGCTTCAAAGAATTCGGGCGTGGTTCGTTTTTTGGTAATTTCAGCAAAAGTCGCCTTTGCGCCGTTCTCACAGAACTCAGCAGGACGGGTATGCCCAGGCTTAGCCCAGGCACAGCCGACACACATAAACCCTTCCGGTTTGTTTTGCTTTGAGAGTTCAGCGACAGCACTTGGAATAAGCCGCTCCTTCGCCATGTGTTTTGCAACTGACCTGACAGATCCCCAGCCTCCTGCCGGGCCGCGATATGGCTTGAACCTCAGTTCATGCGGCATAAATCACCTCATCCAATCCGTGATATGAGCTTGCCACCCAGTTGCGCAGCACAACCGCATACAGCAACAACAACGGCTGAACCAATAGCAAAAGAGGTATGCAATTTATGGTAGACGCAATAAAGAACACCTGCCGTGACAAAATTGTAACAAGACAGATACATTAGAAATGTACAAGGGATTGGTAATTTGCATTAATCCACTGGTCGAATGGCACTATCACCGCGGCAAGCCGGTAATTCGAGAGGTATGTACCAGTGGGTAACCAAGCCAGAAAGCGAAGGGTTAAAGGACGTTGGGAGAGTGATATAAAGACAAAAAAGGGGTATGGCCTGGCAGGAGTCTAAAAAGTAGCATAACATGCTGATAATTAATAAAATTAATATACTTAAACCAGAGGCAATATACCACTCCGTATACCGGTGATTTTCAACCCAGTTGTCCAAATGACGGCTCTTAAGCAGCCTTTTTATTACGCTCAATTTCCTGCACTTTCCCTGGGTTAAGCGACACTGAACCAGTGACCTCCCAGTTTCGGGTGCTTCCC
>NZ_JALPZO010000072.1 GCF_023507745.1 Vreelandella olivaria | reverse complement strand
AGACCGGCGCTTCATGGCCCGCGCCGCACTTCTTTTCCGGCACAAAGCACACTTCACGGCGCTGTCGGTGAAAACGCGCAGGGATTACTTTCTTGCGCTTCGAATAGACCTCAATAGTGGCCCATATACCTACTGATAGCCCAATCAATACCGCAATAAAGCCGTTTCTAATCGCTTCGTCCACAAAAACGCGAAAGACTATTTCTGAGACAAATGGGTACAGTATCATCGGAAAAACAAAGACGACTATAAGAAAAGACCAAAATGACAAGGCAATGATTAGCTGATTGCCAAAGACTCCGGGCCAACCAGCTCCATAGTCCAGCCAGGTATCGTTAAGCTCGCTGACCGCCCCTTCGTTGAGCGCCGGTTCCCCGGTGGGAAGGGGGTGGGGGGCGAGAAACACAAGCCTGCCGCCCGGCAGGCGCTCCACATTGCCCGCCTGCTGCGGTTTGGTTGGGTCTGGCCCCGCCAGGCCCTTGCGTTTGCTGGCCATCGTCAGGCTTCGACTCCCTGGCGCCGATAGGCCTCGGCGAAGATATCCTCGATGGGGCGTTGTGGGTTTTCCTCGCGCACCCGCCGCACCTCGGCGGAGAGCCGCAACAGTTCCTCGCTGGGCTTGGCCCAC
>NZ_JALPZO010000071.1 GCF_023507745.1 Vreelandella olivaria | reverse complement strand
TCAATATTGTGTATCAGGCAGTAAAGCTGCCACTGGCCCTGTACTTTCTTCTTGCCCCGAAGACTGAAGCGGTTCAGTCTTTTCGTCGTGCCAATGTTTCCAAAGACGGGTTCCACGACTGACATACCATGGCTGTAAATTTCTTTGCCCTTGGGGCTATCGACTCGGTGCTTCATCCAGTCAGTGTAATTGGGTAAGCGTTTGTTCTCGATAATAAAAGACACTTGTCGCCCTGCACCGTTGCGATGGTAGGCCGAGCGCGGGTTCTGCATGCATCGGTATTTCTTTGAGCAGTGCCGACATTGTAGCAAGCGCCCTTCAAAGGGTACGCGAGTCTTGCCACTGTCCGTTTCTCGTTGCCCGCGATAGGACAGTTTTTCGCTGATTGGGCAAATACACGTTAGCTTTACAGGATCAAATTGGAACGCGCTGGCTGGCATCGTCTCTCGCCAGCCTTTGTCCGGCAGGTTCTGATGGCGCTTGCCGTATTTGTCTTTCTGGACGGCGAACTTCGGATCTCGGCTGCGGAACTGATTATCGGGGATGTAGCCGTTGATCCGCTGTTCGTATAGGTACTTCATATTGGGTTTACTCGTCTCATCCCTGAGACTCACCCTTCGGGCCAGCCT
>NZ_JALPZO010000070.1 GCF_023507745.1 Vreelandella olivaria | reverse complement strand
AAATGAAGTGGCGCTACACCATCACGCTGGGCGTGGTGTTACTGGGCTACTGGGTATTTACCCATGGCACAAGCTGGGAGCGTGTTAGTAGCGATTTTATGAAAGAAGATACTCCCTACGGGCCAGGGGATTTTCGCATTCGTGGCGAACAAGTGCTGTCAATGAAGCTAACCAGCCCAGAAATAACATTTAAATCACGAGAAGAGCGTAGTAACCCAAATCGGGCTGAGCCAACAGAAGAATGGATGGGTAATGTTAGTGAAAGGGCCAACCGCCGCACGGTACGCATTCTCGGTGGTTCACTTGAGGAAGGCGTTGAACGGCGCTTTGAGGAGCCAGCGCAGCAGGCAGACTGGTGGATTTCACCGGACTGGAACACGCTCTATCTCGCAACGGGGTGGATGGACTATCACATGGACCCAGCTCCAGGGGAGCGCTATACCCCCCAACTGACCCAACTGTTTAAATCCATCGACCAGGGGGAATCCTGGGAACGGTTGCACTGGCCGGAAAACCAGAATATTTCGGCACTGCGGTTTATCGATGCCCAGCGGGGGTATCTCATTGGATGGGGGCCACACCTCTGGCGCACCGAGGATGGCGGTGAACACTGGCAAGAGATTCCCGTTCCCACAGGCGC
>NZ_JALPZO010000069.1 GCF_023507745.1 Vreelandella olivaria | reverse complement strand
AAATGAAGTGGCGCTACACCATCACGCTGGGCGTGGTGTTACTGGGCTACTGGGTATTTACCCATGGCACAAGCTGGGAGCGTGTTAGTAGCGATTTTATGAAAGAAGATACTCCCTACGGGCCAGGAGACTTCCGCATTCGGGGTGAGCAAGTGCTTTCCATGAAGCTTACCAATCCTGAAGTAACTACGAAGCCGCGTGAAGAACGAAGCGATCCAACACGAGCTGAGTTTACTGAACAGTGGATGTATAACCCAAGCGAAACAGCCAACCGCCGCACAGTGCGTATCCTCGGTGGTTCACTTGGGGAAGGCGTTGAACGGCGCTTTGAGGAGCCCGCGCAGCAGGCAGACTGGTGGCTTTCACCGGACTGGAACACGCTCTATCTCGCAATGGGCTGGTCAGACCGTACTGCTAATAAGCTCCCAGGACAGCGCTATCGCCCTCAGCTGACCCAACTGTTTAAATCCACCGACCAGGGGGAATCCTGGGAACGGTTGCACTGGCCGGAAGACCAGAATATTTCGGCACTGCGGTTTATCGATGCCCAGCGGGGGTATCTCATTGGATGGGGGCCACACCTCTGGCGCACCGAGGATGGCGGTGAACACTGGCAAGAGATTCCCGTTCCCACAGGCGC
>NZ_JALPZO010000068.1 GCF_023507745.1 Vreelandella olivaria | reverse complement strand
CGCCAAAGCGCTGGTACTCGGTATCCCCAATGGAAAACTGCCGTCCTTGCCCATTGGCTGCGCGGGTATCTTCGCTGAGGGCGATATGCACTAACCTGCCCTGCACTTCGCTTGCCGGGGTATCGAGTTCAATGGCGGCCGTTAACGTCAGCTCGGGTGGCAGCACCATATGTGGCGAGGCGGGGATGATCAGGGCCTCAAAGGGGGCCATCAAGGCGGCCAGCTTCCAGGGTTCCAGCGCCTGGCTCATGTCCAGCGCGACCCGGGGGTCGTAGAAGCGGAAGTAGACCGGGGCCTGGTCGTTGGCGGGGGTCCAGAGCAGGGTGAACTTGCGCAAATGGCTGCGCAGTTGCTTTAAGGTGGCGTTTGATTGCAGCAATATCCCCCAGTGTTGGTCCTGGGGTAGGCTTTCCAGCCAGTGGCGGATCTCGCTGTCTGCTTCAATACGTACCAGCCAGGGGGCGATGGATTGCGTATGGGGATCTGTGGTCGCATAGAGGCAGGTACTGTGTGCTTCGGTTTGGCTAAGGCGCGCCATGACCTCCCGGCAGTTAACGCCGTCGATAACCGCCCATAGCGGGGGCTGATGGGGGGCCAACAGGAGGCCCCACGCGGTTTCCTGGTAGTGCACCGGGGGCGTGG
>NZ_JALPZO010000067.1 GCF_023507745.1 Vreelandella olivaria | reverse complement strand
CGCCAAAGCGCTGGTACTCGGTATCCCCAATGGAAAACTGCCGTCCTTGCCCATTGGCTGCGCGGGTATCTTCGCTGAGGGCGATATGCACTAACCTGCCCTGCACTTCGCTTGCCGGGGTATCGAGCTCAACGGCGGGCGTTAACGTCAGCTCGGGTGGCAGCACCATATGTGGCGAGGCGGGGATGATCAGGGCCTCAAAGGGGGCCATCAAGGCGGCCAGCTTCCAGGGTTCCAGCGCCTGGCTCATGTCCAGCGCAACCCGGGGGTCGTAGAAGCGGAAGTAGACCGGGGCCTGGTCGTTAGCGGGGGTCCAGAGCAGGGTGAACTTGCGCAAATGGCTGCGCAGTTGCTTTAAGGTGGCGTTTGATTGCAGCAATATCCCCCAGTGTTGGTCCTGGGGTAGGCTTTCCAACCAGTGGCGGATCTCGCTGTCTGCTTCAATACGTACCAGCCAGGGGGCGGTGGCTTGGGTGGTGGCGTTCGTCGAGGCGTAAAGGCAGGTATATTGTGCATCGGTTTGGCTAAGGCGCGCCATGACCTCCCGGCAGTTAACGCCGTCGATAACCGCCCATAGCGGGGGCTGATGGGGGGCCAACAGGAGGCCCCACGCGGTTTCCTGGTAGTGCACCGGGGGCGTGG